>NZ_BAABAF010000007.1:0-365178 GCF_039537285.1 Microbacterium kribbense | reverse complement strand
CGCCGCGGCGCCGACGTGGAACGCGACGTCCTCTCCCGCGGCGTGCTCTGGCACGCCCAAGACCGCGTCATCCGACACGGCAACCACACCATCGTCTTCTGAACCCCGGGGACAGAGACCAAGCACCGATAGCGATGCACGTCGGGCTTTACGTGCGTTCGACTGTATTCTGCGCGCGCGAGGCCGGGCACCCTTCGAGCCGGTGGGGTGAGTTCTTCCCTCGCCGTTCGGGAACGCGCGAACCCCTCCGGGCCCGCGCGGCGCAGGCCCGGAGGGAGGGCACGTGCTACTTTCCGTCCACCCAGGCTTCGTTGAGATACGAAATTCCGGTGGGCAGGAACTCCACGTCGTGGATGCGGTGGTTCTGCAAGGTCATCCACGGGTAGTCCGAGATGTACACCGCTGCGGCCGTCTCGCCCATCCGCTGGGCGACCTGCCGGTAGATGTCCTTGCGCGCGTCGTCACCGGCCGTGGTGCGACCCTTGGCGAACAGGGCGTCGAGGTCGGCGTCCTGCAGCCCGCTGGGGTTGGCTCCGGCGGTGCTGTCGAAGAACGGACGGACATAGTTGTCCGGATCCGGCAGACCGGGTACCGCGAAATGGATCGCCTCGTAGTTGCGTGAGAAGAAGTCTGCGATCTTCTTGGACGGCTCGACGGCCTCGATCTTCATGTCGATCCCGGCTTTGGCGAGCATGCTCTGAATGGCGGCCGCCTGCTGCAGCCAGTCCGACGAGTTCGGGACCTTGAATGAGAACGACAGACCGCCGATGTCGGCGACGAGCTTCTTGGCCTCGTCCAGATCGTACGACGGATACGAGTCCACAGTCTGGCCCGGCGAGGCCCACGATCCTTCGGCGATCATGCTCTCGGTGGGCTTGAAGTAGCCGAAGAACAGAGACGTCGACAGCGTCTGCTGGTCCAGGGCGTAGCCCACCGCCCGCCGCGCACGCACATCGTGAAACGGCGGCTTGGTGGTGTTCAGCATCATGAGGTTCACACCCAGCGACGGGTTCCTGGTCAATGTCAGGGACGCGTCGTTCCCGACGGCGTTGGCCTGCTGCGGGGCGACCGAGTCCATGACGTCGGCGCCACCGGATTTCAGCGTCTGCAGCGCGGAATCCGCCGACCCGAGAGTACGGTAGGTGACCGAGTCGAGGTAGGGCTCGCCCTTTACCCAGTAGTCCGGGTTCTTCACGAGTTTGACCTGCTGGCCGACCACCTGTGAGTCGAGCATGAACGGGCCCGCCCCCACTGGGTGCAACCCGTATTCGGCGCCCCACTTCTTCACCGCGGTCGGCGAAGCCATCAGCCCCACCGCGGTGGTGGCCAGGGCGGAGGGCAGGGCCTCGTCGGGCTCGCTGAGCTTGACCAGCACGGTGTGCTCGTCGGGGGCATCCACGGTGATGTCCTGGGGCAGGTTGCCGCCCTCACCGGCGTGCTGGTTCGGGTCGACCTGACGTTCCAGGTTGAACTTGACCGCTTCCGCGTCGAACGGGGTGCCGTCGGTGAAGGTGACGCCTTCCCGCAAGTGGAATGTCCAGGACAGCCGGTCCGGGCTGGTCTCATAGGACTTCGCCAGCCATGGCACGATCTTCCCATCCGGGGTCATCCGGAGCAGGCCGTCATAGATGGCATTGATCAACCCCTTCACGGGTGTCACCGCGGGTGCGGCGATGTCGAGATGGGCCCAGGTACGACCGCTGATCACGAACGTGGCATCGCCGCCGGCGACAGGCTTGCCGTCACCTGAACCTGCCGGTGCGGGGCTGGAACCGCTGCAGCCTGCCAGAAGCAGAGCCGCGGCCGTCACCAGCACCGTTGCTGCGAGACGTATACGCATGTGTGTTCTCCATTCGGGGTGGGAATCGGGCGGTTCACCCGGTTCGGGTAGTGGGGGATGATGCGGTCAGCCGATGCCGACGGGGGCGAGGACGATGTCGAACGAGACGCGCGCCCACGTGCCCGCGATCGTGCGGCCATCCGGCGTGGCCGTGCCAGGGTCTTGGCGGACGAAGTCCTTGATGAGCGACTCCTTGACACCGAACACCGAGTCGGTGGACAGGAGCGGATCTCCGTTCACGAAGATGTGTGTGACCAGCGTGCGCAGCCCGGGGCTGCTGACCATGAAGTGCAGGTGCGAGGCCCGCATGGGTGAGCGGCCGGCACGGGCGAGCATGCCGCCGACCGGCCCGTCGTCAGGGATCGGGTACGGCGTCGGGGTGATGCCCCAGAATCGGAAACCGCCGTCCGCGGCGCTGAACAGGTGTGCACGGGCAGCGGTCCGGTCGTCGTCGTACTGCACGTCGTACATACCGTCCTCGTCGGCCTCCCATACCTCGATCCGGGCGCCGGGGACGGGGTTCCCGTCCGTGTCGCGGACTGTCCCCTCTACCCAGCACGGCTCACCGGTCGCACCAGCAGCCATATCGCCACCGAGTGGGATCTGTGGCGCGCCATCGACGAAGAACGGGCCGAAGACGGTCGCTTCGGTGGCGTCGCGGTAGGCCCGGTTGTTGACAGTGATGACCTGCATCGACACGCCGAGGGTATCGGAGAGCAGGATGAACTCCTGCCGCTTGTCGTCGGTGGTGTGGCCCACGTCGGTGAGGAACCGGATGCCGGCGTTCCATTCGTCCTCGGTCAATCGCACCTCGCGCACGAACGCGTGGAGGTGGCGTGTCAGAGAGGTCAGTATCGCCTTCAGCCGCGGGTCGCTCGCGCCCTCGAACGACCGAGTCACACGCTCGGTCAATTCGACTTCACGCGCGCCCTGCTGCTCGGAGTCGCCGGTGATGGTCTCGGCTTTCATGCGTCCTCCTTGACGATGGGTTCGGCGCCGCGGATGGCGGCACGCAGCAGGCCCGCGACCGACTGCTCGGTCACGGGAACGGGATTGGATGACGGGATGCTGTGCAGTATCTGCGGGAGCACAACGGGGATGTCTTGCTCGGTCATGCCGAGTTCGCCCAGCGACCGGGGCGCGCCCAGCTGGGTTCGTAGCGTCTGCAGCGCGACCAGAGCGGATTCCGGCGCCACCGTCTGCGCACCCAAGGCGACGGCCAGGCGTCGCGCCTGCCGCGAGGCTCCGGGGGTGTTGTGGGCAAGCACATACGGGAGCACGACGGCGTGCGTGGCAGCATGGGGCAGGTCGAGGGTTCCGCCCAAGACGTGGCAGATCTTGTGGTGCATACCCGAGCCCGCTGACGCGAACGCGACGCCTGCCAGGTACGTACCGTACAGGCATCCATCCCGTGCGTCAGAGTCGCGCGGATCCGCGATCAGCGCCCGGAGCGCGACCCGCAGCGCGCGGGCGCCCTCCAGTGCGGTGCCAGCGTTGATCGGGTTGGCGCGCGGCGCCCACAGCGCGTCGACGCAATGCGCAAGGGCGTTCAGTCCGGACGAGATGCTCAGTGGCACCGGCAGTGACGCCGTCAGCATGCTGTCGTAGACGACCGTGCGCGGCAGCACTCGCGGATCGGTCCCGGTGATCTTGCGCCCGTCCTCGGTGACGCCCCACACGTCGGTCGCCTCGGAACCAGCGTATGTCGTGGGTACTGCGATGATCGGCAGCCCGGTGGTCAGGGCGACCGCCTTGGCGAGCCCGGTCGCCGAGCCGCCCCCGATGCTGACGATCGCGTCGGCGTCGGCATCGCCGGCCGCTGCCCGGGCGCGCTCGGCGATTTCGGCAGGGACGTGCTGGATGACCTCGTCCCAGATGCGCGCGGCCGGCAGGTCTGCCGAGATCGCAGCTGCCAGCGTTGTGCCGGCCGAGCCGACGATCAGCAGTGGGCGGATGGACGGGGTCCTGCTCAGTTCGGCACGCACGAACTCGAGCGCCTGTCCCGCTCCGAAGGCGACGCGCTGTGCCCTCGACTCGTGCATGAAGCTCATGGTGGGCCCCGTCCCCGGGCTCACGTGCTGCCAGTCGCTGCAACCCGCACCGCATCCCGGTTCGATACGAGGGGTCTCAGCCACGGGCGGGCTCCGGTGCCGCGGCGACCAGCGTCGCCGGATCGTGCGCGATCGGTGCTCCGAGCCCGAAGTGCATGTGATCCTCTCCCACGACGGTCAGTCCATCGAAGCCGCGTTCGGCCCGCTGCCACTTGTCGACGGGCGTGTCGCCGGGCACCAGGTGGGTGAGCACGAGCGTTCGCACGCCCGCCTTCTGCGCCTGCGGGCCGACGGCGTCGATGGGAGTGTGGGCGGCGAGCAGGTGCTGCCGCAGATACGGGTCGTCGTTTCCGCTCTTGGCCCCGACCCGTCCCTCTATCCAGTCCGGGTCGATGCATTCGTGCAGAAGCAGGTCTGCGTCGCGTGCGAGGGTGACGAGGTTGTCGCACACGCCGGTATCACCGGAGATGACGATCGAGCCGTCGGCCGTCTCGAAACGGAAGGCGAACGCGGGGAAGATGGGCCGATGGTCGACGAGGATGGCGGTGACGGTCACGTATTCGTCCTGGTAGACCTGGAAAGGCTCCATCACGGGCGCGGGGTCGATGTTGGCGTGGGCAGTGGCCGCCGTCGGAAGCGGGATGTCGTGCACCTCGAAAATGTCGCGCAGGTTCCGCTTGCCCTCATCGCGAGTGCGATCGTTGATGTCGGTCGCATAGGCAGCCAGCAACTTCTCGGTGGACTCGTGCACGCCCGGGGTCGGCGACTCCGGGCACCACACGCCCGGGTCGATCTCGGGGTCGCCGAAGATCGGCGGCAGGCTGCCGCGATCGCCTGGCCCGTATATCTGGATGGGTTGACGCAGGCTGTTGGAACCGTTGTGCCACGCCAGCAGCAGCAGGTTGGGGTAGTCAATGGTGTGGTCGGAATGGTGGTGGGTGAGAAACACCGCCCGGAAGCGGTCGATACCGTGCTCGAAGCCTGGGACGGATTCCCCGCTGCGCCGGAATGAGCGGCCCCATCCCTCGCCACAGTCGATGAGGTACTGGGCGTCACCGACCGTGATGAGCGTGGAGATGCCCTGCCGATCAGATCCCTCCCACCACGGTGGTCCTCCCGCGGTTCCCAGCAGTGTGACGCGAGTCCGGTAGGTGGCGGCTTCACGGCCGCTGAGGGGGCGTGGCGACAAGGGCATCGGGGGGTCCTTTCAGGCGAGTGATCTGAATCGAGACTGGCAGACCGTATGCCATATCGGAAATATCATTCTCCGGTTGGGGGCATATACTTAAAGTATGGACTTGCGGGAGCTGCGCTACTTCGCCGCGGTGGTGGAAGCCGGGTCGATCTCGACGGCCGCCACCCGGCTGCACATGACGCAGCCGCCCCTGAGCCTTGCGATCTCGAAGCTTGAGCGCGAGCTTGGAGTACGCCTGCTCACGCGCAGCAGTCGAGGCGTGCATCCGACACCGGCAGGGCGCTACCTGATCGACGCCGGAAGCATGCTGCTGAACGAGTCGGCACGCATCGAGCAGACGCTGCGCCATATGGGGGATGGTCGGGCCGGAGAACTGCGGCTCGCGGTGGGGCCAATCCTGACCTGGGAATTCCTTCCCCCGCTCCTGGCGCGCTACGCGATCGAGGCGCCGGACGTCGACATCGAGCTGTTCGACCCCCCGTCTGGCCAGATCCTGGAGAGGGTGCGTCGCGCGGAGGTTGATGTCGGCATCGTCGCGACGGCCGACATCCGTGCTCTGCGTGCTGCCGTGGCCGACGAGATGAATGTGTCTTATGCGGGCCAGTTGCCGATAGTGCTCGCACTGCCGCCTGGCTACACGGGGACGGCGGATCCCGTCGAGCTGGCAGACTTCGAATCCGAGATCTGGCTGGTGCCGCACCTGGTGGAGCGGTTTCCGGGGATCGAGGCGCTCGTGGGTGATGCATGGCGGATCGCCGGTATCTCGCCGACGAGGATCAGGCACCTGGCGACTCCGCAGACGGCGCTGCCGCTGATCGCGGCCGGACTGGGGATCGGCGTCGTGCCCGATGCAGCCCGGGCGGCACGGTCCGACATCGTGGTGCGGCGGACCACACCGTCGATCGGTGCGCTGGAGATTACGGTGCTGTGGCGTCGGCATACCAACGCCACCGAGGCCATGTTGCGGTTCCTGAGCGTGTTGGACTGTCTGCCGGACGGATCCGCCGCATCCTGATCCAGGGCGGCGGTGGTGTCCCGCTCGTGGAACAGCCCCGTGCGGGTCCGTAGGTCGATGCGTGTGCGATGCGCTGCCTGAGCGCCGGGCGCGGCTCCACCGTTTCGGCGAGGTCGAACGCATGCGCAGAGGAGCCATATTGGGCTACCGCATGCTGTATACCATCTGCTAGGCTCTCTCCAACACTCGCACGCCGCCTATCAGAAGGAGGGGCCCGTGACAGCTGAGACCATGTCGGGACCGTCGTTGTTCGAAGCGGCCATCGCTGGCCACACAGAGGCCGTCGAGGAGTTGGTCGCCTCGGGCGCCGACCTCGATGCTGTCGACGCCCGCGGACGCACCCCGATCCTCCTGGCAGCGATCGGTCGGCACTACGACGTCGTGAAAGTCCTCGCCGCCGCGGGTGCGGACATCGATAAACAGGACAACACGTGCATCAACCCGTTCCTGCTCGGCTGTATCACCAACGATCTCGCGCTGGTGCGAATCATGATCGACGCCGGCACCGACTTGAGCCGGCTCACCCGTTTCGGCGGCAACGGCCTCACCCCAGCGTGTGAGAAGGGCTTCCTCGAGATCACTGAAGAGCTTCTGACGCATACCGACATCAACGTCAACCATACGAATGGTGTGGGGTGGACGGCGCTGATCGAGGCCATCATTCTGAACGACGGTGGTCCTCGCCAGCAGCGCATCGTGCACCTGCTGCTCGAGCACGGTGCAGACCCCGGCATGACCGACAAGTATGGCGTTACACCGCGCGAGCTCGCGCTGCGTCATGGGCACACTGCCATCGCCGAACTCATCGCCGCGGCCGAGGGCTGACGGGAAAACCTCCCATGGCATACGCCTCGGTACCATTGCGTGATCCCCGACCGGACACCGCTCGAGCGCGCGCCTGGACGCACGTCCGGGGCGGTCGTATCGGCATCGTCGGCCCACCAGGCGCGGCCACCCAAGAGGTGGCCGTCCGCATCCACGACTTCACGGGCGGCATCTCTCGCTACGTCGCGACGGGTCCGCTGGATTCGTCCGATGATGCCGCCGCAGTGAATGCCGGTGTCGACGCGCTCGCGGCCGACCCGGGCACCGCGGTCATTGTGGTGGTGGCCACCTTTCCTGCGCCGGACCCCGCGAGGGCGGTCTTGGAGCGGCTCGCGGCCGGCACCACTCCGGCTGTCGTCTGCTTCGTCGGCGCGGACGCCGCGACCGTTGCGCTCGGTGCGGTGCTCGGCGTCGCCGTAGAGACCCGGAGCAAGCCCGCCGCACTCGCGGCCGTAATCACCGACGGTGTGGATGCGGTGGCACTGGACCTGCATCCGCTGAACGAACCGCTCATCGCCGAGGTACGAGCACTGCTGGGCGCTGAGCAGCGATACATCCGCGGTCTGTTCGTCTCCGGCGGGTTACGTGCCGAGGCCGTTGCACTCGCCCGCGAACGCCACGCCGATGTGCGTGAGGACGCACTCGAAGACGGCATCGACACCCCGGCCCACGTGTTCTGGGACCTCGGCACTGAATCCGGCACCGGCCCGCATGCCAAGACCGATGCCGCCGAGCGCTCTCGACGACTCGTCGCGGCGGCGTCCAACCCCGAGGTCGGCGTCGTTGTGCTCGACTTCGTCCTCGGCGAAGGAGCATCCGACGACCCGGTCGGCGCGATGCTTCCCGCGATCCATGCCGCGAAGGATGCCGCGGCTGCGCGTGGTCGGCACCTCGAGATCCTCGGCTACGTCCTGGGCACGGATCTGGACCCGCAGGGTCTCGCAACGCAAACCGCCCTGCTCGGAAAGGCGGGCGTGACCTGGGCGTCCTCCGCGACCAACACCGGCCTGCTCGCGCGCGAGTTCGTCATCAAGGGCTGAAACTCACGGGTGGACGCTCAGATGATGAGCCGACTGCAGCACCCACTCACCGGCCCCTCCGTCCATGAGCGCCACAGCGCCCCGCGGCAGCCGGAACCGTGCGGTATCGGCCGCGGCGACCGGGCATGATCCAGCACCGAGTGCGCCCCCTTCGCATGGCGCACGAACCGCTGCGGCCCGGTGCGCAGACCCCAGTCTTATGTGACGTGCCGACGGCAACGCCCGCGCCTACCCCTTGGCCGCGAACATGACCTCGTGGCAGATCGCCCGACTCGTCTCGACGTGTCGGCGCGCGACGTCCGCAGCGCGGTCGGCGTCGCGGTCGGCGATCGCCGCTGCCAGCTCGGAGTGCTCCCTCAGGAGAAGTTCGGGTGAGTGGTTCTGTCGCAGTACCCAGTGGAGCCGACCTTCCAGGGGTTCCAGCGTGGTCGCCAACGTCCGGTTGTGTGCGAGCAGGGGGATGGCGTCGTGGAACGCGGCATTGAGGTCGGCCATGGTCTCCAAGTCGCCATCGTCACGTGCCTGCTCCGCACGTGCCGCCATATCGGTGAGGCCTGCGATCTCGTCCTCGGTCGCCCGTCGGCAGGCGAGGCGCGCACCCTGGACCTCGAGTGCCTCGCGCACCTCGAACAGATCATCGACGTCGTCGCGGGACAGCATCGTCACGATCACGCCGCGTCGAGGCACGTCCTGGACGAACCCCTCGCCCTTCAGAAGATTCAGGGCCTCCCGGACCGGAACGCGCGACACGCCCAGTTCTTCCGCGAGCGTCCGTTCTACCAGACGATCACCTGGGGCGAGCTCGCCCCGGACCACCCGCTCTCTGATCAGGTCGCGCACCTGTTCACGCAGGGGCTGATGGCGTTCGCCAAGAGTGGGGGTGCCGTCCGCAGGTGCGGCATGCCGCCGCGGGACGGATAGCTGCGTCATGAGCGATCTCCTCCGGATGGGAAAGTCTGTTCCTAGACATACAGTACGCACCGCCACCTGCGCGACCTCGATTCTGCCATCTGGACGTATCGAAGGCGAACGCTTGACAGCAGTAGGTCGACTGTATACCATCCACAATAGCGAGGATTTCCCGCCTCGCATCTCTTCCGAATGGAGAACCCACATGCGTGCACGTGTCGCAGCAACGGCGCTAGTGACAGCCGCAGCACTGCTTCTGGCAGGCTGCAGCGGATCCGGCCCTGCCCCCGCCGATCCCGGCAATGCCCAACCCGTCGCCGGCGGCGATGCCACGTTCGTGATCAGCGGTCGTACCTGGGCCCATCTCGATATCGCGGTTCCCGCGGTGACTCCCATCAAGGGGCTCATCAATGCGATCTACGACAGTCTGCTTCGCATGACGCCGGAGGGGAAGATCATCCCATGGCTGGCGAAGTCATATGAGACGAGCGCCGACCGGCTGTCGTGGACATTCCATTTGGAGCAGGGCGTCACCTTCACCGACGGCACCCCGTTCAACGCCGAAGCAGTGAAGTTCAACCTCGAGCGTCAGGTGGATCCGGACCAGCATGCCGGTGAAGGCGGCAATCTGCCCCAGGACATCACGGTGGCCGCGCCCGATGACAGCACCGTCGTGATAAAGCTCAGTGAGCCGGATGAGGCCCTCCCGTCTGCGCTCGCCACGACGTCCGTCGGCCTGATGGCTTCTCCCACGGCCGTGAAGAAATGGGGCGGCGAATATGGACTGCACCCGGTCGGCACCGGACCCTTCATGGTGAAGTCCCAGGTCGTCGGTCAGGAAGTCAAGCTCGTCAAGAACCCGACGTACTGGGTCAAGGGCGAGCCCTACCTCGACTCGGTCACCTACCGGGCCCTGGGCTCTGCAGACTCGGCGCTGCAGACGCTGAAGTCGGGCGGTGCCGACGTCATGGACTTCGTTGCCCCACAGCAGGCGAACGCAGCCGAGGGCGACGCGAACCTGACGCTCATGAAGAGCCCGGCGCTGAGCGTGAACCAGCTCATGCTCAACACGCAGAAGCCGCCGTTCAACGACATCCGCGCGCGGCGCGCCGTCGGCTACGCGATCGACCAGGCGACGCTCGCCAAGTCGCTGTTCTTCGGGTACTTCAAACCAACCGAGAGCATGATCGGCGAGGGCTCGTGGGCGTGGCCAGGTGAGAAGGTCGACGAGTACCCGAGCTACGACCTCGCCGAGGCAAAGAAGCTCGTGAATGAGATCGGTGGGCTGTCGTTCTCCATCAAGGTATCGAACAGCTCCGATTTCCTGCAGCAGGCAGCCGCCGTCCAGTCGATGCTGGCCAAGGCCGGGATCGATATGAAGATCGACGCCGTCGAGCCCTCGCAGAAGATCGCTGACGTGTTCTCGCACAACTACGAGGCCGGCCAGTTCGTGATCCCGGGGCTCCCCGACCCCGACAACTATGTGCGCCCGTTCTTCGACAGCACGGCCGGCGCCAACCCGAGCGGACTGCAGGACGCCACACTCGACGCGCTGCTCGCGAAAGGCCGCACCACCCAGGGTGAGCAGGCACGCAAGGACATCTACAAGCAAGTGGCCGCGCGGATGGGCGAGGTCGCCGCCACGGTGTATATCTCGGACTTCCCGGTGATGCGCCTGCAGAACAAGCGCATCCACGGGATCCAATACCTGGTGACTGACATCTTCTACCTTGATAAGGCGTGGGTGTCCGGTAAATGATGATGGGTTTCGCGAGTCAGAAGGGGGTGTACAGGTGGGTGATGTCCTGAACAGGCTGCCAGGCCGACTCGGTCGGCTGGTGGGGGTCGTGCTGGGCGTGTGCGTCCTCACCTTCTTCCTGATCAACGCGCTCCCCGGCAACGTCGCGACTGCCGTGCTCGGCGATCAGGCGACGCCCGATCAGATCGCGGCACTGACAAAGGAACTCGGACTCGACCAGCCGCTGCCGCAGCGGTTCCTGGCGTGGTTGGGGGCGGCTCTCCGCGGGGACCTGGGGTCGTCGCTGGTGAACCATCAGCCGGTGTGGGATGCCGTGTCCCAGCGGGTGCCCGCTACGCTCGAGCTGGTCGTGCTCGCCCTCGTGATCGCCATCGTCTGTGCGATCCCGACGGCGGTGCTGGCCGCACGCAACCCCGGTGGCATCCTCGACCGTCTGCTCGGGCTCCTGAGCTTCTCGTTCCTGGCGACTCCGTCATTCCTGGTCGGACTGCTCCTGATCCTCGTGCTGTCGATCGCGGTGCGCGCGTTCCCCGTCTCCGGCTGGATCCCGCTCACGCAGGATCCGATCGGAAACCTCACGACGGCCTTCTTGCCTGCGCTCACCCTCGCTGCCACGCCGTTCGCCTATTTCGCCCGACTGCTGCGCGCGGACATGGTCGAGCAGCTCACCCGCGAGGATTACGTCACCACCGCGCGTGCCAAGGGTGTGCCGCGGCCGGCGATCCTGTTCCGCCATGTGCTGCGCAACTCGGTATTCCCGATGATGACCATGGTCGGCCTCACGACGAGCCTGCTCGTGGGCGGATCGGTCGTCGTAGAGAGCATCTTCGGCGTCCCAGGCATCGGCCTCTTGCTCATCCAGAGCATCACGTCGCGCGACGTTCCCATAGTGCTCGGCGTCGTGGTGTTCGTCGCCACGAGCGTCGTCATCGTCAATCTCGTCATCGACATGCTCTACGGAGTCGTAGACCCAAGGATCCGCCATGATCACGCTGACGCCTGATACCCGCTCCCTCGCCGTGCCGCCTCCGGCGAGTCGGTCGAAACGGCGTTGGAAGCGGATGAGCCAAACCGAGATCGCCTCCGGGGTGCTGATCCTGATCGTGATCGGGTGCTTCGTTGTTCCAGAGATCCTCCCGCTGGCGCCGGCATCGGGCGGCTCGCTCGCCGATGCGCGTCTGCCTCCGCTCTCACCCGGCCACCTGCTGGGAACAGATCCACTCGGCAATGACATGCTCTCACGCACGCTGTACGGCGGTCGGGTGTCCTTCATCGTCGGCGTCGGTGCCACGCTCATCGGGCTGGTCGTCGGCGGCGTCCTCGGGATGCTCGCCGGCTATCGGGGCGGATGGGTCGAGAAGGTCCTTGGCTGGATCTTCGATGTCCTCCTGGCGTTCCCCGCGCTGGTCCTGGCACTGACGATCGCCGCTTATCTCGGTCCCAGCCTCATGAACGAAATCTACGCGGTCTCGATCTTTCTGATCCCCGCCACCGCGCGGATCGCACGCGCCTCGACGATGTCGGTGCGCAAGGAGGAGTTCATCGTGGCCGCACGGCTCGCGGGCGTCCGCGAGTCGACCATCGTCCGTCGCCATGTGATCCCCAACATCACGTCTCCGCTGCTCACCTTCGCGATTCTGCAGTGCGGCACGGCGATGATCATCGAGGCGACGCTGAGCTTCCTCGGTCTGGGAATCCGACCACCTGCTCCCAGCTGGGGCAACATGATGGCCAGCGGTCAGCAGTCCCTGGGCGACCAGCCCTGGGTCGTGCTGGTTCCAGGCATCTTCCTGTTCGTGACGATCGGCGCGCTCAATCTCCTCGGTGAGTCGCTGCGGCAAGCGAGGGACGAAAGATGAGCACACGCACCGAGACGGTCTCGGCGGATGAGCAGCATACTGCCGCGGCCGCGATCGAGCTGGAGGACCTGCACGTACGGGTGGGGGACGCGAGCGTGGTGAACGGTGTCTCTCTCACCGTGGAGCCGGGCACGATGCTCGCCATCGTCGGTGAATCCGGCGCCGGAAAGTCGATGACCGCGAAGGCGGCGATGGGACTCCTGCCGCCCGGCGGCTATGTGTCCGGCGGCGCGATCCGCATCGGCGGCCGCGATGTGACGAACCTCACCGAAGACGAATGGCGACGCATCCGCGGCAGCGAGGTCGGCATGGTGTTCCAGAACCCGCTGCGGTCTCTGAATCCCACGATGAAGGTCGGCACGCAGATCGCCGAGGCGATTCGCATACATCAGCGCGATCTGAGCGCGCCGCAGGTCAAGGCACGCACCCTCGAACTGCTTGATCAGGTCCAGATCCCGAATGCGGCCCGCCGCTTCGACGAGTACCCGCATCAGCTCTCTGGCGGCATGCGGCAGCGGATCGTGATCGCGATCGCACTCAGCTGCGCACCGCGGGTGCTGCTGGCGGACGAGCCCACCACGGCACTGGACGTGACCACGCAGGCTGAGATCCTGCGCCTGCTCGGCGACCTCCAGCGCAGCCACGGCACAGCCGTGGTGCTGGTCACCCATGACATCCGGATCGCCGAAGACCATGCCGATCGCGTCGCCGTGATGTACGCGGGTCGCGTCGTCGAGGACGGACCGGTTTCCGATGTCATCAACCGGCCGCACATGCCGTACACACAGGCTCTCATGACGGCGGTCCCGCAGCCGGATGCGCCGGCACACTCGGAGCTTCCCGTGATCGAGGGACGCCCACCCGATTTGCGGAGTCTGCCGGTCGGCTGCGCCTTCGCACCTCGGTGCCGCTTCGCCACTGACGTGTGCATCACGGAGGACCCGCCTGTGGAGGGGTTGGCCGACCATCGCTACCGCTGCTGGCACCCGCTTTCGAATGGAGGGCCCGATGCCCGTGCCTGACCCGACGCCACTACTCTCGGTCGAAAACCTTGTCAAGACGTTCGGCACCGGATCGCGTGAGCGAGTGCAGGCGGTGTCAGATGTCTCCTTCACGCTCGGCCGCGGCGAGACTCTCGGCATCGTCGGAGAGACGGGCAGCGGCAAGTCGACGCTCGTCCGAACGATCCTCGGGGTGACGACGGCGACAAACGGACGAGTCGTGCTCGATGGGGAGGATCTCTCCCGCCTCCGGGGCGGGCGGCAGCGCGCGGCACGACGCAGCGCACAGATGATTTTTCAGGACGCGATGTCGTCGCTGGACTCTCGATGGCCAGTGGAGAAGTCGCTCGACGAACCACTGCGGCTGCAGACGAGCCTGTCGCGCTCCCAGCGCAGAGCCCGCGTAGCAGAGCTCCTTGAGCTCGTCGGGCTTGATCCGACGATTCACGGTTCCCGCTACCCGCGCCAACTCAGTGGGGGACAGGCCCAGCGCGTGGCCATCGCCCGCGCGATAGCCTTGCGTCCGAAGCTCGTGGTCTGTGATGAGCCGGTCTCAGCGCTGGACGTCTCGGTGCAGGCGCAGATCATCAATCTGCTCGAGAGACTCAGGCGCGAACTTGGCTTGAGCTACATCTTCGTGTCGCACGACCTGTCCGTGGTTCGGCACATCAGCGACAGAGTCGCAGTGATGTACCTCGGCAAGTTCTGTGAGATCGGGGACGCCGAGCAGGTATTCCGTGCACCGCGCCATCCATACACCCAGGTCCTCCTCGATGCCGTCCCAGGTCGCACCCCCGCCGCCCCGATGCGGATGCATGGTGAATTGCCCTCACCGAGCAACCCGCCGAGCGGCTGCCGCTTCCGCACCCGCTGCCCCTTGGCGCAGGAGCGATGCGCTGCCGAGGCCCCCTCGATGCGTGGGGCGGAGGAGTCCGACCACTTGGCGGCTTGCCATTTTCCGCTGCGTCTCGGTGGAGCCTCCCCAGGCGAGAAGCAGAAGGTGGTCGCATGAGGATGATCGGGGTCGTCGGACGGACACTGGTCGGCTCCGGCTTCAGCGTCCGGCATCGGCACACTGCTCGTGCCGCACTGTTGGCAGCGCCCTGAGCGAGGACGTCGCCGGCGCTGGGGAGAGGAACGCCTCGGAAGCAGCGCGCGAGAAGGTTCTGGACACCAGCACGCGAAGGCGTAGCGCTCTCCGGGTGGTGGACTCGCTGCGGGTCAGTGTGCCATTCCGGCTGCTGTGGATCTCGAGCGTGTGCTTCTTCGGTGGGGTGTGGACGCAGACCATGATTCTGGGCTGGATGGTCTACGAGCTGACCGGCTCGGCGTTGCAGCTGGCGCTGTTCACGACATTTCGGTTTGCACCGCTGCTGCTCGGCCCAATGTGGGGCATGCTGTCCGACCGCTTCGATCGCAGGCGGCTGGTCGTCGTCGCCAACACGCTGCCGCTGATCGCGATCGTGGCAGTCGCGACAGCGGCGTTCGCCGGGGCCGCCGGCATCGGCGTACTTATGGCGGCGGGGCTGGTCCTGGGGCTGGCTCAGGCGCCTGCCCAGCCCGCCCGCGCCGCACTGGTCTTCGACTTGGTCGGGCGAGAGAACATCAGCAATGCGAACGCGCTGAACGTATTGGCCATGAGCGGATCGCAGATGGTGGGGCCAGCGGTCGGTGGCGCTCTCGTGGGGGTGCTGGGTGCACCTGCGGCGCTGGCTCTCTCGTCGGTCTGGTACGTGATCGCGTTGGTCGCGCTATGGCGCATGCGCACGACCACTTCCGGTGTCGCGGCACATCACGAGTCACCGTGGCGCATGGTCATCGGTGGCTTTGCGACGATCGGCCGCAACCCGGTAGCGCTGAGTGTGATGCTCATCACGCTGTTTGCCAATATGCTCCTGTGGCCGGTCTTCCAGTCGTTCATGCCAGTGTTCGCCGAGCGGATCCTGCGGCTGGACGCGGCGGGTCTGGGCGCCATGCTCACGTGCGCGGGGCTGGGGGGGATGATCGGATCGATCGTGATCGCGATGCTGGGCGACGTACCGGGGAAGGGCGCCATCTTCGCCGGCGGCACGGCATTGTGGGGGGTGTTCTGGGCGCTGTTCGCGCTCTCCGACCAACCGTGGCTCTCGTTCCTGCTGCTGTGCGGTATCGGATTGGCCTCGGCGCCGTTCGGCGTGTTCCAGACGACCCTGCTCCTGATGGCGACGCCACCGGGGGTGCAAGGGAGGGCGCTGGGGGTGCAGGAGCTTGCGATAGGAATGACGCCTGTTGCGGCGGCAGGACTGGGGATGATCGCCCAGGCCGTCGGTGTTGCCGCCACGACGTTCTTCTGCGCAGCGATGCTCATCGCGTGCGTGGCGCTGGTCGTCCTCGCCATGCCGCAACTGCTGCGCTACCACGGGAGGGAACTGCCATAAGCGCTCTCCGCGGCGGCCGAAGCGAACAAGCGCACACCGGCAACCGAAAAGGACGACGTCGGGCGCTCTGGCATGTTCGTGTCAGGTGGTCGGCTCCGCGCGGCCGCGGGGGGTCTCGATCGCGAGGTACACGATCAATCCGACGACGAGGCCCGTGACTGCGTCTGAGAACGAGGGCACCGCGAAGTGGATGAACAGCGCCGCGGCGGCGCCGCCGCCCCACGCGATGAATGCGGTCGGTCGGAATGCTCGTTCAATACGGCCGGGCAGTCGTCTGGCCAGGATGATCTGGTCGGCAATCAGCACTGCACCCAGCGGAGGCACGATCACTCCGAGGAACGACAGCCAGTTCACGAAGTAGTTCCACGCGCCCAGGACTGCCGCGATCACGCCGATCACGCCGAGAATCACCGTGAGCACACGCATCTTCGAGCGCACGAGGTGCGACCAGCCGAGCGCACCGTTGTACAGGCAGTGCGTGCACACCGAGCCGAGGTTGACGACCACGAACACGACTACCAGGACGTCCAGCAGTGGGTTGCCTGGCCCGGTGAGGAGGGGCGTGAAGTCGCCGCCGGCGCTGGCCGCGCCGGCGATCGCCCCCGCCGCCACCAGAATGCCCCCGCTCAATTGCGCGATCAAGCTGGCGACCGGGAAGGCAGTCGCGGTGGCAATGACTGCCTGCCGCCCGTTCTTCGACCAGCGGGTGAAGTCCGCGGTCATCGTGCCGGAATCGGCGAACGTGGCCATGATCGCGGTCACCGCCACACCGAATGTCATAGCACCGCCGCCGACGCCGGTGAAGCCGGTGATCTGGCCGAAGTCGTGCGTCTGCGCGGCGATCGCGATCGCGACGATCACCGCGACGATGAACAGGGGTGCCGCGATCGCTCCGAGCCACGAGAGTGCTCGTATCCCGAGGAAGGTGACCGCGATGAACACGATGCCGGCAAGAGCCGCCACGACCATCTCATTCCAGCCGAATGCATGGTTCAGCGCGGAGCCGGTGGCTCCCGTGTTGAATGCGAACCACCCCACCACGACGGTCGCGAGAAACCCCGACGCGATCGCGTAGCCGACTGTGCCGAACGTCTCGGTGGCCTGCAGCGCGAAGCTCTTGCCGGTCTGACCGGCACGGTAGCTGAGCAGGCTCACATAGAAGAACATGATGATGTTGGCCACGACGATTGCGGTCACGCCCGGCCAGAAGCCGAGCATGGCGACCACCAGCCCGCCGGGTACGGCGTTGGTGAGGATCATCGGGAAGCCGAACCAGACGGCCGAGACCGTGAAGAGGGACTTGCGGTTGGATGCCGGGACCGGCGTGTGCTCAAACTCGGACTCGAGCTGAGGACCCGCAGCGGCGTCGCGTTCGGTGGTGGGCTGGGTCATGTCGATGTCGTTTCTCGAGTGAGACTCCCAGTCAGGCGATCGTCGCAGCCAGCGCGATCGTCGCCTTCTGGAAGGCCTCGACGGGTGGGTGGGTGATGCCGGCGCCGATCATGCCGATTCCGGGCTCCTTGTGCGCGATGGCAGTGTTGATCAGGGGCAGGATGCCGGTGTCCATCACCTTGCGGACGTCGATGCCGGTCGGCAAACCTTGGAAGCCGAGCGCCGGAATGGTGACGTTGGGGTTCTCCGCTGTGGTGATCTGACCCATCGTGCGGGTGTTGCCGACCGCCTCCGCGACGGTGCCGCCCACGAGCGCGACGATGGCGGGGGCGGCGGCCATGGCGAAGCCGCCGAAGCCGTACGTCTCGGTGATGGCGCTGTCGCCGATGTCGAGGCTGGAGTCCTCCGGTTTGTAGCCGGCGAACATCGGGCCAATGACCTGCTGCGCGGGGCCGGTGAACCACTGACCAGGAAGGCCGGCGACCCGAATTCCGAATTCGACTCCGTTGCGTGCCATGGCTGTCACGATCGTCGAGTCTTTGACGCCGTTCGCGGCGTCCAACGACGCTTTCGCGGTGGCCATCCAGGTCGGGCCGGAGAAGTAATCCGAGCTCGCGATGAAGTCAAACACCTCCTTTTTCTGCTCCACCGTGAAGCTCGTCTGCAGTAGCGCCGGAGCGAGCGCCTGGAACAGCAGAACGGTGCCGGCATTGTTGCGATTGTGCGCCTCGTCGCCCATATGGATGGCCTGGGCCAGCATGAGGCGCAGGTCGATCGGGCCGCCGATCTCCATCCCTTCCTTGAGCATCGGGCCCAGCACGTCGCGCATCCAGTTCAGGCGGTCGATCACGCTCTGGTCGTTCGCGCCCATCCGTAGGATCTTCGCCATCTGCTCCGACAGGTTCGTGTAGGCGATGTTGCCGTGGGTCTGGTTGCGGACGATGTGCATGTACATCGAGGCAGACGTGACGCCGGCCATCGACCCGACCGACTGATGCTCGTGGCACGGCGAGAATGTGATCTTTCCAGATGCCGCGACCTCGGCCGCCTCATCGATGTCCTTCGCGAGACCCTCGAACACGATCGCGCCGGTGACAGCACCGCGCATGGGTCCCGACATCCGTTCCCACGTGATCGGAGGGCCGGCGTGCAGGATCGTGGTGGGAGTCATCCCGGGCACGACATCCAGGGCGCGGCCGTAGCCGATCAGCATCGGCTGGGCGGTCAGGATCCGCTCGACAGCCTCGGCGTTGGCGGTGGCAATGCGCTCGGGCAGCTCCCCGGTGGCGAGAGTGTCGAGGGCCGAGATGACGGCCGGGTCGCCGCCGCCCGGCGGCATCCAGTCCACGTTCGTGACGGCGGTGCCCTGTGCGGCGATGTCCTCCTCGAACATCTGGAGGCCGACGTTGACGACGTCGAGCGGGCTAGCGAAGAGTTCAGTGGTGCGGGTGCTCATGCGGTGGCTTCCTTCCGGATGATGGCGCGGACGTATTCGCCTGTCTCGGTGCTGCTGCGCGTCACGGTGACGCCGGCGGCCTCGAGCGCGGCGACCTGGGCGGTAAGAGTCGGGGTGTCGAGGTCGGTGCCGAGCACGTAGCCGACGACCTCGAGGTGGCGGCCGGCCGTGCGTTCGCGCGCCTCAGCGATGGCGGGCAGGGTCACGCCTACGGGGTCCTCGTGCGCGCCGAAGCCGAGGACGAAGTCCATGACGATGACGGCCACGCTCGGGTCGGCAGCCTCCTGGAGCAGGCGCTCCAGCCGCAGGGACGGGTCGATCATCGGGTGCGGGCGGCCGTTCGTGAACTCGTCGTCGCCGAAGTCGATGAACGTGTGGCCGCGGCTCTCGTCGGCGGCGCGCAGCACGAAGGCCGGGTTCTTCTGGATGTTGCTGTAGACCTCCTCGCCGGTGCTGAGGAGCGCATACATCGACTCGTCACAGAGCGTGCCTCCGCAGAACAGTCCGCGGACGTTGCGTTGACCAGGCTGCAACTGCGTGCGGGCCGATGCGACCGCCGTGTTGTCCAGCGCGGGCACCGACGCGTCGGCGTCCACGACCAGGCGCACGGCCTGCAGGGCGGCGTCCTGGCTGCTCGCGGCGAAGTGTCCGCCAGCGGCAGACACGGCCTGCACGGATCCGCCGATGAAGTACACCACGACGGGCTTGCCGGCCACTGCGATCTCGGCGAGTACGCGCTCCTCCACCTCGGGAGCCGGGGGCTTGGAGACCAGCACGATCGCTTTCGTATCGTCGTCGGCGGCAAGGGCCCGGAGGCCGTCGATCATCATGACGCCGCCGACCTCGGCGGACAGATCGCGGCCACCGGTGCCGATCAATTGCGAGACCCCTCCGCCGAGCGCGTGGATGCGGACGCTCACTTCCTGCGAACCAGTGCCGCTGGCCGCCACGATGCCGATCGACCCGCGTCGTACGGCGTTCGCGAAGCACAGCCCCGTGCCGTTGATGATTGCGGTGCCGCAGTCCGGCCCCATCATGAGCAGGCCCTTCTCATGGGCCAGGGTCTTCAGGGCGATCTCGTCCTCCACGGCGACGTTGTCGCTGAACAGCAGCACGTGCAGGTCGTTCTCGAGCGCCTTGCGCGCCTCGCGCGCCGCATACGCGCCGTTCACCGCGATCACCGCGAGGTTCGCATCGGCGTCCGCCTCGACCGCCGCGCCCAGCGTGCGGTAGGTCACCGTTGTTTCGCCGTCGACCGGCGCCTTCCGCACGAGGAGCTCCTCGATCTGCGCGAGCGTCTCATCAGCGTCGAGCCCGTCCGCGGTCACTGCAACGATCATCAGGTCGCCGGTGGCCGCGCTCGACAGGGTAGGGGAGAGCAGATCGAGGTCGGCGAGCACCGCCTTGTTCATCTCGGTGGCCATCGCCACAAACGCTTGTTCGACGCCCTCGATGCCGTTCGCCTTGGTCGAGATCGACATGAGCGAGACGGAGTCGAAATAGGTGTTCTTCTTGATCACTGTGGTGACGGTCACATGAAACCTCTCAGTTCTCTTTCCAGCCGGAGTCCGGTGAGGATGCCGGACACGAGATCGGTCCCCGACGTATGGCCAATGCCGAGCACGCGCTCGGCGGCGGCGCGGAGCGCGTCCGGCCTGCTGTCTGCCGTGGGCGGGCTGCACAGCCGCTCCAGGAGATCGATCAGGCTCTGTCGCGCTCGGCCAGCCAGCGCCTCGCGCAGCATCGTGCGGCTGAGGTCGGTGGTGCGCTCAGGGTGACGGGCAAGGACGTCGGCGATCGCGCCGGGAAGGAGCGCGATGCGGCTGCCGGGCCGAGCGGCGACCAGGGCGAGCCCGGCCAGGACGTCGTCGCCTGCCGGAGTGAGTCCCGGGCCGAGCCCCAGCATTCTCTCGACGGTTGCGACCAGTGCGGTGCGGTCGCCGGCCGTCTCGGCGCGAACGATCGCGGCCCGGGCGACATCGAGCCGCTCGGCGACCGCGTCCGCGAACGGGTCGATTGGCGAGGGGCCGGACAACGCACCCCCGGCCGTTCCGCTAGAGACGACGAGCGCGTGCAGGGCACGGGTGCGTGCGTTCATCGTGGCGTCATCGGCGAGCGCTCGTGGCAGTCTGGCATGCCATTCCTGCGGAGCATCGAGGTCGATGATGCACCGCCCGCGGGCGGTCACTTCGGCTGCGGTCATCAGGCACGCGTCGCCGACGGCCAGGCCGAGTTCGGACCAGGTCGGGAGGTCGACGCGGACTGACCACGGAGCGTCGTCGAGTGTGCGTGTACATAATGAAATGAGGCGGTCATCGGTATCGATGAGGTTGATGACGCGAGAGAAGACCGAATGCACGTGTCCAAAGACCGGCCCGCCGCTCAGCAGACGTGCGAGGGCGTGGTCGATCGTCAGCGCGCGCGCCGCTGCGCGCGCCGTCGTACTTGCCATCACCTCTCCTATCCCGGCCAATGTGCCCTTATGGGTGAAGGTCTTGAGGGAATGGTATACCGTAAGTGTCTATTGCGGGACCCCCCGCCCGCAAATCCGATTCGAGGAGGACAGCATGCGAGTAGTGGTCGCGCTAGGCGGCAATGCCCTGGCCCGTCGTGGCGAGCCCATGACCGCCGACCGGCTGCGGGCGAACGTGCGCTCGACTTGCCAGGCGCTGGCGGGGCTCGCACGCGAGAACGAACTGGTCATCACGCACGGGAACGGGCCACAGGTCGGCCTGCTCGCGCTGCAGAATCTTGCGTATCAGGATGTCGCCGCGTACCCGCTGGATATTCTTGGTGCCGAGACCCAGGGGATGATCGGCTATGTCGTCCAGCAGGAGCTGTCGAACGCGCTCGCCGGAGAGCGCGAGGTCGCCGCCGTCATCACCACGACTGTGGTCGACGAGCATGATCCGGCGTTTGATCGGCCCACCAAGTTGATCGGCCCGACATACTCCGCCCAGGACGCCGCCGAGGCGGCCGCTGAATACCGGTGGACGATCGCCCGTGACGGACACGCGTTTCGTCGGGTCGTACCCTCCCCCGACCCGGTCCGCATCATGCAGGCGCCACTCATACGCCTGCTGCTGGAAAACAACCACCTCGTGGTCTGCGTGGGTGGGGGCGGAGTACCGGTGAAGACCGATGCGAAGGGCCGCCGGCAGACTGGGATGCAGGCTGTTGTCGACAAAGACCTCGCGAGCTCGGCACTGGCGGCCGAACTCGGAGCCGATACCCTCATTATGCTCACCGATGGTGACTTCGTCAGCGAGAACTGGGGCACTCCTGAACAGCGCGATATCCTGACTGCGTCGGCCAATGCGATCTCCGAGTTGAAGTTCGCCGAAGGGTCGATGCAGCCCAAGGTCGATGCTGCGATTCGCGTCGCCCGCGCTGGCGGCCGTGCTCTGATCGGTCCGCTCGACCGTCTCGATGACCTGCTGGCCCGCAAGGTCGGCACCGAGATCCGTCCCGACGTCGAGGGCGGCATCGTCTACGTCTGAGGGTTCCTACCGACCCGGGCGCGAGTCGTCGGCGGCGTGAGGGGCGCCTCGGAGTACTGGATCCTCATCACGCCACGTCGGGTCGTCGAGGTAGCGGATGTTGCCCATGTGCGCGAGGATCAGTTCGCTGACGCTCCGGACATCGCGCCGGGCGATGGCCTGGTAGAGCGCCTCATGCTCGGTGACCACATCCTGAAGTTTCTCATGCTGCACGAGTAGCCAGCGGATACGGCTGCGCAGCAGGGTGTCGATCTCGAAGAGCAGATCGTTGCCCGCGATCGAGGTAACGGTTTCGTGGAAATCGGCGGCGGCACGCCGCGCCGCGGCGTCATCGTCTTCCCGCGCCGCGGCGACTTCGCGCTCCAGTACTGCCCGCAGCCGGCCCAATCCTTCGCGACTGCGCCGGTCTGCTGCGAGTCGGAACGTCAGCACCTCGAGCGCGGAGCGCACTTCATTGAGGTCGGCAACATCGGCTGGTGTGAACTCGCGCACGATCGCCCAGGTGCGGGGGCGCAGCGTCACCAGACCCTCAGCGACCAGGGTCTTAAGCGCCTCGCGCACCGGGACCCGGCTCACACCGAGTTCGGCGGCCAGGTCGCGCTCGACCAGTTTGCTGCCGGGCACCCGCACGCGGTCCACGATGTCATCACGGATCTGCCGCGTCACCCGGGCGGTCTCGGACTCGGTGGTCTCTGCGGCAGGCACGCCCTCCATTCTGTCATCGGTGGCGTTGGGTGACGCCCTGTGAGCGACGCGACCGGCCGAGTCCGCGCGCACTCGGAGGGGGCCGAAGCGAGGAGATCTGGCCCGATGAGGACCGGATGTGCCCCGGGCGTCCTCATTCCGGCAGGCAACGCTGTCCGGCCTGAGTCTCCGGTGCTCGCTGGGGCGCCGTGGGCCACCTGCTCGTCCGCTCGATGTCGCACCTGCGCGGCAGAATGAAGTAATGTCGCCGGATCGCCTGCGCGCCCTACGTCTGCGCTCGCATCGGCTGTCGGCGCCGGCGGTGACGGTGACGGGTGCTGCGGCTCACATGCTGGCCGTGCAAGCCCAGGAGTTCTCTCGTACACTGACCGTTCACGCGCATGCCCACCCGGCGTGGCCGCTGTCATCGGGCCGGGCAAGAACGGCATGGTGCGGCCGATCCTGCTTGCGCACGGCATCGTCGTCGGCGTCTGGTCGCACTCTGGGGCCGTCGGCCGACACGCCGACGATCCGGTGCCCGAGGTGCTCACGGCCGGTGCCGCAACGGAAGCGGAGGTGGCTGCCGCCCTCGCGCGCTACGCCCGGTTCATCGCCTGCTGACGCGCGGGCACGCGGGTCCCCTACAGCTCCAGGGCGTTCAGGCCGCTTCATCGCACGGGAACGCTCGAAGGCATATCCAGCGCCGACATTCCATGCACGGACTCGCGCGACGTGACGCAGGCGGTCATGCCGACCTGCGCTGCGACCGGATCAGGTGCACCGTCAGCGCGACGATCGACGGCATCATGCGGGCCGGCGGCGCGACCCGCCCGAGAGCCTCGCCGGCCGGCACGCACTCGATCGTCATCACCGCGGTGGATGCCGCGGGCGACGCGTCGACAGGCGTGGGCGGCCGACCTGTCGGTCGGGACCGTCCCGCCCGCGGCGGGGGACGCACAGAGTTCGGAGGATGGCCCCAACCTCGGACGGTTCGGTGGGAATTCATCCGAGGTACGTCACATCTCCGAAGCCTGGGAGCCTACCCATGCCCGAGCGCGCGCAGCAGGGCTGCCCCGGCTATTCCGCCGCGTGCTTGTCCAAGAACGCGTACACCTCGGCGTCATCCACCCCGGGGAAGGCCCCGCGGGGCAGGGGCGCGAACATCTGCATGTGCACCCGCGCACTCGGCCACGCCTTGTCCTGCCAGCGCGCCGTCAGGTCCGGGTCCGGCCGGTGGCAACAGGCCTCGTCCGGGCACGTCGACACCCCGCGTTTGTGCGTCTCCCGCCCGCGGAACCACTTCGCATCGTCGAAGGGCACACCCACCGTGATCGAGAACTCGTCGTCAGCCGTCGAGCCGGTCTGCGTCGCGCACCAGAACGTGCCCGCCGGGGTATCGGTGTACTGGTAGTGCTCGGTGGTGCGGTTGCGCTCGGCGAACGCCGACCGCGCCGAGAAGTTGCGGCACACCAGCTGCCCCTCCACCGCGCCGGTCACATCCATCGGCAGCGGCAGGTCGTCGTTCTCGTACACCCGTGAGATCGTGCCCGCCCCGTCCACCCGCAGGAAGTGCAGCGACATGCCCAGGTGCTCGGTGACCAGGTTGGTCATCCGCATCCCGGCTGCCTCATGCGTGACGCCGAACGCGTCGCGGAAGTCCTCGACCGCGAGGTTGCGGTCCTTCTTGGCCTGCTGCAGGAACGCCAGCGATGCCGTCTCGGGCATCAAGCAGCAGGCGGCGTAGTAGTTGATCTCGAGGCGCTGCTCCAGGAAGTGCGCGTAATCGGTCGGCGGCTGGTGCCCCAGCAGCCGGTGGGCCATTGCCTGCAGCGCCATCGAGCGCAGGCCGTGGCCGCCGGGGATGGATGCCGGCGGCAGATAGATGCGGCCGTTCTCCAGGTCGGTCACCGACCGGGCCGAGTGCGGCAGGTCGCTCACATAGATCAGCTCGAAGCCGAGCTGATCGGCCATGATGCTGACCGTGCGATGCGTGAGCGCACCCGCGACGTGCCCGGCCGCCTTCAGCTGCTTCTCGGCGAGGTGCTCGATATCGGGCAGGTAGTTGTTCTGTGCGCGCATCCGCAGCCGCAGCTCGGTGTTGGCCCGGCGCGCCTCCTCGGGGGTGGCGATGGCCTCGCGCTCGCGGCGCTGCAGTTCGCGGTGCAGCCCCAGGATCGACTCCAGCGTCTGGTCGCCGATCCCCTTGGTGACCTTCACCGGAGGGATGCCGAGCCGCCGGAACAGCGTGCCGGCCTGCGCCCGCTCCAACTCGATCTCCAGCGCCGCACGCCGGTTCGGCGGCTCGGCCGACAGCAGGTCCGTGACATCGGTGCCGGTGACCCGCGCGATCTCCTGCAGCAGCGACAGCTTCGGCTCGCGCTTGCCGTTCTCGATCAGGCTCAGATGGCTGCCGGCGACGCCGACCTGCGCGCCCAGCTCGTCAAGGGTCAGCGAGTGGGCGAGGCGATGATGCCGAATGCGATGCCCGAGGGTCGTGAGTTCGATGGCGGAGACCATTCCTTGATGATAGCGAAAGAATCGATGTTCTTTGCACTGAAATCTCGCGAAAGAGTGCTAATCCCTTGAAATAGTTGGAGAAACAGGCGTGATCCGAACCAGGACACGCGATCTGATGGGAGCAGCCATGGCCCTTGCTGAATCGTTCATCCGTACCGCATCCACCGGCATCCGCCCGCTGCGCGACGTGCGCGACTTCGGCCGCCAGCCCGATTATGACGGGCCGGGTATGGCCGCTCTGATCGCGTGGGTCGACGAGATCGCGGCATTGACCGAGCCCGACCGCATCCACTGGATCGACGGCTCGCGCGCCGAGAACGACGCATTGCTGCGCGAGATGGTCGACGAGGGCAAGCTCATCAAGCTGAACCCGGAGTGGCGGCCCGGCTCCTACCTGGCCCGTTCCAACCCGAAGGACGTCGCCCGGACCGAGGCGCGCACCTTCATCTGCTCGGCGCGCGAAGAGGACGCCGGCCCCACGAACAACTGGGCTGATCCGGACCAGATGCACGCCACCCTGAACGGCGTGTTCGCCGGCTCGATGCGCGGCCGCACGATGTACGTGATCCCGTTCTCGATGGGCGCCGTGGGTGGCCCGCTTTCGCACATCGGCGTGCAGGTCACCGATAGTGCCTACGCGGTGGCATCCGTGAGCATCATGACCCGCGTCGGCGACTCCGTCACGCAGCTGATCGCCGAAGGGGCGCCGTGGGTCAAGACCGTGCACTCGGTCGGCGCGCCGTTGGCTCCGGGCGAGCAGGATGTCGTCTGGCCGTGCAGCGACGAGAAGTACATCGCGCACTTCCCCGACACGCTCGAGGTGTACTCCTACGGGTCGGGCTACGGCGGCAACGCCATCCTCGCCAAGAAGTGCTTCGCGCTGCGGATCGCGTCGGTCATCGGCCGGAATGAGGGATGGCTCGCCGAGCACATGCTGCTGATCCGCGTGATCGACCCGCGGGGCAAGGCCTACCACGTCGCGGCGGCGTTCCCGTCGGCGTGCGGCAAGACGAACCTGGCCATGCTGCGCCCCACGATCCCCGGGTGGCGGGTCGAGACGATCGGGGACGACATCGCTTGGCTGCGTCCGGGCGAGGACGGCCGGCTGTGGGCCATCAACCCCGAGGCCGGTTTCTTCGGCGTCGCGCCGGGCACCGGCGAGTCGACCAACGTCACCGCGGTCGAGACGCTGTGGGGGAACACGATCTTCACCAACGTCGCGCTGCGCCCGGACGGCGACGTCTGGTGGGAGGGACTGACCGACCAGGCGCCGGCCGAGCTGATCGACTGGCAGGGCAACCCGTGGACGCCGGCATCCGGCCGCCCCGCCGCCCACCCGAACTCGCGCTTCACGGTCAGCGCCGCGCAGTGCCCGCAGATCGCCGGTGACTGGGAAGAGGCCGTTCCGCTGGATGTCATCCTGTTCGGCGGCCGCCGCGCCACGAACGTGCCGCTCGTGGTCGAAGCCACCGACTGGACGCACGGCGTGTTCCTCGGCTCGAACATCTCGTCCGAGCGGACCGCCGCCGCTGAGGGCACCGTCGGCGAGCTGCGTCGCGACCCGTTCGCGATGCTGCCGTTCTGCGGCTACAACATGGCCGACTACTTCGGGCACTGGCTGGACGTCGGGCAGAAGCTGCGCTTCGACAAGGCGCCGCGCATCTTCCAGGTCAACTGGTTCCGCAAGGGCACCGACGGGCGCTTCCTGTGGCCCGGCTTCGGCGACAACTCGCGCGTGATCGACTGGATCATCCGCCGCGTGGACGGCACCGTGCCCGCCGTGGACAGCCCGATCGGCCGCCTGCCGCGCCCCACCGACCTGAACCTCGAGGGCCTGAGCGTGTCCGACGACGACCTGCGCGAGCTGTTCGCCGTCGACCCGGCGACCTGGCAGCAGGAGGCCGACCTGACGGCGGAGTACTACGCGACCTTCGGCGGCAAGATCCCGGCGGCACTGCAGGCCGAGCTGTCGGCGTTGCGCTACCGCCTGAAGAAGGCCGCCCAGGCCTGATCCGGCAGCGCTCGGCTGCACCAGCGGCGCCTCGCTACACCAGCAGCGCCTCGCTACACCAGCAGCTGGTGCTTGGCAAGGTCGCGGTACAGCGGAGTGGATGCCACCAGCTCGGAGTGCGTGCCCTGCCCGATCACCCGCCCGTGATCGAGCACCACGATGTGGTCGGAATCGACCACCGTCGACAGGCGGTGGGCGATCACGATCAGCGTGCGGCCCTGCGCGACGGCGTCGATGGCCTCCCGCATCCGCTGCTCGTTGACGCCGTCCAGCGATGAGGTCGACTCGTCCAGCAGCAGGATCGGATGAGCGGCCAGCAGCGTCCGTGCGATCGCGAGGCGCTGCCGCTCGCCGCCGGAGAGCATGACCCCCGACTCGCCGACCGGTGCATCCACTCCGAGCGGGCTGCGCTCGAGCACCTCGGTGAGGTTGACCGCGTGCAGCACGCGCACGCAGTCCTCATCGGATGCCTCGGGACTGGCCAGGCGCAGATTGTCGGCGATCGAACCGGCCAGGGTCGGGGCATCCTGCTCGACGTAGCCGAGCTGCTCGCGCAGCGCGCCGCGCTCCAGCATCCGCACGTCCTGCCCGTGCAGCAGGATCGCGCCGGAGGTGGGGTCGTAGAACCGCTCGATCAGCGCGAGCGCGGTCGACTTGCCGGCGCCCGAGGGGCCCACCAGCGCCACGCGCGCCCCCGCCGGCACCTTGAACGACACGCCGCGCAGGACCTCGGCGTCGGCGTCGGCGCGCGGCCGGGCGCCGTCCCCGACGCCCTCGGGCGCGGTCGGGTCCGCCGACTCTGCGGGGTCTGATGCGGCCGGCAGCGAGACGCCGGAGGTGTCCACCCGCGCGGACTCCAGCAGCGCGAGGGCTTCGGACTCGGCCGTGCGGCGTGCCCGCACGACCGCAGTCGGGTACCGGAAGTGCACGTCGCGGAACGCGATCGCCGCAGGGGATGCCGCAGCCGCGGACCGCTCCGCGGCTCCTTCTGCACCCCGCTCCGCGGCCCCTTCTGCACCCCGCTCCTCGGCCCCTTCTGCACCCCGCTCCTCGCTCCGCTCCGCGGCTCGCTCTCTGCCCTGCTCCTCGCTCCGCTCCGCGGCTCGCTCTCTGCCCTGCTCCTCGCTCCGCTCCGCGCCCCACCCCTCGGCCCGGCCGAGGGGATCTGCCGAAGCGAGGACCGAAACCGCGGCATCCGTCCTCGCCTCAGCGAATCTCCTCGGCTCGGCCGAGGGTGCCGCCGAGGGGGCCGCAGGGCATGCCGCCGAGGGTGCCGCCGAAGGTGCCGCCGAGGGTGCCAACTGCGCCGCGATCGCGGCGTCGTCTTGCGTCTCGGTGGGCAGCTCGAGCACTTCCTGGATGCGCCCGAGCGCGCCGAGGGCCTGGTTGACCGAGGTGATCGCGCCGAAGAACGTGCCCAGCGGCTGGATCAGCATGAACAGGAACATCACGAACGTCACGAGCGAGGCGATCGTGATGGCGCCGGCCGCGACGCGGAACCCGCCGACGCCGAGCACGACCAGCAGCGACACCTGCAGTGCGATGCCCGCGACCGGCACCACCAGTGCCGATGCCTTCGCGATCCGCACGCCGACGTCGAAGGTCCGCGCCGCGATGTCGGTGATCGACGCCTGCTCGCGCGCGGCGGCGCCGGATGCCCGGATGGTGCGGATCGATCCGATGGCGCGCTCCACGCCCGATGAGAGATGGCCGACCATCTCCTGCTGCACGCGCGTCTCGCGCCGGATGCGGCCGGCCAGGGCCCCCACCACCGCCACGGAGGCGCCGATGACGACCAGGATCAGCACCAGCAGCAGCGGGTCGATGATGGCCATCGCGATGATCGCGCCGGCGAACAGCAGCGCATTGCCGACGGCGTCGGCCAGCCCCTGCGTGAGCACCGCGTACAGCAGCGTCGTGTCGGTGCCCACGCGCGAGACGAGGTCGCCGGTGCGCCGCGAGTCGAACTCGCTGATCGGCAGGTGCAGGATGCGGGCGATCAGCCGCCGTCGGCTGGAATACACCACGGCCGTGCCGGTGCGCTGGAGCAGATAATGCTGGAACCCCGAGATGAGCGACGCCACCACCACGAGCACGACCAGTACCAGAACCAGGGTGCCCAGAGGCCGGTCGGACTGCACTCGGGTGATCACCTGGCCGACGATCAGCGGCTGGGCCAGGCTCGCGATCGCGCCGAAGATGCTGAGGATGATCACGACGGTGATCACCGGTTTGTGCTCGAAGATGTAGGGCAGCAGCTGGCCCAGGCGTGCCCGCGGACCCTCGGGTCGGCGGAATCTGCGGCGGGGACGTGCGGCCTGTGACATAGCGGTACCTCGGTCAGCGAAAGGGGGCTTGTCTACGACCGTACTTCTTCTGCGCGTCTCCACGCGCACGAGGGCCCGCGGCGATGCGCCGCGGGCCCTCGTGGGGGAGTGCTCAGTGCGGCATCGCCGCCAATGCTTCGGGGTCGATCGTGGCGATCGCGCGGGTGTCCTGGAAGTCACGGACTCCTTCGATGCCCTGCTCGCGGCCGAATCCGGAGCTCTTCATGCCGCCGAACGGGGCGCGCAGGTCCAGGCGCGGCGCGCCGTGGTCGTTGACCCAGACGTAGCCGCAGACCAGCTGGGATCCGACGCGCTGCGCCGATTCGGGCGAGGCGGTCCAGACCGACCCGCACAGCCCGCCCCAGGTGTCGTTGGCCTCCCGGACGGCTTCCTCTTCGGTGTCGAACGGGATGATCGGGATCACCGGGCCGAACTGCTCCTGGGTGACCACCCGCAGGTTCAGCGCCGGGTCGATCACGATCGCCGGGCGGATGAAGTTGCCGCCGGCCAGATCGCCTCCGGGCAGCTCCGCGAATTCGCGCACGTCGGCACCGGCATCCTTGGCCTCCTGGATCATGTCGGCCACGAATGCCTTCTGCGCGCCGGAGTTCAGCGGGCCCATCGTGGTGCCCTCATCCAGTCCGTAGCCGAGCACGACCTTCTCCAGCCGGGCGGTCAGCCCGGCCACGAGCTCGTCCATCCGGGACCGGTGCACGAACACCCGCTTGGCATTCATGCAGATCTGTCCGGTCGTGTCGTAGATCGAGGCGAACAGCCGGTCCAGGTGCTCGTCGTCCAGGATCGCGTCGTCCAGCAGCACCGCCGCGTCGTTGCCGCCCAGCTCCAGGGTCACCCGGGTGAGGGTCTTGGATGCCATCTCCATCATCCGCTTGCCGCCGGGCACCGACCCGGTGAAGGAGATCTTCGCCACGTCGGGGTTCTGGATCAGGCCGGACATGTTCTCGTCCTTGCCGCTGATCACATTCAACACGCCGGCGGGCAGCTTCTCGGCCACCCGCTGCACGACCCGGGCGATCGCCAGCGGGGTTGTCGGCGGGACCTTCACGATCACGCTGTTGCCGGCCAGCAGCGCGTTTGGCAGGGACGCGCCCAGGATCGCGATCGGCCAGTTGAACGGCACGATCAGGGTGACCACGCCCAGGGACTGGTATGCGATCTCGGTCGAGACCGGGATGGCCCCCGGAACCACCGGCAGCGTCTGCGTGGTGTCGACCTGGTCGGCAACCCCCAGGGTCAGGTTCCACCGGATCTCGAAGACGAGGGCATCCACCCACGCCTCGAACCGGATCTTGCCGTTCTCCTGCGAGAGGATCGCGGCATCGGCGTCGCGATCATCGCCGATCCCGGCGATCGCGGTGGCCATCGCCGCCGCCCGGTCGGTCGCACTCAGCGCCGACCAGGCCGGATACGCGGCCTTGGCCGCGGCGACCGCATCGGCCACGTCCTGCGCGGACGCCGAGGCCGCCTCGCCCACGATCACGCCAGGCTTGCCCGGATCGGCGACCTTGAGCACCTCGTCGGTGAACCGCTCCTGGCCACCGATGTACAACCCGGTGCGCACCCCCTGCATCGTGGTGCCGACCGCTTCTGCTGTTTCAGACATCCCCATCACCCTTCGTGTGCCGTGCCTGTTCGCGCACTCAGGTGTGCGCGATGATTCCGCGCTGATGCCGCGTGCGCGGGGCCGCCCACGCCGCATTCTCGGGAAGCTGGTGACTCCATCGTCCCGCACTGTGCGGCGGTATTCAAGACTCGCGACAAAATCATCACGAATATCGTTGACAACTTTCAGTCCGCGTTATCCTCGGAACACGGACTGGGCGCGAGAACGCCCTCCGCAGCGGCACGGTTCCTAGGAGGCACGGCGGCCATGACGACGATCGAACAGGGCGCGGACGTGTCCGCGGACCTCACCCATCAACTGCGTGAAGCGATCCAGGATGCCGAGTTCGCGCCGCACCAGCGCCTCATCGAGGCCGACCTCAGCGAGCGCTTCGGCGCATCGCGTGCCTCGGTGCGCACGGCACTGCTGAACCTCGCCAACGAGGGGCTGATCGAACGGCTGCCCAACCGGGGTGCGCGGGTGCGCGCCATCACGGTGGCCGAGGCGGTCGAGATCGTCGAGGTGCGCATGGAGCTGGAATCGCTGGTCGCACGCAAGACCGCGCAGTCGCTGACCGCGGAGGATGCGGCGGTGCTGCGGGAGCTGCGCGGCGGCATCCTGGACGCGATGCACGAGGGCAGCCTGATCCAGTACTCGCGGTTGAACCAGCAGCTGGACCGGGTCATCTGGGATGCCAGCGGGCACGCGACCGCGATCGGACTTCTCGAGCGACTGCGCGCGCAGTCCGCCCGGCATCAGTTCCGGTTGAGCTTCCTGCCGGGGCGCGCGACGCTGTCGGCACCCGAGCACGTCGCCATCATCGACGCGATCCTGGCGCGCGACCCGGAGGCCGCCGACCATGCGACCCGGGTGCACCTGGCGGGGATCATCGCGGTGCTGCGCAGCCAGGAATGAGACGAACGGCCCGGCGGATCCGCCGGGCCGTTCGCCGCTGTGAGGTGGGACAGCTATCGGGTCATCCGAAAGAGCTGACCGTGTCGTAGCCCTTGCCGTTGTACTTCTGCACGACCACGCTCGACACTGCCGGCTGACCGTCGACGGTGGTGTCCACCGCGGTGTCGGGCAGCATCAGCGGCGCTTGGAAGTCCGAGATCGTCCGCAGTTCCTTCATGAACTCATCCCGGGTGGGCGTGGTCATCTTCTGGAACACCTGGTCGAGCACGGCACCGCTCATGTAGCTCCAGATGCAGTGCGGGAACGCCGGCACATCCGGGTAGTTCGCGTACGTCTTCAGATTCGACAGGAATGCCTTCATGTCGGCGTCATCGGCGAACGCGGGGCTGGATGCCGATGCCGAGAATGCGACCGAGTACACGCCGGGGAAGGCCGAGGCTTTTCCGGGTGTCAGGATCGCGCCCGGGCTCGACGTGTTCGAGGGCAGGAACCAGCTGGGCTTCCAGTTCAGCTGCTGCGCCTTCTGCAGTGCCGAGATCACCAGCGGGGTGATCGACATCGCATTGAAGAAGACGTCTGCCTTGGTGGCCGCCATCTCGGTGAGCTGGCCGTCCACCGAGGTGTCGGTGGCCTCGTAGGTGAGCTCCTTGACGATCGTGATGTTCGATGCGCCCTCGATGCCCTTCTTGAACCCCTCGACGTAGCCCTTGCCGTAGTCGTCGTTCTGCGACAGCACGGCGACCTTGTGGTCGCTGCCGGAGGCGGCCAGCAGCTTGCCGAACGCCTCGCCCTCGTTTAGGTAGGTCGGCACGAAGCCGAGCTGCCAGGGGCTCTGCGACTGATCGCTGAAGATCGGGTCACCGGTCTCGACGAGCACCTGCGGCACCTTGTCGGCGGTCGCCGCTTCGCGCCAGGCGCGGTTGGTCGGCGTGCCCAGGCCCATGCCCATCAGGAACACACTGTCCTTGAGCTGGTCGTAGTTCGCCTTCGCCTTCTGCGGGTCGTAGCCGTCGTCGAGGGCCTTGATCTCGATCTTGCGGGTCTTGCCGTCGCCGAACTTCACGCCGCCGTCAGCGTTCTTCGCGCCGAAGTACGCCGTGACGCCGGCGACCGTGCAGGTGCCGGGACCGGCGGTCGCGCCGCTCAGCGGCGTCGTGATGCCGATCGTCAGCGTCGTGTCGGTCACGCCGGGACTGGTCGGGGCGGCGCTGCCGCCGCCACCGCCGTTGTCGGTGCCGCCACGGGCGCACCCGGCGAGTGCGAGCGCGACGGCTGCCACGGCGACGATGCCGACGGCATTCCTTGCTGTCCTTCGCATGTTCATGCCTGACCTTGCCTCTCTGTTGGGGTTCCCTCCGCCGCTGCGGCCAATTCGGGGGCCTGGGGCGGAGTGGCTTGGGGACTGGGTGCGGACCCACCGCGCGTGCGGCGCGTGAACCGGGAGAGCACACGCGGCAGCGACACGAGGCCGCCGGGCAGCAGGAACAGCACCGCGAGCAGGATCGCACCCTGCAGCACCGCGGTCAGGTTCGGGTCGACGATGTTGGCCAGCTGAGGGATCAGCACGTAATACGCCCCGCCCAGCAGCGAACCGAAGATGCTCGCCGCGCCGCCGATGACCATGGCCGCCAGCAGGTTGATCGAGTGGATGAAGCTCATCGTCTCGGGGGAGGTGTACTGGATCACGAACATGTACATGAACCCGGCGACACCTCCGATGAGGGATGCCACGGTGAAGGAGAGCACCTTGTACCGATAGGGCGAGATGCCCATCGACGAGGCCACCGCCTCGTTGCCCTTGACGATCGCGAACGCGCGCCCGTACTTGCCGCGCACCAGGTTGCGGGTGAGCAGGAAAACCACTGCCGTGAGCAGGATGACGATGTACAGCTGCCACTGGTCGTCGTACAGACCGCTCCAGGCCGGGGCATCCGAGAACCGCGAGGACAGCCCCTGCGAGCCGCCGGTGATCTCTTCCAGCCGCTTGGCCAGCGGCACGCCGACGATCGGCAGGGCGATGGTCACCATGGCGATCGCGAGTCCGCCCAGCCGGGCGGCGGCCAGAGCCACCAGCAGGCCGATGACCCCCGGGATCACGCACGCGGCGATGAACACGAGCGCGATGTTCCACTCGTGCTGCACGCCGTAGGCGGTGACGTAGGCGCCGACCCCGACGAAGAAGATCTGACCCAGTGAGACCTGGCCGGTGTAGCCCATCACGACGTTCAGGCCGAGCACCCCCACCGCGAACACGCCGATGCGGGCGACGGTCAGGTTGGCGAACTCGGGCAGGATCAGCGGGGCGATGGCCAGGACGACGACCACGATCAGTGCGGCGACCCAGCGCACCCAGGGGCGCCGCAGCAGGGGCGTGTGCACAGCAGAGGTGATGGACATCAGACGCGCACCACGACTTTCCGGCCGAACAGACCTTGAGGCCGCACGATCAGCACGACGAAGATGAGGATGAACGGCACCGCGACCTTCAGGTCATAGCCGATGAAGGGGAGGTAGGCGGCGGCGAGGTTCTCCAGCACGCCGATCAGCCAGGCGGCCACCACGACGCCGATCGGGCTGGTCAGGCCGCCGAGGATCACCGCGGCCAGCGCGTAGACCAGGGCGGTGTCCATCATCCCCGGGGTCAGGCTCAGCTGCGGCGCCACCAGGGCCCCGGCCACGGCGCCGAGTACGGCCGCCATGCCCCAGCCCACCATCAGCAGGCGCCCCACCGGCAAACCCGAGAACGAGGCGGATTGCGGGTTGATCGCCACCGCGCGCAGCGCCAGACCGAGCTTCGTGCCGACGAACATCGCCTGCAGCAGCAGCATCATCGCCACGATCACGACGATCGTGCCGATCGAGCGCACGCTGATCGAGGCGCCCAGCACCTGCACGGTGTCCAGCGAGAACAGCGAGGCGAACTGCCGGTTGTTGTATGTCCACAGCCAGCCGCAGACGCCGGTGATCAGGGTCAGCAGACCGATCGTGACCACCACCGCGGTGTCGGGGTCGCCGCGCTCGAACCGACGCATCAGATACCGCTCGATGAGCGCGCCCATCACGAACGAGACCAGCACCGCCAGCAGGATCGCCAGGATCAGCGGCAGGCCGAGCGTCGTGAACCACCACGCGACATACGCCGACAGCACGGCCATGCCGCCCTGCGCGAAGTTGATCAGGCCGGTGGCCTGGCTCACCAGCACGATCGCCAGCGCCAGTGCGCCGTAGATCGACCCGGTCGACAGGCCGTCGACCACGAGTTGGATGAAGGTCCCCATCGGTCAGCCTCCCAGGTATGCGCGGCGGATCTCGTCCATGCCCCGCAGCTCGGCGGTGCTGCCGGTCAGCGCATTGCGTCCGGTCTCCAGCACGGTGGCCGACTCGACGAGGGTGAAGGCGAGGTTGGCGTTCTGCTCGACCACGAGCATCGCGATGCCCGATTCTCGGCGCAGCCGCCCGATGGCCTCATAGACGTTCTTGGCGGTGCTCGGTGCCAGGCCCAGGGACGCCTCGTCCAGCAGCATCAGCCGGGGCCGGGCCATGATCGCCCGGCCGATGGCCAGCATCTGCTGCTCGCCGCCGGACAGCGCCGACCCGTTCGAGCGAATGCGGCTCTGCAGCTGCGGGAACAGGTCGAGGCAGTAGTCGATGTCGGTGGCGATGGCCTTGCGGTCCCGGCGCAGGTACGCACCCACGCGCAGGTTCTCGCGCACCGTCAGATCGCCGAGCGTGCCGCGGCCCTCCGGCACGTGCGCGATGCCCAGCGCCGCCACCTTGTCCGGCCGCATCCCGCGGATGTCGGTGCCGTCGAAGACGATCCGCCCCTCGGCGCGCACCGTGCCGCTGATCGATCGCAGCGTCGTGGTCTTGCCGGCCCCGTTCGCACCGAGGATGCCGACGGCACCGCTTTCGGGAACGGTCAGCGACACGCCTTCGAGCACTTGGACGGGGCCGTAGAAGGCGGTGACGTCTTCGAGCTCAAGCAGCGGCATCCGCGGCGTCCTTCCCGATGTAGGCCTCGATGACCCGCGGGTCGGCCTGCGCCTGGGCGGCGGTGCCCTCCATCAGCTTGCGACCGTGGTCGAGCACGACGACGTGGTCGGTCAGCGCCCCGATCAGCCCCATGTTGTGCTCCACGATCACGATCGTGATGTCCTCTTCATCACGCAGCCGGCGCACGGTGGCGATGAGCTGCTCCACCTCGCCGTGCGGCAGCCCGGCGGCCGGCTCGTCCAGCAGCAGCAGCTGCGGCCTGGACAGCAGGGCGCGGCACAGCTCGATGCCCTTGTGCAGCCCGTGCGAGAGCTCGTCGGCGCGGACGTCGGCGGCCCAGCCGAGGCCGTTGCGCTCCAGCAGGTCGCGTGCCTCGGTGCGCATCGCGCGTTCGGAACGGCTCGTGCGCGGCAGCCGCAGCGACCAGCCCACCGGTCCGCCGGGCAGGCGGGTGTGGGCGCCGAGCAGCACGTTCTCGAGCACCGTCTCGTGCAGCTGCAGTGCGGGGTGCTGGAAGGTGCGGGCGAGGCCGTGCTGGGCCAGCAGTGAGGGCCGCATGCCGCGCACCTCGGCGCCGTTGATCGTGATCGATCCGCTGCTGGGTCGGTAGTGGCCGCTGATGCAGTTGAACAGCGACGTCTTGCCTGCCCCGTTGGGGCCGACCAACCCGAAGATCTGGCTGGGCTCGACATCGAAGCTGACGCCCTCCAGCACCTGCACACCGCCGAAGTGCAGGTTGATGCCATCCAGGGTCAATCGAGCGGCCATTGCCTGCCTTTCCGAGTCGGGTGCCTCGTCGCAACAACACGGGATGAGATCCCTGTGCAAGGGACGCTACGGATTCGCGCTGGGATTGTCAACGATTTTGGTTCGAGCCTACTCAGTCTTTACCCATTCGTTGCGAACGCGCACCACGCCCTATCGAAGTGTTGCGGACAGGGGCGGTCATCGGGGTGAGTGATTCTGCTGAACGGAAACTCCTCGAGGAAGAGCAGTACCCGTGCCTACGCTTCCGGTGACCCCGAAAGGAAGCTCGAAGATGACATCCGAATCTCTCGCACAGGCCATCGCCCGCGTCGGCAACCCCGTTGAGGTGCTGCGCAATCAGGACTGGCCGGCGTTCACCTTCCCCGTCGCACCCGAGTTCACGAACTGGCGCGACGAGCAGCGCGCCTGGAACTCCACGGTTGCGCTGATGGACCAGTCCCATCACATGACCCAGCTGTTCCTGCACGGCGCCGATCTGATCCCGATGCTGTCGACGATCTCGCCGAACACCTTCGCGACCTTCCGCCCGGGCGTGGCGAAGCAGCTGATCTCCGTCAACAAAGACGGCTACCTGATCGGCGACGGCATCCTCTTCTACAACTCCGAGGGCCCCGAGGGTCTCGTGCTGATCGGGCACCACCTGCTGATCGACTGGGTGCGCTTCAATGCCGAGAAGGCCGAGGCGGCGGGCAAGGACGTGCACCACCGGCTCGAGGCCAACTCGAACATGCGCCAGGGTCCGCCCACGTTCTACCGCTACGAGCTGCAGGGCCCGCGCGCCGACGAGGTGATGGAGAAGGTGTTCGGCGGTCCAGTGCCCGAGATCAAGTTCTTCCACATCGGCGAGGTCACCATCGCCGGCCGGCAGGTCAAAGCGCTGCGCCATGGCATGGCCGGCCAGCCCGGGTTCGAGTTCTACGGCCCGTGGGAGGACAACGAGGTCGTGCTGAACGCGCTGATGGAGGCCGGCGCCGAGCACGACATCCGGCGCGTGGGCGCCAAGGCGTACTCGTCGTCGCCGCTGGAGTCGGGCTGGGTGCCCACCCCGTTCCCGGCGATCTTCGACGACGACTTCGCCGAGTACCGCGAGTGGCTGCCCGCGGCCCGGGCCGGATCGATCGGCGGATCGCTGTATTCCACCGACATCCACGACTATTACATGACCCCGTTCGACATCGGGCTGGGCAAGTCGGTGCGCTTCGACCACGACTTCCACGGTCGCGAGGCGCTGGAGAAGATCGCCGCGAACCAGACCCACCGCAAGGTGACCCTGCTGTGGAATGCGGAGGATGTCGCCGCCGTGGTCCGCTCGCAGGTCGAGCCCGGAGTGCCGGCGAAGTTCCTGGAGTTCCCGAAGGCGCGCTATGGGCTGTTCCAGATGGACCAGGTGCTCTCTGGCGGTGCACAGGTGGGCATCTCGACCGACCCCGGCTATGTCGCCTTCGACCAGCTCTACATGTCGCTGGCAACCCTCGACCTGGACGTCGAGAACGGCACCGAGGTCGAGATCGTCTGGGGCGAGGACCCCATTTCGCACAAGCCCCAGGTCGATGCCAACCACCGCCAGGTGCGCATCCGCGCCACCGTCGCGCCGGCGCCGTACCACGAGTACGCGCGGACGGTGTATCGCGCCAACTCCTGACCGGACGCGTAGCCTGGCGGCGGGAGGTCGTGATGGCGCGCGGATCGGACGGCGAGTCGGTGCTGCACAAGCACCTGCGGGTGCTCGAGGCATTCGACGCGATGCATCCCTTCCGCACCCTCACCGAGATCTCGACCGCCGCCGGGCTCGCCCCGTCCACGGCGCACCGCCTGATCGCCGAGCTCGAGCGCGAGGGGCTGCTGGAGCGGCTGCCGGACCGCACCTATCGGCTCGGCGTGCGGCTGTGGGAGTTCGCCTCGCGCACGCCGGGGGCGCTGGGCCTGCGTGAGCTGGCCAGGCCCTGGATGGAGGCCGTGCACGCCCGCGTCCGGCAGCACACCCAGCTGGGTGTGCTCGCCGGGCGCGACGTGCTGTTCATCGAGCGGATGTCCACCCGCGAGGCCGTCGTGAACGCGACGCTGATCGGCGGGCGCACGCCGCTGCCGGTCTCCTCGAGCGGGCTCGTGCTGCTCGCGCACGCCGGCGCCGCGCTCGTCGACGACGTCGTCGCGGCCGGCTGGCCCCGGTACACGGCTCACACGATCGTGGAGGGCGCGACGCTGCGCGGCCGGCTGCGGCGCGTGCGCAGCGACGGGTTCGCCGATCTGCGCGGGCACATCCACGAACAGTCCCGGGGCATCGCCGTCCCGGTGATGGGCCCGCATGGCGTCGTGTACGCCGCGCTGGGCGTGGTCGTACCCAATGACGGGCGGGCGGCGCAGGGGATCATCGAGCTGCTCACCGTGGCCGCCGCCGGGGTGACCCGCGCGCTGGAGGAGGCGTATCTGCCCGACGGCGCGCCGACCCGCTCGCGCCGCGGCGCCCATCCGCTGGTGAGCAGTTCACTGGCCTCGCTCGACTACTTCGCCGGTCTCGGCGAGGAGCGCACCGCCGCCGCCGGGTGAGGCGGCGACGGCCTGCTCAATCCGCGCGGTAGTTCTCCCGGGCGAAGCGTGAATACGGTGCGGGCTGGACGACCGCGCGGATCTGCACCTGGCGATGCCGCTCGACCGCGGGCTTGTGGGAGTTCGGCTCCTCACCCCACACCACGACGACCGCGGTCCCCGGGGTGGCGAAGGCCGCCTCGATGCTCGCCAGCGAGGCGAACACCTGCTCGTTGGTGATGTAGCCGCAGTCGTGCGAGATCCCGACATCCCGACCGTCGACGAGGACCCGGTCCACCTGGTACTGGCCGTACCGTGCCTTCGGGAACTCGATGTACTTCGCGGGCACGCCGTCTTCATACAGAGTGCGTTGCGCGGCGGCCACGTCGTCGGCATCCCACACGAGGGTGACCTTCTGACGCTGCTCTGCGGCGGCGATCCGCTCCAGGGCGGCGCGGCCGATGAAGTCATGGTCGAAGGCGACGCTGCGGCCGTAACCGAGGTCGTAGGGGGTGAGGTAGTAGTCCTCGATGTCATCGGAGGTGAAGCTGCCCGCCAGTGAGCCGAGGCGCGCTGCCGGAAGCCATTCCAGATACCGGGCCGAACCCTCGCCCGTGAAGATCGCCGGCAGCGGGGACGGGACCCACGCCGACTCGAGGTTGGCCGACGAGTAGGCGCGTGACCCGACCAGAACGAGCCCGAACTCGTCGCCGGCCTCGATGATCGCCTGCCGGACCGGCTCGCCGTCGGCCCACGGCCCGAACAGCTCGAATCCGGGTTGGCCGGCCATGCCGTGCCGCAGCGATCGCACGCGACGGCCGGCGATCGTGACGTCGGCCATGCCGAAGAACTTCGTGTGCGGCACCTCGCCACCGGTGACCTGCTCCATCAGTGCGAGCGCGTGCGGCCCCTGGATCTCGAAGCGGTACAGCACCGGGTCTCCCGCGCGCACGAGCGAGCTGCCGTCGCGCTCGAAGGTCACGTCGTAGTCGCCGCGCTCACCGTGGAACTGCAGCCAGTCGATGACCATGTGCCAGCCGACCAGGTCGTAGCGGTCCTCCTCGAGGCGGAAGAGGATCGCGTCGCCGATCAGGTGGCCCTCGTGGCCTACGGCGATGAACTGCTTCGCGGAGTTCGCGGGGAAGTTCGCGAAGCTGTTGACTGCGACGTCCGACAGCAGCCGCAGCGCGTCCGGACCGGTGATGAACAGGTCGGTCATGTGGTGCGACTGGTCCAGCAGCGCGACCGACTCGCGCCAGGCGCGCTGCTCGGACCGCCAGTTCGTGAACTCGGGCGTCACGGGGAAGACGGTCGGTCGGGCGGGCGCGTTGCGCAGATAGGGCACCGGGCCGCCGGCGGCGGTGATGACCTGGAGAGCGGAAGCGGTCATGGGAACTCCTTCGTTCGGGATGTCTCCCATGCTAGTAATTGCATCCTATTCAGACCATGGATGCCGATAATCAGCGCTTATGATCGAGCAAGCAGTGCTCACGGTGCGGGAAGGGGCGGTCGTGGACCTGAATCTGGTGCGCGTGTTCACGACGGTGTACGAGTCGCGGAGCCTGACGGCGGCCGCCCGGCGCCTGTTCGTCACCCAGCCGGCGGTGAGCCAGGCACTCGGGCGCCTGCGCCGGCAGTGCGACGATGCGCTGTTCGAACGGGTCGGCAGCGGGATGCAGCCGACGCCGCTGGCCGACACGCTCTACCCGGAGTTCCGCGACGCGGTCAGCCGGATCGACCGGGCTCTGGGCGCCGTGCACGGGTTCGATCCCGCCACGAGCGAGCGGGCCTTCCGGATCGCACTGTCCGAGCTCGGCGAGATCGGCTGGCTTGCTGCGATCGCCCGCGTCGTGGGAGCGCGAGCACCGCGGGCGCGCCTGGAGGTGGTCCCGCTGGACAACGACACCGTCGGCGACGAACTCGCGCGCGGCGCGATCGATCTGGCCGTGACGTCTGCCGCGCTGGACCACGGGCATCGCCTGGTCAAGCGCGAGCGATACCTCGTCGCGATGGGGCGATCGCACCCGCTGGCAGCGGCGGCGCTCACGGTGGACGACTACCGCGCCGCGCGCCGGGTCTGGGTGACCAGCGACTCCAGCGCGCGGCACCTGGCGGCGGCCCACCGCAGGCTGGGCGGCGTCACGGCGGCGGTGCTGAGCGTGCAGCACTTCGTGTCGCTGCCCGACGTGTTGATGGCGGGGGAGTGCATCGCCACGATTCCGGAGACCCTGGCCCGCGGTTGGGCCGAGAACTGGCCGATTGCGGTGCACGACGCGCCCTTCGCTGTGCCCGATGCCGAGCTGCACCTGTACCGGCGCCCCACGACGCAGCACCTGGGCGCGCTCGACTGGTTCGCGGCGACCGTCGGCGACGTCATCTCGGCGACCCCCGGGCGCTTCGCCGCGATCCACGCCAGCCGCTGACGAGCGTCGGCGCAGCGATGACCGGTGGCACCGTCGGGCGCTATCCGGTGCCGGCGAGCAGCGCACGCAGGTCGGCGGCGGCCGTCACCGGAGCCCGGCAGGCCAGCGACTGGCAGACATAGGCGGCCGGTGCGCCGTCGATGCGGGTGCGGCCGGCCAGCAGCGGGATCGACTCGGCGCCGGAATCGGCGACGACGGTCACCGTTCCCGGCCGCGGCCTGCCCTGTGCGATGCGGGCCAGCACGTCGCGCGCAGGGCCTGCGGGCCCGATGATGGCCACCTCGCGCTCACGCCCGCTCAGCCACTCGCATTGGCGCAGCCGCCAGCCGTGCCGGGTGGGCTGGATGTCGCGGTGCGTCGCGCTCAGCGCGTCCAGCGCCCGCTGCCGCCAGGTGAGATCACCGCTGAGCCCGGCCAGCAGCAGGCACACCTCGATCATCACCGAGGTGCCCGCCGGCACGGCGTCATCGGTGTGGGTGCGGGGCCGGACGAACAGCTCGTCGGCGGCCGTGTCGTACCAGCCGCCGCGCTCGCCCCAGAACCGCGCGAGGGCGGTCTGGGCCAGACGGCTGCCGCGTTCGTACCAGATCGGGTCGCCGGTGGCCTGGCACAGCTCGAGGTCGGCCAACGCGGTCGCCGCGTGGTCGAGCAGGAACCCGGGGTCGCCGCGGCCGGTGTGGCCGATGGCGCCGTCGGCGCCGATGCGCTCGTGCAGTCGCTCGGTCGTCACCGCCGCCGCGGCGATCCAGCCGGCTTCGCCCAGGGCGAGCCCGGCGCGCACGAGTCCGCGCGCGGCCAGCGCGTTCCAGTCCGTCAGCACGGTGGCATCGGTCGCGGGCGCCGGCCGCCCGGCGCGGCGCCGCGCGAGCACCGCGCGCACCTCGGACCAGCCGGGCGGGGGGACCGCGGGGGCGTCGCCGGAGGGGGCATCCTCGGTCGAGCGAGGACTGCGCAGATGCGGCACGAACCCGGCCTCGTCGGCATCCGCTGCGGCGGGAGGCACGCCGAGCACGGGCGCCCAGTGCGCGGCGTCAAGCCCGGCCTCGGTCAGCGTCGCCCGGAGCTCCCGCCCGCTCCAGCGGTAGTAGCCGCCCTCGCCGTCCGCGCTGTCGGCATCGAACGCCGAGGCGAAGGTGCCCTCGGCAGTGCCGAACCGGTGCAGCAGGAACTCCGCGGTGCCGCGGGCCACGGCGGCCAGGTCGGCGCGTCCGGTCAGCGCCGCGGCCGTCGCGTATGCCGGCAGCAGCAGCGCGCTGTCGGGCAGCATCTTCTCGAAGTGCGGCAGCTGCCACGCGGCATCCGTGCAGTACCGCGCGAATCCGCCCTCGAGCAGATCGTGGATGCCGCCGCGCGCGATCGCGGTCAGCGCATGCACCGCCATCTGCAGCGGCTCTTCTTCGCCCGAGCGGGCGTGGCGGTGCAGCAGCCACTCGATCGTCATCGGCTGCGGGAACTTCGGGCTCGTGCCGAACCCGCCGTGCTCCCGATCCCAGAGGGCGCGGATCGCCTCGAACGATGCGTCGGCGTCGGCCTGCGGATCGAACCGGTCGGCGCCGGCCGGCATCTGGTCGGCGGCGGCGAGCTCGGCGGCGACGGCCTGGGCCGACGCACGCACCGAGTTGCGGCGGCCGTGCCAGGTGCGGCCGATGGCGTCCAGCACGGTGCGGAACGACGGCTGCCGCCCGACCGCGATGCGCGGCCAGTACGAGCCGGCATAGAACGGCTGCCGGTCGGGGGTGAGGAACACCGACATCGGCCAGCCCCCGCCGCCGAGGGCGCGGGCGGCAGCCTGATGCACGGCATCGATGTCGGGCCGCGCGTCCTTGTCGACCAGGACGCAGACGAACCCTTCGTTCAGCTGCCGTGCGGTCGCCTCATCCGTGAACGATTCCGCCGCCATCACATGGCACCAGTGGCAGGTGCTGTAGCCGATCGACAGGAAGACCGGGATGTCGCGCCGGGCCGCCTCTGCGAACGCTCCCTCGCCCCACGGGTGCCAGTCGACCGGGTCGTCGCGGTGGGACAGCAGGTAGCGGGAACGCGAGCCCGCCAGGCGGTCGGCCATGATCTCCTCGATCCCGGTCAGGAATGGTCGAGCGCACGCAGCTGCTCGGCCAGGGTCAGCTGCGCCTGCGAGGCCTCATCGTCGGCCCGCTGCACCAGGCCGATCTCGGCGCGGCCGGCAGGGCGGTCCAGCGTCAGCCGGACCAGCCGCCCGGTGAGCACCGCGTAGGCCGGCACGAACGTTCCGACCACACCCAAGCCCGCCTCGGCGGCCAGCATCCGCGGCTGCAAGCCGCTGATCTCCAGCACCGAGCCGTGTTCGCTGACACCGCTGCGCCGCAGGATGTCGCGATAGAACGTGGTCTCCACTGCCGTCGTCGGTGCCGTGATCAGACCGGCGGCCGAGACCTCTTCGGGTGAGACCGATGACTGCGCCGCCAGCGGATGGTCCGGCGCCGCGAAGAAGGTGAACTCGGCGGAGCCGAGCGGTTCGAACACCGCCTCGGCGGGCAGCTGCCAGTTGAGCACATAGGCCAGGTCGAGGCCGTGGTCCAGCACCGCCTGCGCCGTGGTGCCGCTGTGCCCGAACTGCAGCGAGAGCATCGTGTCGGGGTGGGCCGACAGAAACGGCGCCACGAACTGGTGGATGAAATAGGGCTGCTCGAACGCCAGGCTCGCTCCGACCCGCAGCGGCACCGCCTTGCCCTCGCGCAGGTTGTCGATCGCCCGCTCCAGCGACTCCTGCTCGCCGAGCATGATGCGGGCAGAGCGATAGACCTCGTGCCCGGCCGGTGTCAGCCGAATGCGGCCCTGCCGGTAGCTGAGCAGGGCCGCGCCGGCCTCCTTCTGCAGTTCGGCGATGTGGTGCGACACGGTGGACTGGCTCAGATGCAGGGATCTGGCCGCCGCCGAGTAGCCCTGCCGATCGACGACGGCGACGAACACCGCCAGTCGGAATCCGTCGAACGTCATCGGCCGCCTACCTGTTCACACCAGGACGGACTTCGCGTACCCGCTCTCTTCGCTCAGATCCAGGTCGAGAAGATCCCAGCTCTTCATCCAGCGCTGCGTCGCGTCGTACATCTCCTGCGTGTAAGTCTGGAACACGATGCGCTCACCGGGACCGAACCGACGCACGTCGGCGATCTGGGCGAGGTCTTCCGGCATCTCCTTGAGCCAGTACTTGCGGTACCGCTCCTGCTCCAGGTCGATGTCGCGCTGCGCCCGCTCGAGCGCGCGGAAGTATGCCTGCGTGTCGGCGTGGTCGGCCTTGTCGGAGACGAAGAAGCCCATCATGAAGCTCGTATCGACGAGCTTGCGGAAGCCGAGCTGCTCGAGCAGGTAGTACTGCGGTCCGAACACGTTGGCCGCCGCCACCTCGCCCCGCATCATCAGCCGCACCCGGTCGTACGGGAACCCGGCGAAGGTCGTGGCGACCTGGTCGCGCTCCAAGAAGCTGGACAGCCCCTGGATCGCCGAGTAGTGGCTGCCCGAGTGATAGCCGACCGCGACCGGCACGCCGGCCAGGTCCTCAGGAGAGCGCAGGTCCGAGTCTCCGGCGACGAAGATCCCCGCCGGAGACACCGAGTACGCCGATGCCCACAGCTTTCCGGCTGACTGGTGACTGGCCGCCTCGTTCACGGCCCAGTGGCAGGCGCCCGAGACGTCGCAGGCGCGACCCTGCTCCATGTCCTCCAGCGCGCCGCTCTTGAACTCCGCGGGTGCGCTGTCGGCGGCCTGCACCGTCGACGTGGTCCGGGAGGCACCGGCGAACCACTCCTCGGCGAATTCGTAGTCGAGGCCCTCATCGGTGAAATAGCCGTGCTCCTCGGCGACCCACTCCTGCAACCGGCCGTGCGGCTGGATGATGAACTTGCCCATGATCGAACTTCCCTCACAACTCTGTGGTGCCGGGTGCCGGCCCCGTGCTGCTCACGGTACGCGGAGCGTCGCGCCGTCACAACGGGGCCGGATCGATCACGCCATCGGGCTTGTCGATGGGGCCGCGTCGGCGGCCTGCCCGGAACCCCGCCCCCGACACCTGTCCCACTGGCTAAACTGCCCACAACCGCTCCGTGCGAACGCACCGCTCGCGACGAGCGCCGCCGACCCGTCGGCGGTCGCCGTGTCTGAGCCACTTCTCGAAGGAGAGAAAATGTCGAGTACCGACGCCGAGATCGCCACGGACGCACGGGCCTTCCGCACCGAATTGTTCATCGGGGGGCGCTGGGTCGCACCGGCAGAGGGCGGCCGGCTCGAGGTGATCGACCCATCGACCGGACGACGCGTCGGCGAGGTCGCCGCTGCCTCCATCAGCGATGTCGACGCGGCTATTGCCGCAGCGCGTGCGGCCTTCGATGACGGCCGCTGGTCGGGGCTGTCCGGCCGGCAGCGCTCCCGGGTGCTGCTGCGCGTCGCCTCCCTCATGCGGGAGCGGCTGGAGGATCTCGCGCAGGCCGAGAGCCTGGATGTGGGCAAGCCGATTCTCTTCACCCGCATGATCGACGTGCCCAACTCGGCGGACCTGTTCGAGTACTACGGCACGCTGGCGCCGCACATCGACGGCTCGGTGCGCGACACGCCGCTGCCGGCGTTCGCCTACACGCGTCGCGAGCCGCGAGGCGTCGTCGGTGCGATCAGCCCCTTCAACTTCCCGTTGATCCTGTCGAGCTCCAAGATCGCGCCGGCGCTCGCGGTGGGGAACACGATCGTCCACAAGCCCTCTCCGCTGACGCCGCTCAGCGCGATCCTGATGTCCGAGATCCTCGCCGACGCCGGGGTGCCCGATGGTGTCTACAACCTCATCACCGGGGGCGGATCCGACCTCGGCGAGGCGCTGGTGCGCCACCCCGGCGTCGACATGATCGCGTTCACCGGGTCCACGAAGGTCGGGCGCGAGGTGGCGTCGGTCGCCGGAAGGCTCCTCAAGCCGGTTGCGGCCGAGCTCGGCGGCAATGCCGCGAACATCGTGTTCGCCGACGCCGACCTCGACAAGGTCATCGGCACCGTGATCAACAGCTTCGTCTTCAACACGGGTCAGTTCTGCATGGCAGCGCCCCGACTGCTGGTCGAGCGCCCGATCTACGAGACGGTCGTGGGCATCCTCGCCGACGCCGTCACGCACGTGCCGCTCGGCCGCCCCAGTGACGACGCAACGGTGATCGGGCCGTTGGTCAGCGCCGCACAGCTGGAGCGCGTCGAAGCGATGGTGGGCGATGCCGTCGCCGCCGGCGGAACCGTTGCCACCGGCGGCGAACGCATCGATCTCGACGGCGGCTTCTACTACGCGCCCACCGTCATCGCGGGGCTCGGCAACGACGCCGACGCCATCCAGGAGGAGGTGTTCGGCCCGGTGCTGACCGTGCAGCCGTTCGACACGGAGTCCGAAGCGATCGCGCTGGCCAACAGCACGGACTACGGTCTGGCCGCCGGCATCCAGACGACCGACATCAGTCGCGCACATCGTGTCGCGAACGCGCTGCACGCCGGCATCATCTGGGTCAACGGGTGGGCGATGCTCGATGCGGCCGTGCCGTTCGGGGGTGTCAAGGCCTCGGGTTGGGGCCGGGAGAACGGTCCGGAGGCGCTGGAGTCGTACACGCGCATGAAGTCGGTGACCATCGCGATCGATCCGCCGGCGGCACCGGAGCACGGCGGCGCGTCCTGATCGTCGCGACGCGCAGGGGAGAAGGGCGGATGCCGCGGCATCCGCCCTTCTCCCATTCATCGCATCCGGCCTACAGCGCGCCGGTGGTGCGCCAGCCGCCGTGGTACTCGGTGCGGGCCGTCTCGGCGTACGGCACCGGGCTGACCACGGCGCGCACGGCGACCTGCTCGTGCGGCTCGACGGTGCTCTTGGCGGTGTTGGGGTTCTCGCCCCACAGCACCCGCACCTCGGCGCCCAGCGGCACGTCGTGGTCGACGGTGGCCAGCGACAGGCCGCGCTTCTCGTTCGCGGTGATGCCGGTGAACATCGACAGGCCGACGTTCGTCCCGTCGGCGTCGACGACGGAGTCGAAGTTGCTCGACCCGTAGTTCGCGTTCGGCAGGTCGAAGAACTGGTAGCCGAGGCCGTCGCGGTCGAGCACCGAGGTCAGGATCTTGCCGAGGTCCTCGTCGTTCCAGGCCAGCGTGACCTTGCGGCGCTGTGTGGTCGGGTCGATCTTCTCCAGCACATCGCGGCCGATGAAGTCGTGGTCGAACTTCACGAACGAGCCGTACCCGAGCTCCCACGGGTTCAGGTAGTAGTCGTCGATGCTGTCCGAGACGAACGATCCGTCGATCGCGTTGATCGCCTCGTAGCTGTCGGCAGGCAGCCACTGGCGGAAGCCGCGCTCGATGTCGCCGCCGGTGTAGATCGCCGGCAGCGGAGAGGGGATCCAGCCCGACTCCAGCGTGTTCGACGAGTAGGCGCGCGATCCGCACGGCTCCATCCCGAACTCGCGGCCGGCCTCCAGGATCGCATCCCGGATCTTGCCGTGCTCGGCGTACGGACCCCACAGCTCCAGGCCCGGCTGGCCGGCCATGCCGTGCCGCAGCGTGCGCACCTGGGAGCCGGCGATTCTCATGTGCCCCATCCGGAAGAATTTGACCTGCTCGACGGTGCCGCCGGCGAGCTTCTCGATGACCTGCCACGCTGCCGGTCCCTGGATCTGGAACCGGTAGTAGTCGCGGTGCACGGCGTTGCCGTAGGGGCGCGAGGAGGACCGGTCGTCGTAGCGGGTCTGAACGTCGTATCCGCCGGTTTCGGCGTGGTACTGCAGCCAGTTCGCCCCGGGGTTGCGGCCGACGTAGACGTATTCGTCCTCGGCCTCGTGGAACAGGATGCCGTCGCCGATGACGCCGCCGTTTGACGCGGTCGGCACGAACTGCTTGGCGGTGTCGACCGGGAAGTTGGCGAACGAGTTGATGCCGGTGTCCGAGAGCAGCTTCAGCGCGCCCGGGCCGGACATGAAGAAGTTGACCATGTGGTGGGTCTGGTCGTAGAGCACCGCCGTGTTGCGCCACGCCTTCTGCTCGCGGCGCCAGTTGGTGAACTCCGCCGGCACCACGGGATAGATGTAGGCGCCCAGCTGCGAATTGCGCAGCATCTGGACGATGTTGTCCTGCTCGTCGAGCAGTTCCTGAAGATTTGCGGCCATGTCTAGCTCCCTCGACCTCGTTGTCGGACGACCGGGCGCGTCCGTTGCCGATGCTACGGACATTTTTTCACTATGTCCATAGGCAATGGCCGTAGTGATACTCGGCCGCCAAGATTGTAACCAAAATCTTGACCAATAGTGCGGGCTGTGCTTATCTGGCAGTGACCGTGCGTCAATGCGCGGCGTCCGCACAGCTCGAGGAGTTCCATGGCTGCCACCCCGTCTCTGCTGGTCATCAGCGCCCACGCCGGCGATTTCGTATGGCGTGCCGGGGGGGCGATCGCCGCGGCCGTCCTGCGCGGCGAGCGTGCCACCGTCGTGTGCCTGTCCTTCGGTGAACGCGGCGAATCGGCCAGCCAGTGGCTTGCGGGCAAGAGCCTGGACGAGATCAAGGCGCTGCGCCGCGCCGAGGCCGAGGCGGCGGCGGCGGCGCTCGGCGCCGACATCGAGTTCCTCGACCTCGGCGACTACCCGCTGCGCGAGAGCCCCGAGGCCGTGGCACGACTCGTCGACGTCTACCGGCGGACCCAGCCCACCGTCGTGCTCACGCACACCCTGACCGACCCGTACAACGGCGACCACCCGGCCGCGGCGCGGATGGCGCTGCAGGCGCGGGTGCTGGCGCAGGCGATCGGGGTGGCGGGCGCCGACGGCTCGTTCCCGACGACCGACGAGATCATCGGCGCCCCGCCGGTGTTCTTCTTCGAGCCGCATCAGGGCGAGCAGTGCGACTTCCGCCCGAACGTGCTGCTGGACATCACCGACGCCTTCCCGCACAAGCGCGCCGCGATGGAGTGCCTGCCCGCGCAGAAGCACATGTGGTCGTACTACACCGACCTGGCGGTGCGCCGCGGCGTGCAGGTGCGGCGCAACGCGGGCCCCAACCTCGGCCTGCCGCACGAGACGATGGGCGAGGCGTACGTGCGCTACTACCCGCAGGTGACCGGAGTCCTCGAATGAGCGGCGTGATCGTCACCGACATCGCCCGGGCGGACGCCGGGGCCGTCGACGCGCTCGCCGCCGAGGGTGTCGCGACGGTGCACGAGGCGATGGGTCGGGTCGGGCTGGTCGGCGCCGGGGTGCGCCCGATCCAGAACGGCACCCGCGTCGCCGGCACCGCAGTGACGGTGCTGAGCTGGCCCGGCGACAACCTGATGATCCACGCCGCCGTCGAGCAGTGCCAGGCCGGTGACATCCTCGTCGTGACCACCACCTCGCCGTCGCCCGACGGTGCGTTCGGCGAGCTGTTCGCCACAGCGCTGACCGCCCGCGGGGTGCGGGGCCTGGTCACCACGACGGGTGTGCGCGATCTTCTCGAGCTGCGCGCGATGGGCTTTCCGGTCTGGTCGGCCGCCGTCAACGCGCAGGGCACCGTGAAAGCCACCGGCGGATCGGTGAACGTGCCGATCGTCGTCGGCGGGGCGATCGTGCACCCGGGCGACGTGATCGTCGCCGACGACGACGGCGTGCTGTGCGTGCCGCGGCAGGATGCGGCAGCGGCCCTCGCGGCAGCCCGGGCGCGAGTGGCCAAGGAGGCCGCCGACCGCGCCGCCTACCAGGGGGGCGACCTGAGTCTGGACCGCAAGGGCCTGCGCACGCTGCTGGCCGATCTCGGCGTGAGCTATCTGACGCAGCAGGAGTACGATGCCCGCTGACGGGATCCGCTGCATGCTGATGCGCGGCGGCACCTCGAAGGGGGCGTATTTCCTCGCCGCCGACGTGCCCGCCGATCCGGCCGTGCGCGACGAGCTGATGCTGCGGATCATGGGCAGCCCCGACAAGACGCAGATCGACGGGCTCGGCGGCGCGCACCCGCTGACCAGCAAGGTCGCGATCGTGTCGCCCTCGGCCGAGGAGGGCATCGACCTGGACTACCTGTTCCTGCAGGTCGGCGTCGACCAGCCCATCGTCAGCGACCGGCAGACCTGCGGCAATCTGCTCGCCGGCATCGGCCCGTTCGCGCTCGAGCGCGGACTGATCGCCCCGACCGAACCCGCCACCACGGTGCGCATCCGGCTGCGCAACACCGGCGACGTCGCCACCGCGACCTTCGCCGTCGCCGGCGGCCTGCCCGACTACGACGGCGACGCGCAGATCGACGGTGTGCCGGGCACGGCGTGCCCGATAGACCTGGAGCTGTCCGGCGGCGACAAGCCGCTGCTGCCCACCGGCAACGTCAGCGATGAGATCGACGGGCACCGTGTCACGCTGGTCGACAACGGCATGGCGGTGGTGCTCATGGATGCCGCCGAGTTCGGCGTGACCGGCACCGAGGCCGCCACCGAGCTGGAGGCGGACGCTGCGCTGCGCGAGCAGGTCGAGTCCATCCGCCGACAGGCCGGCCCGCTGTTCGGGTTGGGGGATGTGACCGCCCAGACGGTGCCGAAGATGTTCCTGCTGTCGGCGCCGCGTGCCGGCGGTGCGATCGGCACACGGGCGTTCATCCCCTCCCGCGTGCACACCGCGATCGGCGTTCTGATGGCGGCCTCGGTGGCCGCCGGCATCCGGATCCCCGGTGCCGTCGGACACGACCTCGCGCACCTGCCCGAGGGCGATGTGCACGGCCTCGAGCATCCGTCCGGCACGTTCCCCGCCCACGTGCAGGTCACGCAGGACGAGGATGGGGTGTGGCACGCGGCATCCCGCTCGCTGCGCACCGCCCGCAAGATCTTCGACGGGGTCGTATTCCCGCGACCCCGCCTGTAAGCCCCGTCAGAGAGGACCGGAAATGGCCGACATGGAGAACTTCGATCTCGCCCACCTGGGTGCCATCGAGCTGTTCACCCCCAAGTTCGAAGAGAGCCTGCACTTCTTCCGCGACATCTGCGCGATGCGCGAGGTCGAGCGGATCGGCGACTCGGCGTACCTGCGCACCTGGGACGAATACCAGCGATACTCGCTGAAGCTGACCGCCTCCGACACCAACGGCGTCGGGCGCACGCTGTTCCGCGCCACCAGTCAGGAGGCCCTCGACCGGCGGGTCGCCGCCATCGAGGCAGCCGGCCTCGGCCACGAGTGGCACGACCCCGAGGTGGGCGTGGGCCGCTCGTTCGAGTTCGAGGACCCGGACGGGCATCTGATGGCGATCTACTACGACACCGAGCACTATGTGCCCGACGACGAGGACCGCCCGGCGCTGAAGAACCAGGCGTCGGCCTACCCGGGGCGCGGCATCAACGCGCGCCGGCTCGATCACATCAACTACCTGGCCGCCGACGTGGACGCCGCCGGAGACTTCTGGCAGAACGTGATGCGCTCCCGCGAGTCGGAGCGGGTGCGGATGGACGACGGTCACTACGCCGCACGCTGGTTCCGCTTCCACCAGAAGTCGTACGACGTGGTCTACTCCGAGGACTGGACGAAGGAGCGCGGGCGCTTCCACCACTTCGCGTTCGCACCCGACTCGCGGGAGGACGTTCTCAAGGCCGCCGACATCTGCCTCGAGAACGGCATCTACATCGAGTACGGGCCGTACAAGCACGCGATCAACCAGACCTTCTTCCTGTACGTCTGGGAGCCCGGCGGCAACCGCATCGAGTTCGCCAATGCGCAGGCCCGGCTGCTGCTGGACCCGGACTGGCCGGTCGTGCAGTGGAGCGCCGCCGAGCGCGCCAAGGGTCAGGCGTGGGGCATGAAGACCGTCGCCACCTTCCACACGCACGGCACGCCGTACGTCGAGAACCAGGAGGAGATCGACCGGCAGGCCCTCGCCGGTCACTGATCGCAGCGATCGGGACCGCTCGCGTCGCAGAATTCAGTCGTCGCGTTTTACGGTTTTGCCGCGGGCGGCCGGTAAATCGCGCCGACTGAACCGGCGCTCGAGACAGTCGAGCGTTCGGCCGTGAGTGCAGAACCGCCGCTACGGGGCGACGAAGCGGCCGGCCTCGGCGTCGGCCGGGGCCTGCTCCTTCAGCTTGAAGTGCTGCTTCTTGCCAGTCGCGGTGTAGGGCAGCTCGGTGACGAAGGTGTACCGGCGCGGCCGCTTGTAGTCGGCCAGCTTGACGCTCGCGCGCAGATGCGCATCGAGCTCGCGGGCCGTGGCCGTGGCATCCGCCCCGCCGCCGTCGCGCAGCTGCACGTACGCGACCACCAGCTCACCCCACTGCGGGTCGGGCAGGCCGACCACGATCGAATCGGCGACCTCGTCGTGGCCCGCCAGGACCTCTTCGACCTGGACGGGGTGCACGTTCTCACCGCCGGAGATGATCATGTCGTCCTTGCGGCCGACGACGGTGACGATCTCGTCCTCGTCCCACGTGGCCAGGTCGCCGGGGTACACCCAGCCGTCACGGAACTTCTCGGCCTGCTCGGTCGGATTGCCGAGGTACGCGTAGCCGGACTTGACCGACCGCATGATGACCTCGCCGATCTCCTGCCCGTCCTTCTTGGCGTGCTCGTCCGGGCCCGAGATGCGGCCGGCCTGCACCTTCACGACGGCGACGTCGTCGTCCAGACACGCGCGGCCGGCGGCGCCCGCGGCGGCGGGCAGGTCGTCGGGGCGCAGATAGGTGTTCCAGAACGCTTCGGTGGTGCCGTAGCCGTTCGCGATGCGCGGGGTCAGCACGCGCTGGTAGCGCAGTGCGGCCTCCTCGCTGAGCGGGGCGCCCATCGTGACCATGCCGCGCAGGCTCGACAGGTCGCGCGGGTGCGCCTCCTGCGTCTCGGCGAGCCGCTCCAGGTTCGTCGGCGCACCGATCACATACGTGAGGTGGTATTCCTCGACTGAGTCGAGCACCACGTCGGCGTCGAACTGCGGCAGCGTGACCACCTCGGCGCCCACGAAGAACGCCGTGTTCGGGCCCGCGCAGTAGTTGCCGCCGCGGTGGAACCACGGCGACATGTTCATCGTCTTGTCGCTCGGTCCGAGCGGGAAGTGCATCGTCACGTCGTGCGCCGTGAGCATCTCGTTCAGGCTGGTCAGCGGCACCGCCTTGGGCATGCCGGTGGTGCCCGAGGTGTAGAGCCGGGATGTCTCGTCCCACGTGCTCGCCCCGTCCGGCGCGCGATAGGTCGGTGCCTCCTCGGCCAGCAGATCGTCGAACCGGATGGCGCCCGGCAGCAGGTCGCCGCCGACGGCGGCGAGGATGCGCGGCTGGTGCGTGGCCAGCTGCAGCGCGGTGGCGACGTTGTCGGCATCCGCCCCGTCGTAGACGAACACGGTCGGCGTGACCTGATCGAGGATGTGCGCGGTCTCGGCCGGCGCCAGCCGGAAGTTCATCGGCGAGCTGACCGCCCGCAGGCCCTGCGCGGCGATGTACAGGAACGCGAACTCGGGAGTGTTCTTCAGCTGATAGCAGACGATGTCGCCCACGCCCACCTCGCGCGCCCGCAGCCCTGCGACCAGCCGGCCGGTGACCAGGCCCAGCTCCGCATACGTCCAGGTGCGGCCCGAGGACGGGTCGGTCAGCGCGCGTCGGTGCGCGTAGCGATGGGTGTTGCGGGCGAATGCCGCCGCCCAGGTGAAGTTCGCCTCGAAGACCCGCTTGAGCTCACTGGGGTCGTATTCGGTGTTCCGGTCGCTGTGATCCTGCGTCATACTCCCTCATCCTGGCCTTGCCCGGTCGCCGGATGCAACCTGGCGGCGGACGGTCAGCGCCAGACATCGGCGGCGATCTCCACCACCGAGCGGATCTTGGCCCACTGCTCGTCCTCGGACAGCGCGTTGCCCTCCTCGGTCGAGGCGAATCCGCACTGCGGGCTGAGGGCGAGCTGCTCCAGCGGCGCGAACGCGGAGGCCTCATCGATGCGGCGCTTCACGTCGGACGGGTCCTCCAACTGTCCGCTCTTGGTGGTCACCAGGCCCAGCACGACGGTCTTGTCGCCCGGGGGCAGGAAGCGCAGCGGCTCGAACCCGCCGGCGCGATCACTGTCGTACTCCAGGAAGTAGCCGTCGTAGGCCACGACATCCAGCAGCTGCTCGGCCACCGGCTCGTACCCGCCGGACGAGATCCAGGTGGAGCGGAAGTTGCCGCGGCACACGTGCGTGGTCACCGTCAGGTCGTCCGGCTTGCCGGCCAGCACCCGGTTGAGGATGTCGGCGTAGCGCTCGGCGATGCCGTCGGTGTCGATGCCGCGCTCGCGCGCCTTGGCGAGTTCGACCTCGGAGCACAGGTACGCCCATGCGGTGTCATCCAGCTGCAGGTAGCGCGCGCCGGCGGCGTAGAACGCGGCGATCGCGTCACGGTAGGCCTGCACCAGGTCGTCGACGATCGCCTCGCGCCCGTCGTAGCCGGCGATGTGCCCGGGCTCGAGACGGAAGTCGAGCACGGTCGGCGAGGGGATGCTGAACTTCGGCGTGATGCCGGGCGCTGCGGCATCCTGCACGAAGCGGAAGTGGTCCAGGAACGGATGCTGCCCGTCGAACCGGATCGGGCCGGAGACCTCCACGCCCCGGGATTTGGTCTGCACGCCCTGGAACTGGATGCCGTGGTCCAGTTCGACGATGTCGACGCCGCCGAGGAGCCCGAAGAAGTCGAAATGCCACCACGAGCGACGGAACTCGCCGTCGGTGGCCAGCCGCAGGCCGGCGTCGGACTCCTTGCGCACCAGGTCGGCGACGGCGGCATCCTCGACTTCCCGCAGGCCGGCATCATCGAGCCGGCCGTCGGCATGGCCGCGGCGGGCAGCGGCGAGGGAGGCGGGGCGCAGGAAGCTGCCGACGATGTCGGCGCGGAAGGGAGGTGTGCTCATGCCCCGATCGTAAACAGCCGCAGCGGCCGGCCTCACCGGCGTCGTCATCCGCCGACATACGCCCGTGTCGCCGCCCTTGGGTAGGGTTGATCGGTGCCCGCCCCCGTCATCCGTGCAGCGAACCTCGTCAAGGCGTACAAAGTCAAGGGAAAGCCGGACTTCCTCGCCGTGGACGGACTGAGCTTCGAGGTCGCGCCCGGCGAGTCGTTCGGGTTGCTCGGCCCGAACGGCGCGGGCAAGTCCACGACGATGAAGATGGTCGGCGCGGTGTCCACTCGCACCTCCGGCGACCTGGAGATACTGGGGCTCGACCCCGACCGGTACGGACCGGAGATCCGCTCCCGACTGGGCGTCGTGCCGCAGCAGGACAACCTCGACGGCGAGCTGAATGCGCGCGAGAACCTGTACGTGTACGGGCGGTACTTCGGGCTGCCCGGCAAGGTGTGCCGGCAGAAGGCCGACGAGCTGCTCGCGTTCGCACAGCTCGAGGATCGGGCCGGCCACAAGGTCGACCAGCTCTCCGGCGGCATGAAGCGGCGCCTGACCATCGCGCGGGGCCTGATCAACGACCCGCGGATCCTGCTGCTGGACGAGCCGACCACGGGGCTCGATCCGCAGGCGCGGCACATTCTCTGGGACCGCCTGTTCCGGCTCAAGGAGCGGGGCACGACCCTGGTGCTGACCACGCACTACATGGACGAGGCCGAGCAGCTGTGCGACCGGCTGATCGTGGTCGACAACGGGCGGATCATGGCGGAGGGCACGCCGTCGTCGCTGATCCGCGAGCACTCCAGCCGCGAGGTGCTCGAGGTGCGGTTCGGGTCGACGCATAACAGCGAGGTCGCACCGCTTCTGGCGGGCATCGGCGATCGCATCGAGACGCTGCCCGATCGCATCCTGATCTACGCGCACGACGGCGAGGCGGCTCTGGACCGCGTGACGCAGCAGGGGCTGAAGCCGCTGACCAGCCTGGTGCGCCGCTCGAGTCTGGAGGACGTGTTCCTGCGCCTGACCGGACGGTCGTTGATCGAATGACCGACGTTCACCCCGACCCCACCCAGGCACATCCTTCGCTGGACCAGCTGCGCGCCGAGGCGATGGCCGGCGGACGCCGGCCGCGCCGATTCGGCTCGTGGTACGCCACCGAGCACATGCTGCGCGCGATGCGCGCCTACGGCTGGACGATCGTGGTCGGTGCGCTCGGCCAGCCGCTGGTGTACCTGTTCGGCCTGGCCGTCGGACTGGCAGCGCTGATCTCGCAGGACATCCCCGCCGGCGACGGCGGTTCGGTCTCGTACCTCGTATTCGTCGCGCCCGCACTGCTGATGACGGCGACGATCTCGGTGGCATCCGAGGAGTTCACCTACCCGGTGCTGGCCGGCTTCAAATGGCGACGGTACTTCTACGGATTCAACGCGTCGGCGCTGTCGTCCCCGCAGATCGCCCACGGCGTGGCGGTGGCCGCGAGTGCCCGGATGCTGTTCGCCGGCGCCGCGTACTACCTGTTCATCTGGGCGTTCGGGGCCGTGTTCCCGCTGGTGACCGTGCCGGCACCGCAGACCGGCTGGATCGCGATCGCGGTCGGCCTGCTCGCGGGCTGGTCGTTCGGGATGCCGCTGATGGCATATGCGGCATCCATCGAAGACGACAAGGGGCAGTTCGCCCTGGTGCAGCGGTTCGTGTTCATGCCGATGTTCCTGTTCTCGGGCACGTTCTACCCGCTGACGGTGCTGCCGCTGTGGCTGCAGCCGATCGGGTGGGTCTCGCCGCTGTGGCACGCGACCGAGCTGGGGCGGATGGCGACCTTCGGCGGCCCGGTCGATGTCGTGATGCTGTGCGTGCACCTGGCCTACCTGCTGCTGCTGTCGATCGGCGGCTACCTGCTGGCGCGGCGCGCGTTCACGCGGAGGCTGGCGAAATGACCCAGCTGGTGAGCGATCGGCCGCAGGTGCATCCGCACCGCGGCGGTGTGCGCGCGCTGTGGGCGGGCAATCCCGGAGCGGTCGTGCAGCGGGGCCTGATCGCGGCGCGCTCCTCGAGCTGGGTCGTCATCCTCTCCGGCTTCTTCGAGCCGGTGTTCTATCTGGCTTCGATGGGGCTCGGCCTGGGCACGTTCATCGGCACGGTGCAGGTGCCCGGCGGCGGATCGGTGTCGTATGCGGCATACATCGCGCCGGCGCTGCTGGCCGTGTCGGCGATGAACGGGGCCATCTACGATTCGACGTGGAACGTGTTCTTCAAGCTGAACTACGGCAAGCTCTATGAGGGGATGCTGGCCACCTCGCTGGGGCCGCTGGATGTCGCCTTCGGCGAGATTCTGTACGCGCTGCTGCGCGGGCTGCTGTACGCGTGCGGGTTCATGATCATCATGCAGGCGTTCGGGCTGAACCTGGCACCGACGGCCATTCTGGCGATCCCGGGGGCACTGCTGGTGGCGTTCGGATTCGCGAGCCTGGGCATGGCGGTCACCAGCTACATGAAGACCTTCCAGCACATGGACTGGATCAACCTCGTGCTGCTGCCGATGTTCCTGTTCTCGGCGACGCTGTACCCGATCTCGATCTATCCGCAGTGGATCCAGGGCGTCGTGATGGCCTTTCCGCTCTGGCACGGCGTCGAACTGATCCGGGCGCTGACCACCGGCGCGTTCAGCGGCGCGATGCTCTGGCACATCGTCTACTATGTCGTGATGATCGTGGTCGGCCTCGTGTTCACCACCAAGCGCCTGCGCGCCCTGTTCCTGGACTGACCGATTCCCCGGCGGACCGGCACGATTCAGTGAAACCTTCAGTGTGACGTAAGCTTTGAGCATGAGCACCTTGCTGAGCATTCTGCACGTCGCCACCGCCGTCTTCATCGTCGGCCCGATGGCGATCATCCCGATGACCGGCCTACGCGCCCTCCGCTCCGGAAACGCCGCACAGGCGCGCACCCTGGCGCGCTCGACAGCGGTCTTCTCCTGGCTGTCGCTGATCACCTTCGTGCTCGGCTTCGGCGTCCTCGGCAAGAACGCCGGCGCCGCATTCACGACGGGCTGGATCCTGAGCGCCATGATCACCTACGCGATCGCATTCCTGCTCAGCGTCATCGTCATCGTGCCGCAGATGCACAAGGCCGCGGACCTGGCCGCAGACACCCCGGCGGGCGACAAGCCTGCCGGCTACGGTGCGATCGTCGGCAGCAGCGGCGTGGCCTCCCTGCTGCTGGTGGCCACGGTCGTGCTGATGATCTGGCGCCCCTGAGACCGGTCCGCGGGGGTCTCAGCCGCGCAGGTCGCGCAGGATGGCGACCATCCGCAGCGCGGCATCGACGGCCTCGGCGCCCTTGTCCTCCTGCGAACCGGGGAACCCGGCCCGATCCAGGCCCTGCTCCTCGTCATCCAGGGTCAGCACTCCGAACCCCACCGGCTTGCCGACATCCAGCGCCACCCGGTTCAGGCCGTCGGTGGTCGCGGCCGAGACGTATTCGAAGTGCGGCGTGCCACCGCGGATGATCACACCCAGGGCCACCACGGCATCGGCGCCGCCGGCGAAGGCCGCCTGAGCGGCCGTGGCCAGCTCGAACGAGCCGGGCACCCGCGCCACGCGATAGGCGGCGCCGGAAGCGTCCAGCGTGCGCTGCGCGCCGGCGACGAGCCCCGCCATGATCTTCTCGTGCCAGGTCGCGGCCACCACGACCACGCGAAGGCCCCGGCCGTCCAACTCCTGCGCCTGCGGCGCCCCTTCCTTGCTCACGCCGTCGCCCCCGCAGCCGGCACGTCGCCCTCGGGCACGTCGCTGTGGTGGAGGGCGCCGTCATGGCCAGCCTCGTGCATCTGCTCGAGCGCGTCGGCGAGGTCGTCGGCGTCGATGATGTGACCCATCCGGTCGCGCTTGGTCTCGAGGTACTGGTGGTTGTTCGGCCCGACGCCCACCAGCAGCGGCACCTGCTCGGCGATGTCCAGGCCCAACTCACGCAGCTGCGTCACCTTGTCGGTGTTGTTGGTCAGCAGCCGCACCCGCTGCACGCCGAGGTCGGCGAGGATGCCCGCTGCCGCCGCATAATCGCGGGCGTCGGCCGGCAGGCCCAGTGCCAGGTTCGCGTCGACGGTGTCCAGGCCCTCCTCCTGCAAGCTGTACGCCCGCAGCTTGTTGAGCAGGCCGATCCCGCGGCCCTCGTGCCCGCGCATGTACACGACGACGCCGCCATCGCGGCCGATCAGGTCCAGCGACGCGCGCAGCTGCGGCCCGCACTCGCACTTCTGCGACCCGAACGCCTCGCCGGTCAGGCACTCCGAGTGCACCCGCACCAGCGGCGCGTCGTCGGAGAGAGTGCCCGAGACGACGGCGAGGTGGTCGGTGCCGGTGATCCGGTCCTTGTAGACCAGGAATCGGAAGGTGCCGTGCGAGGTGGGCACGTGGGCTTCGGCCCGCAGGCTGACCCGGCGCTTGTGCACCGGCGCCGCCGGGCGCGGGTCGTGCTCGTCCAGGTAGGCGATCAGCGACTCGATCGTGATGACCGGTACGCCGTAGCGCTCGCCCATCTCGATCAGCCCCGGCAGCCGCATCATGCTGCCGTCCTCGGCGACGACCTCGGCGATGGCGCCCACCGGCGACAGGCCCGCGAGCCGGGTCAGCTCGACGGCGGCCTCGGTGTGGCCGCTGCGCTCGCGCACACCGCCGTCCACGGCGCGCAGCGGCAGCACGTGCCCGGGGCGGATCACCGAGCTGGGCGTGGAATCGGGGTCGGCCAGCACGTTCAGCGTGTGGGCGCGGTCGGTGGCGCTGATCCCGGTCGAGACGCGGTCGGCGGCATCCACACTCACGGTGTACGCGGTGCCGCGCGAGTCCTCGTTGCGCGCGACCATCGGCGGCAGGTCCAGCCGGTCGGCCCACTCGGCCGGCATCGGCGCGCACAGGTATCCGCTGGAGTAGCGGATCGTCCACGCCAGCCATTCCGGCGTGGCCAGCTGTGCCGACAGGATGACGTCACCCTCGTTCTCGCGGTTCTCGTCGTCGGCGACGAGGACCGGGCGGCCTGCGCGCAGGCTCTCCAGTGCTTCGGGGATGGTGGCCAGGCTCATCGGGAGCCCCCTTCGTTCGAATCGTGTCCGGCCGGAGTGCCGGATGCCGAGGTGAATGCGAGCATGCGCCGCACATGGCGGGCGAGGATGTCGGTCTCCAGGTTCACGCGGTCGCCGGCAGCGCGTTCGCCCAGGGTCGTCGCGGCCAGGGTCTCGGGGATCAGCGACACCTCGAACCATGGCTCGGCGGCCTCGGGGGCGCTGACGGCGCTGACGGTGAGCGAGACGCCGTCCACGGCGATCGAGCCCTTGTCGACGACGAGGTCGGCCAGTGGTGCAGGCAGCCCGATGCGCAGCACCCGCCACTGGTCGCCGGGGCGGACCGCCGCGACCGTGCCGGTGGCGTCGATGTGCCCCTGCACGATGTGGCCGCCCAGCCGGTCGCCGGCGGCCATCGCCCGCTCGAGGTTCACCCGGCGGCCGGCGACCGCGTCGTCGAGCGTCGACATCCGCAAGGTCTGGGCCATCACGTCGGCGGTGAACCAGTCCGCGCCCTGGTCGACGACCGTCAGGCACACGCCGCTGACCGCGATCGAGTCGCCGTGCGCGGCATCCGACACCGCCGTCGGCGCGCGCACGGTCAGCCGCACGCCGTCGCCCGAGGGCGCCACGGCGGTGATGCTGCCGAGCTCTTCGATGATTCCGGTGAACACTAGAGGTCTCCTTCGGACGGGGTGGCGACGATCAGCAGATCGTCGCCGAGAGTGTCGACGGATGCCACCGCCAGGCGCCGTGCGGCGCCGATGGTCGGCACGCCCAGGTCGGCCAGCGCGAGCCGGGCGCCGCCCAGCAGCACCGGGGCGATGTAGGCGAGGATCTGGTCGTACAGACCCGCGCGGATGAACGCGCTGGCGATCGTGGGGCCGCCCTCGATGAACACGCGCTGGATGCCGCGGACGCGCAGATCCTCCAGGAGCGCCGGCAGATCGCGCCCGTCGAAGAACAGCGCCTCGTGCGGGTGGCGGCGCACGGCGGCGCCGGCTGGGACGGGGCGGACGCCGAGGATGACCGGCACCGGCTGGTGCGGGTACAGCGTGCCGTCTGCGGTGCGCGCGGTCAGGGCCGGGTCGTCGGCGAGCACGGTGCCGGTGCCCGCGACGATGGCGTCGGCACCGGCGCGGCGGCGGTGCACGTCGGCGCGGGCGACGGCGCCGGTGATCCACTGGCTGGTGCCGTCGGCGGCGGCAGCCCGGCCGTCCAGGCTCTGCGCCCACTTGACGCTGATGTGCGGGCGGCCCAGCCGCTGCACGACGAGCCAGTCGTGCACGAGCAGGCGCACGCGGTCGGCGAGCACGCCGCCGGTGACCGAGACGCCGGCCGAGCGCAGGTGGTCGGCGCCGCCGGCCGAGCGCACGCCGCGGTCGTCGATGCCGTAGACGACGCGGGAGACTCCGGCTTCGATCAGGGCGACCGCGCACGGGCCGGTGCGGCCGGTGTGGTTGCACGGCTCGAGGGTGACCACCGCCGTGGCGCCGCGGGCCTGGTCGCCGGGCAGCTTCGACAGCGCGTCCACCTCGGCGTGCGCGGTGCCGGCGCCGCGATGCCAGCCCTCGGCGATGATCTCGCCGGCGGGGGAGAGGATGACCGCGCCGACCTGCGGGTTCAGCCCGCGCGGTCCGCGCCGGGCGAGCTCGAGCGCACGACGCATCGCGTCCTGCTCGATCGCACTCGCCGACATCCACTCTCCTGGCCTTCGGGCACTCCAGGCGACGGGCGGCGGCAGCGCCCACGGCGCTGCGCGTGCTGCCTCCCATCCGGACTTGTGATGGTGGACCATCACTTCACCGTCGGTCCCGGAATTCCACCGGATCGGCCGGGCCCCCATCCCAGATGCGGGCCGCGGTTCGCGGACTGTCACCGCCGGTTCGGATTCACACCGACCCCGGAGCACGTTGTACTGCTACGAGTCTAGCGGGCGCCCGGCGGCGCGGATCATCCCCGGGCGGGTGCGCCGCGGTGCACACACCCGACGGGCATGAATACGGCCCGTGCCCGTAAGGGGGACATAGCCTGGATACCAGGGAGGGCACGCGGATGCAGGGGACCGGCACACTTCAGCGCGAGGGGTTCGCGCAGCTCGCGGCCCGCCCGTACGCCGATGTGCTGGTCATCGGTGGCGGCATCAACGGAATCGCGGCACTGCGCGATCTGGCGATGCAAGGGGTGGATGTCGCCCTCGTCGAGCGCGGTGACTTCGTCAGCGGAGCATCCTCCAAGTCCAGCCACATGATCCACGGCGGCATCCGCTATCTCGAGAACGGCGAGTTCCGCCTCGTGCACGAGGCGGTCACCGAGCGCAACGCGCTGCTGCGCACCGCCGCGCACTACGTGCGGCCGCTGCAGACCACGATCCCGATCTTCTCGACGTTCTCCGGCGTGCTGTCGGCGCCGCTGCGGTTCCTCCGGCACGGGTCGGGGACACCGCACGAGCGCGGCGCCGTGCTGATCAAGATCGGGCTGGTCATCTACGATTCGTTCTCGCGCGGCGGCGGACGGGTGCCGCGGCACAGCTTCCACGGGCGGCGCGCGTCGTTGCGGCAGCTGCCGCACCTGAACCCCGACGTGAAGTATACGGCGACGTACTGGGATGCCTCGGTGCACGATCCGGAGCGACTGGCCCTGGATGTGCTGCGTGACGGGCTCGCGGCGGGGGCGGGTCGTGCACGCGCCGCGAACTACACCGCGGCGGTCGGCGTCGACGACGGGCGCGTCGTGCTGCGGGATGTCGAGACCGGCAGCGAGGTGCCGTTCACGGCATCCGTCGTCATCAACGCGACGGGGCCGTGGACCGACGTCACCAACGCGCAGCTGCACGAGCGCACCCGCTACATGGGCGGCACGAAGGGCTCGCACATCGTGCTGGACCACCCGCAGCTGCTGGCGGCCACCGGCGGCCGGGAGCTCTTCTTCGAACACAGCGACGGGCGGATCGTGCTGATCTACCCGTTGAAGGGCCGGGTGCTGGTGGGCACCACCGACATCGAGCACGACATGGCCGACCCGATCGTGTGCACCGAGGCCGAGGTCGACTACTTCCTCCAACTGATCTCACACGTGCTGCCCGACGTCCCGGTCTCGCGGCAGGAGATCGTCTACCGGTACTCCGGCGTGCGGCCGCTGCCCGGTCACGGCGACCTCGCGCCCGGGTTCGTCTCGCGCGACTACCGGATCGAGCGGGCCCCCCTGCCGGGGCGGACGGATGCCTGCATCCTGAGCCTGGTCGGCGGCAAGTGGACCACGTTCCGCGCATCGGCCGAGCACCTGACCGACCGCACGCTCGGGCTGCTCGCGCACCCGCGGCGCTGCTCGACGAAGGGCGTGGCGATCGGCGGCGGCCGGGGCTTCCCGGTCACCGAACGGGCGCGGCGGCAGTGGGTCGCCGATCACGACGGGGGACTGGGCCCGGCGCGCGTGGGCGTGCTGCTGGCGCGCTACGGCACCCTGGCCGCCGAGGTGATCGCCGCGATCGCGGCCGACCCCGACGATGCCGCCCTGATCTCGCTGCCCCGCTACAGCACCGCCGAGCTGCGGCACGTGGCGTCGACCGAGGCCGTGCACCACCTGGACGATGTGCTGATGCGTCGCACCAGCATCGCCTTCACCGGCCGGGCGTCGGCGGATGCGGCCCGCGAGGTCGCCGAGGCCATCGCCCCGGTGCTGGGGTGGGATGCGGATGCCTGCGCGGCCGAGGTGGACCGCGCATCGGCCGCCGTGCACGCGGCCGTCCCGGCACCCTCCTGACCGCCGCACCCCGGGGCAGTGTCTGAGCCGGAGGTTCAGCGGTGCGTGGGCGGGAGGTTCAGCAGAGCGTGAGCCGGAAGTTCAGGATGCGTTTCAGACAGCGCGAATCCGGCTGGGCAGCCGGGCGGCGGCGTCCCGAACCTGCCGGCACCGCACGCGGCGATGATCGGAGCCTCGCGGTAGCCTGGCCGTCAGACGTAGGCGTAGACGCGGAAGCAGCCGCGGTGCGGGCGAGGGGGCAGCGTGGCCGAGCATGTGCTGGCGATCGACCAGGGGACGACCTCGACCCGAGCGATCGTGTTCGACCGGCAGGGGCAGATCGTCGCGACCGCGCAGCGCGAGCACGAGCAGATCTTTCCGCGTGCGGGCTGGGTCGAGCACGACCCCGCCGAGATCTGGACCAACACCGAGTGGGTTCTCGCACAGGCGCTGGAGCGCGCCCACTTGAGCGCGGGCGAGATCGCCGGCATCGGGATCACCAACCAGCGTGAGACGGCGATCGTGTGGGACCGCCGCATGGGACGCCCGGTCTACAACGCGATCGTGTGGCAGGACACCCGCACCCAAGAGCGCATCGACGCGCTCGCCGCGCAGGACCCGGCCGGCGTGCAGCGCTTCGCGCGCGAGACCGGGCTGCCCCTGGCCACGTACTTCTCGGCATCGAAGATCGCATGGATCCTCGATCAGGTGCCGGGCGCCCGCGCGGCCGCCGAGGCCGGCGATCTGCTGCTGGGCACGCCCGACAGCTGGGTGATCTGGAACCTGACCGGCGGCACCGACGGCGGCGTGCACGTCACCGATGTGACCAACGCCTCGCGCACGCTGCTGATGGATCTGCAGCGCCTGGACTGGTCCGATCAGATGCTGCAGATCTGGAACATCCCGCGCGCGATGCTGCCCGAGATCCGCTCATCATCCGAGACCGTGGGGCACGTGCAGCTGCCCGCGGCACGCGGCATCCCGATCGCCGGGATCCTCGGCGACCAGCAGGCGGCGGCCTTCGGGCAGGTGGCCTTCGAGGCCGGCGAGTCGAAGAACACCTACGGCACCGGAAACTTCCTGCTCGTGAACACCGGCGAGCAGATCGTGCGCAGCGAGCACGGCCTCATCACGACGGTGGCGTTCCGATGCGACGGGCAGCCGGCCCGCTACGCGTTGGAAGGGTCGATCGCGGTCACCGGCTCGCTCGTGCAGTGGCTGCGGGACAACCTCGGCATCATCAGCCGCGCCGAGGACGTCGAGAGCCTCGCCACCACCGTGGACGACAACGGCGGGGCCTACTTCGTGCCGGCGTTCTCGGGCCTGTTCGCACCCTATTGGCGGGCGGATGCCCGAGGTGCCCTGGTCGGTCTGACCCGCTACGTCAACAAGGCGCACATCGCACGTGCCGCGCTGGAGGCGACGGCCTTCCAGACCCGCGACGTCATCGACGCCGCCGTCGGCGACACCGGCCAGGCGCTGCCCGAGCTGCGGGTGGACGGCGGGATGACTCGCAACGACCTGCTGATGCAGTTCCAGGCGGACATCCTCGGCATCCCGGTCGTCCGGCCCCAGGTGGTCGAGACGACGGCGCTGGGCGCCGCATACGCGGCCGGACTGGCGACCGGGTTGTGGTCGGGGTTCGACCAGCTGCGCGGGCTGTGGCTGCAGGACCGTCGGTTCGAGCCGGCGATGGCCGGCGATGAACGCGAGCGTCGCCTCCGGATGTGGCAGAAGGCGGTCACGAAGTCGCTGGACTGGGTGGATGACGACGTCCGCGCCGTGGCAGACGCCCCCGACCGCTGACGGGCCGCGCCTACTTCAGCAGCCGCGACAGCCGGCGGTCGGCGAGGGCCTTGCCGCCGGTCTGGCAGGTGGGGCAGTACTCCAGGCTGTTGTCGGCGAAGAACACCGACCGCACCGTGTCGCCGCAGACCGGGCAGGTCTGGCCCCGCCGGCCGTGCACCCGCATGCCGCGGCGCTTGGCGTCTTTCAGATCGGCGGGGGGCTTGCCGGATGCCTCGGCCAGCGCCTCGGCGAGAGTCGTGGTCATCGCCGCGTACAGGGTGTCGATGTCGGCATCGGTGAGGTTCGCCGCCAGCGCGTACGGCGACATGCGCGCGACGTGCAGGATCTCGTCAGAATAGGCGTTGCCGATGCCCGCGATCACCGCCTGATCGCGCAGCAGCCCCTTGATCTGCGTGCGCTTGCCCGCCAGCAGCGTGGCGAAGGCCTCCCGAGCGAAGCCCTCGTCGAGCGGATCCGGGCCGAGCCGCGCGATGCCCGGCACGTCAGCGGGGTCGCGCACGACATAGACCGCGAGCGACTTCTTGGTGCCGGCCTCGGTCAGATCGAAGCCGGAGTCGTCCGACAGCGCGACCCGCAGCGCGATCGGCGTGCGACCGGGCTTGATGACAGTCGACGGCAGCGCGTCGTACCAGCGCAGCCACCCCGCCTTCGCCAGGTGGAAGACCAGATGTGCCGCGTCGGTCGCGATGTCGACGAACTTGCCGTGACGCGTGACACCGGTGATGGATGCCCCGTGCAGGGCGTCGATCGGAGGGTCGTACGTCTTCAGTGCGGCGATCGCCGCGACGGTCGCACGCGTGATCGCCGTCCCCGTGACGCGCCCGTCGAGGAAGTCGACGAGCCCCTGCACTTCCGGCATCTCCGGCATGCGCCCATCCTGTCACGCATCGCCGACACGGGAGGGGTCAGAGCACCGCGCGGCGCAGCAGTCCGACCTTGTCGTAGACGTCGGCGAGAGTGCGCTCGGCGACCTCGGACGCGCGCGCGGCGTTCGCCGCCAGCATCCGGTCCAGCTCGGCCGGATCGTCCAGCAGCGCCAGCGCACGCTCGCGCACCGGACCGAACTCGCCTATCACGACATCGGCCAGGCCCTTCTTGAAGTCGCCGTAGCCGCGGCCGGCGTACTCGTCCTCGATCGCGGGAACCTGCCGGCCGCTGAGTGCGGCATAGATCACCAGCAGGTTCGACACACCCGGCTTGTTCTCGCGGTCGAAGCGGACCGCACCCTCGGAGTCGGTCACGGCGCGCATGATCTTCTTCTTCGTGATCGCCGGGTCATCCAGCAGCCACAGCACACCGGCATCCGACTCGGCCGACTTCGACATCTTCGACGTCGGGTTCTGCAGATCGTAGATGCGCGCGGTCTCCTTCTGGATCACGGCCCTGGGCACCGTGAACGCGGTGCCATAGCGGCTGTTGAACCGCTCCGCCAGATCGCGGGTGAGCTCGACGTGCTGCTTCTGGTCCTCGCCGACCGGGACGATGTCGGTCTGGTACAGCAGGATGTCTGCGGCCATCAGCACCGGATAGGTGAACAGGCCGACGGTGGTGTTCTCGTTGCCGTAGCGCTGCGACTTGTCCTTGAACTGGGTCATCCGATTCGCCTCGCCGAACCCCGTGATCGTCGACAGGATCCAGGTCAGCTCGGCATGGGCCGCCACGTGCGACTGCACGTACAGCGTCGACTGGCTCGGCTCGATGCCGGCGGCGATGTACTGTGCGGCGGTGCGCCGGGTCTTCGCGCGCAGCTCGTCCGGGATGCTCGGCTGGGTCAGCGCATGCAGGTCGACCACGGAGAAGAAGGCGTCGTACGCCTGCTGCAGATCACGCCATTGCACCAGCGCCCCGATGTAGTTGCCCGCCTGGAGGGAGTCGGCGGAGGGCTGCATTCCGGAGTAGAGGCGCGGTTTGTTCACCTGACAATCCTACGGGTGCGGATGCCTCGGCCCTCGGCGCGGGTCATCGCACGCCGTCGCCGTCAGAGGGCGTAGTCCACCACGACCGGTGCGTGATCGCTCCACCGGGTGTCCCACGACGGTGCGCGGCCGATGAAATAGTCGCGCACCCGCTCGGCCAGCGCCGGCGTCGCCACGTGGTAGTCGATGCGCCAGCCGGTGTCGTTGTCGAAGGCCTTGCCCCGGTTCGACCACCAGGAGTAAGGGCCGTCGACCTCGCCATGGAACCGACGGCCGACATCCACCCAGCCCAGGCCCGTGCCGGTGGATCCGTCGACCCCTTCGACCGGTGCGCCGGCCGGCCCGAAGAACCGGTCGAAGTAAGCGCGTTCGCGCGGCAGGAACCCGGCCTTCTTCACGTTCCCGCGCCAATTGCGGATGTCCAGTTCGCGATGCCCGACGTTCAGATCGCCCATGACCAGCGCCAAGGCTCCACCGGAGGCGAGCTGCGGCAGCCGCGCCGTCATCGCGTCGAGGAACCCCCACTTCTGATCCTGCTTGGGGGTGTCGGCCTCGCCGGTCGGGACGTAGGCGCTCACGATCCTCAGGCGCGCATCGCCCAGCGCGAGGTCGGCCTCGATCCAGCGTCCGGCCGAATCGAGCTCGTCGGCGGCCAGTCCCGTGTGCGATGCCGATACCGGTGCGCGGGTGGCGATGGCGACACCGGCACGGCCCTTCGCCAGCGCTTCGTCGTTCACGATCTGCCAGCCCGGCAGCGCCGTGCGCAGCTGCTCGGCCGTGGCGCGCACCTCTTGCAGCGCCATCACGTCGGGCTCGGCCTGATCGATCCAGGCGAGCATCCCGCCTCGGACGGCGGCGCGGATGCCGTTCACGTTGATCGAGGCGATGCGGAGGGTGTCGGGCTGTCGTTTCGGTGCGGGCACGCGTTCCACCTTAGCTGCGGCCTCCGACGCCGGGCGGTGGTTCAGCGGCGCGCGCCGATCGGCAGCGGGGGAGCGGAGGCCTCGACCCGCGCGAGCTCGACTTCGGCCTCCCGCACCGCGCGCGCCGCACGGCGACGCCGGTACCAGGGCGAGGACGTGAGGTGCGCACGGGCCTCGCGCAGCCGGATGTGTGCCGCGGTCAGCAGTGCCTCATGCTCGGCCAGCAGCCGCTCGGCCTGGCTGGGCGTGCGCAGCGGGATGTCACCGTCCTGTGCGGCCACGGCGATCCACGAGGTGCAGACCAGGATCACGATGCCGACCAGGCGGAACCAGACCAGGAATCCGATCATCACCGAGAACGTCGCCAGCAGCGGATTGGACGGTGTGTAGGAGAACAGCAGTCCGACACCGACCTGCAGCACGGCGATGGCCGCTCCACCCAGCAGCGCACCCGGCCAGATCGTGCGCCAGGGCAGCGAGGTGCCCGCCAGAAATCGCACCAGCGCAGCCAGCGCGACCGAGTTCACCGCGAACGCGACCAGCGCGGAGAGCGCGCGCACCGCGATCTGGAATCCGATGGATCGATGCCCAAGCCCGGCCAGGCCCAGCAGCCAGTCCAGCAGGCCGCCGGCGATCGAGCCGACCGCGCCGCCGATGATCAGCGCCAGACCGAACAGGGCTGCCGCGATCAGATCGCGGGTCTTCAGGATGAAGTAGTTGCGCGGGTCGAAGGAGAGCCCGAAGATGTCGCGCACCGCTCGCCGCGTGAACGTCACGAAGCCGATCGCGGTCCAGATCGCCACAGCCAGCGCGACGGCACCGGTGACGGCCAGGACCCCGCCGCTGGCCCCGGCGACCTCGGTGACCGCCTCGGGCGCGATCAGGCCGCCCTCGTCGCTGATCAGATTCGGGATGTAGCGGTTGACCAGCCCGATCATCCGCTCGATCGCGGCCGGGCTGCCCCCGACCCAGACACCGACGGAGGCGAATGCCACGTAGATGACCGCGAAGATCGAGAACAGCGACTGATAGCTGATGCTGGCCGCCAGCAGGAATCCGTTGTTGCGCAGGAAGTGCCGCCACACCCGCACCCCGAACCAGGCCAGGGTGCGCCGGGTCAGCGCGGTGGCACGGCTCAGCGGTTCGTCGAACCGTTCGCGCAGCGAGGCGGCGAGCGCCTCCCCGCGCTCGCGCAGACTGTCGTCGTCGCCGGGTGCGGCATCCACCCCACCCATGGCCACTCCTGCGCGCCCCGACCCCGAGGCGTCGGCGCTCGGGCGCGGCAGGCGGGTCTGACTCACGGTCACAGACTACCCAGAGCGCCCTCGCGCAGCGCGCGGCGCTGCCGGATCAGCGTCCGCCGCGCAGCACCGCCTGCTTGACCTCCGCGATGGCACGGGTCACCTGGATGCCGCGGGGGCACGCCTCGGTGCAGTTGAAGGTCGTGCGGCAGCGCCAGACGCCCTCCTTGTCGTTGAGGATGTCCAGACGCACGTCCGCCGCATCGTCGCGCGAGTCGAAGATGAACCGGTGCGCGTTGACGATGGCGGCCGGACCGAAGTACTGCCCGTCGGTCCAGAACACCGGGCACGACGAGGTGCAGGCGGCGCACAGGATGCACTTGGTGGTGTCGTCGTAGCGGGCGCGGTCCTCGGCGGATTGGTAGCGCTCCTTGCCGGGCTCGGCGGCCGAGTGCGAGATGAGGAACGGCTGGATGGCGCGGTAGGAGTCCATGAACGGCTCCATGTCCACAACCAGGTCCTTCTCCAGCGGCAGTCCCTTCAAGGCCTCGATGTAGATCGGCTTGGAGATGTCCAGGTCCTTGATCAGGGTCTTGCAGGCCAGGCGGTTGCGGCCGTTGATGCGCATCGCATCCGACCCGCACACGCCGTGCGCGCACGAGCGGCGGAAGGTCAGCGACCCGTCCTGCTCCCACTTGATCTTGTGGAGCGCGTCCAGCACCCGCTCGGTCGGGTACAGCTCGACGTCGTAGTCGACCCAGCGCGGCTCTTCGTCCACCTCCGGGTCGAACCGTCGGATGTTGAAGGTGACCAGGAACGACTGGATCGGCGGCTCCGCAGCAGGCGCCGGCTTGTCAGACTCGACGACAGTGCTTGACATCAGTACTTCCTCTCCATCGGCTGGTAGCGCGTGATGACCACGGGCTTCCAATCCAGCGTGACGTGGTCGGTGGCGTCGGACGAGTGCGGGTCGCCGGTCAGGTACGCCATGGTGTGCTTCAGGTAGTTCACGTCGTCGCGCTTGGGGTAGTCGTCGCGCTGGTGGCCGCCGCGGCTCTCCTTGCGGTTGCGGGCGGCGTAGACGACGACCTCGGCGATGTCCAGCAGGAACCCGAGCTCGACCGCCTCGAGCAGATCGGTGTTGAAGCGACGGCCCTTGTCGTCCACGTGCACGTTCTTGTAGCGCGCCCGCAGCTCCTCGATCACGCCGAGCACGCCCGCCAGCGACTCGTCGGTGCGGAACACCTGGGCGTTGCGGTCCATCTCGTCCTGCAGCGTCTTGCGCAGCGTCGCGATCCGCTCGGTGCCGGTGCCGGCGCGCAGCCCCTCGATCAGCTCGCGGACCTCTTTGGCGGGGTCTTCGGGGATCGGGAGCCAGTCCGGGGTCTTGTTGACATAAGCCACAGCGTTGCGGCCGGCGCGCTTGCCGAACACGTTGATGTCCAGCAGCGAGTTGGTGCCCAGCCGGTTCGAGCCGTGCACCGAGACGCACGCGCACTCTCCGGCGGCGTACAGGCCCGGCACGACGGTCGTGTTGGCGGCGAGCACTTCGGCGTCGTTGGTGGTCGGGATGCCGCCCATCGCGTAGTGCGCGGTCGGCATCACCGGCACCGGCTCGGTGACCGGGTCCACGCCCAGGTAGGTGCGGGCGAACTCGGTGATGTCGGGGAGCTTGGTCTCGAGCACTTCGGCGCCCAGGTGTGTGCAGTCCAGGTAGACGTAGTCCTTGTGCGGGCCGGCGCCGCGGCCTTCGGCCACCTCCTGCACCATGCTGCGGGCCACGATGTCACGTGGCGCGAGGTCCTTGATCGTCGGAGCGTAGCGCTCCATGAACCGCTCGCCGGACGCGTTGCGCAAGATCGCGCCTTCGCCGCGGGCGCCTTCGGTCAGCAGGATGCCCAGGCCGTACAGGCCGGTCGGGTGGAACTGGAAGAACTCCATGTCCTCCAGCGGCAGTCCCTTGCGCCACACGATGCCCACGCCGTCACCGGTCAGGGTGTGCGCGTTCGAGGTCGTCTTGTAGATCTTGCCGAAGCCGCCGGTCGCGAAGATGATGGCCTTGGCCTGGAAGACGTGCAGCTCACCGGTGGCCAGCTCATATGAGACGACCCCGGCGATGCGGGTCTGGCCGTCCTCCTTGACCGTGATCAGGTCGAGCACGTAGTACTCGTTGAAGAAGTTGATGCCCAGCTTCACGCAGTTCTGATACAGCGTCTGCAGGATCATGTGCCCGGTGCGGTCGGCCGCATAGCAGGAGCGCCGCACGGCGGCCTTGCCGTGATCGCGGGTGTGCCCGCCGAAGCGGCGCTGGTCGATCTTGCCCTCGGGGGTGCGGTTGAACGGCAGCCCCATGTTCTCCAGGTCGATGACGGCGTCAATGGCCTCTTTGGCGAGGATCTCGGCGGCATCCTGGTCGACCAGGTAGTCGCCGCCCTTGACGGTGTCGTAGGTGTGCCACTCCCAGTTGTCCTCTTCGACGTTGGACAGTGCCGCGGCCATCCCGCCCTGCGCGGCGCCGGTGTGCGAACGCGTCGGGTAGAGCTTGGAGATCACCGCCACGTTCGCGTTGGGCCCGGCCTCGAGGGCCGCGCGCATCCCGGCGCCGCCGGCGCCGACGATGACGATGTCGAACTTGTGGTAGTGCACGCCGTCTCTCACGACGCCCTGTTGTTCCTGGGTGCTCACTTGTGCGTTGCCTTTGTCTCTGGGTGGGTCAGGCGGGGCAGATGCCGGCCAGCGCGTCGGGGACGGGCGGGATGCAGGGGTCGAAGGTGAAGACGACCAGTGTTCCGAGCAGGATCAGGAACGCGGCCACCAGCCACAGCGCCCAGATCAGCACCCGTCGGGGTCCGTTGTGCGTCACGTAGTCGTTGACGATGGTGCGCATGCCGTTGGTGCCGTGGATCAGCGCCAGCCACAGCATGATGACATCCCACCATTGCCAGAACGGCGTGGCGTATTTGCCGGCGACGAAGGCGAAGTCCAGCCCGAGTACGCCCTTGCCGAGCATCAGGTTCACGAACAGGTGCCCGAAGATCAGCACGACCAGGAGCACGCCCGAGCCGCGCATGAACAGCCAGCCCCACTTCTCGAGGTTGACGCCCTTGCGGCGCGGTGCGACCGGCGTGCGCGGGTTCACGATGGTGTCGGCGGTCATCTCAGTGCCCTCCGGTGATCTCGGCGATGATGACCATCGCCTGGCGGGGGACGAAGCCGGCCATTGTGACGACCCACAGGGCGAGCACGCCCCACCACAGCTGACGCTGGAACTTCGCGCCCTTCTCCGAGAAGTCGACGATGATCACGCGCAGGCCGTTGTAGGCGTGGTACGCGATCGCGGCGACCAGGACGATCTCGCCGATGCCCATGATCGGCTGCTTGTACGTGCCGATCACCGCGTCGTACGCATTCGGGGAGACCCGGATCAGCGCGGTGTCGAGCACATGCACCAGGAGGAAGAAAAAGATCCCGATGCCGGTGATACGGTGCAGCACCCAAGACCACATGCCCTCATGTCCGCGGTACAGCGTGCCGCGCGGCGTTCTGGACGTGGTCTGAGATACCGACGATGTGAGGCGTGCTGGTGCAGACACGGTCGTCCTCCCTGGTCGAACTCGAGTCGGGGCGACACATGCCCCTCAAAGGCCGGGCGGCCTCGGCGTCACACGGGCGCGAGCCCATCCTATTCCCGTCCCGCGGAGGGAGTCGAACCGGCGGGCCGCATCCCGGCGCGCCGGTGCGACTAGCCTTGAGCCCATGACAGAGCCGGTCTCCGACTTCTATTCGATCATCCCTGCCGGCGGCATCGGCAGCCGACTGTGGCCGCTGTCCCGCGCCGACGCGCCGAAGTTCCTCCACGATCTGACCGGGTCCGGCCAGACGCTGCTGCGCGACACCTGGGACCGGCTCGCGCCGCTGTCCGGCCCCGACCGGATCGCCGTGGTCACCGGCCGCGCCCATCGCGCCGCGGTCGAGAAGGAGCTGCCCGGGATCGCCGATGCCAACGTGTTCCTCGAGTCGGAGCCGCGCGAATCGACCGCCGCGATCGGGCTGGCCGCGGCCATCCTCTCTCGCCGCGAGCCGGACGTGATCGTCGGCTCGTTCCCCGCCGATCAGGTCATCCGGGTACCGCACCTGTTCGAGTGGGCCGTGCAGCAGGCGATCGCGGTGGCACGCGAAGGCTACATCTGCACCATCGGCATCCCGCCCACCGAGCCGTCGATCGGCTTCGGCTACATCAAGAAGGCCGGCGAGCTGATCGTGGACGGCGCGCCCGAGGCGGCGATGGTGGAGCGCTTCGTCGAGAAGCCGAACCTGGCCACCGCCAAGGAGTACTTCGCCGACCGTTCGTACCTGTGGAACGCCGGCATGTTCATCGCCCGCGCCGATGTGCTCCTCGGCGAGATCGCCGAGAGCCGGCCGCAGCTGTATGCGGGACTGATGGACCTGGCCGAGGCGTGGGACGACCACGCCGCGCGCGGACCGGTCGTGGACCGGGTGTGGCCGACCCTGGAGAAGATCGCCATCGACTACACGGTCGCCGAGCCTGCCGCCGAGCGCGGCCGGCTCGCCGTCATCCCCGGTCACTTCGACTGGGACGACGTGGGGGACTTCGCGAGCCTGGCCAAGCTCAACTCGCACGGCCGCAAGAACGATCTGGCCATACTCGGCTCCAACGCCCGCGTTCTCGCCGACTCGGCCAGCGGCATCGTGGTCAGCCAGACCAAGAGGGTGATCTCGCTGATCGGTGTCAAGGACATCGTCGTGGTCGACACTCCGGACGCGCTGCTGGTGACCACCAGTGAGAACGCGCAGCGGGTGAAGGGCGTGGTGGATGCGCTCAAGCTGACCGGTCGTGACGTGCTGTAGCAGAACGCACGGTCTTACAAGTCGAATTATTGCGGGTTGATAACCTTTCGCTAAGTCAACTGTGATAAGTGTGCACAAACAGGGCGCGGTATGTACCTTCGAACGAGCACCCGCGAAATCCGCGGCGCTTTTTCGTGGAGGTCGCGTTGACCATCTCTTCTACCCGTAAGCTCGTCGGCCTCACCGCCGCAGCGGGCCTCATCCTCGCCCTCGCCGGCTGCGGTGCCGCACCCGAGGCGGCCCCGACCGGCGACGGCAGCGGCAGCCAGGCCGCGGTTGCCGGCTTCAAGCCCTGCATCGTCTCGGACGACGGCGGCTGGAATGACCGGTCGTTCAACCAGTCCGCCAAGACCGGCATCGACCGCGCCGCCAAGGACCTGAAGGTCCAGAGCATCGACGTCGAGTCCGACTCGGCCAGCGCGTACGCCCCGAACCTGGAGAGCCTGGTCGGCCAGAACTGCACGCTGATCATCTCGGTGGGCTTCAAGCTGTCGGCCGACACGATCGCCTCGGCGCTGGCCAACCCCAAGATCAACTACGCCATCATCGACGACGCCGCCGACAACTCCGGTGCCAAGGACAAGGACGGCAAGGACATCCCGGACGGCAAGGTCGACGCGCCGAACATCAAGCCGATCCTGTTCAACACCGTCGAGGCGGCCTACCTGGGCGGCTACGCCGCGGCGGCCTACTCGCACCAGGCCGGCGTCGACAAGGTCGCGACCTTCGGCGGCTTGCAGATCCCATCGGTGTCGATCTTCATGGACGGCTTCATCGACGGCGTGCAGAAGTTCAACGACGACAACAGCGCCAAGGTCGCCACCTACGGCTGGGACGTCGCCAAGCAGACCGGCTCGTTCACCGGCGGCTTCGCCGCCAATGACACCGCCAAGCAGACCGCGAAGGGCCTGCTGGACCAGGGCGTCGACGTGATCCTGCCCGTCGGCGGTCCGATCTACCAGAGCGCCGCAGCGGCGATCAAGGACAGCGGCAAGGACACGCTGATGATGGGTGTGGACTCCGACCTGGCCGTCGCCGACCCGTCGGTGGCCGGCATCACGCTGGTGTCGATCATGAAGCGCATCGACCAGTCCGTGTACGACACCGTGATGTCCGCCGCCAGTGGCAACTACGACGTCACACCGTACATCGGCACGCTGAAGAACGAGGGCGTGGGGCTGTCCAGCTTCCACGACTTCGAGAGCAAGCTGCCGAAGGGGCTGACCGACAAGCTGGCCGAGCTGCAGAAGCAGATCATCTCGGGCGACCTGAAGGTCACCTCGGAGAACTCGCCCAAGTAGTCCCTGGCGCGGCCGGGCGGATGCGTCGCATCCCGCCCGGCCGCGTTCTGTTCTGGGTGGTGTCAATGCGGATAAGGTGCAGAATATGAAGCTCGAACTGCGCGGTGTGACGAAGCGGTTCGGCACACTGGTGGCCAACGATCACATCGATCTCGAACTGCGCAGCGGCGAGATCCATGCGCTGCTCGGGGAGAACGGCGCCGGCAAGTCGACGCTGATGAACGTGCTCTACGGCATGTACCAGGCCGACGAGGGCGAGATCGTGCTCGACGGCGTGCCGCAGCACTTCCGCGGGCCGGGCGACGCGATCGCCGCGGGCATCGGCATGGTGCACCAGCACTTCATGCTGATCCCGGTGTTCACCGTCGCCGAGAACCTGATGCTCGGCCACGAGGACACCAACGCCGTCGGCGCGCTGGATGTCGCTGCGGCCCGGCGCCGGGTGCGCGAGGTCGCCGAGCGGTTCGGGTTCCACATCGACCCCGACGCCCGGGTGGGCGATCTGCCGGTGGGCGTGCAGCAGCGGGTGGAGATCATCAAGGCGCTCACGCACGATGCGAAGATCCTGATCTTCGACGAGCCCACCGCCGTGCTCACCCCGCAGGAGACCGACGAGTTCATGGCCATCATGCGCCAGCTGCGCGACGAGGGCACCGCCATCGTGTTCATCACCCACAAGCTGCGCGAGGTGCGCGAGGTGGCCGACCGCATCACGGTGGTGCGCCTGGGCAAGGTCGTCGGCGAGGCCAGCCCGACCGCCACCAACGCCGAACTCGCCTCGATGATGGTCGGTCGCGCGGTCGAGCTCACGGTGCACAAGGATCCGCCCCGGATCGGCACCGGCGGACTGCAGGTGCGCGATCTGCGCGTGGTGGGCACCGATGGCTCGGTGCTCGTGGACGACATCAGCTTCGACGTGCGCCCCGGCGAGGTGGTGGCCATCGCCGGCGTGCAGGGCAACGGCCAGACCGAGCTGAGCGAGGCCATCATCGGCCTGGCCGAGCGCGTCACCGGCTCGATCCGCCTCGGCGAGGTCGAACTGGTCGGCAAGAGCGTGCGCGGCGTCCTCGACGAGGGCGTCGGCTTCGTGCCCGAAGACCGTCAGGAGGACGGCCTGGTCGGCTCGTTCACGGTCGCCGAGAACCTCATCCTCGATCGCAGCTCCGACCCCGCCTTCCGCACCGCCGGAACGATCCGGCGCGCCACCCTCGAACAATTCGCCCGAGCGAAGATCGACGAGTTCGACATCCGCACGCAGGGTCCCGCCGCCCCCGCGACATCGCTGTCCGGCGGCAACCAGCAGAAGGTCGTCATCGCGCGCGAGCTCAGCCGCGAGTTGAAGCTGCTGCTGGCCTCCCAGCCCACTCGGGGCGTGGACGTGGGCTCCATCGAGTTCATCCACAAGCGCATCGTGGCCACGCGGGATGCGGGCATCCCGGTCATCGTCGTCTCCAGCGAGCTGGACGAGGTCGTGGCGCTGGCCGATCGCATCGCCGTGATGTACCGCGGCGGGATCGTGGGGATCGTGCCCGCCGACACCCCGCGGGACGTACTGGGCCTGATGATGGCCGGCGAGAACCCGACGGAGGCCGCCGCGTGACCGATCGCATCCCCGGCGCCGAGCCGGAGCCCACCGGCCTGCCGCCCGCACAGCTGCCCGGCGCGACCGGACCGCTCAGCGGGCACGCCGCGCCCGCGCCGGCCGCATCCGAGCCGGTGCCGCCCGCGCCGCGCGGCACCGTCATCCTGCGCGAGATCCTGCGCGGCTCGGTCGTCACCACGATCCTGGCCATCGTCGCATCGATGATCGTCGGCGGCATCCTGATCGCCGTGACCGACGAGAACGTCCAGCGCACCGCCGGCTACTTCTTCGCCCGTCCGCAGGACATGCTGGTCGCCATCTGGCGGTCGGTCTCGGGTGGGTACTATGCACTGTTCCAGGGCGCGATCGTCAATCCCGGCGCGGACAGCTTCGTCAAGTTCATCCGGCCGCTGACCAACACGCTCGGCTTCGCCGCGCCGCTGATCGCCGCCGGCCTCGGCGTGGCGCTGGCCTTCCGCGCCGGGCTGTTCAACATCGGTGCGCGCGGCCAGATGCTGATCGCCTGCGCGGTCGCGGCGCTGGTCACCTTCAACCTCGACCTGCCGATGTGGATCCACCTGCCGCTGACGCTGATCGCCGGCATCGTCGGCGGCGCCGTGTGGGGCGGCATCGCGGGGCTGCTCAAGGCCCGCACCGGTGCGCACGAGGTGATCGTGACGATCATGCTGAACTTCGTCGCGCTGTACCTGATCAGCTGGCTGGTGCGCACCCCCGGCCTGCTGCGCAAGCCCGGACAGAATCAGCCGATCTCCTCGCCCACGCCCGCCTCGGCGCAGTTCCCCTCCCTGTTCGGCCCGCAGTTCCCGTTGCTGAACTGGGGCTTCCCGGTCGTGGTGCTGGCCACTCTGATCGTCTGGTGGCTCATCGAGCACTCCAGCCTCGGCTTCCGGCTGCGCGCGGTCGGGGAGAACCCGAACGCCGCCCGCGCATCGGGCATCAGCGTGCAGCGGATGTACGTCTACGCGATGGTGCTCGCCGGAGCGCTGGCGGGCCTGGCCGGCATGAACCAGATCCTCGGCTCGGTCACCAGCGGGTTCGACGGCGGCATCGACGCCGGCATCGGCTTCGACGCGATCACCGTCGCGCTGCTCGGTCGCAGCCGCGCCTGGGGGACCCTGTGGGCCGGGCTGCTGTTCGGCGCCCTGAAGGCGGGCTCGTTCACGATGCAGGCCGCCGAAGGCATCCCGATCGACATCGTGCTGGTCGTCGAGTCGATGATCGTGCTGTTCATCGCGGCGCCGCCGCTGGTGCGCACGATCTTCGGGCTGCCCAAGAACGATGCGGACCGCTCCGCCAAGGGGCGCGCCAAGGCCGCCCGGCGCCGAGCCGACGCCGAGCGCAAGGCGGTGGCATGATGACCACGACCACAGCAGCACCGGCAACGCCGGAACTGGTCCGCACCCGGCACTACAAGCTGCCGATCACGCTGACCATCGTCACCGTGATCCTCGGCGTCCTGTTCCTCGCCTCACCGGCCGGCGGTGAGAGCATCTTCCGCATCGGCGACGGCATCTCGATCTCGATCGGCGACATCCACCTGCCCGCCGCGCCCACGGTGTGGACGCTGTGGGTGATCGTCGCGCTGCTGACGGTGTGGACGTGGCTGGATGCCGTGGCCTACCGGCGCACGACACTGTGGCTGCCGATCGGCTATGCCGTGCTGGGCATATTCGCTTTCCTGGCCTGGGCGGCCCAGGGCGGCGGGGTCGTGCCGGTGGCCGGCACCCTCGCCGGCGCGCTGTCGCTGTCGGTGCCGCTGGTCTACGGTGCCCTCGCCGGCGTGATCGGCGAGCGCGGCGGCGTGGTCAACATCGCGATCGAGGGCCAGCTGCTGCTGGGCGCGTTCGCCGCGGTGGTGCTCTCCAGCATCACGCACAGCCCGTTCGTGGGGCTCGTGGGCGCCATGGTGGGCGGCATGCTGGTCGCGTTCGTGCTGGCCGCCTTCGCGATCCGCTACCTGGTCGACCAGATCATCGTCGGCGTCGTGCTGAACGTGCTGGTGTCGGGTCTGACCGGCTTCCTCTACGGTGCGCTGCTGGCGCCCAACGGCGCGCAGCTGAACAGCGCGGTCACGTTCCCGAAGTGGAAGATCCCGCTGGTGGGCGACATCCCGGTGATCGGTCCGGTCTTCTTCCACCAGACCTTCATCGTGTACCTGATGTACGTCGTGGTCGCCGTCGTCGCGTGGGGACTGTACCGCACCCGCTGGGGCCTGCGCCTGCGCGCGGTCGGCGAGCACCCGCAGGCCGCCGACACCGTCGGCATCAAGGTCAACCCGACGCGGTTCTGGAACGTGCTGCTGGCGGGGGCTATCGCCGGCATCGGCGGCGCGTACTTCACGCTGGTCTCGGTGCCGCAGTTCACGAAGGACATGACCGCCGGGCTCGGCTTCATCGCGCTGGCGGCGGTCATCTTCGGCGGCTGGGACCCGATCAAGGCGACGCTTGCGGCACTGCTGTTCGGTTTCGCGACGAACCTGCAGAACCTGCTCACGGTGCTGAAGACGCCCATCCCCAGCGAGTTCATGCTGATGCTGCCGTACGTCGTGACGATTCTGGCCGTGGCCGGGTTCGCCGGGCAGATCAGGGCGCCGGCGGCGGACGGCAAACCGTACATAAAGGGCTAGGGCGGAGCATCCGCCTGCACCCGACGAAAGGGAGATCGTGACCGACATCGACTGGGACGTGCTGCACGCCGCGGCGCGGGACGCCCAGGAGCACGCCTACGCGCCGTATTCGAGGTACCGGGTGGGCGCCGCCGCACTCGTCACCGACGGGCGGGTGATCTCGGGCTGCAACGTCGAGAACGCCTCGTACGGCCTGACCCTGTGCGCCGAGTGCGGGCTGGTCAGCGACCTGCACCGCTCCGGCGGCGGGCAGCTGGTCGCATTCGTGTGCGTGAACGGCCACGGCGAGACGATCATGCCCTGCGGGCGCTGCCGGCAGCTGCTGTTCGAGCACGCGATCCCCGGGATGCTGCTGGACACCGTCTCGGGCATCCGCACGATCGATGAGGTGCTGCCCGATGCCTGGGGCCCCCGCGACCTGCAGGAGGCGGGTCGTTGAGCGAGCCTGGGTCCCGGTCGTTGCGCGAGCGCCAGCGAGTCGAAACGACAGTGGGAACGAGACGATGACAGAGCCCTTCGACGCGGTCGACGTGATCCGCGCACAGCGCGACGGCACCGGCGTGCCCGAGGACGCGCTGCGGTGGATGGTCGACGCCTACACCCGCGAATACGTCACCGACGCGCAGATGGCGGCGTTCGCGATGGCGGTGCTGCTGAACGGCATGGGACGGGAAGACATCCGGGTGCTCACCGATGCGATGATCGCCTCGGGGCAGCGGATGAGCTTCGCGGGCCTGGGCAAGCGCACCGTCGACAAGCACTCCACCGGCGGCGTGGGCGACAAGATCACGCTGCCGCTGGCGCCGCTGGTCGCCTCGTTCGGCGTCGCGGTGCCGCAGCTGTCCGGCCGGGGTCTCGGCCACACCGGCGGCACGCTGGACAAGCTCGAGTCGATCCCGGGCTGGCGCGCCGCGCTGACCGGCGACGAGCTGATGGCGCAGCTGGCCGGGGTCGGCGCGGCTATCTGCGCGGCCGGGCCGGGGCTGGCCCCGGCCGACAAGCGGCTGTACGCGCTGCGCGACGTGACCGGCACCGTCGAGGCCATCCCGCTGATCGCCTCGAGCATCATGTCGAAGAAGATCGCCGAGGGCACCTCGGCGCTCGTGCTCGACGTGAAGGTCGGCACCGGCGCGTTCATGCGCGACCTCGACCGCGCCCGCGAGCTCGCCCGCACCATGGTGGCCCTCGGCTCCGATTCGGGGGTCGCGACGGTCGCCGTGATCACCGACATGAACACGCCGCTGGGCCGTGCCGTCGGCAACGCCAACGAGGTGCGCGAATCGGTCGAGGTGCTCGCCGGCGGCGGCCCCGCCGACGTGGTCGAGCTGACTGTGACGCTGGCCCGCGAGATGCTGGCCCTGGCCGGACAGCCCGACGCCGACGTCGCGGCGGCGCTGCACGACGGCCGGGCGATGGACGTCTGGCGGGCGATGATCCGCGCGCAGGACGGCGACCCTGACGCCGCGCTGCCCACGCCGCGCGAGTCGCACACCGTCACGGCCGACGCGGCCGGCGTGGTGGCCCGGATGGATGCGTGGGACTTCGGCGTGGCCGCGTGGCGGCTGGGCGCCGGGCGCGCCCGCCCGCAGGACGCGGTGGTGCACGCGGCCGGCATCGAGCTGCACGTCAAACCGGGTGATACTGTGACCGGTGGCCAGCCGCTGTACACGCTGGCGGCCGACGACGCGTCCCGGTTCGCCCGGGCGCTGGATGCGCTGGAAGGGGCGGTCGAGATCGGGGCGAATGCTCCGGCCCTGCCGCCGCTGGTGCACGAGCGCATCACGGCCTGAGCCCGCGCCGGCGCATCCGCGGCCCGCGCGCGTATGCCTGCGTGCGGCACAATCATCGATCACCGACGGAGAACGACATGCCCATCGACCAGAACGGCGACACGACCATCGAGGGCGTCTCGCTGCGCAGCCTGCCCAAGGTCTCGCTGCACGACCACCTCGACGGCGGGCTGCGGCCGGCCACGATCATCGAGCTCGCCGATGCGGCAGGCGTCGCCGTGCCCGAGCGCGACGCCGCCGCGCTGGGCGACTGGTTCGCGCGGCAGGCCGACTCGGGCTCGCTGGTGGAGTACCTGAAGACGTTCGATCTGACCATCGCCGTGATGCAGACCCGCGCCGGGCTCACCCGCGTCGCGCGCGAGTTCGTCGAGGACCTGGTCGCCGATGGCGTGGTCTACGGCGAGGTGCGCTGGGCGCCTGAGCAGCACGTGGCCGGCGGCCTCAGCCTGGACGAGGCGGTCGCGGCCGTGCAGGACGGCATCGAGCAGGCCGAGGATGCCGCCGCCTCCGCCGGGCACGACATCCGGGTCGGGCAGTTGATCAGCGCGATGCGACACACCGACCGGTCGCTACAGATCGCGAAGCTCGCGGTGTCGTGGCGCGACCGCGGGGCGGTCGGGTTCGACATCGCCGGGCCCGAGGACGGCTTTCCGCCGGCACGGCTGCGCGAGGCGTTCGACTACCTGGCAGGGCAGTTCTTCCCGGCCACGGTGCACGCGGGTGAGGCGGCCGGGCTCGACTCGATCCGCTCGGCGCTGCTGGACGGGCGCGCGCTGCGCCTGGGCCATGGCGTGCGGATCGCAGAGGACGTGGACGTCGTCGGCGAGGACGGCGACGAAGTGCAGGTGCGCTTCGGCGACCTGGCGCGCTGGGTGCGCGACCGCGAGATCCCGCTGGAGCTGTCGCCGTCATCCAACCTGCAGACCGGCGCGATCGCGGCGTGGGGCACCACCGTCGCCGATCACCCGTTCGACCTGCTCTATCAGCTCGGCTTCGCCGTGACCGTCAACGTCGACAACCGCACCATGAGCCGCACCTCGCTCACGCGTGAGCTGGCTCTGCTGGCCGAGACCTTCGACTACGGCCTGGACGACCTGGAGGCGTTCCAGCTGAACGCCGCCGCCGGCGCGTTCCTGCCGATCGAGGAGCGCGAGGAACTCATCGACATCATCGCCGCCGGCTTCGGCCGCTAGGCCCGCGCGCTCGGCGGCGCAAGCCGCCCGCCGGCGCGGCCGCCGCACCCGGGTCGCCGGCGCCCGGTCTGTGGGGCTGGGCTCTCGGCGGCGCAAGCCGCCCGCCGCCGCGGGCCGGCCGCCCCGGGGGTCGGCCACTCCGCCCGGCCGCACGCCGTGCAGAACTCCTTCGAATCCGCGTCCAGACCACTCGTCAGGCCGCCTTCTTCGTCCTGCGGACTCGATGAGAGGAGTTCTGCACGGCCGGGCGCGGTGCCGGGGTGGCCAGAACGTGCCTGATGCGGTCGAGAACCTCGTCGCGGCGGTACAGAATGTCTTCGGCGATCGGCCGGATCGTCGTGTACCCTTGCGCGGCGGCGGCGATGTCGCGGCGCCGATCGCGCTTCTGCGCCGTCCAGCCGGAGTGGTGCGCCTCGCTGTCGCACTCGATGATGAGCCAGCCATCGACGACGAAGTCCACCCGGCCCACCGCGCGAATCCTCACCTGCACCTCGACGTGGCAGCCGAGTGCGCGCAGCAGCAGTCGCATCAAGGTCTCCGGTCCTGATTCGGCGCGCTTGTCGAGCAGGGGCCGCAAGCGCTGGAGTCGACGCGGCAGCAGGGCGAAGACGGCGGTGATCTTCTCTTCGTCGACGAGGCCGTGGTGCCAGGCGCTGTCCAGCGTCGCGATGGCCTCCCGAGGCGGCTGGCAGCGGCAGGCCTGCGCGAGTGCGTCGACGATGCCCGTGGCCAATCCGGATCGGTCCTGGCCGGACGCCCGCCAATGCCGGATGATGCCCTTCGCCGGTAGGGGCAGCCGGCTGGCGCCCTGCTCGACCTGCACGTGCAGGTCGTCGCTGGTGTGCACGAAGACGCCGAGCGTGCTCAGCAGCGAGATGCAGTCCAGGCGTGCGCCGAGCCCACCTGCGCGCACCAGGTCCACATCCGTGTCTGCGGCGATGTACCGACCCTTGCGCAGACGGATGAGGTCACCGGCCGAGACGCGCGCGGCGACCTGCCGGCGACTGAACCCCTGTGCGGCCAGCCCAGCGGGGCTGAGGAAGGTCGCGGGAAGGACCGTCTCGGCGAGCTGGATCGCAGTCTTCTTCGGCGTTGCCACACGACTATGACACCGGGGCTCGGGCGGGCGTGGTGTCCTGGTGGACGATCTGTGCACAACTCGGTGTCCGGGCCGGGGCCGCGAACCTGGGGAGGAGCCGGTGGTGGGCCCGGGCCGTGTGCAGAACTCCTCCGATCGGGTGGCTGCGGCGCCGGCTCAGCCTGTTTTCGGGCGCGACTGCGCCGGATCAGAGGAGTTCTGCACACCAGAGATGCCGCGGAGCGCCCGCCGAGCGGCGGAGCGGCCGCCGCCGGCGGTGTGGCGCGCCGGCGCGGGTCAGTCGTCGGCCAGGTCGTCCTGCCGGGCGGCGACGACCTCGCGCACGGCGCTGTAGAGCGGATGCGCCTCGCCCAGGCCGGTCACCTCGGTCACCAGCGAATCCACGTCGATCGTGCGCAGCAGCTGCTGCAGCGCGACCGACTGGGCGTCGGCCGGGTCGTCGAACGCGAGCGCCGCGCCCATCGCCGCCACCAGCGCGTCCACCGGCAGGCCCCGCTCGGCGGCCTCGGCGGCCGGTCCGACGAAGCGCTCGTGCCGAGACAGCTTGCGCATCGGCTGCCGGCCGACCCGCCACACCGTGTCCGGCAGCGCCGGGTTGCGGAACCGCTGCAGGATCGTCGCCCGGTACTCGGCGAGTTCCGCCACCGGCAGCCCGTGCTTGGCGGTCAGCAGTGCGGATGTCTCTTCCAGCGCCGCCGACACCTGGGCCGCGATCGCGTCGTCGGCCAGGGCGTCCGAGATCCGTTCGATGCCGGCCTGAGCGCCGAAGTACGCCGTGGTGGCGTGCCCGGTGTTGACCGTGAACAGCTTGCGCTCGATGTACGGCTGCAAGTCGTTCACGAAATGCGCGCCCGGGATGTGGGGCGGATTCACCCCGAACGGCGCGCGCTCGATGGCCCATTCGAAGAACGGCTCCACCGTGACGTCGACGCCGGCGTCGGCCGGCTGGGCGGGCACGATCCGGTCCACCGCGGTGTTGGCGAACACGGCGCGCGAGCGCACGGCCTCCCACGCGTCTCCGGCGGCCTGGGCGATCTCGGCCTGCAGCAGATCGGTCGCGTTGATGGCGTTCTCGCAGGCCATCACCTGCAGCGGCGGCGCCGACGGATCGCGCAGCGCGAGCGCGTCGGCGATCAGCGGCGCGATGAAGCGCAGCACCGTCGGCCCGACGGCGGTGGTCACCACGTCGGCGCCGGCGACCTGCTCGACGACGTCGGATGGATGCTCGGCGCTGTTGATCGCCCGGAATCCGGTGACGACCGTGTCGCGGCCGCCGTCGCCGACCTCGTGCACGGTGTACGAGTCGACGGCGTTGATCGCGTCCACCAGCGGCGCCGCGACGTCGGAGAACACCAGGTCGTAGCCGCCGTCGTGCAGCAGCAGGCCGACGAATCCGCGCCCGATGTTGCCGGCGCCGAAGTGGACGGCCTTCATGACTCGTTCACGGTCGCGAGCAGCCCGTACAGCGCCTCGGCGGTGGGGGCGGCCTTGAGCCGGGCGACGTCGTCGTCCTCCGAGAACAGGATGGCGATGCGCGAGAGGATCTCGAGGTGCTCGTCGCCCTTGCCCGCGATGCCGACCACGAACGTGACGGGTTCACCACCCCAATCGACGCCGCCGTCGTAGCGCACCATCGACAGCGCCGAATCGAGAATCATGTCCTTGGTCTCATTCGTGCCGTGCGGAATGGCCAGCTCGTTGCCCATGTAGGTGGACACCGTCTGCTCGCGCTGCTGCATCGCATCGAAGTACGCCCCGGTCACGGCGCCGGCCGCCTCGAGGATGTCGGCGGCCTCCTTCATCGCCTCTTCCTGCGTCGCACCGCCGGAGTGGATGCGCACCTGCCCGAGGGCGAGAACCTCACGTGACATGTCTGCTCTTCTCTCTTGATTCGGTCTGTCTGCTTCTGGCGGAGGCGACCGCGGGCCGTGAGGCCGGGGGCGCAAGCCATCCCAGCCCCACGGCTTGCCGTCTACTCTGAGGCCTCGCGCTGCCTTTTGACAAGGTCCACGACTTCGTCGTACTTCGGCGAGTTCATGAAGTTGTCCACCGAGAAGTGGATGGCATCAGGCGCCTGGGCCTGTGCCCGCGGCGTGAGCTGGTTCTGCGTGATGACCAGATCGGCGGTGCCGTCCAGGTTCGCGATCGCCTTGTTGACGACGGTGACCCCTTCGATGCCCGCCTTCTTGATCTTGTTGCGCAGCACGCTGGCGCCCATCGCCGAGGACCCCATGCCCGCGTCGCAGGCGAACACGATGGCGCTGACCTCGCGCTCGGGCGCCTCGGTGGCGACCGCTTCGGCGGCGGCGCCGCTGCCGGCGGCCGACGTGCGCAGCCCGGACAGGGTGCTGGAGGACTTGCCCTTGTTGGCCTCGGTCTGCGAGATCGCCCGTTCGAACGCGTCCTGGTCGCCCAAGGCGGCGAGGTCCCGCTTGCGCGAGGCGCGCAGGATGATCGCCGCGATGACGAACGTGACCGCCGCCGACAGGACCACCGAGAGGATCACGCCCAGATAGTCCGTCTGATAGGTCTGGGCGATCACCGCCAGGATGCTGCCCGGGGCGGCCGGCGCGCGCAGTCCGGTGTTGAACAGCACGTTGGTGGTGACACCGGTCATGCCGCCCAGGATCAGCGCGACGATCAGCATCGGCTTCATCAGGGCGAACGGGAAGTACACCTCGTGGATGCCGCCGATGAACTGGATGATCGCAGCGCCCGGGGCGGATGCCTTCGCGATGCCGAGGCCGAAGAACGTGAACGCCAGCAGCAGACCCAGGCCGGGGCCGGGGTTGGCCTCGAGCAGGAACAGCACCGACTTGTGCGCGGGGCCGGCCGCCTGCTCCAGGCCCAGCGGCGTGAGCACGCCGTGGTTGACCGCGTTGTTGAGGAACAGCACCTTGGCCGGTTCGATCAGGATGCTCGTCAGCGGCAGCAGGTGCGTGGCGATCAGCCAGTTCACCGCCGCGCTCAGCACGTTCATCAGGCCGTTGACCAGCCACGCGATCGGGTAGAAGCCCAGCACGGCCATCGCGAAGCCCCAGATGCCCGCCGAGAACAGGTTGACCAGCATCTCGAAGCCGGCCTTGACCTTGCCCTCCCAGAGCTTGTCGAGCCACTTCATCGTGTAGGCGGCCAGCGGGGCCATGATCATCGCGCCGATGAACATGTGGATCTGGCCCAGCGGGGCGGCGTTCGGGTCGGTCTGCGCCAGCTGCGCGTTGAACTGCGCGATCAGGTTGTCCGACCCCGCGATCACGCCGAACGTGGCGATCGCGCCGACGACGGCACCGCGGTTGCCGTAGACCATGTGACCGCCGGTGTAGGCGATGATGATCGGCAGCAGGTAGTGGATCATCGGGCCGACGATGGTGGCCAGATCCGCGTTGGGAGTCCAGCCGACGTCGATGAAGAAGGCTGTGAAGATGCCCCAGGCGATCAGTGCGGGGATGTTCGGCATGATCATGCCGGAGAGGAACGTGCCGAATCGCTGGATATGGACCCGGGCTCCTCCCTTTGCCTGCGTTGCAGGAACGGACGCCGTTGTCATTGCCGTGTCACTTTCTGTCGGAACGCCGGCTCATGCCGGTCGTGTGGGGGACGCGGCGGCCACAGCGGCCGCTCGCGCGGATGCCGCATCGCCCGCGGCCAGGGCCGCGGCAGCGATGGATTTGGCCTGGTCGAGGGTGTGCGCTCGCAGCGATGCGCGCACGTCGGCCAGCGCTGCCGGGGCCATCGACAGGCTCGTCGCGCCCAAGCCCACCAGCACGACCGCCAGCAGCGGATCGGCGGCGGCCTCGCCGCAGATGCCGACCGGCTTGCCGAGCGTGCGCCCGGCGAAGCCGACGTCGGCGACCAGGCGCAGCACCGCCGGGTGCCACGGGCTCTGGTACGACGCGACGCTGCCGAGCACGCGGTCGGCGGCCATCGTGTACTGGGTGAGGTCATTGGTGCCGATCGAGGCGAAGTCGGTGGCCGCCAGCACCCGGTCGGCCAGCAGCGCCAGCGCGGGCACCTCGACCATCACGCCGGGGACGCGGATGCCGCACTCCCGGGCGAACGCCGTGAAGTACTCGGTCTCTTCGACGGTAGCCACCATCGGAGCCATCACCCACAGCTCGGCGCCTTCGCCGCGCGCCGTGGTCGCGGCGTCGGCCTGCGCCAGCGCGGTGAGCTGATCGCGCAGGATCTGCTCGTTCGCCCGCAGCGCGCGCAGGCCGCGCCGGCCCAGCGCGGGGTTCTCCTCGTGCGCGTCGCCCAGGAACGACAGTGGCTTGTCGGCGCCGGCATCCAGTGCCCGCACCACCACCTTCTTGCCCGCGAAGCCCGCCAGAAGCTGCTCGTACGCGGCCTGCTGCTCGGCGACGGTAGGGGCTTCGGTGGCGCTGAGGAACAGGAACTCGGTGCGGAACAGCCCGACCCCTTCGGCCCCCAGCGCGATCGCGGCGGCCGCGTCGCCGGGCTTACCGAGGTTGGCCAGCAACGGCACGGCGGTGCCGTCGGCCAGCGCCCCCGCCGCCAGCGGTGCCGAGGCGGCCGCCGCGCGGTCGTCGGCGCGCTGCTGCGCATCGGCGAGCTGGTGGGCGGTCGGACCGGTGGTCACGATGCCGGCTGCGGCATCCACGATCACGGTCTGCCCGTCGGCGAGCCGGTCGGCGCCCGCGGCGCCGACGACCGCGACGATCGACTTCTCCCGCGCCAGGATCGCGGTGTGCGAGGTGGGTCCGCCCGCGGTGGTCACCAGCGCCAGCACCTGGGTCAGGTCCAGCAGGGCGGTGTCGGCGGGGGCCAGGTCGCGCGCGACCAGGATGAATGGATGACCGGGGTCGGGCACCCCCGGAGCGGGCACGCCGCGCAGGTGGGCGATGACCCGCTGGGCGATGTCGGCCAGGTCGGCCGCGCGCTCACCGAGGTAGCCGCCCATCGCGGTGAGGGTCTCCTGGAATGTCGCGAACGCCTCGAACACGGCGCGCTCGGCGGTCTTGCCCTGCGCGATGCCGGCGTCGATCTGCTCCTGCAGCGAGGGGTCCTCGGCCATCATCGCCTGGGCCTCGAGCACCTCCGCCGCGGTGCCGCCGACCTGCTCGGCACGAGCGTTCAGCTCGCCCGCGACGGCGGCGACCCCCTCGCGCGCCCGGGCGGTCTCGTCGTCGACCGACAGCGCGCTGGCGACGTCTTCAGGCGCCGGCAGCGGATCGGCCATGCGTGCCACCGGCCCCTGCGCCACACCCGGGCCGATGCCCACTCCGGTCAGCTCGGCGGGCAGCGCCTGCGCCTGTCCGGTCTCATCCGTCATGGCTGATCCTCTCGTCGACCCGCGCCGGCGCGGGGGTGGTCGGTGCGGCGCCGGTGGCCAGCGCGAGCGCACGGCTGCCGTCGCGGTCGCCGAAGATGTCACCCGGCAGCACGATCACGCGCACCCCGCGGCCTGCGGCGGCGCGGGTCAGGTCGTCGCTGCGGTCGGCCAAGTGCGGTCCGACCAGCAGCACGTCGGCGTCGTCCAGGCGGTCCGGCAGCGCGGTGATCGACACCGCCGTCACGACATCGCGGCGACCGGCGGCGCCGATCGCGCGACGCATGCGCTGCGCCACGAAGGTGCTGGACGCACCCGCACCGCATACCACGATGATCCTCATCGACCGTCCCTCCTGACTGCCCATTCTGACAATCTCCTGTGAGGAGGACAACCAGATCTGTTTCCGGAGGGGCGGAAACACCCGGGCGGTGCGCGTGGTTGACTTGCCACAGCGGCGCACCCCGATCTGCCGCGTGGAGGCGGACGGTGACCAGAGCGCGACCGGACCGCCTGCTGGCGCTGCTGGTGCGCGCGGGCGACTGGCTCACCGCCGCGCGGCTGGCCGACGCGCTCGGGGTCACCCCGCGCAGCGTGCGCTCTTACGTCACGGCGCTCAACGCCCGGGTCGGCCCGGAGCTCGCCGTCGAATCCGGCGCGCAGGGCTACCGCGCCGGGCCCGGTGCGGCGGCCGCCGCGGCGCTGGCCGCGGACGACGCCGCCACGCCCCAGGACCGGCTGCACACCCTGGTGCGCGCACTGCTGGATGCCGACACCGGCATCGACGTCTACGAGACCGCCGACCGGCTGCACATCTCCAGCGCGACGCTGGAAGCCGACCTCGGCCGGGTGCGCGCCCTGCTGACGGGCACCGCGCTGGCGCTGGAGCGCTCCGCGCAGCGCGCGCAGCTGCGCGGCACCGAGGGTGCGCAGCGGCGGTTGCTGAGCCGCCTGATCCACGACGAGATGGATGCCGGCGCCTTCGATCTGCGCGCGCTGCGGCGCACGCTCGGCGAGCAGCGGCTGGGCGCCGACGCGCTCGGCCGGTTCGAGGCCGCCCTGCGCAGCCGGCTCGGCGAGCACGGCTACTACATCAACGAGCTCGGCATCTCGGATGTGCTCACCCACATCGCGATCGCCGCCGACCGGGTCGCGCACGGACGCGCTCTCGAGGCGGCCACGGATGCCGCCGGCGGCCCCGCCGCCGAGCCGATCGACCGGCTGCTCGGCGACCTGGTCGCCGAGCATCTGGGCGTGAGCCTGGGCGCCGCCGACCGCCGGCACCTGGCCACGCTGGTGCTGACCCGCGTGGTCACCCCGGGCCCGGCCGCGCCCGAGGCATCCGCCAGCCCGATCGAGCCGGAGGTGGAGGCCGCGGTCCGCGAGCTGGTCACCCAGGCCGCCGACGAGTACCTGGTCGACATCGTGCACGAGGACTTCATCCGCCGACTCGCACTGCACGTGCAGAACCTGCGCTATCGGGCGGGCGAGCAGGCCTGGTCGCGCAACCCCCTGACCCGGTCGCTGAAATCGACGTATCCGATGATCTTCGACGTGGCGGTGTGGATGGCCGGCGGCCTGGCCGAGCGCCTGGGCATCGCCCTGCCCGACGACGAGATCGCCTACATCGCGATGCACCTGGGCGGCCGGGTGGAGCGCAGCCGACGCAGCGAACAGCTGCTGACGGCGATGATCGTGTGCCCCGGCTACTACGAGCTGCACGAGCTGCTGCGCTCGAGCATCGACCGCTCGCTCGGCCAGGCGATCGAGGTGGTCGGCGTCGAGACGCGCGTGGACCCGGACTGGGCGGCGATCGACACCGACCTGATCCTGACCACGATCGACGCCCCGCCGCTGGGTGAGCGCGTCGTGCGCATCCAGCCGTTTCTGACCGACGCCGACATCGAGCGGACGCAGGCCGCGGCATCCCGCATCCGCCGCGGACGGCGGCTCGCGCGGCTGCGCACCGAGCTGGAGCGCTATTTCGACCCGGACGCCTTCCTGGCGCCGCTGCCCGACGGGGATCCCGAGCAGACCATCCGCACGCTGGGCGGCCTGCTGGTGGCGCAGGGGGTCATCGACGACGACTACGTGCAGCGCGCCATCGCGCGCGAGCGGCTGTCGTCGACGGCCTTCACCGATGCGCTGGCGGTGCCGCACGCGATCGGGATGACCGCGACGCGCACCGTGATCGCGGTCGGCATCGCCGACCCGTCGATCGCCTGGGGGCCCGACCGGGTGCAGGTCGTGGCGATGGTCGCGTTCTCAGAGGCCGACCGCGAGGCGTTCCAGACCGTGTTCGAGCAGCTCGTCGAGGTGTTCAACGAGCACGACTCGGTGGCGCGCATCCTGCGCCGGGCGACCGACTTCACGTCGTTCCTGGACGAGCTGGTCGCCGTCATCGACGGCTGAACGGCCCGGCTCACCGGCGCGCGAGGCGGGCCTGCAGGCCGCGACGCACGGCCGGCCACTCGTGCGGCAGGATCGAGTACACGACGGTGTCGCGCAGCGTGCCGTCGGCCTGGATGCGGTGGTTGCGCAGCACCCCGTCCTGCTTGGCGCCCAGCTTCTCGATCGCGCTGCGGGACTGCCGGTTGTGCCAGTGCGTGAGGAACTGCACCGAGATCGCGTCGCACTCATCGAACGCGTGCCCGAGCAGCAGCATCTTGGCCGCGGCGTTGACCTCGGTGCGCTGGGCGGCCAGGCCCAGCCAGGTGTGGCCGATCTCGACGCGCCGGTTGGGCTGGTCGATGTTGCAGAACGTGGTCTCGCCGACGATGCGCCCGGTGGCCACGCGCCGCACCGCGAACGGATTCATCGTGCCGGACTCGTGTCGCCGCAGGCGGTCGGCGATGTCGGCGGGCACACCGTCCGGAGTCGGGACGGACGTGTACCAGCGCCCTTCCAGCCCGACCGCCGCCTCGGCGAGATCGCCGGCGTGCGCGGCGGTCAGCGGCTCGAGCCGGACGAAGTCGTTCTCGAGCGTGACCGGCGTGATGAAGTCCACGCGCCCAGACTACGCGCGTGCCGCGGTCATGTGAAAGAGTGCAGCAGCGAGGTGACGGCCGCGCGCAGCGCGGTCAGGCGGGCCGCGGCATCCGCCACCGAATCACCGCGCACGTCGAGGTAGGCCTTCAGCTTCGGCTCGGTGCCGGAGGGGCGCACCAGCACGCGCGCGTCGCCGGTCAGCCGCAGCCGCAGCACGTCGCCGGGCGGGATGGATTCGAAGCCGTCGCGGTAGTCGTCGACGCCCAGCACCTGCGCCTCGCCCAGTGCGGTGGGGGCCGACGCCCGCAGCGACGCCATGATGCGGGCGATGATCGCGACGTCCTCGACCCGCAGCGCCACCTGGTCGCTGGCGTACGCGCCGAAGGTGGCCGCGAACTCGTCCAGCAGGTCGGCCAGGGTGCGCCCCTCGCCGCGCGCGTCGGAGGCCATCTTCAGCACCGCGACGGCGGCCGAGATGCCGTCCTTGTCGCGCACCTGATCGGGATTGACCAGGTAGCCGATCGCCTCTTCGAAGCCGTACACGATGCCGGGCGCCCGCGAGATCCACTTGAACCCGGTCAGGGTGGCGTGGAAGTCCAGGCCGTAGTGCTCGGCGACCGCCTGCAGCCCGGGGGAGGAGACCAGCGAGCACGCCAGCGACGCACCCGCCGCCGACCCCGCGGCGGCGGCGCGGCGGGCGGCCTGCCAGCCCAGCAGCAGGCCCACCTCGTTGCCGCTCAGGCGCCGCCAGCCGCCGTCGGCGGTCGGATCGGGGATGCCGACGGCCAGCCGGTCGGCATCCGGATCGTTCGCGATCACGAGCTCGGCATCCGCATCCCGCGCCGTCTGGAATGCGAGATCCATCGCGCCGGGCTCTTCGGGATTGGGGAACGACACCGTCGGGAATGCGCCGTCCGGTTCGATCTGCGCGGCCACCAGCGTCGGGCGCGGATACCCGGCCGCGTCCAGGATGCGCGCCGTGGTCTCCCACCCGACGCCGTGCATCGCGGTGTAGGCCCAGCGCAGGCCGGCCGCCGCCGCCGGTGCCGGGCCGGCCGCGGCGGTCGCGGCCACGTAGGCGTCGATCACCGACTCCGGTGCTGTCTCGTAGCCGTGATCGCGCGGCAGCGCGCCCAGGTCCGCTTCGTCGGCGACGTGCTGGATGTGCGCGGCGATCTCGGCATCGGCGGGCGCGACGATCTGCGAGCCGGCGTCGGCGCCACCGAGGTACACCTTGTAGCCATTGTCATCGGGGGGATTGTGCGATGCCGTGACCATCACGCCGGCCGCGGCATCCAGGTGCCGCACGGCGAAGGCGAGCACCGGCGTGGGCAGCAGCCGCGGCAGCAGGATCGCGCGCAGTCCGGCGCCGGCCAGCAGCTCGGCCGAGTCGGTCGCGAAGACCTGCGAGTTGCGCCGCCCGTCGTACCCGATCACGACGGTGGGCGTGGCATCCGGCCCGGCCTTCTCGCGCAGGTATGCCGCGAAGCCGGCCGCGGCCTGCCCCACCAGCACCCGGTTCATCCGCCGGCTGCCGGCGCCCAGCCGGCCGCGCAGCCCGGCGGTGCCGAAGGCGAGCCGGCCGTCGAACCGGTCCTCCAGCTCGGCGGCGGCATCCGCGTCGCCCGCTGCCGCACGATCCAGCAGATCCTGCAGCTCGGCGCGGGTCTGCGGGTCGGGGTCCTGTGCGAGCCACGCTGCGGCACGCGCCGCCGCGGTGCTCACAGTGCCGCCACGACGCGGGCCAGCAGCTGCGAGATGACCGGCTCGGCGGTGCGGCCGGCCTCGAGCACCTCGGCGTGGCTGAGCGGGGACTCCTGGATGCCGGCGGCCAGGTTCGTGATCAGCGAGAAGCCGAGCACCTCCATGCCGGCCTCGCGGGCGGCGATCGCCTCCAGCGCGGTGGACATGCCGACGATGTCGCCGCCGATGATGCCGGCCATGCGCACCTCGGCGGGGGTCTCGTAGTGCGGCCCGCCGAACTGGCAGTACACGCCTTCGGCCAGCGACGGGTCGATCGACCGTGCGGTCGCGCGCAGCCGCCGGGCGTAGAGGTCGGTGAGGTCCACGAAGGTGGCACCCTCCAGCGGCGACGCGGCGGTGAGGTTGATGTGGTCGCTGATCAGCACCGGCTGGCCGGGGGAGTAGCCGCGGTTCACGCCGCCGGCGCCGTTGGTGAGCACCATGACCTTCGCGCCGGTCGCGGCGGCGGTGCGCACCGAGTGCACGACGCGGCGCACGCCGTGGCCTTCGTAGAAGTGCGTGCGCGCACCGATGACCAGCACCCGCGTGCCGGCGGGGGTCAGGATGCTGCGCAGCGTGCCGACGTGGCCTTCGAGCGCCGGCTTGCTGAACCCGGTGACGTCGGTGGCGGGGACGGTGGCGACGGTCTCGCCGACCAGGTCGGCCGCCTTGCCCCAGCCGCTGCCGAGGGTGAGGGCGATGTCGTGCTGCGGCACGCCCGTGGTGCGGGCGATGTCGGCGGCGGCGGTGCGGGCGATCTCGAACGGATCGGCGTTCGGGTCGTCCAGCGGGTTCTCGTGGGTCATGCACCCACTTTAGGGATGCCCCGGCCTGCCGGGCCAGTGCGGCCTGCCGACCTGGGAGTCCGGTGGCGGGCAAGCGGTGTCGGGCCTGGAAGAATGGAGTCCATGTCGCTGAGCTTCGAACGCACCCAGTCCGTCGCCGTCCTCGGCGGTGGCCCCGGTGGATATGAGGCGGCGCTGGCCGCCGCCCAGCTCGGCGCGCAGGTGACCCTCGTCGAGCGGGCCGGCGTGGGTGGCTCGGCCGTCATCACCGACGTGGTCCCCTCCAAGAGCCTGATCGCGACCGCCGATGCCGCCGTCGCGATCGCCCAGGCATCCGATCTGGGGGTCGAGCTGTTCGCCCGCGGGGCCGAGGGCAAGCCGCTCAAGCCCGAGATCGCGATCAACCTGTCCGCCGTCAACCAGCGGCTGCTGGCGCTGGCCCGCAAGCAGTCCGACGACATGCGCGCGACGCTCGTGGAGGCGGGGGTGCGGATCATCTCGGGCCACGGCCGACTCGAGACCAACACCTCGATCGTGGTCTCGACCGGCCCGGGCGGCACCGACTTCGACCGGGTCGAGGCCGACACCCTCGTCGTCTCGGTCGGCGCCGCGCCGCGCGAACTGCCCGATGCCCGCCCCGACGGCACCCGCATCCTGACCTGGACGCAGCTGTACGACATGAAGGCGCTGCCCGAGCACCTGATCGTGGTCGGGTCGGGCGTGACCGGCGCCGAGTTCGCCGGCGCCTACATGAACCTGGGCGCGACGGTGTCGCTGGTCTCCAGCCGCGAGCAGGTGCTGCCCGGTGAGGACAAGGATGCCGCGGCGGTGCTGGAGAAGGTGTTCAAGCGCGGCGGCATGAACCTGCTGTCGCGCTCGCGCGCCGCGCGGGTGGTCAACACCGGCGACGGCGTCGAGGTGACGCTGACCGACGGCCGCGTGGTCACCGGCAGCCACTGCCTGATGGCGGTCGGGTCGATCCCCAACACGACCGGCATCGGGCTCGAGGCTGCCGGCGTGCAGATGGCCGACTCGGGGCACATCCAGGTCAACCGGGTCGCGCGCACGTCGGTGCCCAACATCTATGCGGCCGGCGACTGCACGACCTTCGTGCCGCTGGCCTCGGTGGCCTCGATGCAGGGCCGCACCGCGGTCTTCCACGCCCTGGGCGACGTGGTGATCCCGCTGGAGCAGCGCCGGATCGCCTCGAACATCTTCACCGCCCCCGAGATCGCCACGGTCGGCTGGCAGGAGGCCGACATCGAGGCCGGGCTCATCAACGGCGTCGCTCACAAGCTGCCGCTGACGGCGAACCCGCGCGCGAAGATGATCGGCATCAAGGACGGCTTCGTCAAGATCATCGCGCACTCCGGCAGCGGCACCGTGATCGGCGGCGTGATCGTGGCGCCGAAGGCGTCGGAGCTGATCTATCCGGTCGCCGTCGCGGTGGAGCGGCGGCTGACCGTCGACCAGCTCTCCCGGGTGTTCGCGGTGTACCCGTCGCTGTCGGGCAGCATCACCGACGCCACCCGCGCCATGCACCAGAGCTACGTCGGCGGCTGAGCCGCCGCTCAGGAGATCTGCAGCAGCTGGTGGCCCGCGGCCACGGTCGCGCCGGCGGTGGCGTTGATGCCGCCGATGACGCCGTCCTTGTGCGCCCGGATCGGCTGCTCCATCTTCATCGCCTCCAGCACGACGACCAGGTCGCCCTTGACGACCTCCTGGCCGTCTTCGACGGCGATCTTGACCACGGTCGCCTGCATCGGCGACGTCACCGCGTCGCCGGAGACGCCGGCGGTGGTGGTCGAGTGCGACCGGCGCGAGGGCGGTGCCAACGCCGGCCGGCCGGCGCCCAGCGGTGCGGCGGTGATCCGATCGGGCAGGCTCACCTCGAGGCGCTTGCCGCTGACCTCGACGACGACGGTGTGCCGCGACTGCGCCGGCTCCGGCTCGCCCAGCTCGCCGTCCCACGGGGCGATGTCTCCGTCGAACTCGGTCTCGATCCACCGGGTGTAGACGCCGAAGACCCCGTCGGCGGCGACGAACGCGGGGTCGCGCACGACCATCCGGTGAAACGGCAGCACGGTGGGCAGGCCGCCGACCTCGAACTCGTCCAGCGCGCGTCGGGCCCGCGCCAGCGCCTCGGCGCGGTCGCGCCCGGTGACGATGATCTTGGCCAGCAGCGAGTCGAAGGCGCCGCCTACGACATCCCCGGCCGTCACGCCCGAATCCAGCCGGATGCCGGGGCCGCCGAACGTCTTGAACACCCGGATCGGCCCGGGCTGGGGCAGGAAGCCGCGCCCCGGGTCCTCACCATTGATGCGGAACTCGATCGCGTGCCCGATCGGCTCGGGGTCGTCGTAGTCGAGCGTGCCGCCCTCGGCGATGCGGAACTGCTCGCGCACCAGGTCGATGCCGGTGACCTGCTCCGAGACCGGGTGCTCGACCTGCAGGCGGGTGTTGACCTCGAGGAAGGAGACCGTGCCGTCGGCGCCGATCAGGAACTCGCAGGTGCCCGCGCCGACATAGCCGACGTGCTGCAGGATGGCCTTGGACGAGGCGTACAGCACGTCGCGCTGCGCATCGGTCAGAAACGGCGCCGGGGCCTCTTCGACGAGCTTCTGGTTGCGGCGCTGCAGCGAGCAGTCGCGCGTGGAGATCACCACGACCTTGCCGTCGGCGTCGGCCAGGCACTGCGTCTCGACGTGCCGTGGCCGGTCCAGGTACTTCTCGACGAAGCACTCGCCGCGGCCGAAGGCCGCGACCGCCTCGCGGGTGGCCGACTCGAACATCTCGGCGATGGTGTCCATCTCGCGGGCGACCTTCAGGCCGCGGCCGCCGCCGCCGTACGCCGCCTTGATCGCGACCGGCAGGCCGAACTGCTCGGCGAACGCAATGACCTCGTCGGCGCCCGAGACGGTGCCCTGGGTGCCCGGGGCCAGCGGCGCGCCGACCAGCTCGGCCACGTGGCGGGCGATGACCTTGTCGCCGAGCGCCTCGATCGCCTCGGGCGACGGGCCGATCCAGACCAGGCCTGCGCCGATCACGGCGCGGGCGAACTCGGCGTTCTCGGCCAGGAACCCGTAGCCGGGGTGCACGGCGTCTGCGCCGGAGCGCCGCGCGATCGAGAGGATCTTCTCGATCGACAGATAGGTCTCGGTGCTCGTGGCGCCGTCGAGGGCGTACGCCTCATCGGCGAGCTTGGCGTGCATCGCGTCGCGGTCCTGGTCGGCGTAGACGGCGACCGAGGCTTTGCCACTGTCGCGCGCAGCGCGAATGACACGGACGGCGATCTCGCCGCGGTTCGCGATGAGCACCTTGGCGATTTCAGGCATGAAAGTCAGCCTATCCACCCGATCCGGGCTGGAATTGACTGCCTCGCACAAGAAAATTCCGAAAAGGTGTGGCGGAATCTACGAGGACGTCCAGGTATCCGTCCAGCGCACGCCGACCTCGCGCACCAGCCGGCGCAGCGTCGACAGCGACATCCCGACCACCGTGGACGGGTCGCCGTCGACCCGGTCGATGAACGGGCCGCCGAGGCTGTCGACGGTGAACGCACCGGCCACCAGCAGCGGCTCACCGGTGCCGACGTAGGCGTCGATCTCCTCGTCGGTGATGTCGCCGGCGAAGGTGACGGCCGCCTCGGCGCTCGCGTGGGCCTCCACCGGCGCGCGGCCGGGCACCAGCCGGAACACGCTGTGCCCGGAGTGCAGGATGCCGGTGCGGCCGCGCATCTCGTGCCAGCGTGCCGTGGCCACCTCCGGCGTGTAGGGCTTGCCGAGGATCTGGCCCGCGAGCACGAACATAGAGTCGCCGCCGATGACCAGCCCGTCGAAGTCGGGATCGTCGGCGACCAGGCGCGCCGTGACATCCGCCGCCTTGCGCCGGGCCAGCAGCAGCACGTATTCGGACGGCGTCAGCAGCCGGCCCTCGGCGGCTTCGACCGCGGCGATCACGCCCTCTTCGTCGACGTCGGGTGCGAGCGTCACCGGGTCGATGCCCGCCTGCCGCAGCAGCATCAGGCGGGCGGGGGAGGTCGAAGCCAGACACACGCGCATGCGGTCAACCGTACCGGCGCGGCACGCCCGCGATGCGCCCGTTGCTGAGGTGCGCGCCGGTTTTGGCGGGGACTTGGGCACTCGCGCGCCCGTTTCGTGCAGTCGCGCGCGCAAAAGACGTGCGCGGATGTCAGAAACGACAGCGCACGCGTTCCGGGAGCGGGTGCGAGGAGGACGCGGCAGGCCCGTCGGGCGCACCGCGCGGGGCGCCCACGGCTCGGTATGGGATGCTCGGATGATGCAACCGGGCGACCTGATCGATCTCGACATCACCTCCGTCGCCCACGGCGGCGTCTTCGTCGGACGGCACGAGGGACGCGTCGTGTTCGTGCCCGATGCCATCCCCGGCGAGCGCATGCGCGTGCGGCTGAGCCAGACCGGCGACAAGTCGTTCTGGCGCGGCGAAGCCGTCGAGGTGCTGGATGCGTCGCCGCACCGCCGCCGGCACGTGTGGCGTGCCGCCGACATCGACACCCCGCCCGAGCTGCGGCCCGGCGGCGCCGATTTCGGGCACATCGATCTGGACCACCAGCGCACGCTCAAGCTCGAGGTGCTCGGCGACGCGCTCACCCGGATGGGCGGCCTCGATCTGCCGGTGCAGATGCGCACGGCCGGCGATGACGACGGCCTGCGCTGGCGCACCCGGGTCAGCCTGCATGTGGACGACCAGGGGCGGATCGGCCCCTATGCCGCCCGCAGTCACCGCGTCATCGAGGTCGATGAGCTGCCGCTGGCCACTGCCGCGATCGAGCGGGTCGCCGTCGACGTGCACGCCGAGGCCGCCGGACGCATCGATCTGGTGCAGCCGGCCGACGGCCGGGTGCGCATCGTGCCGCGTCCCACCCAGCATCCGGCCCGCGACCGCCGCCGCAGGCAGGGCGCGCGTCCTGCGCCGTCCGCCGCGTCCCACCGCAGCGCTGCGGCGCGCGAGGTGATCGTCGAGCGGGTGGGGGATCGCCGCTTCCAGGTGGATGCCGGGGGCTTCTGGCAGGTGCACCACCAGGCGGCCGCGACCCTCACCGATCTGGTCACCGACGCCATCCGGGCGACCGGGCCGCTCCAGACGGATGCCCTGCACCTGGACCTCTACGGCGGGGTCGGCCTGTTCGCCGCCGCTCTGGGCGCGCTCGGGGGGCCGGGCACCCGTATGATCAGCGTCGAGTCCGACGCCCGGGCCACCGAGCACGCCGGCGAGAACCTCGCCGAGTGGGTGGGTGCCCGCGCCGAGGCCGGGCGCGTCGACCGCTGGCTGCCGCAACTGCGGCAGACCGCCTCGGAGCGTGATCTGGACCGGCTGCGCGCCGGCGTGGTGATCCTCGACCCGCCGCGCTCGGGCGCCGGCGCCGAGGTCGTCGACGCAGTCGCCGCACTGCAGCCGGCGGCCGTCGTCTACGTGGCGTGCGATCCGGTGGCGCTGGCGCGCGACCTGAAGACCTTCCGCACCGCCGGGTACGAGGCATCCGCCGTGACCGCGGTCGACCTGTTCCCGCACTCGCATCACGTCGAAGCCGTCGCATCCCTCACTCGGCGCACGCTAGCCTGAAGTCATGACTCATGTGGCTCTGATCGACGACCACGAGTCCGTGCGGCTCGGCCTCGAGGCCGCCTGCGCCCGCGCCGACGCGATGGATGTCGTGTTCTCGGGCAGTTCCGTGACGGCGTACCTGGACTGGCGCGCGCTGAGCCACTCGGCTCCGGCCGATGTCGTCGTGCTCGACCTGACGCTGGGCGACGGCACCACCGTCACCGAGAACGTGCGCCGGGTGGCGGCGGCCGGCTCCAGCGTCATCATCCACAGCGTCGCCGACCGGCCCGCCGCCGTCCGCGAGGCGCTCGCCGCAGGGGCGGCGGGCATCATCAGCAAGGCGTCGCCCATCGACGAGGTGATCGCCGCCGTGGCCGCCGTCGCGCAGGGCGAGCCGTTGAACAATGTGGAATGGGCCAGCGCGGTCGACGGCGACCGGGCCTTCGCCGATGCCCAGCTGTCGGCTCGGGAGCGCGACGTGCTGCGCCTGTACGCGGCGGGACTGCCGCTGAAGATCGTGGCGGACCGGCTGGGCGTGGCGTACTCCACGGCCAAGGAGAACATCAACCGCGTGCGGGTCAAGTACGTCGACGTCGGCCGGCCCGCCCCCACGAAGGTGGATCTGCTGCGTCGCGCCGTCGAAGACGGCATCCTCACTCCCATCGAGGACGCCGGTGACAGCTGACCCCGACCGGGCCACGCTCGACGCCGCTTGGGGCACGATCCCGCAGTCGCATCAGACCGGCACCGAGTTGGGCTCCTTCACCCGCATCCGGGTGGAGCGCATCATCGGCCTGGCCATCGCCGTGGGCTGCGTGGCCCTGGGGGGACAGGGCTTCGTCGCCGCCCTGGATGCCACCGCCGTGCTCCCCGGCTGGTATCCGGCGCTTCTGCTGGTCGTCTTCATCCCCCTGGTGCTGATGATCATCGCGTGCGTCCTCGGGCGCGGCCGCCGGGTGCTCGGTGCGCTGTTCGTGCTCGCGTTCACGGTCAGCGTCCTGCTCTGGCCGATCGCCGCGGCCGGCCTGTCCACCACTCCGGACGCCGAGCCGTGGCCGTTCTACCTGCTCAACGTCGCGACGGTGGCCGCCGTCCTGTCCATTCCGCTGTCGTGGCAGATCGCGTCGGCGATCGTGATCCCGGTGCTGTGGGGCGTCGTCCGGTTCATCCAGTGCGGTCTCGACCCGGCGTTCGTGATGCCGGTGCTGCTGGATGTCGCGTTCGCGCTGATCCTCGGCGGCATCCTGGTCACGCTCGGCTGGATGTTCCGCTCGGTGGCGACCAACGTGGACACCGCGCGTGCGCAGGCCGTGTCGTCCTACGCGGCCGCCGCGGCCGCCGCGGCCGGCGAGCAGGAGCGGGTCGCCGTGGGTGCGTTGATGCACGACAGCGTGCTGGCGGCGCTGATCGCGGTCGAACGCGCCGAGAGCGAGCGGGCGCGCACGCTCGCGGTCGGGATGTCGCGTGAGGCGCTCACCCGGCTGGCCAACACCGACAGCGACGCCGAGATGGGCTCGGAGGCACCGGTGGACGTGGAATCTGTCGCCCGTGCGATCGAGGCCTCCGCCGCCGAGCAGGGCTACGCGCTCCGGGTGCAGCGGGTGCGGGCGTCGACCACCGGCGTCGCGATCCCGGGGGTCGTCGCACGTGCGTTGGCGCTGGCGGCCGCCCAGGCCGTCGCCAACGCGATCGCTCATGCCGATGCCGCCGGGCTGGAGGTCAGCATGGTCTCATCCGGCCCGCCCGCAGACATCGGGGTGCGCGTGCGCGACAGCGGCCCCGGGTTCGACATCCATGCCGTGCCGGATGACCGGCTCGGCATCAGCGCATCGATCATGACGCGCGTGGCCGCGGTCGGCGGGCGCGCGCACATCGACTCCGACGCGCGCGGCACGGTCGTGACACTCGAATGGGGTGAGGCCGGGTGAGGGGCAGCGTGCGCAGCATCCTGACCGGCCTGGCCGCTCTGTTCGCCCTGTTCCTGGCGCTGCGCGGCCTGGTGTGGGTGGGCGGTGCGGTCGACCAGCCGATTGCCTACCTGCTGATGACGGTGCTGTACCTGGGCACCGTGGGGCTCTGCCTGCTCGTGACCAGCGGCGCCCTGCCCGAGGCCGGGCCGGACGCAGATGAAGACGTCGGCGAGATGCTCACCACCGCCCAGCACGGCCCGGCCCGGCTGCCGCAGTGGGTCCTGGGGATCGCACTGGCGATGGCACTGTCGATGCCGAACGTCATCGCGCTCTCGGTCGCGCCGGCCTCGCGCACCGCCCCGTTCGGCACCTGGTATGTGGGTGCGATCGGCCTGCTGATGACCATCGTGATGGTGCGCCGACGCCCCTGGACGGCGTGGATCGGCGTCCTGCTCCTGGCGCTGTCGACGATGCTGTGGATCGGCGTGCTGCCGGCGCTCTCGCTGGGTCTGATCGGCTCGGCGGTGTGGGTGCTGGCAGCGCAGCTGCTGGTGATGGGGATGGACCGCGCCGCACGTGACACGTCGCGGCTCGCGCAGTTGCAGCGCACCGCGTCGGCATGGCGGGCCGCGCAGCGCGGCCGGCAGCGCGAGCGGCGCGTTCAGGTGCAGCGGGCGTTGGCGGTGGCCGGCCCCATCCTCTCCCGCGCGATCGAGCGCTCCGGCGAACTGAGCGAGCAGGAGCGGGTCGAGGCCCGTATCGCCGAAGGACAGCTGCGCGACGAGCTGCGTGGTGGACGGCTGCTCGATGACGGCGTGCGGGCGGAGCTGGATGCGGCGCGGCGGCGCGGCGCGACGGTGATCGTCCTCGACGAGGGCGGGCTCGACGACTTGGATGAGGCACAGCTGGGCGCGATCCGCGCGCTGGTGGCCGGGGCCGTGCACGATGCGCACTCGGATCGGCTGTTCATCCGGGCATCCACCCACCCGCAGATCGCAGTGACCGTGGTGGGCCGCTCGGCCCGCGGCGGGGCCCTGTCCGATGAGGACACGGTCGACCTGTGGCGGGAGATCGCCCGGCCGTGACGGGGCTCGAGAGCCCGGCGGTGACGGGGGCGAAAGAGAAGGTGAGGGGCGGCGAAGCCGCCCGCCCCTCACCGGTGTGGACTGTTACCCGAAAACAGCCCACGTGGCCGAACCTGCGCTCATCTACCCTGGATGAGCCGGCCGGCCGAACGCAAGAAGCGTTCCAGCACTTCAAGTATGCGGGGGGCGTGACGACGCGTCTGTAGGTATTTTGGGGGACATGGTCGGTCGAGGCCTGCGACGCCGCGGATCAGCCGCCGAAACGGCCCCAGCCCAGGTCGCGGCGCAGGGGCGCGCGCAGGTTCCGAGCTGAGAGCGACCAGCCGCTGCGGGTGGGCTCATCGGACGCGGTCGCCGTGGCCTGCTCCTGCGCGTAGGCCTCGCTGACGACGGCCAGCACTGCGGCGAGCTCCGCATCGGTCGGATTGCCGCGCACGACATCCACGTGCAGCAGCGACGGATCCGCCGCCGAATCGTCCCCCCGGCTCATAGCGGGATGTTACCGTGCTTCTTCGGCGGCAGCGTGGCGCGCTTGCCGCGCAGCGCCCGCAGCGACTTCGCGATGAACACGCGGGTCTGCGCTGGTTCGATGATGCTGTCCAGCTCGCCGCGCTCCGCGGCCAGGAACGGGGATGCCACGTTGTAGGTGTATTCGTTGGCCAGCCGGGTGCGCACCGCCGCGACATCCTCGCCCGCCTCCGCCGCGCGCTTGAGTTCGCCGCGGTAGAGGATGTTGACCGCGCCCTGCCCGCCCATCACGGCGATCTCGGCGGTCGGCCAGGCGACGTTCACATCGGCGCCGAGCTGCTTGGAGCCCATCACGATGTAGGCGCCGCCGTAGGCCTTGCGCAGGATGACGGTCACCAGCGGCACCGTCGCCTCGGCGTACGCGTAGAGCAGCTTCGCGCCGCGGCGGATGACACCGGTCCACTCCTGGTCGGTGCCGGGCAGGTAGCCGGGCACGTCCACGAGTGTGACGATCGGCACGCTGAAGGCGTCGCAGAACCGCACGAAGCGGCTGGCCTTCTCACCGGCGTCGATGTTCAAGGTGCCGGCCATCGCGTTCGGCTGGTTCGCGATGATCCCGACGGTGCGGCCTTCGACCCGGCCGAAGCCGACCACGATGTTCGGGGCGAACAGCGGCTGGACCTCGATGAACTCGGCACTGTCGACGATGTGCTCGATCACGACGTGGATGTCGTAGGGCTGGTTCGGCGAGTCCGGGATGATCGTGTTCAGCACGCGATCGGCATCCGTGGTCTCCCACTCGAAGTCGCTCTCATAGACGGGCAGCTCGGCCATGTTGTTGTCGGGCAGGAAGCTCAGCACGGTGCGGACGTAGTCGATCGCGTCTTCCTCGTCGTCGGCGAGGTAATGTGCGACTCCGGAACGGGTGTTGTGCGTGTAGGCGCCGCCGAGCTCTTCCATGCCGACGTCTTCGCCGGTGACGGTCTTGATCACGTCGGGTCCGGTGACGAACATCTGACTGGTCTTGTCGACCATGACGACCAGGTCGGTCAGGGCGGGAGAGTAGACCGCGCCGCCGGCGGCGGGGCCCATGATGATCGAGATCTGCGGGATCACGCCCGAGGCCGCCGTGTTCAGGCGGAAGATCTCGCCGTACTTGCCGAGCGCGACCACGCCCTCCTGGATGCGCGCACCGCCGGAGTCGAGGATGCCGACGATCGGCATGCCGCTGCGCAGCGCCAGCTCCATGACCTTGATGATCTTGTCACCGGCTACCTCGCCCAGCGACCCGCCGAACGTGGAGAAATCCTGTGCGTACACCGCGACGGTGCGGCCGTGGATCGTGCCGACGCCGGTGGCGACCGAGTCGCCGTAGGGGCGGGAGCGGTCCATGCCGAACGCGGTGGTGCGGTGTCGCACGTACTCGTCGATCTCGGTGAACGAGCCGGTGTCGACGAGCATATCGATGCGCTCGCGCGCCGTCAGCTTGCCCTTGGCGTGTTGTTTGGTCTGCGCCGTGGCCTCGGCGTCGACGACCGCCTCCTGGTATCGGGCGCGCAGGTCGGCGATCTTGCCGGCGGTCGTATAGAGGTCGGGTTCGCTCACGCATTCCACCCTAACGATGCGTGTGCCGCAACCGTGCAAGACAGTCCACAACGGGTTGCCGATTCCGCTGTCGGTGTTCGCCACCGGCCTCCGGTTGGCGGCCGAGGCATCCCCCTATCGCCGGCCGAGGCATCCGTCGTCGCCAGCGGGCGGCAGAAGGAGATTCCGGCCACAGAAGGAGATTTCCCGCACAGTCTCTCCTTCCCTCGCGCGAATCTCCTTCCTTCGCCGGTGCGCTTACGCCCGGTGCAGCCCCTGCGCCATCGCCGCCGTGACATGTGCCTCGACCTTCGCCCAGTCGTGCATGATCTCCACGTAGTCGAAGCGCAGCACGGTGTAGCCGAGCAGTCGCAGGGCGCGGTCGTGGGCGATGTCCGTCCGCCGCTGGCTGGAGCTGCTGTGGTAGGTGTATCCGTCGAGCTGGATGACCAGTCGCTCGCCGATGAGCCCGTCGACAGGGTGCCCGCTGAGCCGCACCTGCTGTCGCACCTGGATGCCGATTCGCCGCATCCTCGACACGAAGCGGGTCTCGAGCCCGGAGTCGGCATCGGCGCATGCGCACTCGAGCAGCCGGTGCGCCTGCGGTCCGCGCCAAGTCACCTTGAGAAGATGCTCGATCGTCGCCTTGCCGGCGTTGAGTGCCGACTCCCACATCGCGAGCGCGTCTTCGAACGGCAGGCACCGGGCGGCGGCCGCGAGGACGTTCTCGAGCGGATCGACGAGGGAGCGCTTGTCAGGGGCGATGACACCCGTCGACCAGTGGCTGACCGTGCCTTTCGCGCCGGCCTTGGCGTGCGGCGACAGTGCGAGGTGGCCGGCGGTGTCGTGATCCGGGCGCCAGATGCCGAGGGCATCGGCCGCGCTGCGGCAGGTGAGGCGTACGCCGGTGCGCGCGGCCAGGATGACCATCGAGGAGGCTGCCGGTGACACGATCCAGGCGCGACGGATGACGAGGAGCTTCTCGCGCCGGACCGACCTACGGATGGCATCCTCGCTCCACCCGCGATCGGTCAGATCGGCGCGATGGATGTACTTGAGCTTGTCGAGCTCGTCCTCGATGCGCATGGCATTCACGATCCCCGGTCGAGTCCCGCCATGGGATCGGATGGCTTCGATTGTGGACAACTCGGGTGGACCCGCCTGAACACGGCAGTTGGGGAGGGGTCGGCACCCTGACCGCTCCGTCATCCTCCCGCATCCCCGCCCGCGAGCGACAGAAGGAGATTCCGGCCGCGGAAGGAGAATTCGAGTCGGTTCGGTCCTTCCCTCGCCGGAATCTCCTTCTGCGGCCGGATGGGAGGGCGCGGCTGGTGGCCGGCGATGAGCTGATGATCCGGTGCGCGTTCGAGACGCGCGACGACCTGGTGAGCCGGTATCCGGGCACGTTCGGCATTCCGCCGCGGTACGCGGCGCACCAGAAGGTGCAGGCGATGCTGTCAGGCGACGAGGACGCGATCGGCTCGGCGCTCACGCAGGCGTGGGAGCTGCAGCGCGCCGGCGGCACCGGCGGCTACCGGTGAGATCGCCATAGGGTGATCCCATGGCTCAGGCATATCCGCGGACGGCGGCGATCAGTCCGCGCGTCGAGGTCGTGGCATCCACCGGATCGACGAACGCGGATGCCGTGGCCCGGGCATCCGCCGACCCGTCGGCGTGGCCGCACCTGAGTCTGCTGCTCACCCACGACCAGCGTGCGGGCCGGGGCCGGCTCGATCGCTCGTGGACCGCGCCGCCCGGCACCTCGCTGGCGGTGTCGGTCGTGGTGCGCATCGGCAGCATCCCGCCGGCATCACGCGGCTGGATCCCGCTCGTGGCCGGGGCGGCAATGACCCGCGCCGTGTCTGCGCAGCTGCACGGGTCGCACTCGGTCGGCCTGAAGTGGCCGAACGACGTGCTCGTGGACGGTGGCAAGATCTGCGGCATCCTCGCCGAGATGGTGCCGGGGGAGGATGCCGTGGTCATCGGCTCGGGCATCAACACGAGCATGAGTCGGGCCGACCTGCCGGTCGCCACCGCCACCTCGTTCGCGGCGCTCGGACGCGTGGCCGACGACGACCGCCTGCTCGCCGACTATCTCGTCGCGCTCGACGAGCAGCTCGCCGCCCTCGCGCACGGCCGAGCGGCCGAGGCCGGTGTGCGCAGCGAGGTCGAGGCGCTGTGCACGACGCTCGGCCAACGCGTGCAGGTGTCACTGCCGGACGGCTCGCAGCTGGTCGGCCACGCACAGCGGCTCGATGATGGCGGCCGGTTGGTCGTCGAGGTGGGCGGTCGCGAGATCGCCGTCTCGGCCGGCGATGTCGTGCACGTGCGGGGCTCGGGCGCGGACTGAGCGGAGTTCCTGCGTTCCGACTGTACTTTTTCGCGTCCTGAACTTCCGGCTCATGCACTGGTGAACTTCCGGCTCATGCAGTTCTGAACCTCGCGCTCACGCACCGCCGGGCAGGGGATGGTCGGCGACATCCGGGGGTGCCGAGCGCGCCATCGCCGCGATGTCTCCGCAGCCGACCACAATAGAGGCATGAGCCAGCCGACGAGCATCGGGGGCAGGCCGCTCACGCCGGCACCCGGCATGCCGACACCGGAGTTGCGCATCGCGCGGTTCCGGCCGCATGCGCGCCGCCTGTTCTGGTCGGCGCTGGTCCTCATCGCCGTCGCCGGCGCGACCGGCTACCTGTGGCACAACCTCCCCGCCCCGTTCGAGGACTGGATGCTGCTGACCGCCGCCGGCATCGTCGTCTTCCTGCTCGTGCTGATGCCGTTCCTGACCTGGTGGTCGCACATCTTCACCCTGACCACCCGCCGCATCATGGTGCGCCGCGGGGTGTTCCGGGTGCGGCGCGCCCAGCTCTCGCACGTGCGCGGCTACACGGTGCAGCTGCGCCGCGGCCTGTTCGGCCGGCTCTGGCAGGTCGGCACCCTCACCCTCTCGGACGGTGTCGACGCGCCGCTGAAGCTGCGCAACGTCCCCGACGCCGAACTGGTGCACGAGGCGCTGGTCGACCAGGTCGAGGTGAATCAGATCCTCGCCCACCGCGACGCCACCTCGATCCCGCTGGTCGGCGACGCCGGCTGACACCCCCGCTGCTGACGCCGCGCCCCTCGGCGGGGCCCGCCGTGCCGGTGCGCGAGAATGGAGCGGACGGAAGGAACGGGATGACCCTGCGAGTCGGAGTTGTGGGTGGCGGCCAGCTGGCGCGGATGATGATCGCCCCGGCCGTCGAGCTGGGCATCGAGCTGCGCGTCCTCGCCGAGACCGGGGGGATGTCGGCGACGCTGGCGGCGACATCCGTCGGCGACTATCACGATGCCGAGACCGTGCTCGCGTTCGCGCGCGAGGTCGACGTCGTCACCTTCGACCATGAGCACGTGCCTCAGCCGGTGCTGCGCGCGCTGGTGGACGCCGGCGTCGCGGTGCATCCCGGCCCCGACGCGCTGCAGTACGCGCAGGACAAGCTGCTGATGCGCGCCCGCCTGACTGAGCTGGGCATGCCGCAGCCGGACTGGGCCGCGGTGTCGGATGCCGCGGGCCTGCAGGACTTCCTCGACACCCACGGCGGCCGTGCCGTCGTCAAGACGCCCCGCGGCGGATACGACGGCAAGGGAGTGCGCGTGGTGGGTGCCGCGACCGAGGCCGAGGACTGGTTCGCCGCGCTCGCCGAAGACGCGCACGGCGGCCAGCTTCTGGTCGAAGAGCTCGTCGAGTTCCGCCGCGAACTGTCCCAGCAGGTGGCACGGCGCCCCTCCGGCGACGTCATCGCCTATCCGGTCGTCGAGACCATCCAGCGCGATGGTGTCTGCGCAGAGGTGATCGCCCCCGCACCGCAGCTGAGCACGCGACTGGCCGAGGTGGCCGCGATGGTCGGCACCACGATCGCGAACGGCCTGGCGGTGACCGGGATGCTGGCGGTCGAGCTGTTCGAGACCACCGACGAGCGGGTGCTCGTCAACGAGCTCGCGATGCGCCCGCACAATTCCGGGCACTGGTCGCAGGACGGCGCCGTCACCGACCAGTTCGAGCAGCACTTGCGCGCCGTGCTCGACCTGCCGCTGGGCGACCCGTCGCCACGGCAGCCGTACACGGTCATGGTGAACATCCTCGGCGGCCCCGCCGCCGGCGACATCGACGAGCGGTTCGGCGCCGTCATGGCGGAGCATCCCGCCGTCAAGATCCACACCTACGGCAAGGCACCGCGCCCCGGGCGCAAGGTCGGGCACGTGAACGCCGTCGGCGACGATCTCGACGACGCCGTCTACGACGCCCGCGCGGCCGCCGCCTTCTTCGCCGACTGACGCCGGGCCGTCCCCGCGGCGGTCAGCGCACCCGGAACCGGACCCGACGATCGCCGGGTGGGGCCGCGCCGTTGCGGGGTTCTTCCAGCCTCGCGCCCTAGCCTTGACGGGTGACCGAGCCGCTGCATTCCTCCGCATCCCCGCTGGTCGGCGTCGTCATGGGTTCCGACTCGGACTGGCGCGTCATGAGCGACGCGTCGCAGGCGCTGACCGATTTCGGCATTGCGCACGAGGTCGAGGTCGTCTCGGCCCATCGCACCCCCGACAAGCTGATCGCCTACGGGCGCGGCGCGCGCGCACGGGGGCTGAAGGTCATCATCGCCGGCGCCGGCGGGGCAGCCCACCTGCCGGGCATGCTGGCCTCGGTCACGGTGCTGCCGGTGATCGGCGTCCCGGTGCCGCTGGCCACCCTCGACGGGATGGACTCGCTGCTGAGCATCGTGCAGATGCCCGCCGGCATCCCGGTCGCGACCGTCTCGATCGGCGGTGCGCGCAACGCCGGACTGCTGGCAGCCCGCATCCTCGGCACGGCCGACGCGGCCATCGCCGAGCGGGTCGAGGCGTATGCGGCCGACCTGGCGGGTCAGGTCGAGCAGAAGAACCGGCGGCTGAAGGACTCGCTGTGACCGCTGTCGCACATCTGGCCGGCGGTCACGTCGTCCAGGAGCAGCCGATCCGTTATCCGGACGCGGGCTCGGTGCAGGTGATGACCCGCCGCGGCTGGTGGCTGGTCGTGCTGAACTTCCTCATCCCGGGCTCGGCGCAGGCGCTGGCCGGCAGCCGCCGGCTCGGCCGGGTCGGGCTGGGCGCCACGATCGTGATGTGGGTGCTGCTGATCGTGGCCGCCGTGCTGGCGCTGGCCGCACCGGGCACGCTGGCCTCGATTGTGACCGGCTCCGTCCCGCTGCCGTGGGGCGGGCGGGTCTTCATCGTCTCGCTGCTGATCGAGGTGCTGCTGGTCGGCTACCTGCTGCTGTGGATCGTGCTCACCGTCGACACGCTGCGCCTGGTGCGACTGGTGAAGGCGGGGCCAGTGGCACGGATGGGCATCGCGCTGCTGTCCGTCGTGCTGCTGGTGGTCGCCGGCGTCACCACGGGCGCTGCGGTGAGCAAGACGGATGCCGCGCGCAACGCCCTGGGCAGCATCTTCGCCGCCTCGGGTGCGAGTGTGCCGCCGTCCGACGGGTATTACAACATCCTGCTGCTGGGCGCCGACAGCGGCAAGGGCCGGGATTCGATGCGGTTCGACTCCATCTCGGTCGTGTCGGTGAACGCCGACACCGGACGCGTGGTCATCACCGGCATCCCGCGCGATATCGAGGGCTTCCCGTTCCCGAAGGACAGCCCGATGCACGCGCTGTACCCCGGCCTGCACACGGGGCACTCCAGCCCCACCTGCGGCTGGACCGCGGCGATCAACCAGCTCAACACCGAGCTGGATGTGTGCCGCGACGGCAGCCGGATCTATCCGGATGCCCTGTCCCAGGGGTCGACGCCGGGGGTGGAGGCGACCAAGGACGCCGCGGAAGGGCTGCTGGGCGTGAAGATCCCGTACTACGCGTTCATCGACATGGCCGGGTTCGCAGCCCTCGTGGACGCGCTCGGCGGCGTTCAGATCACGGTGACCGAGCGCCTGCCCGAAGGCGGTGGGCCGCGGTACGAGGGCGAACCGGTCGACAAGTGGGCCACCGGCTGGATCGAGACGGGCCCGCAGCGCATGGACGGCACGACCGCCCAGTGGTACGCGCGCAGCCGCAAGACCACCAGCGACTGGGACCGCATGAAGCGGCAGCGTCAGCTGCAGGAGGCGATCCTTAAGCAGTTCACCCCGGCGACCGTGCTGAGTCGGTTCGAAGACATCGCGAGAGCGGGGGAGCACCTGGTCAAGACCGACGTCCCGTCGTCGATGCTCGGATACTTCACCGACCTGGCGATCAAGGCGAAGGGTCACAAGGTCACTACGCTGGAGTTGACGCCGGCCGAGAACGTGAATCAGACCGCGCCCGATCTCGGCTACGTGCATGACCTCGTGGAGAAGGCCCTGCATCCGCCGACACCGAGCGCGTCGCCGAAGGGGTGAGCAGCGTGAGCGTGCTGTTGCGGGTCGTCCTCGACCAGCTCGTGACCGAGACCGACCCCGACCTGGCGATGGCTTCGCGTGAGCTGGCCGCCGCTCTGGTGCGGTCCGCCCCGACGGGCTGCGACGTGGGCGCGATCATCCCCGCCGGATCCGACGAGTTCGACGTGCCGGGTCTGGCCGAGGTACGGCGGATGGGCATGGGGCGGCGGGAACTGGCCGCGGCCTGGCAGCTGGGCGTGACCGCCGGCACCGGTGGCGGGCTGATCCACTCGCCGACGCTGCTCGCGCCGCTCGTGCGCCACGACCGTGCCAACGACCATGACCAGACCGTCGTCACGCTGTGGGACCTGCGCCCGTGGGAGCATCCGGAGGAGTTCAGCCGTCCTGCCCAGGCCTGGTTCAAGGCGATGCTCAAGCGCGCGCGCAAGCATGCCGATGCCGTGGTCGTGCCCACGCATGCGATGGCGCAGCGGCTCGCCGACTTCGTCGAACTGGGCGGGCGGGTGCGCGTCATCTCGGGCGCCCCGCCGGCGGGGCTGGCCGTGCCGGGGGATGCCGTGGGGCGCCGCCGCACGCTCGCGCTGCCCGAAGCGGCCGTCGTACTGGTGGGGGATGCCGCGCCCTCCTCCGCGCTGGCGACGGGGTTCGCGGCGCTGGCCGCCGCCGGCACCGACCTGCCGATCGTGGTGATCGACGCCGGGGACGGGCAGGAGCCGGGCATCGCCGATCTGGCCGAGGCCGCCGGCATCGCGGCCGACCGCGTGCACGTGCGCGCCGAGCTGGACGCGGCCGACCGTGCCTCGGTCCTGGACGCCGCGGTGCTCGTGCTCGCGCCCAGCCGGCGCGCCGGGTTCCCCTGGCGGGTGCTCGAGGCGCTCGCTCTGGGCGTCCCGGTGATCGCAGCGGCCTCGGCGGACCACCGCGAAGTCGTGCTGGACGGCGGCCGCGTCGTCGGTGCCGACGGCGATGATAGCGAGGATGTCACGGCCCTGGGCGATGCGGTCGCCGAGGCGCTGACGTCCCCCGCCCAGCTCGAGCGTCTCGGTGTGCTGGCGGGCGACCGTGGCCGGGCGTTCTCCTGGCGCGCCGCCGCCGAGCGGGTGTGGCAGCTGCACGCCGATCTGTGACGGTCCGGGCCGGCGCAGCGAGGCGACATGGCACCGGGTGAGCGCGTGCGCGCCGGTGATCATCGGTGACCTGAGCCCTCGGACACACCTGAGAGCCTGGCGATTTCGGCGTGTCGTGCGACTGATTTGGGGTCGGCGGTGGTAATCACCAATAACATCAGACACAATAGTCCCATGCTTGTTCGCCACCGGTCTGTTCTGTCCGCGCGCTGGCGATGGCTTGTGTTCATGCTCACGGCCCTCATGGCCGCTGCGTTGCTCACCGCCGTCGCCCCCGCGCCCAAGGCCGCTGCGGCCGAGTTGCCCGGCACGATCCTCGATGGCGGCTACATCATCTCGGACGCTGAATTCTACAGCTCGGGCTCGATGACCGAGGCGCAGATCCAAACTTTCCTCAACAGCAAGGTCACGACCTGCGCGAGCGGTGCGACGTGCCTGAAAGGCTATCGGGGTCAGCTGACGGCACGTTCGGCCGACAGCTACTGCAAGGCGATCGCAGGGGAGACCACCGCCACGGCCGCGCGGATGATCTACCGCGCCGCCACCGCCTGCGGCATCAACCCGAAGGTCATCCTGGTGATGCTGCAGAAGGAGCAGGGCCTGGTCACCTCGAGCAAGCCCAGCGACTGGAACTTCGAGCACGCGATGGGCCAGTCCTGCCCCGACACCCCGACCGGCTGCTCGGCGGCCGCCGCCGGATTCTGGAACCAGGTGTATCTGGGCTCGCGACAGATGCAGATCTACACGAAATACCCGACGTCGTTCAGATATCGCGCGAATCAGTACAACACGATCCAGTGGGATGTGCCCACCTCGTGCGGTTCGTCGAAGGTGTTCATCAAGAACCAGGCCACCGCCAACCTCTACAACTACACGCCGTACCGACCCAACATCGCGGCCCTTGCCGCGGGCTGGGGCACCGGCGACAGCTGCTCGACCTACGGCAACCGCAACTTCTACAACTACTACGTGGCGTGGTTCGCGCCCGACGCATCCGCAGCCAAGGGTGCGCCGGCGCAGATCGCCGCGTGCACGGTGCCGGCCGAGGCGGATGTCTCCACCCGCACCGCGACGGCGACCGTGGATGTGTCGGCGCTGAACGCGCGCACTGCTCCGACGACCCTGTGCAGCACGGGCATCCGCAGCCTGGCCGAGGGCACCGCGGTCACGGTGACCGGTGTCTATGGCGCATGGTCACGGATCACATTCGGCGGTGCAACGGCATGGGTGGTCAGTACCTATCTGACGATCGACAGCACATCCGGCGGAGAGCCGGCCGTGGTCGGCTGTGCGGTGCCGGCGGTGGTCACGAGCGCGTCGGGGACAGCGGTCGTCACGGTGTCGTCACTCAACGCGCGCACGGCACCGAGCACCGACTGCTCTACCGGCATGCAGACCATCTCGAAGGGGCAGACATATGCCCGCACCGGCACATATGGAGCCTGGTGGCGACTGAGTGTCGGCGGCAAGCAGCTGTGGGCGCACAGCGACTATCTCGCGCTCCAGACGGCGGCGCCGAGTCCCGCCTCAGGGCCGCGCTCCGCCGGAGTCGGCGATCTCACGGGTGATGGGGCGCGCGACGTGGTCGCGATCACCGATGGAAGGCTGAAGATCTACCCCGGCAACGGGCGCGGGGCGTGGTACCCGGCGACGACCCCCATCACGAACTGGAAGGGGGGTGCTCCGATCACGCTCGGTGACTTCGACGGCGACAAGCATCCGGATGTCGGAACCATCGGCTCGGATGGATCCTTCTGGCTGTACCGCGGCAACGGTGCGGGCGGATTCGCGGCTCCGGTGCGCATCGGCACGGGATGGGGCGGGTTCACGGCGGTCTTGGGCGGCGTCGACTTCGACGGTGACGGTGCTATGGATGTCATCGTCCGCAACTCTGCCGGATACCTGCTGCTGTATCGCGGTGACGGCGCGGGGCGCTGGAAGCCGGGTTGGGGCAAGATCATCGGGAATGGCTGGAAGTCGTTCACATCCCTGTTCGTGACGACGGACTTCGACGGCGACGGTCACCCGGACATCATGGCGCGTCGGTCGGATGGAAGCCTGTGGCTCTATCGCATGACGGGCTCCGGCCAGTGGTATCCGGCCCGCAAGATCGGTACGGGATGGTCCTCCATGACCGCGCTGCTCAGCCCCGGGGACTTCGACGGCGACGGTAACACCGACGTGCTCGCCCGCACCCCGGGCGGCGATCTGCTGCTGTATCCCGGCAACGGCAAGGGAGGCTGGTTGAGCAAGCGCAAGGTGGGGTACGGATGGTCCTCCATCAGGTGGATCGCCTGAGTCCGGGGCGCGCACCGAGCAGCCCCATGCCAGGCGGTATTCAGCCAGCGATCCAGTAGGATTGCGGGTGGCCCGAATGCGGACGCGCGCGGCCGCTAGGACGAAGAAACCCGTGACATCAACACTCGACAAGAGCGCCTTCGACACGCCCGGGCGCGGCAGAGGCCTGCTCGACGTCTTCCGCTATCGCTATCTGCTGCGGCTGCTCATCGGCAAGACCACGTCATTGCGATATCGCAACTCGGTGCTCGGCTGGCTCTGGTCGTACGTGCGGCCCACCGTGCAGTTTCTTGTGTACTTCCTGGTCATGGGACAGATCCTCGACATGCACGGCAGGGTCGAGGCATATCCGATCTATCTGTTCTCCGGGCTGGTCGTGGTGAACCTGTTCAACGAGGCGATCGGCTCCACCACGCGCTCGATCGTGGACAACAAGGCGCTCGTGCGCAAGATCTACTTGCCTCGGGAGCTCTTCCCGATTTCAGCGGTCGTGGGCTCATTCGTGCACTTTCTGCCGCAGTTGGCGGTGCTGCTGATCGTGTGTCTGCTGTTCGGATGGGTCCCGTCTTTCGCATCGGTCGGACTGGTGCTGGCGGGACTCGCGATCGTGACCACCTTCGTTCTCGGCGTCGGACTGTTGTTCGCGGCGATCAACGTGCGGTTCCGCGATGCGCAGAACTTCATCGAGATCATCCGCACCGTCGCCACATGGTCATCGCCGATCATGTACACGTGGGTCATGGTGTATGACCACAGCCACCGGTTCCCCTGGATATTCCACATCTTCATGAGCAACCCGATCACCGTCGCGGTCGAGTTGTTCCATGAGGCGATGTGGTCGCCCGTCGTCGCGCCGGCGGCCCGGATCGGATGGGATCCGGACTTCGGTTGGCATGCGATCGCCGCGGTAGGCGGAATCGTGGTGGTCACGCTGATCGGGCAGTTCGTGTTCCGCCGCTTCGAGCGAACATTTGCGCAGGACCTCTGATGACACGTCCCACGTCGGCGACGGCTCAGCCGGCCATCGTCCTGAACCACGTGTCGAAGTGGTTCAACAAGCGCTCAACGCGTTCGTTCAAGGAAACCTTCATCAACTGGGTGAAGCGCGAACCGGTCCGCAGCCAGCAGTTTCAGGCACTCAAAGATGTATCGTTCTCCATCGCCGAGGGCGAGTCTGTCGCCGTGATGGGACTCAACGGATCGGGCAAGTCCACGACCTTGAAGATGGTGTCGGGAGTCATGCAGCCCGATGGTGGCGAAGTGCTCACCCGGGGCCGGGTGGCGGGGCTGATCGAGGTCGGCGCCGGCTTTCATCCTGACCTCACCGGCCGGGAGAATGTCTTCCTGAACGCGGCCATCCTCGGCATGAGCGAGAAAGAGACCAAAGATCGCTTCGACGAGATCGTCGAGTTCAGCGGTATCGGCGAGTTCATCGACCAAGAGGTGAAGCACTACTCGTCGGGCATGTTCATGCGGCTCGCATTCAGCGTCGCGATCCATGTCGAACTCGACGTGCTGCTGGTGGATGAGGTGCTCTCCGTCGGGGATGCGCCGTTCCGCGCCAAGTGCAACGCGAAGCTCAAAGAGATGGCACAGGAGGGCATCACGATGATGATCGTCAGCCACAGCGCCGGCCAGGTGAAAGAGCTCTGCACCCGCGGCATCGTCATCCGCAAGGGCGAGGTCATCTTCGATGGGGCGATCGATGCGGCACTCGAGGTGCTGGAACAGAAGTAGGAGCTGGGCGGTGTCTGTCGGGTGCCAGGGCTGGTCAAAGCCTGAGAGCAACCGCTCAGCACCCTCGGCTAAGCTCCGACAGTGCCTGTTTCCGTAAAGCCCGCTGTAGGAGAGGCACCGGCCTCATCGAGCCCGGGCCAGGCCGGCCCGCAGCGCACGGTGATACGGGCCGACATCCAGGCGCTGCGCGCGATAGCGGTGCTTCTCGTGGTCGCCTACCACTTCTTCCCGGGGACGGTGCCCGGCGGCTTCATCGGCGTCGATGTGTTCTTCGTGATCTCCGGATTCCTGATCACCGGGCACCTCTTGTCCAAGCCGCCGCAGTCGCCACGGATGCTGGCGGACTTCTGGGGGCGGCGCATCCGGCGACTGCTGCCGGCCTCGTTCCTCGTGCTGCTCGCGACGCTGGTCGCAATGCTGTTGTGGGCGCCGCAGACCATCTGGTCGGGCATCAGCAAGGAGATCGCGGCGTCGGCGCTCTATGTGCAGAACTGGTTCCTCGCCGGGCAGGCCGTCGACTATCTGGCCGTGGACAACGCGCCCAGCCCAGTGCAGCACTTCTGGTCGCTGTCCGTGGAAGAGCAGTTCTACCTGGTCTGGCCCGTCGTCGTCCTGATCGCAATCTGGCTCGTGCGCCGTCACCGGCGGCGCACAGAGCGGCAGGCGGTCGGCGTCGCGATCTTCGTGATCGTGGTCGCCTCGCTGATCGCGTCTGTCGTGATCACCATCACCGACCCCGCGGCCGCCTATTTCGTGTCCTGGACACGAGCATGGGAGCTGGGTCTGGGCGGGCTCGGCGCGTGCCTGTTCCCCTGGGTGCAGCAACGTGTGGGGGAAAGCCACGCAGCACGTGTCGTCGTCGCCTATGTCGGCTTGGTGATGATCGCGGTCGCGGCGTTCTCCTTCACGGGAGCAATGCCGTTCCCCAGCTACACGGCGGCCCTGCCGGTGGTGGGCACCGCGCTCGTGCTGGTGGCCGGGATCGGCAGGGGCGCACTCTCCCCGCTGCGGGTGATGGCGTGGCGGCCGGTGCAGATCGTCGGAGACTCGTCGTACAGCATGTATCTGTGGCACTGGGCTGCCCTGGTGATGCTCCCCTATGCGCTCGGGCATGCGCTGCACCGGAACGGCAAGCTGATCACGATCATTGTGGTGTTCTTTCTGGCGTGGCTGACCAAGGTGCTCGTCGAAGACCGGCTGCGCGGCCGCAGGCCGCTGGGCGTCCCGCTGCGTCGTTCATTCCTGTTCGCTGCGGTCGGCATGCTGGCCTTCGTGCTCGCTGCCGGCGGGGTCGTCGGGTTCGTCAATATGCGCGCCGCGGCGGCTCAGTCGCAGCTCGACACGGAGCTCAACGATCCGGCTTCGTGCTTCGGTTCTCGGGCGCTTGTCAACGCCAACGCGTGCACGCCGCATGGCAAGAGTCTGCTCACCGACCCCGTGTTCGCGGCTGCCGATCAGCCCGCGCCGTACAAGGACGGGTGCTGGGTACTCGGTGATTTCAGCGATCAGAAGACCTGTCACTATGGCAGCGATCTGCCGGACGCGAAGAAGGTCGCGCTCGTCGGCAACTCGCATGCGGGGCAATGGCTGCCGCCCTTGCAGCAGATCGCGAAGAAGGAGAACTGGAGTATCACGACCTACCTGATCTCGGAGTGCTACACGGTCGATCGGCCCATCCAGTTCCCGAGTGCTCAGAAGATGAAGAACTGCTCTGACTGGAACGACAAGGTGATCACCGACGTCCAGCACAGTGGATACGATCTGGTCGTGTTCTCGAACCGGACTGCGCAGCCGATGCCGGGCATGACCGAGGCTCAGACGTTCGCGGCGGCGCAGGAATCGTACACCCGGGTACTGGATGAGTGGTTGCGCACCGGCACACCTGTGCTGGTGCTGCGCGATACTCCGTATGCGACCGAGTTGCGGAACGTGCCCGATTGCGTCGCCACGCATCTCAAGGATCTGTCGGCGTGCGACGGAACCGATGCGCGCAAGCAGGTCGACCCGCTCGCAGCCGCAGCAGAAGCGATCTCAGCACCGAACCTGTCCGTGCTTGATGAGACCAGTCGCATCTGCGCCAAGGGCACCTGCTATTCGGTGCTCGGCGGCGTCATCGTCTATTTCGACCGCGGACACATGTCCGCGACGTTCGCCACATCGCTCGCGCCGGACATCAAGTCGGCGGCAGATGCACTTCTTGCGAGGTCGGCGAAGCGGTGACCACGTACGCCGCGAGCGACTCGAACGTGCTCCGCATCGTGATGCCGGTTGCTTCGATCTTGCCGGTCTCGAGCACGCTGTTGTGCGGGCGGGGTGCGATGGGCGTGGTCGCGGACGCGTAGTAGTCGTCGGTCGAGACTCCGGTCACCCGTGCCGGGTCGTGGCCGGTGAGTTCGAACACGCGGCGTGCGATGTCGGCCCAGCTGGTGGGCTCGCCGGTGCCGGTGAGGTTGTAGATGCCGTATGCGGCCCGGGTGGTGAGCAGGTGGTGGATGCCGCGGGCCAGGTCGTCGGCGAAGGTCAGGCGTCCGATCTGGTCGTCGACCACGCGCGGGTCGATGCCGCGGGCGGCGAGGCCGGTCATGGTGCGCACGAAATTGCTGCCGTCGCCGATCACCCAGGAGGTGCGGACGATGTAGTGGCGGGGCGCGAGTGCCGCCAGCGCATCGCCGGCGGCCTTGGTCTGGCCGTAGACGCCCAGCGGGCACACCGGGTCGTCTTCGCGGTAGGGACGGTCCAGGGTGCCGTCGAAGACGTAGTCGCTGGAGACGTGCACCAGGGTCAGCCGGTGCTCGGCGGCGATGCGCGCGAGCGCGGCCACGCCGGTGACGTTGGCCGCCCAGGCGTCGCGGCGGCCAGCCGCCGTCTCGGCGGCGTCGACGGCGGTGTGGGCGGCGGCGTTGATGATGGTGTCGTAGTCGCCCCAGCGCCGGGCGGTAGGCAGGTCCGGGTCGGCGAGATCGAGCTGGCTGCGGGTCGCGTACTCGATGTGGGGGCGCTCGCCGAGCGCGTCGCGCAGCGCGCGGCCCAGCTGCCCGCCGGCGCCGAGGATGAGGGTCTTGCGCGGCGGCACCGGGGCGACCTGTGCCAGCCGCGGGTGGGCGGCGTCCTTCGCGGACAGCTCCGCCTGGTCCAGGGGGATCGGCCACGCGATCGCCACGGTCTCGTCGGCGAGGTTCAGGAACGTGTAGGCGGCGTCGGCGGACCAGTGGTCGTTGACCAGGTACGCGTAAGCGGTGTCGGGCTCCAGGGTCTGGTAGGCGTTGCCGACGCCGCGGGGCACGAACACGGCGCGGGACGGGTCGAGCTCGCAGGTGTAGACGGCGCCGAAGCTCGGTCCCTCGCGCAGGTCGACCCACGCGCCGAAGATGCGGCCGGTGGCGACGGAGACGAACTTGTCCCATGGCTCGGCGTGGATGCCGCGGGTGGTGCCGACCGCGTCGTTGAACGAGATGTTGTTCTGCACCGGGCCGAAGTCGGGCAGCCCCGCGGCGGTCATCTTCTCGCGCTGCCAGTTCTCCTTGAACCAGCCGCGGCTGTCGCCGTGCACCGGCAGCTCCCACACGGTCAGCCCCGGGATCGGCGTGGGGGCGGCCGTCAGCGGTGTGCCATACGCGGTCATCATTGCCCTTGACGTGCGTAGAAGGCCTCGGTGGCGTCCTTGGCCGGCGCCCACCAGGGTTCGTTGCGCCGGTACCAGTCGATCGTGGCGGCAAGGCCCGCCTCGAAGTCGCGGTAGCGGGGCCGCCAGCCCAGCTCGGTGCGCAGTTTCGTGGAGTCGATCGCGTAGCGCAGGTCGTGCCCGGGCCGGTCGGTGACGTGGTCATAGGCGTCGGCATCCTGCCCCATCTGGGTCAGGATCAGCTCGATCACCGAGCGGTTGTTCTTCTCGCCGTCGGCGCCGATCAGGTAGGTCTGCCCGATCCGGCCCTTCTCGAGGATGGTCAGCACGGCCGAGGAGTGGTCGTCGGCGTGAATCCAGTCGCGCACATTCAGTCCCGCACCATAGAGCTTGGGGCGGATGCCGCGGATCACGTTGGTGATCTGCCGGGGGATGAACTTCTCCACGTGCTGGTACGGGCCGTAGTTGTTCGAGCAGTTGCTGATGGTCGCCGCGACTTTGAACGAGCGCACCCAGGCGCGCACCAGCAGATCGGAGCCGGCCTTGGTCGACGAGTACGGCGAGGACGGGTTGTACGGGGTGTGCTCGGTGAACCGGGCCGGGTCGTCCAGCTGGAGGTCGCCGTAGACCTCGTCGGTGGAGATGTGGTGCAGCCGGGTGCCGTGCCGGCGGGCGGCCTCCAGCAGCGTATAGGTGCCGACGATGTTGCTATCCAGGAACGGCCTCGGGTCGTGCAGCGAATTGTCGTTGTGCGACTCGGCGGCATAGTGCACGACGGCATCGACCTGCCCGAACAGCTCATCGACCAGCGGCGCGTCGGTGATGTCGCCGTGCACGAACGTGAGCCGGTCCTCTGGCAACCCGGCCAGCGACGCCCGGTTGCCGGCATAGGTGAGCTTGTCCAGCACGGTGACGTGGTCGTCGGTGTGCGCGAGCACGTGGTGGACGAAGTTCGAGCCGATGAAGCCGGCGCCGCCGGTGACCAGTAGCCGCATTCAGTGTCCTCGCTCGAGAATGTCCAGCAGATAGGTGCCGTACCCGGATTTGATCAGGCTCTGCCCGCGGGTGCGCAACTCGTCGTCGGTGAGGAAGCCCTGCCGCCAGCCGATCTCTTCGGGGCAGCCGATCTTCATGCCGGTGCGCCGCTCCATGGTGCGCACGTAGTCGCCGGCGTCGCTCATCTGGTCGAACGTGCCGGTGTCCAGCCACGCGGTGCCGCGGGGCAGCACCTGCACCTGCAGTTTGCCTCGGTCCAGGTAGGCGCGGTTCACGTCGGTGATCTCGTACTCGCCGCGCGCGCTGGGGGTAAGGCCCCGGGCGATGGCGATCACGTCGTTGTCGTAGAAGTACAGGCCGGGCACCGCGTAGTTGCTCTTGGGCTGTGCCGGCTTCTCCTCCAGCGAGACCGCCTGGCCGTGCCCGTCGAAGGAGACCACGCCGTATGCCTGCGGCTCGGCGACCCAGTACGCGAACACCGCGCCGCCGTCGATGTCGGCGAACCGCTGCAACTGGCCGCCCAGGCCCGGCCCGTACAGCAGGTTGTCGCCCAGGACCAGGGCGACCTTGTCGTCGCCGATGAAGTCCGCCCCGATCGTGAACGCCTGCGCCAGGCCGTCCGGGGAGGGCTGCTGCGCGAAGGTCAGCGAGATGCCGAACTGCGACCCGTCACCGAGCAGCCGCTGGAAGAACGGTGCGTCGTGCGGGGTCGTGATCACCAGGATGTCGCGGATGCCGGCGAGCATCAGCGTCGACAGCGGGTAGTACACCATCGGCTTGTCGTACACCGGCACCAGCTGCTTCGACACACCCAACGTGATCGGATGCAACCGGGTCCCCGACCCACCCGCCAAAATGATGCCCTTCACACCACCATCCTCGCAGAGGTCCGCATGGGTGCGGTGAAACCCCGGCTCGGCTGATCGGTACAATGCTGGAGTCCCGTTGCCCGTCGACCCTGGGAAGACATGATCACCGTTCCGCTCGCTGCCTATGAAGACGACGAAGGCAACCGAATCGAATACGACGGGCCGCCGCGCGAAAACATCACGATCGCGTTTCGAGGTGGGGGCAACCTTGTCCGGGTGCATGCCAAGGCCAGTGCAACCAAGCTCCACGTCGATTTCAACAGCAGCAACGGCACCTTCATTCTGGGTGCGAATCCGCATCAGCGCGCCTTCTCCGCCGGCGTGCGGGTGGGGGAGGACGCGACCGTCCGGATCGGCAACGGGGTCTCCGCCACAGCAGCGGTCACGATCTCCGCCGTCGAAGGGGTGTCGGTGATCATCGGCAATGACGTGATGTTCGCCACGGCGAACCAGGTGCGGGCAGACGACGGCCACCCGATCTTCGACGTGCGGTCAGGCAAGCGCGTCAACAAGGCCCGTTCAATCCGAATCGGTGACCACGTCTGGCTCGCATACGGGGCGATGGTCCTCGCCGGCGCAACGATCGGCGAGGGCAGCGTCATCGGGGCCGGCAGCATCGTCACTCGCCGCATCCCCAATAACGTGATCGCCGTCGGGTCGCCTGCCACCGTGGTCCGCAAGGACATCGCATGGGAGCGCCCGCACCTCGGCCTTGTCGCGCCGTTCTACAAGCCGGATGCTTCGACCGTGCAAAAATCCAAGTACTGGAACCGCACGGTCGAGAACGGGACTGCGATCAGGCGCACGTTCCTCGGGCGGGTCGCCCGGCGCCTGCGGAGGATGGTGCGCGCCGTGCGTTCTCCACGGGCGTCCAGGTGAGTCCGCGTAAAATCCTCGAGTGACCGTTCTCGGGCGCCAGTGCGTGGTGTGCCGGCGGCGAGCGGCGGGCACGGACAGCCGTGTCCGGGCCCGCCTAGAATCGTGAGTCACCCGGGGATAAGCCCCCGGTCCGATGCGACGAATGTGAGTTCTGTGTCTGCCCGTTTCTCTGTGGTCTCGCCCATGTACAACGTCCAGGAGTACCTGCCCGACTATTTCGCGTCGCTGGAGAAGCAATCGATCGGCATGGAACAGCTTCAGATCATCCTGGTGGACGACGGGTCGACGGACGACACGGCTGCCGTTGCCGAACGGTTCGCGCAGAAGCACCCGGGATCGGTGACGGTGCTGCGCAAAGCGAACGGTGGCCAGGCCAGCGCTCGCAACCTGGGACTCGAGCATGCCACGGGTGAATGGGTGACCTTCCCAGACCCGGACGACGTTCTGGATCACAACTACTTTCGCGTGGTCGGCGGCGCGGCGGCCGCTGCCTCGGCGCGGGGGACGTCTCCGGCGATGGTCTCGACGCGCCTGCTCATGTGGTTCGAGGAGTCCGGGAAGATCAAACACAGCCATGCGCTCGATCGCCGATTCCGTCACGGGGAGCGGATCGTCGACATCGATGAGTCCCCCGACTGGATTCAGCCTCACGCCACCTCGGGGTTCTTCCGCATGGAACTGATCCGCGAGCATGGACTTCTCTTTCCGGAGACGCTGCGGTTGCGGTTCGAAGACAGCTCATTCGTGGCCCGCTATCTGCTGCGCGCTGCGGCACCCATAGTCCAGTTCCTGCCCTCGGCCCGGTACCTCTATCGTCAGCGTTCGGACAATTCGTCGACGATCCAGAGCAGCACCGCCGATCCGCGCAAGTATGTCGACACGATCGACATCGGGTTTCGCGGGGTGATCGAGGAGGCGCTGTCGATCGTCGGCCGAGTGCCGCGGTGGGCTCAGAATCTGTTTCTCTACGATCAGTTCTGGATCTTGCGAAGCTCACAGGGCGCGGGAGTGCGAAATGCCTCGTTCCCGGACGACATGTACCCGCAGCTGTGGTCGCTGGTTCACGAGTACCTTCAGCAGGTCGACGAGGACGCGATCCTCGCGTTTCATCTGATGCCTGTCGCGCACTGGATGAGGGAAGCGTTGCTGCTCGCCAAGCGCGGCTCGGGGCACACGACCGTGTATCGAGGAGCCGTCGACTCCGAGCGTGGTCTGACCTCTCTGGTCTATCGCTACATTGACGAGCGTCCGCTCGAAAAGCTCACGCTCACCGACGGCACGGCGATCGCCGCCCGTTTCGGCAAGGATCAGGGCCTGGAATATGTCGGCAGGCCGCTGATCTGGCAGCGTACGCTCTGGATCCCCGATGACGTGGCAGTCCTGTTGGAGCTCGACAGCGTCCGCATCGAAGAGTTCCCGGACGGTCCGCGAGTGCCCGCAGCGCAGTTCCGTCTCGCCAACGCTTCCGCTTCGGAGCGCCCGCGCCGCGCCGCCGCGCGACGGCGGCTCAAGCGCGCCGCCCGGGCTCTCAAGCGCCGCGCGTCCACGCGCGGACTCGGGATCATCCGAAGAGACCTCGCGATCGGCTCGCGACATCGGGCACGTAAGTATGCCGATGCATGGGCATTCATCGACAGGGACAATGCGGCCAACGACAGTGCCGAGGACTTGTACTGGTGGGTTCGCGAGCATCATCCCGAGGTCAATGCCTGGTTCATCGTGCGCCACGATTCCCCCGACTGGACTCGGATGCAACGTCGAGGCGCGCGGTTGGTCGATTATGGGACACCCGAGTTCTTCGCGCTTCTCGCGCATGCGAAGCACCTCGCATCCAGTCATGCGGATCGGTTCATCACCGACGCACTGCCACGAAAATATCGCTCCTACAAGTTCACCTTCCTGCAGCACGGTGTCATCAAAGGCGATATCTCTGGGTGGCTGAACCCCAAACGCATCGACCTGTTCGTCACCTCGACGGTTGCAGAATTCGAGTACATCACCGGACCGTCCGCATATCGATACGGAACGAAGGAAGTCTGCTTGACGGGCATGCCACGCTTCGATGCGCTGCAGAGCCGGTCATCGAAGGTCGACGATGCAGACAAGAACCTCATTGTCGTCATGCCGACATGGCGAGACTATCTGGTCAGTGCCATGGGCGCGACATCCGCCGATCGCGCCGGCCTCGCTGAATTCATCCAGACCGATTACGCGACGCAGTTCTCGGCTCTGCTGGCTTCCCTGGCGGCCCAGGAGAAGCAGCGGGGGTCCGGGCGACGGATCGTATTCATGCCCCATCCGAACATGGGCGTGTATCTGGACCGATTCCCGACGCCGCCCGAGGTGTCGGTCGCCTCGTACGACGACGCCGACGTCCGTGACATTCTGATTCACGCCGCCGTGCTCGTCACGGACTACTCGTCGATGGCGTTCAACGCCGCGTATATCGACCTTCCCGTTGTGTACTTCCAGTTCGATGCCGAGGCGTACTACCGCGGGCACACCGAGCGGCCCGGCTATTTCTCGTACGACGATGACGGTTTCGGGCCGGTCTGCATGACGGTGCCGGATGCGACGCGGGCTGTCGCTGCTGCCCTCGAGGGAGGGATGCCCGCCGAATACGGCCGGCGGATCGAGGAGACGTTCCCCACGCGGGACGGACGCAACTGCGAGCGTGTCTACGATGCGATGACCGAGACGGCGACGCGAAGGTCGTTGGCCGAGCGCCTGCGGTCAGCGGAGTCAGAGCCTGCCGAGGGCGATCGCAGCGCGTAACGCACGTCGGGTCAGACGGCGTCATCCTCTCGACGGTGGAGGTTTCGCATCTCGGAGACGTTCACGGTCACGATCTGGCCGGTCAGATCCGATTCCAGCACCTGCAATGTCACACGCGCTACATCTGCTGGATCCAGAAGCGTCTCCTCCGCCTCGTCTCCGAACGCTTCCGAACGCATGGGGGTCGCTGTGCGCTGCGGGTTGATGCAGTTGATGCGCACCCCCGCATCGGACCATTCCTCCGACAGGGCCTGGGTGAGGTTGACCACACCCGCCTTCGTCGCCGAGTACACCCCGTATCCCGCTCTGCCGCGAGTGTACGAGCTGGATGTGAAGAGGATGAGCTGCCCCCTCGTGGCCTCGAGATACGGATACGCTTCGTGCGCGACGGTGACCGGGGCGATCAGGTTCGTCTGGATCGTGCGTTTCAAGTCACGGCGCGGCGTCTGGGCCAACGGTGCGATGTGCAGGACGCCCGCGGTGACGATCACCGTGTCGATGCCTCCCAGTTCGCTTGCCGCCGCGGCCAATGCCGCACGGATCGCCTTCGTCGATCGCACGTCGGTTCCGGTCGTCGACCGGCTGAACTCTCGGACGACTGCCCCGGCTGAGGTCGCCTGCGCGACTATGCTCTGTCCGATTCCGTAGCTGCCGCCGAAGACGACGATACGGCGACCGTTGAGCGCGGGAGCGGAACCGAGACCCGCCAAGGACAGGCTTGCGGACTGCAGCTGGAAGATCTTGTCCGCGATGTGCACGTCGATGGGCTCGGTGACCTTCATGTTCTGCGGGGTGCCGTCGACCACGAAGATCGGAACATCCGGCAGGTACGTGAACACCACTCCGCAGTCGTCGCTGGCGTGGAAGTCCGGATCCTTCGCCGCACGTTCGTAGGCACGCCGGATCGTGCCCAGACGGAACGCCTGGGGTGTCTGTCCGCGCCGCAGTCGCGACCTGTCCGGGATAGCGGTGATGTGCCGTTGACGATCGATCTCGATGATGGTGTCGGCGGACGCGATAGCCGTGTCCACTGCGTCATACTGATCGAGGGCGGCGACGCAGTCCGCGATGATGCGGTCATCGACGAACGGCCGTACGGCGTCATGGAACAGCACCTTCGTGTCGTCGCCGGACAGCGCCGCGATGGCCAGCTCGGTCGTCTCGTTCCGCGTCTGCCCACCCGGCAGCACGCTCGTCAGTTTGCCGAACCGATCATGGGCCAACAAGTGGTCCAGCTCACCGATGGAAGCCGCGTTCATCATGATGATGATCTCGTCGATGAGGGGGCTGGCATCGAGCGCCTCGACAGTGTGTTCCACGATCGCCTTGCCGGCGATCTTGATGAGCTGTTTGGGGATGCCCAGCCCGACCCGGGCGCCGATGCCGCCGGCGAGCACGACGGCGACGGTTCTGCTTCGTTCCACTGCCTCATCCGTTCTGGGCCCGACCTGGCCTGCTGCCGCGCGTGCGACCCGGACACCATCTTAAGAGGCGCACCGGGGCCGCCCCGGACACAGCGAGGGCGGCTATGATCGAGCGGATGTCCATCGGATCAGGTCCACTGGGGTTCAGCGCCGTGATTCCGCTGTTCCGGGTCGAACGATACCTGCCGGATCTGCTGGGCAGTCTCACTCGGCAGCGCCCGGGCGACTACACGCTCGAAGTGATCTTCATCGACGATGGGTCGCCGGACCGCTCCGGCGACCTGGCACAGGAATGGCTGGACGGAACGGGAGCCGCCGGTCGCGTCATCCGCCAACCCAATGCAGGAGTCAGCGTCGCGCGCAACGTCGGCATCGACGCCGCGACGGCCGACTGGGTGACGTTCCCGGACTCGGATGATTTCCTGTCGATCGACTACTTCCGCCGCGCGGCGCACTTTCTGCGCCGTCATGGCGAGGGCGTGTCCGTGGCGTCGACTCGGCTGGTTCGACTGAGCGAACTCGAGAACAGGATCCGCGACGTCCATGCCTTGAAGTTCCGTTTCGCCGCGGGCAGCCGCAGGGTGTCGATGGTCGATTTCCCCGACTTCTTCCAGCTGAACGTCGCCTCGGTGTTTTTCCGGCGCGGCGACCTCCTGGCCCGTGGCACGCGGTTCCGGACAGGCCTGCACGCATCCGAGGACGCCCTGTTCGTCGCCGAGTTCTTGTTGCACGAGTCGGCGCCTATGCTCGGGCTGGTCGCTGACGCGCGGTATGTGTACCGCCGGCGTGCGGCCGGTGATTCCGCGATCGACCGATTCCGCGACAATCCCGACACCTACATAGGCCGGTTCCGAGACGGCTACCTGCAGCTGATGGAGCAGGCGGCGTCGATCGGAGCGGTGCCGCAGTGGCTGCAGGCCATGTTCCTGTATGAGTGCCAATGGCTGCTGCCCGCTCAGCTGACCGACGACGGCTACGCGTCGGTCCTCGATGCCGCCGCACGAGGCGAGACCCTCGCGGCACTGGCGGCATGCGCGGCGCACGTGGACGAAGACCGGTTGTTCCGCTATGACGCCACCGCGCTTCCGCTGGAGTCGCGACTCCTGTTGAACCGATTGGCCGGGCGGCCCGTTCCGTCCTGGGTCGGCGCGTATCGGCGCGGCACCGTCCTGCATCTGCCGGTGGCCGATCCGGCGTCGGTGCAGCTGCGCGGCTCTGGAGATCAACTCATCGAGGCGGATGCGACCGTCGTCACGCCCGATTATTTCGGTCAGCAGATCCTGCACCGGTGGAGTGCCGACTCACCGGGGTCGGTGCGGGTCGCCGCGGACGGCCGCGGGCGGGCCGTGATCGAAACAGTGCGCGGTGAGTCTCTCGCTCAGCAGCAGGACCGTCACCGCCGGCGGGTCTTCAGCCAGCTCCGCCGCGCCGTTCCGGCGCGCGAGGGCGAGGTTCGGGTGTGGAAGCCGGTCCCGGGTCCGTTCGGCTCGCCGTGGCGGCGAATGGGCTGGGATGCACAGCTGCTCCGCCACCGGCTGGGCAGGCTGGTCAGACGGTGGCTGCGCAGATGACCAGGGCGGCGATGGCGTCGGCGCATGGTGTCGTCGACGCCCCAGCGGGGTGCGGCACTTGCACCCATCGGCCGGCGAATGCCCGCGCAGCCTCGACAGTGCCTGCGCCGGCGCTGATGGCGGCGACGAGGGCCGGCACGTCCCGAACGATCGGTCCCGGAAGGTCTCGCAGATAGTCGAGATAGAAGTCTCGCGATGCGATGTAGTCGTCCAGGTCGGGGGCGAGGAAGTAGCTCGGCACTCCCAGGAGGGTGGCCTCGAACAGCGCCGACGAGTAGTCGGTGATGAAATGATCCGCGACGAGCAGCATGTCCTGCGTCGAGAACCCCGGGGCGGTGTCGACCTCTGCGCCGAAGTCCACAGACATCAGTGGGTGGACCTTGACCACAAGGTGGATGCCGATCGCGGCGAGTGCTCGAGCGAGTGCGGCAGCGTCGACGGTCACCGTTCCATCCAGCCGGAAGGTCGGTGCGAACACGGCGATCTGACGTTCGCGCAGGTGCGGGTGCACGGCCCAGATGCGCGCGCGAGTGAGGTCGGCGCGCTGTGGATCCAGCAGGCGGTCGACCCGGGGGAGCGGTGCCACGGTCACCCGGTCAGCCGTGGTGCCGAATGCTTCGGCGAACGCCGGGCGGCAATCGGCGCCGCTGGCGAGCACGATGTCGTATCCCTGATGCATCCGCATCGCCGCGGCGAGGCGTCGATCGCGACCCTCCTCGTGGTCGAGGATGCTCAGCCCGAACTTCTTGAAGGCGCCCAGCGCATGCCAGATCTGCATGACGGTGAGCCCGCCGTCGTGGTCGAGCAGGCTTGCGACCATGGCATAGGTGTCGACGACCAGGACCCGAGATGTCGCGACGTGATACAGCTGTGTCAGCATGTGGAACGCGTAGCCGATCTGGGCGAGGAATCCAGGAGGCACCATGCGCACGAGCATGACGACCCTGATGGTCGGATCGGCCCGCTCGATGGCGGCAGCGAGGTCGATGAAGTCATCCGGCACGCTGTCGTGCTCGCGGCTGATCATCACCACTTTGCGTCGGCGCGGCAGCAGGCGCAACGGCGCGTAGGCGACGTTCACGGCGATACGCGTGGTGTGCGCGATGAGGATGCGCAGACCGATCGCATCGGTCGCGCGTGTCGGTGCCGGCGAGCTGCCGCCGGGAGCGGCGGCAGCGGGGCGACCAGCGCCATGGGGGGTCAGGATCAGCTCCCTCGTGATGCGTTCGGCGGAACGGCCGTCGCAAGCGCCCATGAAGCGTTCCAGGAAGTCATCCAGGTTCGGGCCGGCCTCCGCGGTACGGATCGCGCCGGCGAGCCTGCCCGGATCGGTGATCGGCACCCCCGTCACGTAATCGCGGAACGGGTAGTAGAAGTCCCGGTCCGCAGTGTAGCCATCCAGGTCGGGGCAGAAGAAGACGATCGGGCGGCGCAGCAGCGCGTATTCGAAGATGGTCGACGAGTAGTCCGTGATCAGCACGTCGGCCGCCATCAGCAGCTGCGTGATCTCACGGTCGGCACTGACGTCGACGACGCCAGACGTGCCCGGCCTGGCCACGGCCAGCGGCACCACGAAGGGGTGCATCTTGACCAGGAGCACCCAGTCGTCGCCCAGATCGCGGGTGAGTGCCGCCCAGTCCACGCTGTCGTAGTCGAAGGTCGCCGTCAGCTGGCCGTTCCCCCGGAAGGTCGGCGCATACAGGGCGATCCGCGTGTCGTCGTCGATTCCATACCGGATCCGCACAGCGCGGCGGGCGTCGTCGATGGCACGCGCGTCGAAGAAGACATCGGTCCGCGGCACGCCGAGCGGCTTCACACGGTCCAGCACGACTCCGAATGCCTCGGCGTAGTTCACCCGCACCGCCTCGCTGCTGACCGTGACGTCGGTGTAGTTGCGATGGATGATCGACCCGGGGATCGGACCGCCGGGCAGGCCTGCCCGGCTGTAGCCGACCCGCTTGAACGCGCCCGCGGCGTGCCACACCTGCAGCAGTCTGCTTTCGGGCCGGATGCGGAACGGGTAGATCAGCGGATAGAAGTCGTCGACGACGACCGTCTGCGCGGTGGCGACCAGCCACGGCAGACGGACCATGTCACGGAGGGGGCGACGAGCGCGCAAGCTGTGCTTGAAGATGCCGATGACCTCGGCGTCGGGGTCCTGGCGCATGACCTCGTCGCGGAGCACGGCGAGGTTGCCGCTGTAGTCGGCCCGCGAGTCGGAGAGGAACACGATCCGTGCCGACCGAACTCGAGTGAACCGGGCAAGGACCGCGTAGCTGAGAGCATAGGGGGCCCATCGCCACTTCTGGAGGATGCTGCTGCGGCGCAGGACGCTCCGGACGCTGGGCATCAATGCGGGACTCATTTCGATCTGTGGCGTACGGCGATTCTAGGCGCGGTCGATGCGCTCAGACCGAGTATTGGCCCGCCAGCAGGAACGTGGCGCCGAAGGCGGCGGAAGCAAAAGTCGCTCCGATCAGCACGAGAGCCCATGCCCACCGAGACGTGCGGATCGTCGCCAGTGGCAGCAGCAGCGGGAACAGTGGGAGGAACTGCCGGGACTCGCTCCAGAAGAAAGTGGAGCGAGTAAGGATCATGGCCGACGACAGCACCGTGTAGAGGACGATCCACCCGTAGTCCTTCTGACGCACGCGCCCCGCCAGCAGCACCGTGAGTGCCGCGAAGGCGGCCACGATGGGGATGTAGAACTCTATCGCCACCAGCATCGTGGTGGGGGTGGTCAGATAGTGGATGCTCTGCGACAGGAGCTCCCACGGCTTGCCGAAGCGCAGGTTCCAATGCGACTGCACCTGGAAATACCCGGTCAGTTCGCCGGTGCGCAGCGTCACATAGACGAGGTAGGCGGCCATGCCGGACGGCGCCAGCAGGCCGCCGACAACCCACCGCCAGCGTCGTTGATCCCGCCACACGTGTACGAGGCACCACACCATCACCACTGCGATCAGCGGAAGTGCCGACGGCCGCAGCAGCCCGGCGACCAGCGCCGCCGCGCCCGCGCCGAGCGGCTGGCGCCGGATCATGTACCACAGCGCGAAGGCGGTCGCTGCCGTGAACAGCCCCTCGGGATAGCCCATGACCAGGACGAACGACTGCGGCAGCGCCCCCCACATGAGGGTGAGGATCCAGCCGACGGCAGGGGAATGCAGCTGTCGGCCGATCAGGAAGATCGGTATCGCCGCCACGATGGAGGCGACGAAGGCGATGCCCAGCAGGGCGAAGCCGGGACCCGCTCCGGGGACGAAGGTCACCAGCTTCGCTAATGCGGGAAACAGGGGGAAGAACGCGAGGTTGGACTTCTCGTGACCGGGCGTGGCCAGTTGGTAGCCGGACTCGACGATCTCACGGTACCAACCAGCATCCCACGTCATCAGCAGCCGTGGCAGTCGATGCCAGCCGCTGTAGGCGCCCATCACGGTCAGCGTCATGAGGCGCTGTGCCACGGCTGCAAGCGCCACCAGGGCGAGCAGGCGCCACCCCGTGGTCCACCGCACCAGGGCGCGTGGCGTCACAGCTCGCCCGGCGAGACCACCAGCGCGTCGATGGTCTCGGCGACGCGCGACTTCTTGCTGCGCTTCCCCGTGCTGGGTGCATAGACGACGAGCGAGTGGAACATGAATCGCGCCACGAAGGCGAGTGCGAGGGTGATCGCGGTGGCGATGACGGCGGAGAGGTGCCAGCCGTCGACCAGCAGCGCCAGGATGGGTATCCGGATCACGGCCTCGGCGTTGTTGAAGGTGAATGACTTGGCAAACCGTGTCCAGACGCCCTGTGCGGCGGGGGCCATGTCGTTGAAGACATACCGTTCCTGCAGCAGGAAGTTGCCGATGATCGTCACTTCCGCCGCCACGACGGCGGCGACCAGGTAGTGCACTTGAAACTGAAGCAGCGCCCAGACGATGGCCAGGTTCACGACCGCACCGCCTGCGCCGATGACCGCGAATCGTGACATCTTGCCGAATCGGAGCGCGGCGAGCTGCACGAAGAAGTGGATGCCCTGCTTGACGGATGCTTTCGATGTGCCGGCGAAGCGCTCGGCAAAGGTGAACGGGACCTCGGCGATGCGCAGGCTCGTGCGTGCGAGGATCTCGAGGAGGATCTTGAAGCCGCGGGGGTGCAGACCCTGGATGTCGACGGCCTGACGGTCGACGAGGAAGAATCCGGTCATCGGGTCCGAGACATTTCGCAGGCGCAGCGGGAACATGGCCTTCGTGAGCGCGGTCGACAGCCGCGACACCCAGACCCGCGTCCGATCGGCGAGGCCGGAGGATGATCCGTCTGCGACATAACGGGACGCCACGACGACGTCGGCTCCGCCCTCGTCGAACCGGGCGAGCAGCCGCGGAATGTCCTCCGGCGGATGCTGGAGGTCTCCGTCCATGACCAGGCAGAGGTCTGATTCGGCCGCGTGCATGCCGGCCAGCACGGCTCCCCCCAGCCCGCCTTCCGCGTGCTCGCGGTGGATCAGTCGCACCGGAAACGTCGTCGACGCCGCGGCGGAGTGGATCCGCTCCGGTGTGTCGTCCGTGCTGTCGTCGACGAAGATGAGCTCGGCATCGACCGCATCAGCGGTGCCGTGGCGCAGCGTTGCGGCGACCCGGCTGACGAGCTCTTCGACGTTCGAGGCTTCGTTGAAGGTCGGGACGATGATGGACAGCCGCATGTATTTTCCTTGGACGGACCGTGACGGGTGGATGCATCTGTAGCGAGGGCGCGTGGCACCGCCGCTGACGAGGTGGTGTGTCCACGATCTGGTTCGCATAGCAGGCGACCCCGATACCAGTGGAATAGTACCGGTGACGGCTGGGAAATTCGTTGAGACACCGCGGCCGCGCCTTTGGCCGCCTTCACAGCCGCCGCCGGATACGCTGATCGGGTGCCACGAACGCCTCTGCCCGGACGGTATCGCGCGGGCCGAGGCGGCGTGCATGCGGCACGCCCCTCGCGCACCGTGTCGTGGCTGGCGACCGCGCTGGCGGTGGGAGTGCTCGGTGCGGCGATCGCGGTCGTCGCCGTGTTCGCCGTTCAGGCCATTGCCGTGAAGAACGACCTCGAGCGCGTCAAGACCCAGCTGGTCGCGATGGTCGCCTGTGTCGTGCAGGGCGAGCCGGACCGGGTCGTCGCCGCCGGTGACACGGTGCTCTCGCTCACCGGCGATGCCGCGCAGACCGTGCAGGGCCCGCTGTGGGACGTGATGAGCGCGATTCCGGTGGTCGGTCCGAATGTCCAGGCGATCCGCCAGGCGGCTGCGGCGACGGATGTCGTGGCGCGGGGTGCGATGCCCACGGCCGTGAGCCTGCTGACCGGGTTCTCACCCGGGCGGCTGGGGGCCAGCGGCGGCGGCGTGGACCTGACGCCGGTCGAGGACGCCAGCCACGCTCTTCCGCAGATCCGCGACGCGATCGCCCGTGCATCGCAGCAGCTGGCCGGCATCGACGACGCGGCACTCATCCCCGCCGTGCGCGACGCGCTCAGTCCGCTTCAGGGCGCCTTGGACGCCGCGGGGCCGCTGCTGAAGACGGCCGGACGCGATCTTCCTCCGCTGCTGGACATCGCGGGCATGAACGGCCCGCGCACCTACATGCTGATCTTCCAGAACAACGCCGAAGCGCGCAGCGGCGGCGGCCTGCCCGCAGCGACGGCGATCGTCAAGGTCGACAAGGGCAAGATCGAGCTCGCCGCACAGACCGGCACCTACAGCTTCCCCCGCAACCGACAGGTCCTCGACCTGCCGCAGGAGACCCTGAACCTGTACGAGCCCGACACGTTCAAGGGCTTCGGCAACTTCACCCGCACGCCGAACTTCCCCACCACGGCCCGGGCGTTCGACTCGCTCTGGGACATCACGCAGGGCGCTCACCTCGACGGCGTCATCTCGCTCGACCCGGTCGTGCTGTCGAACGTGCTGAAGGTGACCGGCCCGCTGCAGACCGATGACGGGCGCACCCTGACGTCGCAGAACGTCGTCGAGGCGCTGCTCTACGATGCGTACCTGCGCTACTCCCGCGACGTGCAGGACCACTTCTTCGCCGATGTGGCCTCCCGCGCGTTCGCCAAGATCGCCGACGCCGACTGGAGCCCGACGAAGATGTGGGACGCGCTCCAGACCTCGATCACGCAGCAGCGTCTGCACGCCTGGTTCGCCCGACCCGACGAGCAGGCGCTCGCCGTCCGGTACAAGCTGGACGGCGCGATGGCCACGAGCAACGAGAAGCGCACCGAACTGGGCATCTTCGTCAACGATGCCGCCTACAGCAAGCTCGAGTACTTCATGAAGACCAGCGTCAACGTCACCTGCAACGCGGCCGCCGGCACCGTCACGACGGCGCTGCAGATCGCCAACAGCGTCCCCTCCACCGGGATGACGTCGTACCAGCTCGGCATCCGCAACAAGCGCTACGGCATCCCGCGCCAATCCTTCATCCTCGACGTGATGTACTTCGCCCCACCGGGGTCGGTCATCACCGGCATCGATCCCGAGCACGGCAACTCCTGGTACGACGAACGATCCGGCGTGGAGGACGGTCGCGACGCCCACAGCATCCGGGTGTTCGTCGGTCAGGGCGAAACCCGCACGGTCTCGTACACGAGCACGCTGCCCGCGGGCAAACGCGGACCGCTGGCGGTGCGCTATTCGCCGACCGTGACCAGCACGCCCGTGCACATCGCACCGGACTGCGCGGGCCTGTTCACCCAGCCTCCGGCTGCGGCGAAAGCGAAGTCGGCGTTCACCCTCCCTGCTCTGACGCCCGGTCAGTGCGCGGCCGTCGAGGTCTTGGCGCGGGCCGAGTCCGACCGTCCCTGACCGCCCGACGCGCCGTCAGAGGGTGGGGGCGCACCGGATCACGTCCCCGGTGACGCCGGCAGTGCCGGGGACGCCCCGGCGGCATCCCATCTCTCCCGCCACGAGCGCGATTGGCCGGCGCGCACCAGACACACCACCAGCAGCAGCCATCCCGCCCCGAACAGCGTGAAACTCTCGAACAGCGAGTTCGCCAGCAGGGCGACCAGCATCAGCGGTGTCCACGCATAGATCACCGAGCGCCGCTCGCCGGCGACCAGCCACGAGCGGATCACGGCGATGCCGGTCATCGCCAGGAACAGGAAGAAGCCCACCCAGCCCACCTGCAGCACCAGGTCGGCATAGGAGTTCAGGGCCGTCGTGTAGTGCTTGCCGAGCGAGATGTTCACCAGCACGAACGGGTACTGGTCCTGCGGCCAGGGACCGAACCAGCCGAACCCCTGCACCGGATAGAACCGCACGTAGAACGACAGCACGCGCCACAGATTCGCACGGATCGAGAACTCCGGCCCGGCCGCGGCGATCAGCTGATGCCGGGCGATGTACGCGGTGGCAAGCCCCACCACGGCGACGCCGGCCACCGTCCACTGCAGCGTCATACGGTTGTGCGGGCGCACGTGGCGCACCGCCGCCAGCACGGCGGTGGCAAGCCCCACGCCCACCGCCACCACCAGCACCGTGGGGGAGCCCGACAGCACCGCGAGCACACCCGCCACGACCACCGAATAGACCGCGCGCGCGGGCGTGACCGACGAGGTGCGCCACTCCACCACGAACGTGATCAGCGCCAGCACCGCCACGAAACCCAGCATGTTGCGGGTGCCGAAAATGCCCTCGGCGGGCCCGAACCGGGTGATGTTGCCGGGGATCCCGAACAGATGCACGGGCGTGCGCATCAGGATGCCGATGACGATCTCCAGCCCCAGCGAGATCGACAGCAGCCAGCGCATCACGTCACCCAGCGCCCGTGCCGTCTGCAGCGTGTCGCGCACATGCCCGATCACGATCGCCAGGAACGCGATGCCCAGCAGCGCGACCCAGCCGGTGACGGTGTCGGACGCCGAGGTGCTCCAGAAGACGCTGATCAGCGTCCAGGCGAGGAACACGCTCAGCGACACCGGCAGCAGCCGCCACAGCGAGAGCTCGCGGTGCCGTGCCACGAGGATGCCGCCGCCGAGCAGACACAGTCCGGTGATGATGGTCAGGAACGTGACCTGGCCCGCCAGCCAGCCGATCGCGTGCGAGCAGAGCACGGCGCCCATCGCGGTGAGCGTGAACGCGCGGGCCAGGGCGGCGGAGCCCAGCAGTTCGACCAGGTCACGCCGTGCCCCGCCGCCACCGGCTGCCGTGCTGCTCACCGCGCGCGTCTCTGCTGTGCGGGCGCCCGCTGTCCTCGCTCGGCGACGGGTGGCGACTGCTCGATCAGGCCGCCGCCGACGTACGGCGCCTGCTTCATGCGGAAGCAGAACATGACCATGAACAGCCAGCCCCACTCCATCAGCGGACGCGACTCGACCAGACCCTGCATCAGCAGCACCGTGGCCACGAGCACCGGAAGCAGGCTCAGCACCGAGTAGGGCCGGTCGCGGTGCAGATCCCACCGCGGCCGATCGACGGCGAAGAACCAGGAGCGGCAGAGGAAGGCGAAGTAGGTCAGAGCCAGCAGCGCCACGCCGATCGCACCCAGCTGGAACAGCGAGTCCACCCACATGCTGTGCGCCACGAACACGGTCAGATCATGGTCCATGATCCAACCCTGGAAGTGCGGGTCCCAGGGCAGCCACGGCGTGGCGAAGCCCCACCCGGTCACCGGCCGCTCGTGCGCCTTCGCCAGCACCGCCGTCCAGATCCGGCCCCGACCGGTCAAGTCGTCCGAGCGCCCGAGCAGGCCGAACAGGCGGTCGCGCAGCAGCCACGCGGTGACCAGCCCCGCGGCGCCGATCAGGAGGAACACCAGGCAGCGCAGGCTGCGGCCGCGCGCGGTCCGCGCCGTGCGCATGATCAGGACCATCGCGAGAACGACGGCCGTGGCCACGGTCGCGAGGTAGATGCCGGCCGAGCCCGCCCGCACCAGCAGCAGCGCCGACACCGCGGTCCAGACGCCCAGCTCGATGCGGCGCCCCCGCCCCGAGGCGGCGAACTGGACGGCGAAGACGCTGATCGCCAGCAGCGCGGCGGCGCCGAGCAGATTGGCGTTGCCCATGATGCCCTGGATGCGGCCGCCGTCGAACAGATTGCCACGCACCCAGTACAGCTCGGCAGGCACCTTGCCACTGGGCGCGGTGATGAAATCGGGGAGGATCGGATGCCGGAGCACGACCGCGACCCACAGTTCGATCAGCAGTGACAAGCCGATGACCCACTTCATCGCGGTCACCAGCGCGCGGATCAGTTCGCGCCAGGTCAGCACGTCGGCCACGAACAGACCGTGCAGGGTCGTGGCCGCCAGCACGCTCCAGGTGATCAGGGTGGTGCTCGGCCACGCCGTCCAGATCACCGACAGCGCCGCCCAGAGCACATAGGCCAGCACCAGCCAGGGCAGCCGGCGCCAGCTCGGGTCGCGTCCCGCACCCTCGGCCGCGCGCGCGCGCTGCACGAGCGTCCACACGACGATGGTGACAGCGCTGCACAGGCCGATCAGGGCTCCGAGCAGGGCCGGTCCGAGCAGGTTGTTCCAGCCGCTGGCGATCAGCGCGACCAGGAGCACGAACACGCACCACGCGCGCACCAGCAGATGCCGGGTCCGCTCGCGCGGGGGCGGTGCCGGGGCCGCGGCGGTGGGGTGCGAGGAGAGGGCTGCCATCGTGGGTCTCAGGGTACCGTGCGCACCTGGCCGTTCCCATCGCCCACCCGTCGCAGACGGTCCGGCGCAGCCGCCGGCGCGCTTCGTTATCGGAAGGCGACACGCCGTCGGCGCGTCGCAAAGGTTCAACACCGGGGTGAGGCTTTACGCTTTGCGACTTGACCTCTCGGAATGACACCGGTGTAATTATGTGCAAGCGCTGATCGCGTGGGGGGAAAGTAGTTTGGAGAACGAGATGACGGGCGCACAGTACCGCTCAGGCGTTCCCGAGGATTGGTTCGTCGATCCGGTGAGCCTCGGGGTGCCGGGAGTCCGGCACCCCGTGGAAGAGGACAATCCGCTCGCTTGGCAAGCCGATGCGCTGTGTGCGCAGACCGATCCGGAAGCGTTCTTTCCGGAGAAGGGCGGCTCGACTCGCGATGCGAAACGCGTCTGCATGTCGTGCGAGGTTCGGGCCCAGTGCCTGGAGTACGCACTGCAGAACGACGAGCGATTCGGCATCTGGGGCGGTCTCAGTGAACGAGAGCGCCGCAGGCTGAAGCGCATGGCCAGCTGACGGGCGGCGGCGCGTCGGGCGATCAAGCTCGACTGCGCCGCCTATGCTGTCCAGGTCATGCCCGCCAGAGTCCACGCCATCCTCGTCGTGCGCCCGGACGCGCGCGCACCCGCCGCGCACCGCCTCGAGCGGATGCTTGCGGCGCTTCGCGCGCAGACCCGTCCGGTCTCGGCGCTGACGATCGTGCTGTGCGGTGAAGACGCGGATGCCGCGGCGTTCGCCGCCGGCTCGGGGGCGCAGCTCGTGCTGACCGCGTCGCGTACGACCGGCTTCGCCGCGGCGGTGCACCTGGCATCGCGCAGCCTCGACGGCGACGCGGTATGGCTGCTCGCGCAGGACACCGTGCCGGAACCGGGCACCCTCGGCCACCTCGCCGACGCGCTCGAACTGGCCCCGTCGGTGGCGGTGGTCGCGCCCAAGCTGGTGCAGGCGGGCGACACTGCCCGCATCGTCTCACTCGGCGTCAGCACGACCCGCGTGGGGCGCACGGTCGGGCTCGCCGACGGAGAGTACGACCAGGGGCAGCACGACGGCACCGAGGACGTGCTCGGCACCGACGTGCGCGGCATCCTGGTGCGCGCGGCGGCGCTGGCGCAGCTGCAGGGCCTGGATCCGGCGCTGGGCGGCGCCGACGAGGGCCTCGACCTGGGTGTGCGCGCCCGCCTGGCCGGCGGCCGGGTCTGCGTGGTCTCGGCCGCCCGCATGGCCGTGCACGGCGACGGGGTCGCCGGCCTGCGCGGCGTGCCCGCCACGCGCAGCGCGCACAACACCTATGCACGTCGTCGGGCGCAGCTGCATCGGCGGCTCGCATATGCGCACGTGGCCTGGCTGCCGCTGCTGTGGCTGTCGACCCTGCCGACAGCGCTATGGCGCACGGTCGTGCAGCTGATCGCGAAGACGCCCGGGCGCATCGTGCCCGAATGGGGGGCCGCGCTGGTCAGCGTCGTGCGGCTGGGCGCCGTCGCCCGCGCCCGTGCGCGGATCCGGCGCGCGCGCCGAGTCTCCTGGAGTCAGCTGGCGCCGCTGCGCGTGACACGCAGCCAGCTGCGCACCGGCCTGCACCCCGACCTCGATTCCAGCGAGACCGGTGCCCCGCGCGGCGACCTGCGGTTCTTCTCCGGCGGCGGCGCCTGGGCGGTGCTGGCGGCAGGCGTGGTGTCGGTGGCGGTGTTCCCCTCGCTGCTGGTCTGGCCGGCTCTGGGCGGCGGCGCGCTCGCGCCGCTGCGCTCGACGGTGGCACGGCTGTGGGCCGATGCCGGGTTCGGACTGCGCCCGCTGGGGCTGGATGCCGTCGGGCCGGCCGATCCGTTCTCGTCGGTGGTCGCGGTGCTCGGCACGCTGTGGCCGGGTGACCCGTCGCGCATCCTGGTCCTGCTGTGGATCCTCGCGCTGCCGCTGGCCGTGCTCGGCGCCTGGTTCGCCGCAACCCGGCTGACCGACCGCTCGGCGCTGCGCATCACCGCCGCGGTCGGATGGGCGCTGGCACCGACGTTTCTGACCGCGCTGACCCAGGGGCGTCCGGCCGCCGTCCTGGTGCACCTGCTGCTGCCCTGGCTCTTCTACGCCGGTACCGTCGCGCACCGGTCATGGGGTGCGGCGGGTGCGGCATCCCTCGTCTTCGCGGCGGTCGTCGCCAGCGCGCCGTCGCTGGCGCCGGCGCTGGTCGCCCTGTGGGCCGTGCTGCTGATCGCGATCGGCATCGCCCGCCGCGGCGTCGGCCTCGTGCGGGTGATCTGGCTCATCGTGCCGGCGATCGTACTGAGTGCCCCCCTCGTGCTGGCCCAGCTGCGCGCCGGCAACGCATGGGGCCTGCTGGCCGACCCGGGTCTCGTCTGGGCGGGCCCGCAGGTCAGCTCCGACACCGGCGGCCGGCTGCTGCTTGCCGCCGGCTCGCCGACCGCCGACCCCGGCGGGTGGGCGCGGCTGCTCGGCTCGGGCGGCTCGTGGCCCGCCGGCGTTCCGGCGGCATGGCTGCTGGTGCTGCTCGCGCCGCTGGGCGTTCTGGCGCTGCTGTCGGTGTTCACCCGGCGCTGGCTGGCGGGCGCCGCGATGCTGCTGGTCGCGCTGGCCGGAACGGGCACCGCGCTGGCGGCGGTCGGCATCGCCGTCTCGGTCGTCGACGGGGCGGCCGTGCCGCTGTGGCCCGGCGCCGCACTGAGCCTGGCCTGGGCCGGGGTGCTCGGTGCCGCCGTGCTCGCCCTCGACACCGGCTTCGCGCTGCGAGTGTCTCCCGACGCCGACCGGGCGCTGCCGGCGGGGCGCACCCGCGCCCTGGGCGCCGCCGTCGTGATGCTGACGCTGGCCGTGTTCGCGCTGCCGATGCTGACCGCGCACCTGCGCGGCCAGTCCGACCTGGCCGATGGCCCCGCCTCGACGCTGCCCGCGTTCGTGACGGCCGAGGGCCGCAGCAACCCCGACATCGGCACGGTCGTGCTGCACCCGCTGCCCGCCGGCGCCGTCGGCGCGCAGGTGGTGTGGGGCGAGAGCGCGACCCTGGGCGGTCAATCCACCCTGCTCGCCACGAGCACGCGGATCTCGGCATCCGACAAGTCAGTGGCCGCGCTCGCCGCCGACCTGGTCACGCCGACGTCCTCGGATGTCGTCAGCCGCTTGCGTGCGGACGGCATCGGGTTCGTGCTGCTGGCGCCGGCCGAGCCGGGCGCCGATCTGTCTCGGGCGCGCCGGCTGACGGCAGCCACGGCACTGAACCAGCGCGACGGGCTCGACGCCGTCGGCAGCACCACCAAGGGCGACCTGTGGCGAGTGACGGATGCCGTCACCCCGCGTGCGCCGGCGCCCGGCGGTGTGAGCGCCACGGCGCAGGGCATCGCCGCGGCTCAGCTGATCGCGATCGCGGCCGCACTGCTGCTGGCCGTGCCCACCACCGCCTCGCGTCGCCGCGCCCGGCATCGCCCTCGCGTCGTGGGCCGACGCGGCACGGTCCCGGCGGCGGCGCCGCCGGCGTTGCAGGTCGCGCCCGACGCGACACTCATGCCGGCGGTCGCCGCCGGACCGGTCTCGCCCGTCGGCCGGCCCGAGTCCGAACTCGCCGACGCGGCGCGCCGGCCCGTCACCACTCCGGCGGCAGCCGATGAGGAGGGATCATGACCCGTGCATCCCGCATCGGCGTCGCCGCGCGCTTCACCGCCGGCGGTGTGATCGCCGTCGCCGCCTCGGTCGCCATCGCCGGGGGCGTCGCGTTCGGCTGGATGCCGCACACGGCGACCCCCCTCTCGCAGCAGGTCGCACCGACCGCCGCCGACGCCGTGCTCACCTGCGCCGGCCCGCTGCTGGCCATCGGCCGCGATGCCACCGCGGCCGCCGAGATCGCCGTCGCCGGCAGCGCGCGGGTGACCTCGGCCGGCGACGAGCTGCGCACGGATCGGCTGGCCACCACGGGGATGCCGGCCCAGGCCGGCCCCACCCGGCTGGTCGCCGCCGCCGCCGGCCGGACGGTCCCGCACGCCGCGGGAGCGGCCTCCGCATCCGTCACCTCACCGGATCTGAGCGGATTCGCGGCATCGGCGTGCACGCCGGCGCTGATGCAGTCCTGGCTGGTCGGCGGGTCGTCGGCCACCGGCGCCGCCGACATGATCCTCCTGGCCAACCCCGGCACCGTCGCCGCCACGGTCGATCTCGTGCTGTACGGCCCGGACGGCCCGCGCCCCGGCGGCGCCGGGTCGAACATCATCATCGCGCCCGGCACCCAGCGCGTGATCCCGCTGGCGGGGCTCGGCCTGGATCAATCCGCCCCGATCGTGCGCGTCACCGCCACCGGTGCGCCGGTGCGCGCATCGCTGCAGTCCAGCATCACGCGGGGGCTCGCGCCCGGCGGCGTCGACCAGTCGGGTGCGATCGCCGCCGGATCGACCATGCAGGTGATCCCCGGCGTGCGGGTCACCTCGGCGCCGCAGGACCAACCCACCACGATCGTGCGGATCGTGTCGCCGGGCGCCGCCACGACGGCATCCGTCACGGTGCTCGGACCGCATGGCCCGATGGGGCCGGCGCAGCAGGTCCCGCTGGAAGACGGCGGGCCGATCGAGCTGAAGCTCGACGACCTGATGCCCGGCACCTACACCGTCGTCGTCGGCGCCGCCCATCCCGTCGTCGCCGCGGTCTGGCAGGCCACCGGCACTGGCGGCGGCTCGGACTTCGCCTGGGTCAATTCCGCGCCGACCCTGACGGCCGCCGACGGCACCCTGTTCATGGTGCCGGCCGGCCCGGCTCCCGCCCTGGCCGTCGCGGTGACCGGCACGCAGCCGGCCACCCTCACTCTCACACCGGCCGCCGGCGGCACCGCGCAGAAGGTGAACGTCGCGGCCGGCCAGACGGCATCCCTGGCCGTCAACGCAGGCACCGCCTACCGGCTGATCGCGACCGGCCCGGTGCAGGCCGCGGTCACCTTCGCCGGGCCGGATGCGTTGGCATCGTTCCCGGTCGGCGCGCAGGACGTGGCATCCGCACCCGTGGTCGTCTACCCGTAGGTGCATTGAGCTGCTGGTCAGCCCATGACCCGCTTGGTCAGGGCCGCGATATCGCGGTCGAGCACTTCGAAGCGCGAATCCATTTCGTGGTGCAGGTGGTCGATGCGGGCGTTCATGGCGTCGAACTTGGTGTCGACGGCCTCGAATCTCACGTTCATCTCGCGACGCAGACCACTGAGCTCGATCCCGGTCTTGCCGATCTCGGCGCGAAGCGCAACGGTATTGCCTGCCATCGTTCGTGAGAGGAGCGTTGTCATCAGCGTCATCCCGCCGATCATGATCGTCGTGAAGACGCCCAACAGCACCCAGGTCTGAGGCTCGGTCACGATGTTCACCCCTTCATTGTCGCCGACTCCTGCCGATAATGCCACGGTGGCAGGCCGCACCACCCGTGCTATCGCGCCAACTGTGGAGAGCCGACACGGACCGGGATGCTGGGGAGGAGGCGCGATACCAGCCGCAGGCCAGTAGATCAAAACTCAGAATCGGAAGCGCTCGGGCCCGAGGTCCCACGGATCGCGGCCGAGGTATTCGGCGGCCGCGCGGAACACGCAGCTCTCGATCTCGACGCGGCGGTGCAGATCATCCACCCGGTGCAGCCGGCTCAGCCGCTCGATCGGGATGCGGTAGAGGACGACCCGGTGGCCCTTGCGGTCGATCAGCCAGCGCGGGATGCCCTCGGTGTCGGATTCGGCCGGCATGTCGGCGACCTCGAAACCGACATCGCGCAGCTCTTCCCACGCGGAGCGCAGGAACTCGGCGGCCGTGCCGACGGTCAGATCGAACCGGTCGAAGCGGGTCTCCAGCGGCGGCAGCGGGGGACGGACCACGGGGCTCCGGCCCTGGCGCCCATGCCGCCCGTGGCGAGCGGGCCGGGGCCGTGCCGCAGCCGGGGACTTGCGCCGCATCATGCGTCCATCCTAGGCGGCGCGCCGGGGCGGTCGGCGGCACCTGCGGCACTACCGTGGAGAGCAAATGCGCCAGAGACTGTGCTCCAAGGTGGGGTGTGCCCGCGAAGCGGTGTCGACCCTGACCTATGACTATTCCGACCAGATGGCGGCGATCGGCCCGCTCGGCCGCGAGGGCGACCCCCACGCCCACGACCTGTGCGCCCTGCACACCGAGCGGCTCTCCATGCCGCGCGGCTGGATGATCGTGCGGCACGAGACGCTGCAGCTGTAAGGCGTGGCAGCCGGCGCGTGATCGTGCCGGCCGCCGTCGGCCGCCCGCCGTCGCGGTCCCCGTCCGCCCTCCGCCGCCCGCACAGGGTTCGGAGGATCGTCCGAAGTTCGGAGGGGTTTCGCCGGATCCGTCCGAGGTTCGTGCGATTGTCCGAAGTATGGGAGCGCACGGCGCCAGGGCACGGGCTCCCGGGCGGCCGTGGGAGAATTGCCGGATGCCGACATCCCTCCCGCAAGCCCCCGCACGTCCGCTCGACTACCGGGTCGCCGACCTGGCGCTGGCCGGCGCCGGGCGCCACCAGTTGCGCCTGGCCGAGAACGAGATGCCGGGGCTGATGGCGTTGCGCGCCGAGTTCGCCTCATCGCAGCCGCTGGCCGGCGCGCGCATCGCCGGCTCGCTGCACATGACCGTGCAGACCGCCGTGCTCATCGAGACTCTGGTGGCTCTGGGCGCGCAGGTGCGCTGGGCCAGCTGCAACATCTTCTCCACCCAGGACGAGGCCGCCGCCGCGGTCGTGGTGGGCCCCGGCACCGTCGCGCAGCCGGCCGGAGTGCCGGTGTTCGCGTTCAAGGGCGAGACCCTCGCCGAGTACTGGGACTTCGCCGAGCGCATCTTCGACTGGTCGGCCGAAGGCTTCGACGGCCCGAACCTGATCCTCGACGACGGGGGAGACGCCACCCTGCTCGTGCACAAGGGCGCCGAGTTCGAGAAGGCCGGGCGGGTGCCGGATGCCGCGGCCGGCGACTCCGCCGAGTACGGCGTCATCCTCGACCTGCTGCGTCGCAGCCTCGCCGCCGACCCGCACCGGTTCACGCGCATCGCCGACGGCCTGCTGGGCGTGACCGAGGAGACCACGACCGGCGTGCACCGGCTCTACGACCTGGCCGCCACCGGCCGGCTGCTGTTCCCGGCGATCAACGTGAACGACTCGGTGACCAAGTCGAAGTTCGACAACATCTACGGCATCCGCCACTCGCTGCCCGACGGCATCAACCGCGCCACCGACGTGCTGATCGGCGGCAAGGTCGCCTTCGTGGTCGGCTACGGCGACGTCGGCAAGGGCGCCGCCGAGGCGCTGCGCGGCCAGGGCGCCCGCGTGATCGTCAGCGAGATCGACCCGATCTGCGCGCTGCAGGCGGCGATGGACGGTTTCCAGGTGGCGCGGCTGGAGGACGTGCTCGAGAAGATCGACATCCTGATCACGTGCACCGGCAACACCCACGTCGTGCGGCTCGAGCACCTGCAGGGCCTGAAGCACCTGGCCATCGTGGGCAACGTCGGCCACTTCGACGACGAGATCGACATGGCCGGGCTCGAGGCGCTGCCGGGCGCCGTCAAGGTCGAGATCAAGCCGCAGGTGCACGAGTGGAAGATGCCGTCGGGCCGCAGCATCCTGGTGCTGTCCGAAGGCCGGCTGCTGAATCTGGGCAACGCGACCGGGCACCCGTCGTTCGTGATGAGCGCCTCGTTCACCAACCAGGTGCTCGCACAGATCGAGCTGTTCACCCGAACCGATGCCTACCCGACCGCGGTGCACACGCTGCCGAAGGTGCTCGACGAGAAGGTCGCCCGCCTGCACCTGGACGCGCTCGGGGTGCGCCTGACGACGCTGACCGATGAGCAGTCGGCATACCTGGGGGTGCCGGTGGACGGCCCCTACAAGCTGGACATCTACCGGTACTGACCCGGCGCGTCAGCGCGGCGGGACCAGCCGCGCGACGCGCTCGTTCTCCAGCATCAGCGCCGCGTACTCCCGGTCGCGGCGCAGCGCCACGACGCCTCGCACGAAGGCCTCGGCATCGGCGGTCGGAACCGGGGCGACGAACGGCGTGACCTCGGCGGCGAGGGATGCCGCCAGGCGGGCGCGGGGCACGGCCTGCATCTGCGCGGCCTGCGCGACGAACTGCGCGCAGCGGCGGGCCAGCGGGTCGGGCAGGCGCGACACGTCCGCGATCTGCGCCCAGCCGGCCAGGATCGGCGGCTGGCCGGGGGCCGCCGGCGGCAGCACCGGGGTGCGGGTGCGCTGGCAGTAGGTGCCCGCCATCAGATCGCCCAGGCGCTGCGAGCGGGGCGTGAACGCGCCGACCAATGCCGCGATCGCGCCGACGCTCATCCAGATCTCGAGCACCCCGACCAGGGCGCGGATCAGCGCGTGCCGGAACCCGGCGGCGCCGCCGTCGGCGCGCACGATCCGGCCGCCGACGGCCAGCCGGCCCAGGCTCCGGCCGCCGCTGAGTGTTTCCACCGCGGTCGGCAGTACGACCGTGACCAGCACGATGACGACGATGCCCAGGATGCCCGAGGCACTCGCATCCACAACGCTCTGCCCCAGCATCCAGCTCGAGGCCCATGCCAGAAGCAGCAGCACCGCCACGCCGACCAGCAGGTCGATCAGGGTGCCCACGGCGCGCAGGAAGAAGCCCAGCGGCTGCACGTCCAGCGCGACCGCCTCGCCGGTGAGGACCTCATCCGGCACGATCGTGATCGGATCGGCCATGACCTACAGTGAACCACATGGACCTCGACGCCCTCACGGCCGCGCGTGCGGCGGAGTGGCAGCGGCTGGACCGGCTGGCCCGCGCCCGCCGCCTGACCGGCGCCGAGGTCGACGAGCTGGTCACCCGCTACCGTGCGGCCTCGGCCGACCTGGCCGACATCAAGACCAGCGCGGGACGCACCACCACCGGCGACTACGTGTCGACGATCCTGGCCCGGGCCCGGCTGCGGCTGACCGGCAGCGGCACCGACACGCGCTCGGCGCTGCCGCGGTTCTTCCTGCGCCAGCTGCCCGCGGCGCTGTACCGGCTGCGATGGACGACGCTGGCCGTCGCGCTCGGCTTCTTCGTGATCGGCACCCTGGTGGCGATCTGGATCTCCACCGATGCGCAGGTGCTGGCGGCCCTCGGCAGCAAGGCCGACCTGCAGTACTACGCGGAGCACTCGTTCACCGACTACTACCGCGAGAACCCCGCCGCCGTGTTCGCCGGTACCGTCTGGAGCAACAACGCGTGGATCGCCGTGCAGTGCGTGCTGTTCGGGATCAGCGGATTCTGGCCGCTGTATGTCGTGATGCAGAACGCCGTCGGCGTCGGCACCGCCGGCGCGGTGATGATCTCGCTCGGGCACGGCGACGTGTTCTGGCAGTTCATCGCCCCGCACGGAATGCTGGAGCTGACGAGTGTGTTCGTCGCCGCAGCCGCGGGCCTGCACGTGTTCTGGGCATGGGTGGCGCCGGGGCGCCGATCGCGGGCCGCCTCGCTCGCGGCCGCCGGCAGAGCCCTGGTGACCGTCGCGATCGGGCTCGTGTTCAGCCTCGCCCTCTCGGGCCTGGTCGAGGGGTTCGTCACGCCGCAGCACTGGCCGTGGCCCGTCAAGGTGGCCCTGGGCGCGCTGGCGCTCGCGGTCTTCCTGACCTACATGCTCGTCGTCGGGCGCCGCGCGTATCGCGCGGGCGAGACCGGCGACCTCGCCGAGAGCGAAGCCGGCACCCCCACCCTCGTCGCCGGCTGAGGCCGGCGGCCCGGGGGAGCGGCTCGACCCAGAGGGTCTGGGCCGGCCCGGGCTGGGCCCCGCCCGCGGGCAGAACTCCTCCGATTCGGGCGCGGACCGTCGAATTCGGGGCTTTTCCGCGCGCGGGCGTCGATTTCGAAGGAGTTCTGGCCGCGCCGGCCCGAGCACACGCTGCGTCCACCATTATTTTGTTTTGATCAAATGAAAGCTAGACTGGGGGCATGCGCGCACCGATCTACGACATGGATGCCGCGATGGCGATCCGCGGCGCGGGGTTGCGCGTGACCGGATCCCGCACGGCGGTCTTCGACGCGCTGCGCGAGCACCCGCACGCCAGCGCCGAAGACGTCTATGGCGCCGTGGCGCCGCAGCTGGCGCATCCCAGCCTGCAATCGGTGTACAACGCGCTCGGCGACTTCGCCGGCGCGGGTCTCGTGCGCCGCATCGAACCGGCCGGGCACCCGCAGCTGTTCGAGCTGCGGGTGGGCGACAACCACCACCACCTCGTGTGCACCGACTGCGGTGCCGTCGCCGACGTGAACTGCGTCGTCGGCGAGGCGCCGTGCCTGGCGCCGGGCGACGATCACGGGTTCATCGTGCGCGAGGCCGAGGTCACCTTCTGGGGATCATGCGCCGCGTGTGCAGCCCTGCCGGCCGCGCCCGGCAACGCCAGAGAACACTGAACGAAGGGAACACCATGACCGACAACCTGATCGACCAGCCGGACGAGGGCGTCATCCCCACGCCCACCGACCGCGAGCAGGCCGAAGCCGAACAGCAGACCGAGACGCAGGCCGGCGCCTGCCCGGTCTTCCACGGCGAGTCCCAGCCGGTCGCGACGCCGAACAGCGCCTGGTGGCCGGGGCGGCTGAACCTGCGGGTGCTGGCGAAGAACCCGCCCGCGACCAACCCGCTGGGCCCCGACTTCGACTACCGCAAGAACTTCGAGAACGTCGACCTCGCCGAGCTGCGCCGCGACATCGAAGAGGTGCTGACCACGCCCCAGGACTGGTGGCCGGCCGACTTCGGCAACTACGGCCCCGCGATGGTGCGGATGGCCTGGCACAGCGCGGGCACCTACCGCGTGACCGACGGCCGTGGCGGCGGCAACTCCGGCCAGCAGCGGTTCGCCCCGCTGAACAGCTGGCCCGACAACGTCGGCCTCGACAAGCCGCGCCGCATCCTCTGGCCGGTCAAGAAGAAGTGGGGCAAGCAGGTCTCGTGGGCCGACCTGATGATCTTCGCCGGCACCGTGGCGATGGAGCAGATGGGGTTCACCTCGTTCGGCTTCGCCGGCGGCCGGGTGGATGCCTGGGAGCCCGACGACGACGTGTACTGGGGCGCCGAGACCACCTGGCTCGGTGACGGCAAGCGCTACGAGTCCGGCAAGGAGCGCGACCTCGAGAACCCGCTGGCCGCGACCCAGATGGGCCTGATCTACGTCAACCCCGAAGGGGTGGGCGGCAACCCCGACCCGATCGAGCTGGCCGGCGACATCCGCGAGACGTTCAAGCGGATGGCGATGAACGACGAGGAGACCGTCGCCCTGATCGCCGGCGGGCACACCTTCGGCAAGACGCACGGCGCGGGATCGGCCGATCACGTCGGCGCCACGCCCGAAGAGGCGGGCCTGGAGCGCCAGGGCCTGGGCTGGCACAGCACGTTCGGCACCGGCAAGGGCGACGATCAGATCGCCAGCGGCCTGGAGGTCACCTGGACCTACCACCCGACGCGCTGGGACAACGAGTTCTTCCACATCCTGTACGCCTACGAGTGGGAGCTGATGGACAGCCCGGCCGGCGCCAAGCAGTGGCGGCCGAAGGACGGCGGCGGCGCCGACATGGTGCCGATGGCCCACGACGCCACGAAGCGCCGCGAGCCGCGCATGCTCACCAGCGACCTGTCGCTGCGCTTCGACCCGATCTACGGACCGATCTCGCAGCGGTTCAAGGACGATCCGGATGCCTTCGCCGACGCGTTCGCGCGGGCCTGGTTCAAGCTGACCCACCGGGACATGGGCCCGGCCAGCCGGTACCTCGGCGAGCTCGCCCCGACCGAGGAGCTGATCTGGCAGGACCCGGTGCCCGCGGTCGACGGCGAGCTGATCGGCGCCGCCGACGCGGCGACCCTGAAGGTGCAGATCCTGGACTCCGGCCTGACGGTCTCCGAACTCGTGGCCACGGCGTGGGCGTCGGCGGCATCCTTCCGCAACAGTGACAAGCGCGGCGGCGCCAACGGCGCGCGTCTGGCACTGGCCCCGCAGAAGGATTGGGCGGTGAACAACCCCGAGCGCTCGGCCAAGGTGCTCGACGTGCTGCGCGGCATCAAGGCGCAGTTCGACGCCACCGGGGCGCGGGTCTCGCTGGCCGATCTGATCGTGCTGGCCGGCAACGCGGGCGTAGAGAAGGCGGCCGCGGACGCCGGTCACCCGGTGTCCGTGCCGTTCCGGCCCGGTCGCACCGACGCGGTGCAGGAGAAGACCGACGTCGAGTCGTTCGCCTACCTCGAGCCGGTCGCCGACGGGTTCCGCAACTACGTCGGCCCGCTGGCATCCGCGTCCGGACTGCCGGCCGAGCACCTGCTGGTCGATCGGGCGAACCTGCTGAACCTGACCGCGCCCGAGATGACGGTGCTGGTGGGCGGGATGCGCGCACTGGCGGCGAACTGGGACGGCTCGTCGTACGGCGTGTTCACCGAGCGTCCCGGCGTGCTCACGAACGACTTCTTCGTCAACGTGCTCGACATGGGGACGCAGTGGGAGCCGCTGGACCCGGGCTCGCACGCGTTCGCGGCCACGGACGTGGCCACCGGGGCGAAGAAGTGGATCGGCACCCGCGTCGACCTGGTGTTCGGCTCGAACTCCGAGCTGCGCGCCGTCGCCGAGGTCTACGGCGCCGATGACGCGGGCGACAAGTTCGTCGCCGACTTCGTCGCGGCCTGGACCAAGGTGATGGAGCTGGACCGCTTCGACCTGGAGTGAACCGGCGCGCCACGGCCGGTGTGCGGACGCCGTGGCCGTGCCTTGCGACAGCGGCCCGCCCCCTTCGGGGAGCGGGCCGCTGTGCCGTTCTGGCTATGCCGGCAGCCGGTCCATCGTCGGCGCCAGCAGGGCGCGGTGCAGGATGCCGGCGATCGCGCCGCCGACCAGCGGGAACACGATGAACACCCACAGCTGCGACAGCGGACCGAGCCCGCCGTAGATCGCCGCCGCGATCGAGCGTGCCGGGTTGACCGAGGTGTTGTCGATCGGGATCGAGATCAGGTGGATGAGCGTCAGCGTCAGGCCGACCGCCAGCGGGGCGAAGCCCATCGGCGCCCGCCGGCTCGTCGACCCGGTCACCACGAGCACGAACACCGCGGTCAGGATGATCTCGATGCAGATCGCGGCGCCGATGCCCCAGCCGCCCGGCGAGTGATCGCCGAAGCCGTTGCTGGCGAATCCCGCCGACTGCGCCTTGCTGAGCCAGCCCTCGGGGCCGAACAGGCCCACCAGCACCAGCAGGGTCGAGCCGACCAGGCCGCCGACGATCTGGGCGACGATGTAGCCGATCACGTCCTTCCAGGCGAATCTGCCGGCGATGGCCATGCCGAGTGTGATCGCCGGATTGAAGTGCCCGCCTGAGATCGGGCCCCACGCGTACATGCCGACCACGACGGTCAGACCGAACGCGAGGGCTATGCCGAGGTGCCCGACGCCCTGCGGCGTGCCGAGGCCGCCGACGGCGAAGTCGGATGCGTACAGCGCCGTGCCGACACCGCCGAACACGAGGACGAGCATCCCGAGCCCCTCCGCGATCATTCGGGTGACCAGGGGCGGTGCTGCCAGGGGAGCGGAATCCGACATCGAACGACCTTTCATCATTCTCGTCAGGTTATCAGCGGGCCCCTGCCGCGCCCGCGCCGGCTACAGCCGCCCGGCGGCCTTCAGCTGCAGGTACCGGTCGGCGATGCGCGGGGGCAGTTCGTCGGGTGCGTCGGCCACGACATCGGCGCCGGCCCGGCGCACCGCCGCCGCCACGCGCGCGGCGTCGGCCAGGGTCTGCTCGGCCGCCGCCGCCCGGTAGACCTCGCCGACGGTGCCGCGCGCCCGGGCGCGCTCGGCAAGGGCCGTATCGGTCACGGTGCCCACCAGCACCTGTGTGCCGGCGGTCACGCCCGGCAGCGAGCCGAGGAACCCGCGCGCGGCGTCGGGCTCGTCCTGCGCCGTCAGCAGCACCAGCAGCGACGGGCGCACCGCCAGGGCGCGCAGCTGCGCGAATGCGCCGTCCCAGTCGGTGTCGATCAGGCTCGGCTCCACCGGCGCCATCGCGTCCACCAGAGCCGGCAGCAGCGCCTCGCCGTCCACGCCCGACACGCGCGCCCGCACCAGACGGTCGAACATGATCACGTGCACGTGGTCGCCGGCCTGCGCGGCCAGCGCCGCCAGCAGCAGCGTCGCCTCGATCTCGGCATCCAGCCGCACGCCGTCGCCGACCCGTGCCGCCGAGGTGCGGCCGGTGTCGATCACGACGACGACGTGCCGGTCGCGCTCGGGCCGCCAGGTGCGCAGCATGGTCGTGCCGGCGCGCGCGGTGGCCCGCCAGTCGATCGAGCGCACGTCGTCGCCGCGCACGTACGGCCGCAGGCTGTCGAACTCGGTGCCCGGCCCGCGGATCAGCACGCTGGTGCTGCCGTCCAGCTCGCGCAGCCGCGCCAATCGTGACGGCAGATGCCGCCGGGCGGTGAACGGGGGCAGCACCCGCAGCGCTCCGCGCGCGGGGAGGCGCGCCTGACGGCCGGCGAGGCCCAGCGGGCCGTTGCTGCGCAGCACCACGAACTGCGACACCAGTTCGCCGCGCCGCCGCGGCCGCAGCGGCACCGCGACGCTGATGGACTCGTCCGGCTCCAGCTGCACCGGAATGCGCTGGGCCGGCGCCCCGGCGGTGGGCTGCCACGCATCCCGCAGCAGGCCGCGCACGCGGCGGCCGCCGACCGCGCGCAGCCGCAGGGTCTGCTCCACCCGGCTGTGCAGCAGCGCCCGCCGCGGCAGCTCGCGCTGCACCCGCACCCGGCGCGGATCGGCCGCGGCCGCGGCATCCGCGCCCGCCGTCACCAGGCACAGCACCAGCCATCCTCCGGCGACCCACCACGAGTCCAGCCCGGACAGCACGATCACCGGGATCACCCCGAGGGCGATCAGAGCGGGCAGGCGACCGGTGACGAACACGATCAGATCGGCACTCGGGTCTGCGCCAGCACGCTGGTGAGCACGGCATCGACCGAGACGCCCTCGAGCATCGCGTCGGGGCGCAGCCGGATGCGGTGCCGCCAGGTCGGCACCAGCATCGTCTGCACGTGGTCCGGCGTGATCGCCGGATAGCCGCCCAGCCATGCCCACGCCTTCGCGGCCGCCAGCAGCGCGGTCGTGGCGCGCGGACTGACGCCCAGCTGCACGGACGGGCTCTGCCGGGTCGCCCGGGCCAGGTCGACCAGGTAGCCCAGCACCGCGTCGGTGACGGCGACGGATGCCGCGGCCCGGCGCGCCGCCCGCAGCTGCTCGGCGTCGAGCACCGGGTGCACGTCGTCCAGGGCGCGCGGATCGAATCCGTTCGCGTGCCGGCGCAGCACCTCCAGCTCGGCGTCGCGCTCGGGCACCGTGATCAGCAGCTTCAGCAGGAAGCGGTCCAGCTGCGCCTCCGGCAGCGGGTAGGTGCCCTCGTGCTCGATCGGGTTCTGCGTGGCGGCGACCAGGAACGGATCCGGCAGCGCCCGGGTCACGCCGTCGGCGGTGACCTGGTGCTCCTCCATCGCCTCCAGCAGCGCCGCCTGAGTCTTCGGCGGGGTGCGGTTGATCTCATCGGCCAGCACGATGTTGGTGAAGATCGGACCCTCGCGGAACTCGAACTCGGCACTGCGGGCGTCGTAGACCAGCGAGCCCGACACGTCGCCGGGCATCAGGTCGGGGGTGAACTGCACCCGCTTGGTCGACAGCCCCAGCGCCTTGCTGAACGCGCGCACCAGCAGCGTCTTGGCGACGCCGGGCACGCCCTCCAGCAGCACGTGGCCGCCGGCCAGCAGCGCCACCAGCAGCCCGGTGATCGCGCCGTCCTGGCCGACCACCGCGTGCCCGGTCTGCCGGCGCACCTGGTGCAGCAGCTCGCGCAGGGCGGCTTCGTCCGGCGTCGGGCCGGCGCCCGGTCGCTCGTCCTGCGGGATCGGGTCGGTCTCGGTCATGGGGTGGTCCTCCCGGGTAGGTCGGTGGGCGAGACGGCCGCGCGCACGGCCGTCTCGATCGCCTGCAGCCGATCGCTGAGGGCGAGCAGGTCGCGGTCGGTGCGGGGCGCGGAATCGAGCAGGATGCCGTGGACCTCGCGGCGCGGCACCGCGAGCCGGTCCGCGGCGGCATCGGCGACCGTCGCGGGTGCGGCGCCCGGGCCCAGGCCCAGCAGCCGCGCCAGCCGGTCGCGCGTGCCGGCCTGCAGGCGCCGCGCGACGTGGACGCGATCACCCGAGCGCGCATACAGCCGCGCCCGGCCGTCGGTGGTCTCGCCGGTGCGCACCGTGACCGGCAGGTTCTCGGCCACGAGCGGCCCGAACCGGCGCCCCCGCCACACGGCGGTGGCGATGCCGGCCAGCAGCAGCAGCACGATCGCGGGCGACACCCACGACGGGGTCAGCGAGCCGAGCGTGGGCGCCGCGGCACCGGCGTCGGCGTCGTCGGCCGACGGCACGAACCAGATCAGCGTGCGGTGAGCGCCCATCAGATTGACCGCCAGCGCGGCGTTGCCGTGCTCGGCCAGAGCCGCATTCGTCAGCAGCGCGGCCCCGTCCACGGCGGTCACCGTCGTGCCCGCGGTCGTCCGCTGCAGCAGCGCGGCGTCCGGGCCCGTCCGGTAGCAGGCGGTCACGCCGGGTCTCTGCGGCACCGTGAACAGGGTGCCGGGCACGATCGCGCCCGCGCGCTGCGCAGCCGGCAGCGGACAGTCCGGCGGCACCGGGGCATCCGCGCCGTAGCCGGTCACGCTGCTGCCGAAGCGCAGGCGGACCGATCGCGACAGCGGCTGCGCGATCACGACGTCGGCGGCCGCACCGGTCAGCGACTGGAACGTCTTCGCGCTCAGCAACGGGCTGTCCGGCAGGACGAGGGTGGCCTGCGCGGGCCGGGCCCCGACCCGCCCGGCCGCGCGCAGCGCGTCGTCGGCGGCGCTGCGCGTGCGCACGATCTGCACGTCGACGCCGTGATCGGACAGGATGTGCGCCAGGGCCTGCGCGCCGTCGGCGCCGGTCGAGGCAGGGTCGAGCAGGTCGCGTCTGGTCCACTGCCCGATGCCGGACAGGATCGCGCCGCCGACGCCGGCCACGACCAGCACGACGGCGATCGCCGCCCACACGCCGGCGTGCCGGCGGCGTGCCGACGTCGCCGGGCGCGGCAGCACCGCCGTCACCGGACGGGCTCCGCGGTCTCGTCCCGGCGGAGGGGCTGGTCGGTCTGCACGAGCTCATCGGCGCGGGCCACGACCGCCAGCAGCGCGGGGGTGCCGGTCCGGCGCAGGTAGCGCACGTCGTCGAAGGCGCCGGCGGCGGCATCCAGCTCCGCCGCGCGCGCCGGGAAGGCCCGCGCGGCGGTGCGCGCGAACGCGTGCACGGTCGCCCCCGGCGACAGGTCGACGGCGCCGCGCTCGACGAGGCCGCGCGCCAGGGCGCGGAAGCGCAGGATGATCGCTTCGGCCCAGTCCTCGCCGGCGGCGGCGGATGCCGCGGCCCGGCGCAGCTGCGCGGCGCTGCGGGTCTCGGCGTCGCCGAACAGGTCGACCGGCGACGCGGCGGTGCGCCGGGACAGACGGGAGCGGCCGGCGAAGAAGACCGCCAGCACGATTAGCGCGACCAGGACTGCGGCGACGGCCAGTGCCAGCCAGAGGCCCCACGTGCCGCCGGGGGAGCCGTTGAACAGACTCGCGAAGAACTCCTGCACGGCGCGCGCGACGCGGTCCAGCGGCGTGGGCGCGGCGGCGGCGTAGGCGGGGTTGCTCAGCTCGTGCTCGGCCCAGCTGCGCGCCTGGTCGCCGTCCGGTGTCAGTGGCGGGACATCGGCGGCCGGCAGTCGGATCACTGCCGGTCCTGTTCCGGCGCCTGCCCGGGCGCCGCCCACTGCGTGGACGACGGCTGCCCGCCCTCGGGTGCGGGCGTGGGCTCGGTGGGCGCCGCCGGGGGACCGGTGGGAGAGGCAGTCCCAGACCCGGCGGGCGGGTACACCGGCTGCCCGGCAGGCGGGTAGCCCGCAGGCGGGTACCCCGTGGGCACACCCGCAGGCGGGTACCCGGCGGGCGGATATCCGGCGGTCATCGGCGGCCGGGCGATGACCCGGCCGATGTGCGCGGTGTAGGGATCGGGCAGGTCGCCGGAGCCGGCATCCCGCATCTGCACGTAGGCGAGCAGGTCCAGATCCAGGCCCTCGTGCCGCATCCGGCTGTCGATGTACAGCAGCGAGGTGGCGGTGGCCTGCACGACCGAGGCGACCGACTGGATGAGCAGCACGATGATCTCGGGGATCGCCAGGGCCACCACGAGCGTGATGACACTCTGGGTCTGCGCGCTGCCGGTCGGGGCGATCACGGCGCCGATGATGGTGCCCAGCAGCGCGAACGGGATCGACACGAGCTGCGCGACGGTGCCGAAGATCAGCTGGATCAGCACGATCACGCCCAGGATCGGCCAGAACCGGGTGCGGCTCAGCCGCCAGGCGCGCACCACGGCACCGCGGATGCCCTCGTGCTCGAGCACGATCACCGGCGCCACCAGCAGCAGCTTGGTCGCCAGCCACAGGTAGAGCGGGATCGCCGCCAGCAGCGCGAGGATGGTGACCACGACCGCGGTGGCCCGGCTCTGCGTGCCGACGGCGACGATGATGCCGGCGACGCTGCCGATGCCCAGGATCGAGGCCAGCGTGACCAGCAGCGCGTAGCCGATCAGGCGCCCCGCCACCGGCCGCACCTGCTGCCACAGCGCCTTCAGGCGCAGCCGCTCGGCGACCGCGCCGCGGGCGACGTCGGCCACGACGACGCCAGTGACGATGATGCTCAGCGCAGCGGCGGCAAGACCCAGCACGAACGCCGCGATGATCGTGGTGGCCACCGACCCGGCCAGGATCGTGGCGTAGTCGGGGGAGGATTCCGGCACGTTCTGCAGCCGGGACATCGACCAGAACGTCACCGACCCGATGGCCGCGACCAGCACCAGGAACGCGACCACCTGCACCACCAGGGCGAACCCCAGCAGCACCCGCGGATTCGCGCGCAGCGCGCTGAAGGATCGGCCCAGCACGGTGCCGAACCCGAGCGGGTGCAGAGGGATGATCCCCGGCCGCGATGCGGGCCGCCAGGTGGGGTACGCGGTCACGAAGCCTCCCTCATGCGACGGTTCCGCCCCTATCGTGTCACAGACGACCGCGAGGCGACGGACCGGAATCCATGTGGCTCGGCTACGCTGTCCACAGCGCACGGGGAATGCGTTGGCGAGCGTGCCGCGAGATGTGCACGCCGGACGAAGGACAAGACTTTCTATATGACTGCACGGATCCTGGTGGTCGACGACGACACCGCTCTGGCCGAGATGATCGGCATCGTCTTGCGCACGGAGGGGTTCGACACGGTGTTCTGCGCCGACGGTGCCGCAGCCGTCGACGTGTGGCGGGCCGAGCGGCCCGACCTGATTCTGCTGGACCTGATGCTGCCGAACATGGATGGCATCGAGGTCTGCACGCGCGTGCGCAGCGAATCCGGAGTGCCCATCATCATGCTCACCGCCCGCACCGACACCGCCGACGTGGTCAAGGGACTGGAATCGGGCGCCGACGACTACATCGTCAAGCCGTTCAACCCGAAGGAGCTGGTGGCCCGCATCCGCACCCGGCTGCGGCCGGGCAGCGCGGGCACCTCGGAGCAGATGCGCATCGGCGATCTGGAGGTGGATGTCGCCGCCCACGAGGTGCGCCGCGGCAGCACCTCGATCGCGCTGACCCCGCTCGAGTTCGAGCTGCTGGTGGCACTGGCGGCCAAGCCCGCGCAGGTGTTCTCCCGCGAGATGCTGCTCGAGCAGGTGTGGGGCTACCACTACAAGGCCGACACCCGACTCGTGAACGTGCACGTGCAGCGGCTGCGCGCCAAGGTCGAGCTCGATCCCGACAATCCCAAGATCGTCACCACCGTGCGCGGAGTCGGCTACCGCGCCGGTGCGGTCGTCTGAGCACGCCATGCCCGCCGTGACGGCGCCCACCCCCCGCGTCGGGGCGCACTCGTGGCGGCGCTGGGAGACGTGGCGCGCCTGGCTGGAGGACCTCGGCACGCTGTGGCGGCGCTCACTGCGCTTCCGCATCGTCGCGATCACGCTGGCGCTGACGGCCACGGCGATCATCGTCGCGTGCGTGTGGATGGCCCTGGCGATCCAGAACGACCTGTTCGAGTCGCGCAAGGACCAGGCGCTCACCGATGCGCGCCGGGCCGTGGACACCGCACAGACCACGCTGAACGACGCCGTCGTGCAAGACGACCCGGTGCAGGTGCAGAACCTGCTCAAGAGCGTGCAGAGCTCGCTCGCGCAGCAGTCCGCCACCGACATGACCCTCGCCGTCCGCATCGACACCACGTTCTCGCCGCTGGCACCGGCCGGATTCAAATCCGGCGGGCTCGAAGAGGACATGATCTCGCCCGAGCTGCGCCGGCACGTGCGCGGCGAGAACCAGACCGAGACGCAGTGGGCGCAGTCGATCGCGCTGCCGGTCGCCGGCGGCGCGGCCCGGCCCGGGATCGTGGTCGGGCAGCAGATCGACGTGCCCGACATCGGCCCGTACGAGCTGTACCTCGCCTACGATCTGGATGACGCGGCCAAGACGCTCAGCTTCGTGCAGGCGACGCTGTGGATCGTCGGCATCGCCCTGGTGGTGCTCATCGGCGGCATCTCCTGGTTCACGCTGCGCGCGGTGACCACCCCGATCCGGCAGGCCGCCGAGACCAGTGCGAAGCTGGCTGCGGGCGACCTCGGGGTGCGCCTGACCGTGCACGGCGAAGACGAGCTGGCGATCCTGGGCCGGTCGTTCAACGCCATGGCCGACAGCATCCAATCGCAGATCAACCAGCTCGCCGACCTCTCGCTCGTGCAGCAGCGGTTCGTCTCGGATGTCTCGCACGAGCTGCGCACGCCGCTGACCACGATCCGCCTGGCCGCCGATGTGATCAACGACCGGCGCGACGAGTTCGACCCGGCCACCGCCCGGGCCGCCGAGCTGCTGCACGCGCAGGTGCAGCGGTTCGAGGTGCTGCTGACCGACCTGCTGGAGATCAGCCGGTACGACGCCGGGTCGGTGCAGCTGGAGATGGAGCCGACCAGCCTCGCGCACCTGGCCGAGGACGTCGTCGCCTCGATGGCGCAGCTGGCCGAGCAGCACGGCACGGATGTGCGGCTGGTGGCGCCGGGCGGCTACTCGCCGGTCGAGATGGACCCGCGCCGCATCCGGCGCATCGTGCGCAACCTGCTGGGCAACGCCATCGAGCACGGTGAGGGGCAGCCGATCGTGATGACCGTCGACAGCAACCAGCAGGCGGTCGCGCTGAGTGTGCGCGACTACGGGATGGGGATGGCAGGCGCGGATGTGCAGCGGGTGTTCGACCGGTTCTGGCGCGCCGACCCCTCCCGCAAGCGCACGATCGGCGGCACTGGGCTGGGCCTGTCCATCGCGCTGGGCGATGCCACGCTGCATCACGGCACGCTGACGGTCTGGTCGCAGCTCGGGCGCGGCACCAACTTCGTGCTGACGCTGCCCCGCGGGTCCGCCTCGGTGGAGGGCGTCTCGCCGCTGCCGGCGGACCCCGGCGGCGACGAGGGCGCGTCGATGGATGCGCTGGGGCTGACCCAGCCGATCCCGCTGCACGATCTGCCGCGCCCCGACCGCGGAGGAGGCGGATCATGATCGGCACCGGCGGACACCGGCCCGCGGCGCCCCGGCGCGCGCGCCGCGGCATCCTGGCGGCCGTCCTCGCCGCGGCCGCCGTGGTGCTGGCCGGCTGCACCGGCCTGCCCACCTCCGGCCCCGTCTTCGCCGGGATCGCGCCGGGCGAGGTCGCGCCGCCGGACTTCTCGTTCGTGCCGCAGAAGCCGCAGGACGGCGCATCGCCCGAGCAGATCGTACAGGGCTTCGTCGACGCCGGCATCGGCCCCGAAGGCACCTGGGCGGTCGCGCAGCTGTATCTCGCGCCGAGCTTCAAGGACCAATGGAAGCCGAACCTCAACGCCACGATCGACGATCGTGCCGCCCGCGCGTATGTGAGCGATGGCGACGACAAGGTGTCGCTGACGGTCACCCAGCGCGCCACCGTCGACGCCACCGGCGCGTACAAGCCGTCCGACGGCGGCCAGTCCACGCTGCCGTTCACCCTCGCCAAGGTGAAGGGGCAATGGCGCATCACGCATGCGCCCAACGGCATCGTGCTCGGCGCCGATCAGTTCACCGGCGTGTTCCACCCGTACGCGCTGATGTACTTCGACCCCGGCTGGCACTACCTGATCCCCGATGTGCGGTGGTTCCCATCCAGCAACGCCGTCACGCGCATCGCCGACAAGCTGATCGACGGCAAGCCGAGTCCGTGGCTGGCAGGCAGCGTCGCCTCGGCCTTCCCGGAGAACATCGCGCTGGCCCGGCCGTCGGTGCCGCTGTCCGACGGCGTCGCGCAGGTCGAGCTGTCCGGTCCGGTGCTCTCGCTGGAGGGCGCGACGCTCAACCGCATGCAGACGCAGCTGCTGCCGAGCCTGTCCAGCGTCGGCGGCGTCACCGACGTCTCGATGGTCTACCAGGGCACCGCGCTGAGCGCGCAGCCGGTGGCCACGGCATCCACCCGCATCGACGTCCGCCCGCTGGCACGCACCGACAAGGGCTTCGGCTTCTTGTCGGCCACGGGACAGGTCGAACCGATCCCGGGGATCACCGAGGCGATGGCCACGGTGCATCCCGATGCGATCACGCTGGCCCGTGACTACACGTCAGCCGCCGTGCGCACCGCCACGGGAGCCGTGCTGCGGGTGCCCGCGAAGGGGCAGGTACGCACCCTGGACGCGCGCGCCGGGCTGATCGATCCGGCCGTCGATGCGCTGGGCTACATCTGGAGCGTGCCGGCACGCACGCCGGGCGCGCTTCTCGCGTACGGCCCCGACGACAAGGCGGTGCAGATCAGCGGCGGCGCCTGGTCGAACGCGTCGCAGGTCTCGGCCATCTCGATCTCGCGGGACGGCACCCGGATCGCGGCGATCCTGACGGTCGGCGGCGAGTCCACCGTGGCCGTGTTCGGCATCGTGCGCGATGCCGACGGCGTGCCGCAGAGCCTGGGCGACGGGCTGCTGCTGACGAAGCTGCCCGGGCTGGGCATCGACCTGACGTGGCTGGACGAGAGCACGCTGGGCATCCTCGCCCACGCGGGCGACACCACCGTCGAGATCCAGCAGATCATCGGCGGCCCCGGCACCACCACGGTGGCGCCGGACGGCGTCACCACGATCGCCGGCACCCCCGCCATGGTGCGGCTGCGGGGGGCCGACGGCACGCTGTACTCGCAGCGCGGCTCGAACTGGGAGCAGACCGGGACCGGCATCCTGACCGTGGGTCAGGCGCAGGGGATGCCGCAGTAGCACCGGCTCCTCCCCAGGCGGGGGCGGATGCGGTCGCCGGCCGGGCTGTGCACAGACCCCGCCGGCGCCCATGCGGTGGAGCCGGGTCGAGGGAGCATGGATGCATGGTCAGCCCCGGCGATGCGGATGAGGGGCCCGGGGCATACCTCGCACGCCTGGCGCGCGCGGCCGGCGCCGAGGCGCTCGCGCTCGTGTTCCCGGTGGCGTGCGCAGGCTGCGGCGCGCTGGATGCGACGCTGTGCGTGCCGTGCGAGCGGATGCTGCAGCCGGACGTGCGCCGCCGCATCGTCGCCGGCATCCAGGTGTGCAGCGGCCTGGACTTCGACGGCGTGCCGGCGCGCGTGCTGCGGGCGCTGAAGGCCGACGGCCGCACCGGCCTGGCCCGCGCTCTCGCGCCGGCGCTGGCCGCTGCAGTGGCGGCCGCCGGATCGCCCGGGCCCGAGCCGCTGCTGGTCGTGCCGGTGCCGACCTCCCGCGCGGCGATGCGCCGGCGCGGCTATCGGGTCACCGAGCTGCTCGCCCGGCGCGCCGGAGTGCACACGATCCGCGCGCTGACCAGCGTGCGCGCCACCGCCGACCAGCGCGGCCTGTCGGCGCTCGCACGCGCCGGCAACGTCGCCGGGAGCATGCGGGCCGCCCGTGGCGCACCGGCGCAGCTGGCCGGTCGATCCGTGCTGCTGGTGGACGACGTGGTGACCACCGGCGCGACGCTGGGCGAGGCCGCGCGGGCCCTGCGTGCTGCCGGCGCCGTCGTCACCGGCGCCGCCACCGTCGCGGCCACGGCGCGCCGGCATCGGCCTGTCGCGGCGGATTCCGGGACTGGGCGCCTCCGTACCGGACACATCGCAACAAGTGCGTGACAGTGCGGGGTGGGCCGACTACGGTGGGGGGCACAAGGTCGACCGAAGGTCCGCCCTTGACCGGGGGGACCGGAACAAGGAGGTCAGGGATGGAAACCAGCATCGTCGGCGTGGGTGTGAGCGTCTCGGATCGATTCCGCAGTGTTGCCGAAGAGAAGGCAGCCCGGATCGAGAGCATCGCCCCGCGCGCCCAGACCATGGATGTCAAGGTCACGCATCGCGCGTATCACAACGGCCGGATGGAGGACTCCACCGTCGAGCTCACGCTCACCGGCAAGGGGTTGCCGCTGGTGCGCGCCGAGTCAGTCGATCAGGACAAGTTCACCGCGCTGGACATGGCGGTCGACAAGCTCACCGAGCAGGTGCGCCGCGCCAAAGAGAAGCGGGTCGACGCACGCCGGCATCCGCGCGGCGCGAAGCTGGACAAGGGCACCGGTGTGCTGCAGGGCGTCGACCTGCAGCCGGCATCGGCCGACATGCTGCACGCCGTGGCGACCGGGGAGATTCCGCTCATCACCGGCGCGGAAGACGAGGAGGACTACACTCCCGTGGTCATCCGCACCAAGCGCTTCGGCGCCGAGTGGATGACGGTCGAAGACGCCGTGGACCGGATGGAGCTGGTCGGGCACGACTTCTTCCTGTTCATCGATGCGCGCACCGACCATCCCAGCGTCGTGTATCGGCGCAAGGGCTGGGACTACGGCGTCATCTCGCTGACCACGCCGGCGCCGCCCACGGTGCAGATGGTGTCGTGATCGTCGCGGGCGCGTGAGCGCCCGTGGGGCGGGCGGTCGAGGGGGGTTCGACCGCCCGCCCGTCTGCGCCCCGACTATGCGACCGCGCGGATCAGGATGCGCCAGGCCTCGGGCCCCTGCTCGAGGTAGCTCGTGGTGACCTTCTTGCCGTACCGCATGTCCATCTGCGCCAGCAGGGGCAGCGGCGCGTGGCCGGCCGAGATGATCAGCCCGCCGCCCGGCGCCAGGGCATCGATCGCGCCGAAGATGGCGGCATGGCGGATCGCGTGCGGAATGGTCTGCACGTTGATCTCGGGCAGGTCCTCGTTCACCTCTCCGCAGGTGCACTCGGCGGCGTGGGCGGCAGCCGCCTCATCGCGCGACGCATGGATGTCGATGTCGGCCATGATCTCTCCCGTCTGTCGGCGATCGCACCGGCTGGTGATCGCGCACTGCGCCCGAGTTTATTACACTGGATCCCGTGGAAAATAACGACGGCCCGAGTCGACGCCGCCGCATCGCGGCCAGCGGTCGCCGGCACTCGTCCACGCGCGAGATGGTGCTGCAGATGATCGAGGCGCAGGCCGCGCCGATCTCGGCGGCCGCGCTCACGCACGCCACCGGCCTGCACGAGAACACGGTGCGCGGCCACCTCGAGCAGCTGCTGGCCGACGGGTACATCGTCCGCGAGCGCGAGGAGTCCTCCGGCCGCGGCCGGCCCGCCTGGCTGTGGCGCGCGGTCGCGCAGGACCCGGAGAGCCCCTATGCGGCGCTGGCCGGCGTGCTGGCCGAGACCCTCGCCCGCACCGGCGCCGATCCAGCCCGCCAGGCCCGCGAGGCCGGCCGCAGCTGGGGCCGGGAGCTGGCCGCCCGCCGCACCCGCACGGCCGCCGGTCCGCGCGAGGCGGTCATCGACGCCATGCGCGAGCAGGGTTTCGCCCCCGAAGACACCGGCGACGACGTGCTGCTGCGCCGCTGCCCGCTGATGGAGGCCGCCAGCCGGCATCCCACGATCATCTGCGCCGTGCATCAGGGCATCATCGACGGCGTGCTGCAGGCCCAAGGCCAACGCGCCGACAGTGTGCTGGAACCCTTCAGCGCACCCGGCGTGTGCACCCTGCACCTGGCTGTGGCCCCGTGACGGCCGCCGCTCGGCGCGGGCCCTCGCTGCGCCTGCTGTGGATGCTGCCCGCCGGCCTGTCGCTGCTGGCCGGGCTGGACGCCGCGATGCTGCTGCTGGGCCTGCCGGCGCCGGTGACCACCACCCGGCTGCCCGAAGTGCATGGCATGCTGATGGTGCTCGGCTTCGTCGGCACCCTGATCTGCCTGGAGCGGTCCACGGCGCTGAACCGCTGGTACGGGTTCATCGCGCCGGGACTGCTGGGCGCCGGCGGCATCGCACTGCTGGCCGATCCGGTGCCGCTGATCGTGGCCAAGGCCATCCTCGTCGCCGGCACGGCAGGGTTCATGCTGATCTACATACCGCTGTGGCGCCGGCAGTACGACCACCCGCTGCTGACTCAGCTGCTCGGTGCCGGCCTGGGACTGGCCGGCGCGGTGATCTGGCTCAACCAGGACACGATGGACCGGGTGCTGCCCTGGCTGATCGGCTTCGTGGTGCTGACCATCGCGGCCGAGCGCGTGGAGCTGGCCCGTATCACGATGGGCCCGCACGCCGGCGGCCGGCTGCTGATTCACGCCTGGTCGATCGTGCTGGCCCTGGTGCTGGGCCTGGTCTATCCCGACGCCGGCGCGATAGCGCTCGGTGTGACGCTGCTGGCCCTGGTGGGCTGGCTGGTGGTGCACGACATCGCCCGGCGCACCGTGCGCGCCTCCGGGGCCGCGCGCTACATGGCCGCGTGCATCCTGGCCGGCTACCTGTGGCTGGCCGTCGCGGGCGTCGCACTGCTGTTCGGCGACCCGACCGCGCAACCCGCCTATGACGCCGTCATCCACGCCGTGTTCCTGGGCTACACGATCTCGATGATCATGGCGCACGCCACCACGATCCTGCCGGCCGTGCTGCACATCGCGCTGCCGTACCGGGCCGGGCTGTGGGTGCCCGCCGGCATCCTGCAGCTGAGCCTGGTCGTGCGGCTCTGGTTCGGCGACGGACTGGGCTCACAGGCCGGCTGGCAGATCGGCGGCGTGCTCGGCGTGATCGCACTGCTGCTGTTCGTGCTCACCGCCATCACGAGCGCCGTCATGGGGCCGCTGAAGAAGGCGCCGCCCGTGCGCATCAGGCCGGCGCGGACGACGCCCGGTGCCGGGGCCGCGCCGGCTGCGGCATCCCGGCCCGTGCCGACCACCGCGCCGAGGACGCCGCGCCCGTCCTCCGACACCGCTGCCCCAGCGGCGCCGGAACCCGCTGAAGGAGACGCATGAGCGCCCCGACCACCCGACCTCCGGCCGCCAAGGCGCCGAACCGCGGCTTCTGGGCGCTGCGCGACATCCCGACGCTGCTGTGGCTGATCCTGGTCGTCGTCGCCGTCCTCGCGCACCGCGCGCTGCCCGCGCCGACCTGGCTGATGATCCACCTGCTGCTGCTGGGTGCGCTCACGCACGCGATCCTGGTGTGGACTCAGTACTTCTCCTATGCGCTGCTGCGCAGCGCGCCCACCGTCACCGATCGGCGGCGGCAGAGCGTGCGGCTGAGCCTGGCCAACGGAGGAGCCGTGCTCGTGATCGCCGGCGTGCTCGCCGCACTGTACCCGCTGACTCTGGTGGGCGCGGCGCTGCTGATCGTCGCGGTCATCTGGCACGGCACGAGCCTCTACGCACGCTCGCGCGGCAGCCTGCCGGGCCGGTTCGGCCGCACGCTGCGCTACTACATCGTCTCGGCGGCGATCCTGCCGCTCGGCCTCGCACTGGGCGCGTGGCTCGCGCACGATGCCAGCGCGGCCACCCTGGTGCTCTCGCACGCGCTGCTGAACGTGCTCGGCTGGATCGGCATCACCGTCGCCGGCACCCTGGTGACGCTCTGGCCGACCATCCTGCGCACCCGCGCCGACGCGCGCGCCACGATCGGCGCCGCGCGCGCCCTGCCGGTGCTGGCCGGCGGGGTGCTGGTGGCCGCCGCCGGCGCCGCCGCCGGCATCCTGCCGATCCTGGCGCTCGGACTGCTGGCGTACCTGACCGGACTGGGCATCATCGGCCTGTCGCTGTGGCGCGCCGCCCGGCAGACGCCGCCGCGCAGCTTCGCGGCGATGTCGGTGGGCATGGCCGTGCTGTGGTGGATCGGCTGCCTGCTGGCCCTGGTGATCGCCACGATCGTCGACTTCTGGAGCGGCGGGGGCTTCGCCGCCGTCTCCCGCACCTTCGACCAGGTCGCTGCGTTGCTGGCCGCCGGGTTCGCCGCCCAGGTGCTGGTCGGCGCGCTCAGCTATCTGATCCCGGTCGTCCTCGGCGGCGGCCCCACCCCGGTGCGCACCGGCACGGCCATGTTCGACAAGGGCGGATCGCTGCGCATCGCCACCGCCAACGCCGCTCTGCTGGTGTGCGCGCTGCCGGTGTCCAGCCTCGTGCGGGTGGCGGCATCCGTGCTGTATCTCATCGCGATGGCGGCGTTCATCCCGCTGATGCTGGCCGCGATGCGCGTGCAGCGGGTGGCCAAGCGCGCCGGCGCGAAGCTGACCGAGCACGGGCACGGGCCGATCACCCCCGAAGGCGACGGCCGGCACCGCGCCGGGGGCGCGATGGCCGGGCTGCTGGCCGTCGTGCTGACCGTCGCCGTCTGCGCCGCGATCGACCCGATCGGAATGGGCTGGGGCGTGCCCGCCACCGGCGCCACGAACGCGCCGGTGCAGGTCGTGAAGGTGGATGCCGCCGACTACCGGTTCACGCCGAGCACGATCACGGTGCCGGTCGGCACCCGGCTGAAGATCGAGCTGACCAACACCGACCCCTCGATGGTGCACGACCTGGTCTTCGCCAACGGCGTCGCCGGCTCGCGCCTGTCGCCCGGGCAGTCCGAGACCATCGACGTCGGCGTGATCACCGCCGACCTGAACGGCTGGTGCTCGATCGTGGGGCACCGCCAGCTCGGCATGGTGATGACCGTCGTGGCCAGCGGCGCCGGACCCGGGGCGGCCGCGCCGACGCCCTCGGCATCGCCTGGCAGGGACGTGGGCGGCATGCCCGGGATGGACCACGGCACCGGCATCGACCTGAGCGGCACGCCCGGGCCGGGCTTCACGCCCTACGACGCCGTGCTGGCGCCGCTGCCTCCCAGCGACGGCCCGGTCACCCGTCGGATCACCCTGACCGTCACGGACAAGAAGGTCGAGGTCGCGCCGGGCGTGACCCAGACGCTGTGGCTGTACAACGGCACCGCGCCGGGACCCACGCTGCACGGCCGGGTCGGCGACACGTTCGTGGTGACGTTGATCAACCACGGCGACATGGGGCACTCCCTCGACTTCCACGCCGGCTCGCTGGCGCCGGACATGCCGATGCGCACGATCGCGCCGGGAGAGAGCCTCGTCTACACGTTCACCGCGAACCGGTCCGGCATCTGGATGTATCACTGCGCGACCATGCCGATGACCGCGCATATCGCCAGCGGCATGTACGGCGCCGTCGTGATCGAGCCGAAGGCCGGGCTGCCGGCGGTGTCGAAGTCCTACGTGCTGGTGCAGGGGGAGTACTACCTGGGTGCGCACGACGGCGGACTGGTGGACACCGCCAAGCTGCAGGCGGGCACGCCCGACCTGGTGGTCTTCAACGGATACGCGAACCAGTACGACCACGACCCGCTGACGGCGAAGGTGGGTGAGCGGGTGCGGGTGTGGGTGCTGGATGCCGGTCCGGAGCGCTCGACCAGCTTCCACATCGTCGGCGGCCAGTTCGACACGGTGTGGAGCGAGGGCCGGTACCTCATCAAGGATGCGACCGACACCGGGTCGCAGGCGCTCGGGCTGATGCCCGCGCAGGGCGGGTTCGTCGAGCTGACCTTCCCCGAGGCCGGCCACTACCCGTTCATCTCGCACTTCATGATCGACGCCGACCGCGGCGCGCACGGCATCTTCGACGTGACGCAGTAGCCGGCCGCGGCGGCCGGGTCGCGGCATCCCTGGCCGGGTCGCGGCATCCCTCGTCGTGCGGTCGGCTCTCACCCTCGTTGGGTCGGCGCGTTGTGCGGTCGTTCAGGAGGTGCGTCGGGCCGTCGTTCAGTCGGCGCGTTTTACGGACTTCGGCGCGCAGAACGGCACATCGCGCCGACCGAGTCCTTCCATTGCGGGTACGCCATGTCGACCCGCGCGAGAAAGCGGCCTACCGCGTCGAATGCATCGTGGTCGAGCAGGGGCTCGGGCAGCCCGCCGTCGACGAGGGTGAGCCGCGCCCACGTCTCGGTGCGCGACGCCGACCCGGAACGCACCCGCGGCAGCACCGCGCGCAGCAGGGCGATCCCTTCGCGCCGGCCCGCATTCACCGCCGTCGTCAGCTGCTTCGTCGACGCGAGTGGTACGGCCACCGGCTGCTCCGGCCGGCTGTGCGGCGGCCTTGCCCTGTGCACGAAATAGTCCGCCGCAGCGATCAGGTCGTAGGGGTGCCGCAGCACCGGCGCGAGCGTCGCCCAGGTCGACGCCGGAGTGGCCACGAGTAATTGCGATACGGGATGTCGGATGGTGTTCGTCAGCTCGGGCCGCACGGCACGACCGTTGATTGCCGCCGCCCGCGGTGCCCGCTTGGGCCAGTGCACCGCGACCTCGAGCACGTCGGGATCGATCTCGGGCGGCTGACCGCCGACGGAACGGAACATGCGCGTCGGGATCGGAGCATCCCACAGCACCGCCGCCGTGATGCCGTAATAGAACGCACCCTCCTTCATCACCGGGGCATACTGCACGGCTCGCTCGTGGATCCGCATCGCCTCGGCGATGCGTGGATAGGCGCGCCGCGCATCGATCGCTGCGTCGGCGACGAGGGGCGCTCCCGGCACGGCACGGGCGCCGTGGAAGGTGCGCTCCATGCTGCGCCGGCGCAGCCGCGACCGGCTCACGCCGGCACTGCATGCGGCGCGCACGCTGAACGCGGCGCCGAGCGCGGTGGGAAGTTCGTCGGCCGGCATGCCGACACTGTCGCACGGATGCTCGTTCGCCCGCGCACGTTATCCACAGGCCGCGGCATCCGGCCGGCATCTTTGCGGAGTCGCCGGGTTCGCCGTGCCTGATCTCCGTCGGCGCATTGTGCAATGGTGGGCACAGGGGCACATGGGCGCATGGGCGCATGGGCGCATCGCGTCGGCTGCGCGTAGACCGGCAATTTTCAGTCGACGCATATTACGAGTTTTAGCTTCTGCGCTCGTAAAACGCGCCGACTGAAATTCGGCGGCGGGTCTCAGTCGACGCGATTTACGGCGCTCCGCGCGCCAAGTGGTGAATCGCGCCGACTGAACTGCCGCTCGGCGGATCCGCTACGCGATCGCGACGCGACGGGTCAGGTCGGGCATGCGCGGCCGCACGCACCACGAGACCAGGGCGGTGACCACCGGCAGCCCGAAGGCGAGCAGGCCGAGCCACAGCCACGGCGCGTCGGCGAACTGCAGGTAGTCGGACGAGGTCTGGCCGATGCCCCACATCGGGATGAGCCCGGCGGCCGTGCCGACGATCGTGCCGATGCCCACGATGATCAGTGCCTGCCACGCGTTGATGCGCCGGCGCACCCGGATGCCGGCGCCGACCGCCGAGAGCGTGGCATCGTCGGGCCTGCGCTCGAAGCGGGCCAGGCCCAGGCAGACCGCGCCGGCACCGAGCACGAGCGCCATGGCGCCGCCCGAGATAGCCCACAGCACCGGGTCGATGGGGGCCGGGCCCTTCTCCACGTAGACGTCGAACCCGCCCCGGCCGACGTGCGCGCCCGCCGCGGCGGCCGTCAGCGCATCGGTCACCTCGGGTGTCGGCGGCTCAGCATAGGCGACCATGAGGGTCTGCGGTTGGGTGCGGATGCCGAGGTGCGCGGCGGTTTCGGGAGTGATGACCAGCTGTATTCCGCCCTGGAATCTGACACCGGCCAGCGTGGTCGCGGGGATCTTCTGCGTCGCCTCGGGCGTGGGCAGGTCCGCGGCATCGGTCGACCCCTGCCAGTAGCGGGCGAGGGCGTTGTTGTACTCCTCGTAGGTCGCGGCGCTCCAGCGGGTGAGCGTCACCGAGTCGCCATCCGGTCCCAGAAGGTGGTCCGCGAGGGCCAGCGCTCCGCCGTCCTGCAGGACGGCGCGCGCAGCGGCGGGCAGCGGCCGGCCGAGGTAGGCCGCCAGCGTCTGCGGCTCGGCGACCGCCAGCGACGGGCCCTGGGTCAGCGCCGCACGTGGATCGCACCGGTCGCAGTCGCCGGCCGACATGCTCGCGTCGGCCACCGACCACGCCGGTGCGGCGGGGTCCGCCGGCTGGCGTGTGCTCGGGTCGTACTGATACTGGACCGGCCCGCTGAGCACGCCGGTGCGCTGCGGGTTCGTCGATGCGACCAGGCTGCGGGCGGCATCCACGTACTCGTCCGGGTGGGTGGCGATGTCATCGCCCCACATGAAGACCTGGACCAGGCCGAGATGTCCACCCCAGGCGTAGTTGCGGCTGCTGCCCGCGTTGGTCATCGCGGTGGCCGACAGTGCGAACGAGGCGAGGAACACGCACGCGGCGATCGACGCGAACGCCGGGACCACCCGCGAGGGAGTCGCGGCGGCGTCCCGCGCCGCGATCCGGGCGGCGAGCCCGACGTGCGAGAGCGCTGCCGCGATGCGGGCGAGCAGCCAGTGCCCGCCGACGATGAACCCGATCTGGAAGACCACAGGGCCCGCGACGATCGCGATGATCAGCACGGCACGCCAGGGCGTGTCGTAGTTCACGACCGGGGCGGCGTTGAGGGCGGCGGTGCCCAGGGCGCCGCCGACGGTGGCGCACAGCCCCAGCAGCATCATGCCCAGTCCCCACAGCGGCCGGCGCGGGTTCAGCCGCGCCGGCCGGCGCGAGCCGCGCAGTGCGGCCAGCACATCGCCGCGGGTGGCCCCGCGTGCCGGGGCGATCGCGGCGATCGTCCCCACGATCACGGCGAACGCGATGATGCCGGCGATCAGTGTCCACGGCACCTGGATGCCCCAGTTGCCCCAGAACGAGCCGACGACGCCGTTGTCGGTGACGAGCATCCACACCGCGCTCGCGGCGATGCCGATCGCACCCCCGAAAAGCCCGCCGAGGGCGCCGAGCACGGTGCCCTGCAGCACGACGATCCGGAAGATGTCACTGCGGGCGGCGCCCACGCTCGCGGCGACGGCCAGGGCGCGCTGCTGCCGGCGGGCGGCGACCGCGAATGCGGCTCCGGCCAGCAGCACGACGAGGTATCCGCAGAACGCGGCGGCGATCGCACCGTACAGCACCAGCTGCCAGAACATGGCGCGGTCGCCCTGCACCTCGGTGTACGCGCCCGCGGGCGGGTCGAGCACGAGGTCGCGGGCGAAGGCGACGAAGCCGGCGTGGTTCATCTCCTGCAGCGTCTGGTAGTCGGGCTGCCAGTCGACGGTGTACCAGGTCGTGCCGCCGGTCTGCACGGCGCCTGCGGCCGATGCCGGCAGGAAGACCTGGTCCTCGGCGGGATCCTGGTCCATCGCCCGCATCGTGCCGGTGATGGTGAACGACAGGCCCTGATCGGGCAGGGTGAGCGCGCCGCCGATGCGTGCTCCGATGCGCTGCAGCGCGCCGGGGGTGACCATCGCCTCATGGCCGGATGCCGGAACCCGCCCGTCGACGATCGTGTACCGTCCCGCAAGGGCCGGGTCCCAGACCGGTCCGACGCTGGCGGGCATGTGGGCGGTGCCGGTCGCGGTGGTGACGTACGCCGAGCCGTACCGGTGCAGCGTGATCACCCGGGTGCCGGCCGGGATCACGGCATCCGCGTTCTCTGGTCGGGGCAGCTCCGGATTGATGGGAGCGCCGCCGTTCTCATCGACGTCGGTACGGGAGTAGTTCGGCTGGTCGATCGCCTGGGTGCGGCTCGGATCGGGACCGCCGATGATCTCGATCCACGCCTGGGCGCGTCCGAGTTCCAGCGTCGCCCGCTGCGCCGCCGAAGGGATGTGGCTCGCCGTGAACACGGCGGCGGCGGCGAGGGCGATGACAGGCAGCGCCACCAACAGCATCACCAGCAGGCTCGACCCCTTCGTGCGTGCGATCTGGCGCCGCGCCAGCCGCAGGTCCACGCGCCAGCGCGACCAGGCGCTGGGGCGGGGGCGCCGCTGTCCTTCCTCGGGCCGGCTCACGGTGCCGCCCCCTCGGCTCGGGCGAGGAGATCTGCCCGGGCGAGGGCCGAATCGAGCCGAGGCATCCTCGCTTCGGCAGATGCCCTCGGCTCGGGCGAGGACGTGGCGCTCCGGCGGCGGGATGCCGCGGGGCGCCCGCTCATGCGCGCGTCCCCACGAGGTCCTCCACGCCGTCGCGGCGCGACTCGTCGACGATGCGGCCGTCGCGCAGGAACACTATCCGGTCGGCCCACGCGGCATGGCGCGCCTCGTGCGTCACGAGGATCGCGCCGGCCCCGGCGTCCACCCGGGTGCGCAGCATCCGCAGCACGAGTTCCCCGGTGACCGAGTCCAGCGCCCCGGTCGGCTCGTCGGCGAGGATCAGCCGCCGGCCGCCGACGACGGCGCGCGCGATCGCGACGCGCTGCTGCTGCCCGCCGGACAGATCGTCGGGGTAGGAGTTCAGCTTGTCGGCGAGGTCGACCGAGGCCAGCGCATCCCGACCCGCACGGCGCGCGACCCGGGCCCGGAAGCCGTCGAGCTCGAGCGGGAGAATCACGTTCTCCAGCGCAGTGAGGGTCGGGATGAGATTGAAGTCCTGGAACACGAAGCCCAGGGACCGGCGCCGCAGCAGCGCCAGTTCGCGCGGCGACGCGGTCGACAGGTGCTTTCCCTCGACGATCACCTCGCCGGCGGTCGGATGCGCCAGCCCGCCGGCGATCGACAGCAGCGTCGACTTGCCCGAGCCAGACGCGCCCATGATCGCGACCAGTTCGCCGCGGGCGACGTCGAGGTCGACGCCGGACAGCGCCGACACGGCCGTCTCGCCGACGCCGTACTGCTGGCTGACGCCGACCATGCGCAGCACCTGCTCGCCGCTCATCGGGGGGTCCCCGTCGTGTCGACTCGCGGCGCGTGCTCGGCGGTCGGCGCGGCCGGCCGCCCGCGCTTGGGTCGCTCGGTCGACAGCTCCAGGGCCAGGGCATGACGTGGATGCAGCGCCAGGCGCTGCTCGGTGTGGTCGAGCCAGCGCGCCTCGGCCTCCGCGGCGAAGATCATCGAGTCGACCACGAGCGACCAGGCGAGCTCTTCCGGCCCGTCCGGGTCGGCTCCGGCGTACTTCGCACGGTTGAGCTCCTGCAGCTGCGCCAGTGACGCGCGCCGCTGGGACTGGATGACGGCGGTCACGTCCACCCCCGGCAGCGTCGCGGCCAGGGCCAGCTTGATCGCGAGCTCATCGCGGGTGCCCTGCCCGCGCTGCACGGGGGAGTCCAGCCACGCGCGCACCTCGGCCGAACCGGCATCGGTGATCTCGAAGAAGACGTGCCCCTGCTCGTCGGTCTCGCCCCGGGTCACCAGGCCGTCGCGCTCGAGTCGCTCCAGCGTGTTGTAGATCTGTCCGACGTTCAGCGGCCAGGTCGATCCCGTGCGCCGGTCGAATTCATGGCGCAGCTGGTAGCCGTAGCAGGGCCCCTGCTCCAGGATCGCCAGCAGACTCAATCGCACCGACATCGCGTTCTCCTCACATGCTTTCCAGGTATGTAGTTGCCGAGTATATACATACCGGGCAACTCGGGTGGCGGCATCCCCCCGCGTGTCGTGGGCACCGCGGCACTGCCAGTCACTTTCAAGGTCACGGGCGGATAACATGGGTAGGTGTGTCGGTGCGCGCCCGCACGCGCACCCGAGACCCGATAGATGGAGATCCTCTGTGGCTAACCCGCTCGAGAAAATACTTCGCGCCGGTGAGGGCCGCCTGCTGCGGCGCCTCCAGCAGGTCGTGAAAGCCGTCGGTGCGCTCGAAGACGAGTACGCGGCCCTGACCGATGACGAGCTGCGCGGCGAGACCGGCGAGCTGCGTGCCCGCTACGAGAACGGCGAGTCGCTGGACAAGCTGATGCCCGAGGCCTTCGCCGCCGTGCGCGAGGCCGCCAAGCGCACGCTCGGCCAGCGCCCCTACGACGTGCAGATCATGGGCGGGGCCGCCCTGCACCTGGGCAACATCGCCGAGATGAAGACCGGTGAGGGCAAGACCCTGGTCGCCACCCTGCCGTCGTATCTGAACGCGATCGCCGGCAAGGGCGTGCACGTGATCACGGTCAACGACTACCTCGCCAGCTACCAGTCCGAGCTGATGGGCCGCGTCTTCCGGGCGCTGGGGATGACCACGGGCACGATCATCTCGGGGCAGACCCCCGACGTGCGCCGCGAGCAGTACCTGGCCGACATCACCTACGGCACCAACAACGAGTTCGGCTTCGACTACCTGCGCGACAACATGGCCTGGCAGCAGTCCGACCTCGTCCAGCGCGGCCACTACTACGCGATCGTCGACGAGGTCGACTCGATCCTCATCGACGAGGCCCGCACGCCGCTGATCATCTCGGGTCCGTCCTCGGGCGAGGCCAACCGCTGGTTCGTCGAGTTCGCCAAGGTCGCCCGCACCCTCGAGCCGGGCGTGGACTTCGAGTTCGACGAGAAGAAGCGCACCGTCGGGGTGCTCGAGCCGGGCATCACGAAGGTCGAGGACTACCTCGGCATCGAGAACCTGTACGAATCGGTGAACACGCCGCTGATCTCGTTCCTGAACAACTCGATCAAGGCCAATGCGCTGTTCAAGCGCGACAAGGACTACGTCGTGATGAACGACGAAGTCATGATCGTCGACGAGCACACCGGCCGCATCCTGATCGGACGACGCTACAACGAGGGCATCCACCAGGCCATCGAGGCCAAGGAGGGCGTGCCGGTCAAGGCCGAGAACCAGACCCTGGCCACCGTGACGCTGCAGAACTATTTCCGCCTCTACGAGAAGCTGGCCGGCATGACCGGCACCGCCGAGACCGAAGCCGCGGAGTTCATGTCGACCTACAAGCTCGGCGTCGTGCCGATCCCGACTAACAAGCCGATGATCCGCAAGGACCAGTCCGACCTGGTCTACAAGAACGAGCAGGCCAAGTTCGTGCAGGTCGTCGAAGACATCGCCGAGCGCCATGCGGCCGGCCAGCCGGTGCTGGTGGGCACGGTCAGTGTCGAGAAGAGCGAGTACCTGTCGCGGATGCTGGCCAAGAAGGGCATCAAGCACGAGGTCCTGAACGCGAAGAACAATGCGCGCGAGGCCGAGATCGTCGCGCGCGCCGGGCGCCTGGGCGCCGTCACGGTGGCCACCAACATGGCCGGCCGCGGCACCGACATCATGCTCGGCGGCAACGCCGAGTTCCTCGCCGTGCAGGAGATCAAGGCGCAGGGGCTGGACCCGGTCGAGACGCCGGACGAGTACGAGGCCGCCTGGGACGACGTGTATGCCGCCATGAAGGAAAAGGTGGATGCCGAGGCCGAAGAGGTCGTCAAGACCGGCGGTCTGTACGTCCTGGGCACCGAGCGGCACGAGTCGCGCCGCATCGACAACCAGCTGCGCGGCCGGTCGGGCCGTCAGGGCGACCCCGGCGAGAGCCGGTTCTACCTGTCGCTGACCGACGACCTGATGCGCCTGTTCCAGTCCGGAGCGGCCGAGGCGATCCTCGCCCGCACGAACTTCCCCGACGAGGTCGCGATCGAGTCCCGGATGGTCTCGCGCGCGATCAAGAGCGCGCAGGGCCAGGTCGAGGCGCGCAACGCCGAGATCCGCAAGAACGTCCTGAAATACGACGACGTGCTCAACCGCCAGCGCGAGGCCATCTACACCGACCGCCGGCAGATGCTCGAGGGCGACAACATCGCCGATCGGGTGCAGCACTTCATCGAGGATGCCATCGGTGCCGTCATCGACGACCACACCTCGGTCGGCCACACCGAGAGCTGGGACTTCGACGCACTGTGGGCCGAACTGAAGACCCTCTACCCGGTGGGAGTGACGATCGACGAGGTCGTCGCCGAGGCCGGGAGCAGGGGCCGGATCACGCCGGACGGACTCAAGCGCGAGATCGTCTCGGACGCCCGCATCCGCTATCAGCAGCGGGAGCAGACCCTCGGCGAGGCCGCCACGCGCGAGCTCGAGCGCCGCGTCGTGCTGCAGGTGCTGGACCGCCGCTGGCGCGACCACCTCTACGAGATGGACTACCTCAAGGACGGCATCGGGCTGCGCGCGATGGCCCAGCGCGACCCGCTGGTGGAGTACCAGCGCGAGGGCTTCGACATGTTCCAGACCATGATGGGCTCGATCAAGGAGGAGTCGGTCGGCTACCTCTACAACCTCGAGGTCGAGGTGCGGCACGAGGCCGAAGGCGAGCTGGATGTCGCGGCGAAGGGCCTGACCGCCCCGGCCCAGGACGCGCAGCGCCTGCAGTACTCGGCATCCAACGATGCCGGCGAGGTCGAGGTGCGCAACGAGCGCGGTCAGGTGCAGCAGGCGGCCACCAACCGGATGCGCCAGCAGGCAGCGGCCGCCGCCGCGGCAGCGGCCGCCGACGGCGCGCCGCAGGAGGCGGCCCAGCCGACCGCGCGCGGTGCGTTCGGACAGCCCACCACGGCGCCGCAGCAGCAAGGCGGCGCACCGTCCCCGCAGAACCGTGCCGAGCGCCGGGCGGCGCAGCGCGGCAAGTGAGGGCGTTATCCTGAACGGATGACCCCACTGCGGCACCTCGACCAGTCGACCAAGCTCAAGGATGTTCTCTACGAGATCCGCGGGGCGGCACTGGTCGAGGCAGGTCGCCTGGAGGCCGACGGCCACCAGATCCTGAAGCTGAACACCGGCAATCCGGCGATCTTTGGGTTCGATGCGCCGTACCAGATCGTGCGCGACATGATCGCGGCGGTGCCGTACGCGCACGGCTACAGCGACAGCCGCGGCATCCTCTCGGCGCGTCGCGCCGTCGTCGCGCGCTATGAGGAGATCCCCGGCTTCCCGCAGGTCGACCCGGACGACGTCTACCTCGGCAACGGCGTGTCCGAGCTGATCACGATGACGATGCAGGCGCTGCTGGACACCGGCGACGAGGTGCTCATCCCGTCACCGGACTATCCGCTGTGGACGGCGATGACAAGCCTGGGCGGCGGCACGCCGGTGCACTACCGGTGCGACCCCGAGGACGACTGGCAGCCCGACCTGGAAGACATCCGCAGCAAGATCACCGAGCGCACCAAGGCGATCGTGGTGATCAACCCGAACAATCCGACGGGGGCGGTCTACACCCGCGAGAAGCTGCAGGGCATCGTCGACATCGCCCGCGAGCACTCACTGCTGCTGCTGGCCGACGAGATCTACGACCGGATCCTCTACGACGACGCCGAGCACATCAACCTCGCCGCGCTGGCGCCCGATCTGCTCTGCTTCACATTCAACGGGCTGTCCAAGACCTACCGGGTCGCCGGCTATCGCAGCGGGTGGCTGGTGATCACCGGGCCCAAGGCGCACGCCCAGGGCTTCCTCGAGGGGATCACGCTGCTGGCCTCGACCCGGCTGTGTCCGAACGTGCCCGCGCAGCACGCCGTGCAGGCGGCGCTGTCAGGCGTGCAGTCCATCGACGCGCTGATCGGTCCGACCGGGCGGCTGCACGAGCAGCGGGATGTCGCATGGCAGGGGCTGCTGGCGATCCCGGGTGTCACCTGCGCCAAGCCGCGCGGCGCCCTCTATGCGTTCCCGCGGATGGATCCGGACGTGTACGAGATCCACGACGACGCGAAGTTCATCTACGATCTGCTCGTGGCCGAGCACGTGCTGGTGGTGCAGGGCACCGGGTTCAATCTGCCCACCCCCGACCACTTCCGCATCGTGACGCTGCCCGAAGCACGGGTGCTCGCCGACGCGGTCGAACGCATCGGCAACTTCCTGTCGTCGTACCGGCAGTAGTCACAGCAGCGCGAACGACGTCGCGCGCCAGCGGCGGTCCAGGCCCTCCAGCCGCACCGCGACGGCACGCGTGCGCGCGGGGCCGCCGACGATGACGACGGCCTCCACGACGTTATCCAGCGGAATCGTGCAGTGCACGGAGCAGATCGTGTGCACCGGGCGGGTGGCGGCAACGCCCCGTGCGCTGCGCGCGCGGGTGGACAGGCTCGCACGGGTGAGCACCGACTGGAAGGCGTCTTCGCTCATCCAGCGGGCCAGCTGATTGACGTCGCGCACTCCCGCGAGCACCTCGAGCACGCCCTGGGTCAGATTGCGCAGCAGCGGCTCGGGATCGGGCAGCGCCGTGGCGGGAGTGCGTTCCGGCTCGCAGAGATCGTCCTCGGCTGGTGCCGGTCTCGGTGCCGGCCGCGGTGCGGCCGCTCCTGCGAGCGCTCTCGCCATGTGTCTGCCTTCCTCGATCTCTCGCCTGCCGCGAAGGGACACGAGAGGGATGTCGGTTACCCGCCCCAGTAGAACACAGGGCGAACTCACAGCAAGGTGAGAACCCTCTCACCTGTGGATAACTTCTCCGGCCGTCCGGCCGCATCGCATACGCTCGCGGAGTGCGCTGGGATCGCTTCTTCGAGGACCTCGAAGATCAGCTCGACTCCGAATGGGAGGCCGAGCGCGCCGCGCTGGACTCGGAGGCCGAACGGCTGCGGCTGTCCCGCACGACGCTGCGGGAACGGCTGCAGGCCCTGGCCGGCGACGACGCCGCACAGATCGGTCTTCATCTGACCGACCGGACGGTGCTGACCGGGCGACTGAGCGCCGTCGGCGTCGATTGGGCGGGGCTGGCACCGGACGGCCTGCCCGGCGGTGCCGGCATCGTGGCGATGGATGCCGTCACCGCCGTCGCACTGCCCGAAGCCGAACTGCTGCGCAGCGCACGCGCGCCGGCGGCGCCGGCCCGGCGCAGTCTGAGCGAACGGATGACGCTCGGCTTCGTGCTGCGCGACCTCGCCCGACGGCGGGTGCCGGTCACCGTGCATCTGCACGACGGCGAGCTGTCCGGCACGATCGACCGCGCGCTCGCCGACCACCTGGATCTCGCGCTGCACGAAATAGGTGTGCCCCGGCGCTCCGACCAGCTGCGCGGCGTGCGGATGGTGCCCTATCGGGCCCTGGCGTGGGTGCGGCTGGAGGAGCCGGACCGGGCGCGGTAGATGCCGGTCAGTCCGGGTTCTCCACGATCCCGGTGCTCCACAGCTCGGGGAAGCTGGCCGCGTTGGACTGGCGCCACAGCGCCATCCGACGCACCTGCTCGGTCTGGTCGTCCAGATAGGCGCTCACGCTGTCTTCGGCGACCCGCCACTGCGGTGGGCTGCCGACCCGCACGCCGCGCAGCGCGCCCTCGAGCACGAGGGCGATCACCTCGTCGACGGACACGCCCAGGGCCTCGGCGACCTGGGCGGGGGCCACCAGCCGGCCCGCGGGTAGGGGGATTTCGGGCATGCCCTCATTATCGCGGGCAAGCCCGGCCCGAAACCGTCCCCGCGCGGCCTGTGGATAACTTTCGAAGCGGCCGGCCGGACTGCGCGACGATAGAGATCATGAGCGCACTGGACAGGGTGATCTCCCCGGGCCGAGTCACCGGCCCCGACCAGGTTCCGGCCGCAGCCGAGCGCGCTCCCCGCGCGCGCCGCCGCGGCTTCTGGACCGACACCCGCTTCTTCCTCGGACTGCTGCTCATCGTGGCATCCATCGCCGGCGTCTGGGCCGTCGTCGCGCTGGCGCGGCAGACATCCCCGGTGTACGCCGCCGCGCACACCCTGGTCCCCGGCCAGGCGCTGACCGCAGCCGATCTGGTGGTCGTGGACGTCGCCCTCGGCCGCACCGCGGACGCCTACCTGGCGCCGGGCGGGACGCTGGCGGGCCTGGCCGCGACCCGCACCATCGCCACGGGTGAGCTCGTGCCCGCTGCCGCCACCGGCCCGCTGGCGCAGGCGAGCACCACCACCGTGGTCGTGCACAGCGCCGTCGAGGTCCCCAGCAGCGTGCGCGCCGGCAGCATCGTCGAGCTGTGGTCGGCCGCGCAGACCGAACGGGGCGTGTACGCGGTCCCCAGCATCCTGATCCCGACCGCGACGGTGGTGTCGGTCACGCGGGACGATTCGATGATCGGCGGCGGCGCCACGGCCCTCGAACTCGTCATCGAACGGGCCGACGTCGCCGACACCCTGGCGGCGATCGCCGCGCAGGCCGCGCTGTCGATCGTGCCGGCCGGGGGCGGCTCGTGACCCGCGTCATCGTCGCGGCAGGCAACGCCTCGACGCTGGCCGAACAGCTGACCCGGGCCGGGCTGACCGTGACCGGGGTGCTGGCCGCTGTCCAGCCCGCTTCGGGGCCGGAGCCGGGCCTGGACGCCGCCGACGTGCTGGTGCTCGAGGTCACCCGGCGCAGCCTCACGGCGCAGCTGGTGGCCGCGTGCGACGGCGCCGGTGTGCGGATCCTGCCGCTGTGCGCGAGCGATGCCGACGCGCGGCTGGCCGGCACGTTCGGCCTCGGGCCGCTGCTGCCGGCCGACGCCGACGGCTGGGCCGTGGCTGCGGCCCTCGCCGAACCGGCGGCGTCGTTCGCGCCCGGCGGCGGAGGCGGCGCGACCTCCCGCGTGATCGCGGTGTGGGGTCCGGCTGGTGCGCCCGGCCGGTCGACGGTGGCGGTCGAGCTGGCCGCCGAGCTGTCCCGCGGCCGGCACCGGGTCTGCCTGGTCGACGCCGACACCGTCGCGCCGTCGATCGCGCTGATGCTGGGGCTGGCCGATGAGGGCCCGGGCTTCGCGGCGGCGTGCCGGCAGACCGAGCGCGGCGGGCTGGACGGTGCGGAGCTGGAGCGGATCAGCACGCCGGTGTCGGTCGGAGACGGCCGCATCGACGTGCTGCCCGGCATCAACCGCCCGTCGCGCTGGCCCGAGCTCAGCGACCGCCGCGTGCGCGCAGCGCTGGCCGCCTGTCGCGGGTGGGCGGAGCACACCATCGTGGACGTGTCATCCGGCCTCGAGCGCGACGAAGAGATCGTCAGCGACCTGACCGACGGCCCGCGGCGCAACGCCGCGACCCTGGCCGCGTTGGGCGAGGCCGACCAGATCGTGGCGGTCGCCTCGGCCGATCCGCTGGGCATCGCCCGGTTTCTGCGGGCGCACGCCGAGCTGCGCGCCGCCGTCGGGCCGACACCGGTCGCAGTCGTCGCGAACCGGCTGCGGCCGGGTGCCCTGGGCCTGGATGCGCGGGGTCAGGTGCGCCGCACCCTGGAGCGGTTCGCCGGCATCCGGGACGTCTGGTTCGTGCCTCCGGACCCGCGCAGCGTCGACGCTGCGCTGCTGGCGGCGCGTCCGGTCTCGGATGCTTCGCCCCGGTCGCCGCTCGCGCAGGCCGTGCGCCGTTTCGTGGGCGAGGCGATCGCGCCGCGGCCGGAGGTGGCCCGCCCCGTGCGGCGCCGACGGTCCCGGGCGCGGGCGTGTGCAACGGAGGGGACGATCGCGCCGTAGGCTGAATCCGTGTCGACGCTCACCGATCTCGTCTATGCTCAGGGCCGTGCCGACGAAGCCGACGTGGAGTGGCTGCATCGCCTTGCCGGCGACGGGCAGCTTCTGGCCGACCTCGCCTTCGCCGACGTCGTGATGTGGGTGCCGACCGTCGACGATTCGTTCACCGCGGTCGCACACACCCGGCCCGGGGGAGCGGCGACGCTGTTCTACCGGGACATCGTCGGCGAGCTGGTGCGCCCGCAGTGGCGCGCCCAGGTGCGCTCGGCGTTCACCACCGGGAAGATCGTCGACTCGGCGTCGCCGGACTGGTTCGAAGAGACCCCCACGCGGGTGCGCGCCGTGCCGATCGTGCGCGAGCACGTCCGCGCCGGCGAGAGGCCGCCGGTGATCGGCGTGCTCACCCGGCACACCAATCTCGGCGAGACCCGCACCCCGTCGCGCCAGCAGATCACCTTCAACGACTGCGCCGACGACCTGTTCGGCATGATCGCCAGCGCCGACTTCCCGGATCTGTCCGCACCGACCGGGCCGCGGCGAGGTGCGCCGCGCGCATCCGACGGCCTGATCCGGCTCGACGTGGACGGCATCACGACCTTCGCCAGCCCCAACGCGCTGTCGGCGTTCAATCGGCTCGGCTTCGACGACGAGCTCGAAGGCGAGTCGCTGGCCGAGGTCGTCACCGGCATCCTGCCCGAGAAGCGCCACTTCGACGAGTCGCTGCCGCTGGTGATCACCGGCCGCGCGCCGTGGCGCACCGACATCGAGGCGCGCGGGGTCACCGTCTCGCTGCGCACGATCCCGCTGCGCGAGCATGGCACCCGGATCGGTGCGATCGTGATGTGTCGCGACGTGACCGAGATGCGCCACCAGGAGCAGGAGCTGATCACCAAGGACGCCACGATCCGCGAGATCCATCACCGGGTCAAGAACAATCTGCAGACGGTCGCGTCGCTGCTGCGCATCCAAGCGCGCCGCACCCACTCCGAAGAGGCGCGCGAGGCGCTGACCCAGGCCATGCGCCGGGTCGCGGCGATCGCCGTCGTGCACGACACGCTCGCGACCGGGCTCGCGCAGAACGTGCCGTTCGACGAGGTCTTCCAGCGGGTGCTCAAGCTGGTCGCCGAGGTCGCCGCCGACGCGAACACGCGCGCGAAGACGCATACGAGCGGCACGTTCGGCACGCTGCCCAGCGAATACGCGACGCCGCTGGCGCTGGCGCTGACCGAATTGGTGACCAACGCGGTCGAGCACGGCCTGGCCGGCAAAGAGGGCGACGTCGAGATCGTCGCCGACCGCACCCCCGAGCGCCTCGAGGTGCGCGTGCGCGACACCGGAGTGGGGCTGCCGGCCGGCCATGTCGGCCAGGGGCTGGGCACGCAGATCGTGCGCACGCTCATCCAGGGCGAGCTCAGCGGCTCGATCGACTGGCACACGCTCGAGGGCGAGGGCACCGAGGTGACCATCGAGATCCCGCTGCGCTACCTCGACCTCGACCCGGACTGAGCGGGGCCCCAGGGCGCCCGGCGGCGTCAGGACGCGCGGCGGGCGCGCGCGGCGCGGCGCTTGAGCGCGCGGCGCTCGTCTTCGGACAGTCCGCCCCACACGCCCGAGTCCTGGCCGGTCTCCAGTGCGTACTGCAGGCAGATCTCGGTGACCGTGCACCGTGCGCAGACGGCCTTCGCCTTCTCGATCTGGTCAACGGCCGGACCGGTGTTCCCGACCGGGAAGAACAGTTCGGGGTCGACGGTGAGGCATGCGGCTTTGTCGCGCCAATCCATAGTGCAGATGCTCCTTGAGAGGGGATGTCAGGTCGTGTCGGTTACGGTCCCAGCGCGGATTCGGATTCCGCTAACCTGGAGGGTGTGCGAGCTGGATGCTCGCCCCACGCCGCTGTGGGAGCACACAACGTGTTCAATGGTTCCACAGCCGGCGAGCGGAATCAAGGGTTTTTCCCACGAGTTCTGTGCGATCTGCTGATAGTTGCCCGAGCGCGTTGGAGGCCGTCGACAAATTCGAGGGCGTTCGGAGGGAATGTCAGGAATGCGAACAAGCACCGCCGCACACACCGCGACCGTCATCCTCGGCCTCGAGGCGGCGGGGGTGCTGGTCCTGGCGATCTGGCAGGTGCTGGAGCTGATGGCCGGTGCCGCCGAGTGGCTGGCCAGCGCCCTCGCGCTGATCGTGCTGACCCTGATCGCCGCCGCGGCGGTGGCCGCCTTCGCCGTCGGTGTGGCGCGGGATGTCTCGTGGGGACGCTCGGGTGGCATCGTGACACAGCTGCTCATCGTCGCCGTCGCGATCGGGGCCGCCACGGGCGCCTATGCGCACCCGCTGATCGGGCTGGCACTGGCCGCCGTGGCGGTGGTCGCACTCATTCCGCTCGTCCTCGAAGTGCGCCGCGCCGGCATCGCGCGTCGGGCGGCCGAGCACGGCGACGACGAGGACCGCTAGTCGATGCCGAGCTTGGCCCGCAGCCGCGACACGTGCCCGGTGGCCTTGACGTTGTACTGCGCATCGGTGATCGCACCCTGCTCGTCGATCACGAACGTCGAGCGCAGCACGCCCTCGATCGTCTTGCCGTAGTTCATCTTCTGGCCCCACGCGCCGTAGGCCTCGTGCACGGCGCGGTCGGGGTCGCTCAGCAGCGGGAAGGTCAGGCTGTCGCGGGCGCGGAACTCGCGGAGCTTGTCCAGGCTGTCCCGGGACACGCCCAGCACCGTGTAGCCGGCGCCTTGCAGCGACGAGAGGCTGTCGCGGAAGTCGCACGCCTCGGTGGTGCATCCGGGGGTCATCGCCGCCGGGTAGAAGTACAGGATGACCTTCTGCCCGCGCAGGTCGTGCAACGAGACCGGCGTGCCGTCCTGGTCGTCGAGGGTGAAGTCGGGTGCGGTGTCTCCGGGTGTCAGCTCAGCCATACCGCCAGCCTACGGCCTGCCGGAGTGCTCCGCGAAGGTGGTCAGCAGGCGCTGCAGCGACTCCAGCCGGCCCAGGGCCGCGGGGGAGAGGTCGCCGGCGGCCCTGGCCTCGTTCATGGCGCAGTCGACGGCGTCCGGCAGGTGGGTGCATCCGCGGGGGCAGTCCTGGGCGATCTCGGCCAGGTCCGTGAAGGCGCCGAGGATGTGCGCCGGGTCCACGTGTCCGAGCCCGAATGAACGCACTCCCGGGGTGTCGATGACCCAGCCGGTGCCGGATGCCCCGCGATAGCGCAGCGACACCGTCGAGCTCGAGGTGTGCCGGCCGCGGCCGGTGACCTCGTTGACGTGCCCGGTGGCCCGTCCGGCATCGGGCACCAGCGCGTTCACGAGCGTGGACTTGCCGACGCCGGAGTGCCCGACGAACACGGTGGTGTGGCCGACCAGCGCCGCCCCGATCTCGTCGACGGGCAGCCGGTCGCGGGCGCTGGTGAAGATCCGCAGCTCGATGCCCTCGAAGTGCTTCAGGAACTCGGTCGGGTCGGCCAGGTCGGTCTTGGTCACCACGAGCAGCGGCCGGATGCCGGCATCCAGCGCCGCGATCAGGTAGCGGTCGACCAGCCGCGGGCGCGGCGGCGGGTCGACCGCGGCGACCACGATCAGCATCTGGTCGGCGCCGGCGACGACGACCCGTTCGACCTGGTCGGTGTCGTCGGCGCTGCGGCGCAGCAGCGTCGTGCGCGCGGCCACGCCGACGATGCGCGCCAGGGTGCCCTCGGCTCCGGAGACGTCGCCCACGACGCGCACGCGGTCGCCGGTGACGATCGACTGCTTGCGCAGCTCACGGGCCCGGGTGGCCACGACGGTGTGCTCATCGGGTGTGTCCTCGCCCACCAGCACCGTGTAGCGCCCGCGGTCCACGCCCAACACTCGCGCCAGCACGGCGTCGGTGTGCGCCGGGCGGCGCTTGGTGCGCGGCCGGTTCGCCTTCGGATTCGGGCGCATCGGGATGTCGGACTCGTCGAGCTCGTCATCCTCCTCGGCGTCGCCGTCGTCCAGCCAGCTCATGGCGGGTGCGCGGCTACGCCGCGGATTCCCCCGACTCGTTGCCGAGCATCCGCGCCCACAGCTGCGGGAACTGCGGCATCGTCTTGGCGGTGGTGCCGATGTCGTCCACCTCCAGGCCCTCCACGACCAGGCCCAGCAGCGCACCGGTGGTGGCCATTCGGTGGTCGTGGTAGGCCTGCCACACGCCGCCGTGCAGCGGCCGGGGGACGATCCGGATGCCGTCCTCGAGCTCCTGTGCTTCGCCGCCCAGCGTCCGCAGGTTCTCGGCCAGCGCGGCCAGCCGGTCGGTCTCGTGCCCGCGCAGATGGCCGATGCCGTGCAGCGTCGAGGGTGAATCGGCCAGCGCCGCCAGGCCCACCAGGGTGGGGGCGAGCTCGCCGGCGGCCGACAGGTCGAGGTCGACGCCGGTGATGGTGTCGCCGCCGGTGATGTGCAGCGCTCCGCCGCGGCGCTGGGTGCGCGCGCCCATCAGAGGCAGGATGTCGGTCAGCAGCGCGCCCGGCTGCGTGGAGTGGGTCGGCCAGCCGGTCACCGATACGCGTCCGCCGGCCGCCATGGCCGCGGCCAGGAACGGGGCGGCGTTGGACAGATCGGGCTCGATGTGCACATCCTTGCCGCGGATGGACCCGGCCGGCACGACCCACTCGGTGGGGCTGGGGCGCTCCACGAGCACGCCGCGGCGGCCCAGCGACTCGATCGTCATGTCGATGTGCGGCACGCTCGGCAGGCGGTCGCCGTCGTGGATCAGATGCAGCCCGACGTCGAAGCGGGGGGCCGTCAGCAACAGGCCCGACACGAACTGACTCGATGCGCTGGCGTCGATCGTGATCTCGCCGCCGCGGATCTGGCCGTGCCCGCGCACCGTGAACGGCAGCGCCCAGCGTGCGCCGTCGTCGATGTCGACGCCGAGGTCGCGCAGCGCCTTGATCATCACGGCCATCGGGCGATGAAGCGCGCTGGCGTGCGCGGTCAGGGTCACCTCGCCGCCGACCAGGCCCGCCAGCGGGGCGACGAAGCGCATCACGGTGCCGGCCTGTCCGCAGTCCACGGCGCCGTCGGCCGCGTGGAAGGGGGCGATCGGGGTGATCAGCAGGTCGTCGCCGAAAGGGCCATCGCCGTGCTGCGGCTCGATGCTCACGCCCAGGGCGCGCAGCGCCCCGATCATCCGATCGGTGTCATCCGACTGCAGCGGCGCATACAGCCGGCTCGGGCCGTCGGCCAGGGCGGACAGGATCAGCTCGCGCCCCGTGAGCGATTTCGACCCGGGCACGGTGACCACGGCGTCCAGCGGGCCGGAGGCCTGCGGGGCGCGCCAGGTGCCGGTCCTGGTCGATCCGGACGAGGGCTGGGAATACCGGTGGGCGGTCATCGGGTTCTACCATAACGAACCCACCAGAGGAGCCGGATGATCGCCACCCTGCAACGCCCAGCTGAGCGCGAGCGCACCCACGTAGACTTGCGCGCGATGGACGAATCAGCAGCCGCCACCGCGCGCACGCAGTTCGAGCAGCAAGCGCTGCCCTACATGGATCAGCTGTACGCCGCCGCGATGCGCATGACGCGCAATCCCGCCGACGCCGCCGATCTGGTGCAGGAGACGTTCGTGAAAGCGTTCGCGTCCTGGAAGACGTTCACGCAGGGCACGAACCTGAAGGCGTGGCTGTACCGCATCCTCACCAATTCGTATATCAACACCTACCGCAAGAAGCAGCGCGAGCCGTACCAGAGCGCGATCGACGAGCTCGAGGACTGGCAGCTGGGCGGCGCCGAGTCGACCACGTCGACGTCGTCGCGCTCGGCCGAGGCCGAGGCCATCGACCGGATGCCGGCGACGGCCGTCAAGGACGCGCTGCAGTCGATCCCCGAGGACTTCCGGCTGGCGGTCTACCTCGCCGACGTCGAGGGCTTCGCCTATCAGGAGATCGCCGACATCATGAAGACCCCCATCGGCACCGTCATGAGCCGGCTGCATCGAGGCCGCCGGATGCTGCGGGAGCTGCTGGCCGACTACGCCAAGGAACGTGGCATCACCACATCAGGGAGCAAGAAATGACCGACTGCGGCTGCGAGAAGACCCGCAAGGATCTCGAGGAGTACCTGCGCAACGAGGTCTGCAAGACGGCATCGTCCGACATCCGCGAGCACCTGGCCGGATGCCCGGGATGCCGGGACGAGGCGCTGGTGTCGCGGACCCTCACCGAGGTGCTGGCACGCTCCTGCAAGGAGGCTGCCCCCGAACAGCTGCGCGAGATGGTGCTGACGCGGCTGAGCGAGCAGCACACCGTCGCCTGAGCGGGCCGTCGGCAGCGCGCCGCGCCCTATCGCGGTGCGAACACGGTGAGTGCGCCGGGGACGGCCTCCACCGTCAGCGGCAGCAGGCCGATCGGGTCGCCGTCGGCATAGCCGGTGACCGCCTCCGACTCCAGCCGCACCGAGCGCACCCGGAAGGTCGAGACCTCCGGGATGGTCGTGTGCGTGCCGCGGTAGACCCGCGGCAGCAGTCGCAGCAGTCGCAGCCGCCCCGCGGGGCGGACGATCGTCACGTCCAGCAGGCCGTCGGCGATGTCGGCATCCGGGCAGATCGGGATGCCGCCGCCGTAGCTGGGCCCGTTGCCCACCGCGGCGATCACGAGGTCGTCGGTCACGTCACGCCGGCTGCCGTCGGGCAGCTGCATCTGCAGCGTGAAGGGCGCGGCGTGCAGCGTCAGGAACTCGATCAGCAGCGCGACCGTGTAGCGGGATGATCCTCGCGGCCACCGCATCGCGTTGGCCCGATCGTTCACGCGCGAGTCGAATCCGCTGGCCAGCACGCTGGCCATCAGCTCGAACGTGCCGTCGTCGCGCGTGATCCGGGCCAGGTCGACCGTGCGGGTGCGGCCGGCGGCGATCACGTCGGCGGCACCGCGCACATCGAGCTCGCGCAGGCCCAGCGCCGCGGCGATGTCGTTGCCGGTGCCGACCGGGATGATGCCGAGCGGGATGCCGGTGCCGGCGATCTCGGCCAGGGCGAGGTGCACCGTGCCGTCGCCGCCGGCGACCGCCACGGCGTCGGCGCCGGCCCGCAGCGCGATCTGCAGCAGCGCCGACGACTCGGCCGCGCTGCCGCCGGAGATCAGCGAGGTCTCGATGCCGTGCGCGCGAAGCCGATTCGCGGCGTCGGCCGCGGCAGCGGACTGCCGGCCGCCACGGGCCGCGGGGTTGATCAGCAGCGCGAGCTTCATGCCGTGCCGGCCGGCGGCACCAGCGTGCCGGGGTTCATGATGGCGTGCGGGTCGACGGTGCGCTTGACCGCCCGCAGGATCTCGACCCCGAGCGGGCCGATCTCATCCGGCAGATACGGCCGGTGGTCCCGGCCCACGGCATGGTGGTGGGTGATCGTGCCGCCGGCGGCGCCGATCGCGCGGGAGGCGGCATCCTTCGCCCGCGCCCACTGCTGCTCGGGCTGTGCGGTCAGCGCCGCGACCACGGTGAAGTACAGCGAGGCGCCCGCCGGGTACAGGTGCGAGATGTGGCACATCACGATCGGCGTGGTGCCCTGTGCGGCCATCGTCTCGGTCAGCGCCGCGGTGACCGCCGCCTTCAGAGGTCGCAGGTTCGTCCACGTGGTGGCCGTCTCGAGGGTCTCGGCGAGGATGCCGGCATCCAGCAGCGCGTCGCGCAGCGCGGGGGAGGCGAACCGGCCGCGCTCCCAGGAGCGGGCCGGCTCTTCGCCGCGGTCCTTGCCGCCGTGCGCGGCGCACACCGCGGTGGCTTCGGCGCGGCGGGCCGCGGCCGCCGCCTGCGTCTCGGCTTCGAACGTCGCCACGGCCAGGGCGCCGCGCAGCCTCGTCAGGTGCCCGCCGATCGCGGCGTTCACGCGGGTCTCGGGTTCGTCCGAGAGCCGGATGACGGTGGTGCGGATGTCGCGCTGGACCAGGTCGCGCAGCGCGCCGGCGCCCGCGGCGAAGTCCGGGAACGTCCATGCGGCGTAGGCAGTGGCGGCGGGCGTGGGCCGGATGCGCACGGTGACTTCGGTGATGACCCCGAAGGCGCCCTCGGAGCCGAGGAAGAGCTGCCGCAGGTCGGGGCCGGCCGCGCTGGCGGGGGCGCGCCCGAGGTCGAGGTCGCCGGCGGGCGTCGCGATGCGCAGCCGATGCACGAGCTCGTCGAACCGGCCGTAGCCGCGCGAGGCCTGACCGCTGGAGCGGGTCGCGGCGAACCCGCCGATCGTGGCGTACTCGAAGCTCTGCGGGAAGTGCCCGAGCGTATAGCCGCGCGCGCCGAGCAGCTCTTCGGCCTGGGGGCCGGTGGTGCCGGGCCCGAACGTGGCCAGCCGGGACAGCTCGTCCAGCTCGTACAGGCCCGCGGTGCGGGCCAGGTCCAGCGCGATCACGGCCCGCTGCGCACCGATGACGGGATCGACGCCGCCGACGACGCTGGTGCCGCCGCCGAACGGGATCACCGCGATGCCGCGATCGTCGCACACCCGCAGCAGCGCCGCCACCTCGTCATGCGAACCGGGTCGGGCCACGGCATCCGGCGCCTGCTGTGCGGCACTGCCGCGGCGATGCAGCAGATCCAGGGTGCTCTTGCCGCCCAGGTGCCCGGCGCGGGCCTCGTCGTCGGCGGTGGTCTCGGCGGCGGCCGACAGCGCGGCCATGTCCGCCGCGGTCAGCCGTGCGGCGGTCAGCTGCAGCTGCGCGCGGGGCAGCCGCGGAATCGAGTGGACTCTGCCAGGCAGCAGCGTGGCGGCGAGGACCCGGGCGCCGGCGGGCAGCGTCCGCACGTGCGCGGCGTCGCCCCACGCATCCCACTGCATGGGCGGCCGGGTCTGCGGTACCGCGAGCGGGGCGCGGCCTTCGGCGGGCATCGTGGCCATGGCGACAGTATGACAGATTATGTATCGTTGTCACATGGTTGATCTCGCCGTCGGAACCGATGCCGCGATCCTGGACGCCGCACTGGTCGAGGTGCTCGAGCACGGCATCCGCCGCACCAGCGCCACGGACATCGCACGGCGCGCCGGTGTGTCGCGACAGACGCTGTATCGGCACTGGCCGGACCTGCAGACGCTGCTGGCGGCTCTGGTCACCCGCGAGCTGCTGGCCGCACTGCCGCGGGGCGCTGCGGTCGCGACCACGTGCGACGAGCTCGTCGGGCTGCTGGTGGACACGGCCGGCGCGATTGCCGAACTGCCCCTGCTGGCGCGGCTGCGCAGCACCGATCCAGAGCTGCTCGCGCGCTACATCCTGCAGCGGCTGGGCACCAGTCAGCACGCCATCCACGCCGAGCTGGTGGGCCGCATCGAGGCCGGGCAGGCGGCCGGGTTCGTGCGCGCCGGTGCGCCGGCGCAGCTGGCGGCGATGGTGCTGCTGATCGCGCAGTCCGCGATCCAGTCGGCGCCGCTGGTGGCCGGCTGGCTCGACGAGGGCGCGTGGCGGCGCGAGCTGGACCACGCCCTGCACGGCTATCTGCAGGCCCGGCCGTGACCGGCGAGCCGGTCTGCCGCCCGCGGGCACTCGTGCGCGCGGGCGGACCGGCCACGGCGCTGAACGCGGCGCGGCGCGCCCGTGAGCTGGCGGAGCTGGGCGAGCGGCCGCACGTGGACGTGCTGGTCGTCGGCGGCGGCATCACCGGCGTCGGGGTGGCGCTGGACGCCGCCAGCCGGGGTCTGCGCACCGTGCTGGTCGAGCGACATGATCTGGCGTTCGGCACCAGCCGGTTCAGCTCGAAGCTCGTGCACGGGGGACTGCGCTATCTGGCCACCGGGCAGTTCGGCATCGCGGCCGAGAGCGCGCTCGAGCGGCATCTGCTGATGACCCGCATCGCACCGCATCTGACGCGTGCCCTCGCACAGGTCACGCCGCTGTACCGCCCCGGCTACATTCCGCGCGGGGCATATCTCGGCATCGGCTACGGCATGGGTGACGGGCTGCGTCGCCTGGCAGGCACGCCGACGCACCTGCTGCCGGCTCCTGACTTCGTCGCCGCCGGCACGGTGGCCTTCCTCGCACCGGCCGTGCGGCAGGCCGGACTGCGCGGCGGACTGCGCGGCTGGGACGGCCAGCTGTTCGACGACGCCCGGCTGGTCGTCGCCGTAGCCCGCACCGCCGCCGGGTTCGGGGCATCCGTGCTCACCCGGGTGCGTGCACGGCAGGTGACCGGCGACGGCGCCGTGCTGCATGACGTGCTGACCGGACAGGAGCTGGCGATCACCGCGAGTGCGGTGATCTCGGCCGCGGGGGTGTGGGCGGGCGCGCTCGATGCCGATGTGCATCTGCGGCCGAGCCGCGGCACCCACCTGGTCGTCGACACGGCGCGCCTGGGCGGCTCCGACGTGTCGCTGACCGCGCCGGTGCCCGGCTCGTCCAGCCGGTTCGTGTTCACCGTGCCGGCGCCGCACGGCCGCACCTACATCGGGCTGACCGACGTCGAGGCGCCCGGGCCGATCCCGGACGTGGCGGCGGCGACGGATGCCGAGATCGACATGCTGCTGGGTGTGATCGGCGACGTGCTGGCACGTCCGCTGAGTCGCGCCGACGTGATCGGCGCCTATGCCGGGCTGCGGCCACTGCTGACCGACGGGCCCGATGGCGAGCAGACCAGCGACCTCTCGCGACGGCATGCCGTCGTGGAGTCGGCGAGCGGGGTGCTGTCGGTGGTCGGCGGCAAGCTCACGACCTATCGCCGGATGGCGGCGGACGGGGTGGATGCCGCGCTGGTGCGCCGCTTCGGCGCGGCCGGTCGCAACCGGCCCGGCCGCACCGCGGATCTGCCGCTGGTCGGGGCGTGGCCGCGCGGCCGGCTCGGACAGATCCGCGCGCCTGGCCGGCTGGTGGGCCGCTACGGCGCCGAGGCGCCGTACGCCGCGGCACTGCCGGACGGCGCCCCGGCCGCGCGCGGTGTCACGGCGCAGGAGCTGCAGTGGGGCGTGGCCGTCGAGGGCGCGTTGTCGGTCGACGACCTGCTGGAGCGCCGCACCCGGCTGGGCCTGGTCGCCGCCGACCGCGACGCGTCGACCGAGGCGGCCGCAGCCGCGTTCGCGCGCGCCGGTGTCGACCCGGTGGCCGAGACCGGCTAGAAGCCGACCGCCTGCTGCAGGATCGCAGCGGCCTCGGCCGCGTGCACCTTGGGCGAGCCGGTGGACGGCGCGGCGGCCGCACCACGCGAGATGCAGCGCACCGAGCGCGAGTGCAGGTGCTCGATGACCTCGAGTGCGAAGAACGGCCACGCGCCCTGGTTCGACGGCTCGTCCTGCACCCACACCAGCTCGGCGTTGGGGTACTCGGCCAGCACCGCATTCAGCCGGTCGACCGGCGCCGGGTAGAACTGCTCCAGTCGCACCAGTGCGATCCGAGGGTCCGGGTTCTTGTCGAGCTCGGCCTTGAGGTCCCAGTGGATCTTGCCCGAGTGCAGCAGCACGCGGGTGACCGCGGCCTTGTCGGCGATGCGGCGGTCGTCGTCCAGCACCGGCTCGAATGTCGTCCCGGTGAGGAAGTCCTCGACCGCGCTGGTGGCCCCGCGCAGCCGCAGCATCGCCTTCGGGGTGAACACGACCAGCGGACGCCGCGGGCGTGCATACGCGTGCCGGCGCAGCAGGTGGAAGTACGACGACGGCGTGGACGGCCGGGCGACGGTCATGTTGTCCTGCGCGCACATCTGCAGATAGCGTTCGATGCGCGCCGACGAGTGGTCCGGCCCCTGGCCCTCGTAGCCGTGCGGCAGCAGCAGCACGACACCGGACTGCTGGCCCCACTTCTGCTCGGCCGAGGTCACGAACTCGTCGACGACGGACTGCGCGCCATTGCCGAAGTCCCCGAACTGCGCCTCCCACAGCACCAGGGCGTCGGGGCGCTCGACCGAGTAGCCGTACTCGTACGCCATCGCGGCGTACTCGCTCAGCGGCGAGTTGTACACCCAGAACCGGCCCTGATTGGCCGACAGGTTGGTCAGGGGGATCCATTCCTGCCCGTTGGCCCGGTCGTGCAGCACGGACTGCCGCTGCACGAACGTGCCGCGCTGCGAGTCCTGACCGGCCAGACGCACCGCGGTGCCCTCCAGCAGCAGCGACCCGAAGGCCAGCAGTTCGCCGAATGCCCAGTCGATGCTGCCGCTGCGGCTCATCTCGCGGCGCTTGTTCAGCAGCTTGTCGAGCTTCGGGTGCACCGTGAAGCCGTCCGGCTTGTTGACGAACGCGTCGCCGATCGACTCGATCACTTCGCGCGAGACGCCGGTGGTCTCGGGCACCCCGGTGAACGCATCCGGGCCCGTGGCATCCGGCTGCACGACGGGGGAGGTGCCGGTCTCGGCGGCGTGGGTCTCGGCGAAGGCGATCTCGAGGCGGTCCTGGAAGTCCTTCTTCGCGGTCTCGTACTCGTCTTCGGTGATGTCGCCGCGACCGACCAGGGCCTCGGTGTACAGCCGGCGCACCGACCGCTTGGCCTCGATCAGGTCAGTCATCAGCGGCTGCGTCATCGACGGGTCGTCGCCCTCGTTGTGCCCACGGCGCCGGTAGCAGACGATGTCGATCACGATGTCGCGGTGGAACTCCTGGCGGTAGCGGAACGCCACCTCGGCCACGTGCACGACGGCTTCGGGGTCGTCGCCGTTGACATGCAGGATCGGCGCCTGAATGGTCTTGGCGACGTCGGTGGCGTACACCGACGTGAAGCCGTCGCCCGGCAGCGTCGTGAAGCCGACCTGGTTGTTCACCACGACGTGGATCGTGCCGCCGGTGCGGTAGCCGCGCAGCTGCGACATCTGCAGCGTCTCGACCACGACGCCCTGACCGGCGAAGGCGGCGTCGCCGTGCACCAGGATCGGCAGGTAGGTGAAGGAGCCCATCGGCTTGCGGTCCTGCTTGGCGCGGATGATGCCCTCGAGCACGCCGTCGACCGTCTCCAGATGCGAGGGGTTGGCGGCCAGGTGGATCGGCAGCTGGCGGCCGTCGTCGGCCACGAACGTGCCGTCCATGCCGAGGTGGTACTTGACGTCGCCGGACCCGCTCTTGTTGCCGACGTTCACCGAGCCCTCGAACTCGCGGAACACCTGGCCGTAGGTCTTGCCGGCGATGTTGGTCAGCACGTTCAACCGGCCGCGGTGGGCCATGCCGATCGCGGCGCCGTCCATGCCGGTCTGCGCCGCGCCCTGCAGGATCTGGTCCAGCAGCGGGATGAGCGACTCGCCGCCCTCGAGGCTGAAGCGCTTCTGACCGACGTACTTGGTCTGCAGGAAGGTCTCGAAGGCCTCGCCCTCGTTGAGCTTGCTGAGGATGCGCAGCTGCTCGTCGTGGCTGGGCTTCTGGTACTTGACCTCCATGTAGTCCTGGAACCACTTGCGCTGGGCGGGGTCCTGGATGTGCATGTACTCGACGCCGATGGTGCGGCAGTACGAGTCGCGCAGCACGCCGAGGATGTCGCGCAGCTTCATCTGGCGCTTGCCGCCGAAGCCGCCCGTGACGAACTCGCGGTCCAGGTCCCAGAAGGTCAGCCCGTGGGTCTCGATCTCCAGGTCGGGGTGTGTGCGCTGCACGTACTCGAGCGGGTCGGTGTCGGCCATCAGGTGACCGCGCACGCGATAGGAGTTGATCAGCTCCTGGACCCGAGCGGTCTTGTTGACCCGCTCGGAGATGTCGACGCTGATGTCCTGCGCCCAGCGGATCGGCGCGTAGGGGATGCGCAGCGCGGCGAAGATGTCGTCGTAGAAGCCGCGCTGACCGGCCAGCAGCTCGTGCACCTTCTTGAGGAACTCGCCGGAGCCGGCGCCCTGGATGACGCGGTGGTCGTAGGTGCTGGTCAGCGTGATGGTCTTGCCGATGCCCAGCTCGTTCAGCGACTTGTCGGAAGAGCCCTGGAATTCGGCCGGGTACTCGAGGGCACCTGCGCCGATGATGCACCCCTGGCCCTTCATCAGGCGCGGCACGGAGTGCACCGTGCCGATGCCGCCGGGGTTGGTCAGCGACAGCGTGGTGCCGGCGAAGTCGCTCGCCGTCAGCTTGTTCGCGCGGGCGCGCTTGATCAGGTCCTCGTATGAGGTGAGGTACTCGTTGAAGGTCAGGGTGTCGGCGCGCTTGACCGACGGCACCAGCAGGGCGCGCGAGCCGTCGGGCTTGGGCAGGTCGATGGCGATGCCCAGGTTCACGTGGGCCGGCGCGATCACCGACGGCTTGCCCTCGACCTCGGCGTAGTACACGTTCTGGCTCGGGAACTCCTTCAGCGCCTGGATCAGCGCCCAGCCGATCAGGTGCGTGAAGCTGACCTTGCCGCCGCGGGTGCGGGCCATGTGGTTGTTGATGACGATGCGGTTGTCGATCATCAGCTTGGCCGGGATGGTGCGCACGCTGGTGGCGGTGGGCACAGTCAGGGACTGGTCCATGTTGGCCGCGAGCGTCTTGGTCATGCCGCGCAGCGGGGTGACGACATCCTGCCCGTCGTCTTCGACCGGCTCATCGGCCGCCGACGGCCGCGCCTTGGGCGCCTGCGCCGGGATCGGCTGCGGGGCGGCCGGCTTGGCCGTGGTGCGGGCCACCGGAGGGGAGCCGAGCACCGGGATCGGCGCGGTCACCGGATGCGCGCCCGTGAGGGCCGTCGTCATCGGCGGGGCGGCCGGCGCAGCCGCGGCGGGCGCCGCTGCCGGTGCGTCGGTGTCGACCGGGTGGTATGCCTCGAGAATCGGCCACCACGACTTGTCCACGAGGTTGCGGTCCTTCTGGAACTGCACGTAGAGCTCATCGACGAGCCATTCGTTGGCCCCGAATTCCCCCTCGCTCGAAGTCCCGACGCCTGTCACCTGGCTCGACACGTCCGTTCGCCTGCTTTCCTCGCTGAGATCTTGAGATGGATGGGGACGGCCCCATGCACACGTTCGTCAAGCGTATCTCAGTCGCCTGTGCGCGCGCCGACCGGTGCGGTCGCGAAATGGCCACGATCAGGCATCATTTTTCCAGCCACGCGGAGTCACTACCCTGGAGCCATGGAGTTCTACGGCGAGCAACCTGAAGTCGATCTGGCCTATTCCGATGTCTTCCTGGTGCCGCGTCGATCGGACGTGACCAGCCGACTGGATGTGGACCTCTCGCCGGGGGACACGACGGCGGCCACGATCCCGCTGGTCTCGTCGAACATGAACTCGGTGACGGGCGCGCGACTGGCCGCCACGCTCGCCCGCCGGGGCGGTCTGGGAGTGCTGCCGCAGGACATGCCGTTGCAGGAGCTGGATGCCGCGATCCGCTGGGTCAAGGCTCAGCCGGTGCCGTGGGACACGCCGATCGTGCTGCCCCCGCGCGCGACGGTCGCCGACGCGGCGCGCATCCTGCCCGCATTGGAGGGATACGGGATCGTCGTGGCCGACGCCGCCGGGCAGACACTGAAGATCGAGGATGTGCGCGGCGTCGTGCCCGCCGGCCGGCTCGGTTCGGCCCTGCCCGATGCGCGCCTGGGCGACCTGGTGCATGCGCGGCCGACCGCGATCGACGCCGACGACGTCACCGACGCGCGGCAGGCGTTCGACCTGATCGTCGACAGCGCCGCCGAGACGGTGTGCGTGCTGCGCCGCGGCGAACTGATCGGCACGCTGTCGCAGCGCAGCGCGCTGCGCGCGACGCTGTACCGTCCCGCCGTCGACCGGGACGGCCGGCTGATCGTGGCCGCCGCGATCGGCGTCAACGGCGACGTGCAGGCCAAGGCCCGGGCGCTCGTGGCCGCGGGCGTGGACGTGCTGGTGGTCGACACCGCGCACGGGCATCAGGAGTCGATGCTGCACGCCCTGCAGGCGGTCGCCGCACTGGAGCTGGGCCTGCCGATCGCCGCCGGCAACGTCGTGACCGCGGAGGGCGTGCACGATCTGATCCTCGCCGGCGCGACCATCGCCAAGGTGGGCGTGGGCCCGGGCGCGATGTGCACGACGCGGATGATGACCGCGGTCGGCCGTCCGCAGTTCTCGGCGGTGCTCGAGACCGCGCAGGCCGCGCGCCTGATGGGCGCGCATGTGTGGGCCGACGGGGGAGTGCGCTATCCGCGCGACGTCGCGCTGGCGCTGGCGGCGGGAGCGGCATCCGTCATGATCGGCTCGTGGTTCGCCGGCACCGTCGAGGCGCCCGGCGAGCTCCTGGCCGATCGGGACGGCCGGGTCTACAAGGAATCGTGGGGGATGGCCTCGACCAAGGCCGTGCGCGAGCGGTTCGGACGACTGGACGCCTATGAGCTGGCCCGCAAGGAGCTGTTCGCCGAGGGCATCTCGTCGTCGCGCATCTACCTCGATCCGCTGCGGCCCGGGCTGGAGGACCTGCTCGACATGATCACCTCGGGCCTGCGCTCGGCGTTCAGCTACGCCGGCGCGCGCACGTTGACCGAGTTCCAGGATCGCGCCCGGGTGGGCCTGCAGTCCGCCGCCGGCTACGAAGAGGGCAAGGCGCTGCCGGTCAGCTGGTAGCGCGCACCGCGCGCGTTCGGCGCGTCCGGGGTTTCGCTCGCGCGCCCGTCTCTTGCATACGCGTACGTTTTGGCGCAGCCGGGTTCGCTCGCGCGCCTGTTTCTGACATCCGCGCCCGTTTATTTCATGCGCGACTGCGACTTTCTCTAGCGCGAGCGGTTGTGCTGTGCGGCACGAGAACCTGGATGCCACCGCCTTGAGCCGGCGGCCTCGGCAAGCACACCGCCGGTGATGCCGTGGGCGCGATGCCGCCTATGGTCGAGGCTTCGAACAGGGCAGTCCGTCTTCGGTGAGGATGTCCCAGATCCGGGCCGGATGGTCCGCGTCGGTCGCTTCCCAACGCGAGAAACCGCGCACCTCCCGGCGGATCTCGTTCTCCCGGTTCTTCTCATCGATCACGATGTCGGCGGCGCTGCGATCCGCGCCGAACTCCGGGCTCGCCGCGACGCCCGCCGCCGGTGCCGAGCAGCGTGCGGATCTCGTCGAGAGCGGTCAGGGCTCCGCCCGGTCGGTTGCGCCAGATGGCCTGGTCGACGGCGCTGACGGCGGGTGTGAACGGCAGCGATCGGGCGAGGTCGAGCACCGTCTGTGCGGGAGTCGTGATCTCGTGCTCGCCGTATGCGATCCGCTCCACGTCATCGAGCCCGGTCGCATGGCGCCGGATGGCACCGCCCGATCGGCCGCCGGTGGCGTACGCGATCGTGATGTCGACCCGGCGCGGCCAGGCTCCGAGCACATCGATTCCATGCACGGCCGCGGCCGCCTGGTGCGAGAGGAGGACGGGATGCCGCAGCCGGCGCAGGACCTCGTCCACGCGCACCGCGTGTCTGGCGATCGGCTTCAGCTGCCGCCATTGATGCGTCTTCGCGTAGGCGCCCGACGCGACCCGGGTCCACTCGCCGGTCTGGACCGCGCGCCGCAGGCCCCGCTCGTTGATCAGTTCCAGCGGCCGATCGCTGCGACGGATGATGACGAGGTCGTCCGCAGTGCGTGTCGGCATGCACCGACTCTGGTCCGGTGCGCCGACAGCGAAGGCGTGGATGCCGCTGTCTGGGGACAATCCCCTCGAACCGCGTGGATGTGCGATCTGGGGAGGAACCGCTCGCGCCGGCACGCCGGCGGCCCCGGCGCCCCGCGGCCCCGGCGCCCGGTGGCCCGGCGCCCGGTGGCCCGGCGCCGAGTTCGCCCGCGCGCCCGTTTCTGACATCCGCGCCCGTTTCTTTCATGCGCGACTGTGAAATTCGATAGCGCGAGCGCGCGTGTATGGGCTGGGGGCCAATGCACCACGCGCCCCGGCCACAGCGGACGCCGAGCCCGACTGCCCTAAACTGTCAGAACGATGGACGACCCTCCCAGTCGCAGACGCCCGCCCCACGACCCTGCCCCCGGAAGCCGGGGTGATGCGTGATGGATTACGTCATGCTGGGCGTGGGGCTGCTGCTCACCATCGGCACCGGCCTGTTCGTGGCCAGCGAGTTCGCGCTGGTCAACCTCGACCGCGCCGACCTCGAGGCGCGCCAGGCGCGCGGCGAGACGCGGCTGACGATGACGATCGCCGCGCTGAAGAAGACATCCACGCACCTGTCCAGCGCGCAGCTGGGCATCACCCTGACGACGCTGCTGACCGGGTTCACAATGGAACCGGCCATCTCGAACCTGCTGCGTCCGGTGCTGACCGGGTGGGGGATGCCGGAGGCCGCCACCGTCCCGATCGCGGCCATCATCGGGGTCTCGATCGCCACGATCGTGTCGATGATCCTGGGCGAGCTGGTGCCCAAGAACTTCGCGCTCGCGCTGCCGCGCCACACCGCCAAGCTGGTGCTGCCGTTCCAGCTGGCCTTCACCGCCGTGTTCCGCCCCGCGGTGATCGTGCTCAACGATTCGGCCAATGGGGTCCTGCGCGCGGTCGGGGTCGAGCCGAAGGAGGAGCTCTCCGGCGCCCGCACGGCATCCGAGCTGTCCAGCCTGGTGCGCCGTTCGGCCAGCGCCGGCGTGCTCGAACAGGACACCGCGACGCTCCTGGACCGCAGCCTCACCTTCTCGGCGCTGACCGCCGCCGATGTGATGACCCCGCGGCCCGACGTCGAGGCCGTGGCCGCCGGCGACTCCGCCGACGAGATCATCCAGCTGGCCCGCCGCACCGGGTACAGTCGCTTCCCGGTGTACGACGAGTCGATGGATGACATCGTCGGCGTCGTGCACCTGAAAGCCGCCGTCAGCGTGCCGCGCGAGCGCCGCCCCGACGTGCCGGCGGCCGCACTGGCGACCGAGCCGCTGCGGGTGCCCGAGTCCGTGCATCTGGACGGTCTGCTGGCCGAGCTGCGCGCCCGCGGCTACCAGCTGGCCATCGTGCTCGACGAGTACGGCGGCACCGCCGGCATCGTCACGCTGGAGGACCTGGTCGAAGAGATCGTCGGCGAGGTGCTCGACGAGCACGATCGGCGCCGGGCCGAGATCGTCCGAGGCGGCGAGACCGTCACCTTCCCCGCCGACTGGCGCCCGGACGAGCTGCGCGACCGCGCCGGGGTGCGGGTGCCCCCCGGTGACGTGTACGACACCGTCGGCGGGTACATCATGAGCGTGCTCGAGCGCATCCCGGTCGCGGGTGACGTCGTCCCGATCGCCGGTGGCACGCTGACGGTGGCGCGGATGGACGGCAGGCGGATGGACCGCGTCACGTTCACGCCGGCACCGAGCCCCGCCGGCGAGGACGGTGAGGCGCGATGAGCGACTGGGCCGGAATCGTCTGGCTGGTGATCCTGCTGGTCTTCAACGCGTTCTTCGTGGGCGCCGAGTTCGCCGTCATCTCGGCGCGGCGCTCGCAGATCGAGCCGCTGGCCGAGCGCGGGTCGCGGTCGGCCAAGACTGCGCTGTTCGCGATGGAGCACGCGACCCTGATGCTGGCGACCACGCAGCTGGGCATCACGATCTGCTCGCTGCTGATCCTGAACGTGTCCGAACCGGCCATCCACCATCTGCTCGCCATGCCGCTGGGTCTGACCGGGGCCAGCGCCGCGCTGGTGGATGTGATCGCGTTCGTCATCACGCTGGTGCTGGTCTCCTACCTGCACGTCGTGTTCGGCGAGATGGTGCCCAAGAACCTCGCGTTCTCGATGCCCGACCGCGCCGTGCTGCTGCTGGCCCCGCCCCTGGTGTGGACCTCGAAGGTCTTCCACCCCGTCGTGGTCGCCCTGAACTGGCTGGCCAACCACGTGGTGCGGCTGTTCCGGGTCGAGCCGAAGGACGAGGCGGCATCCACGTTCACGCTGGACGAGGTGGCCACGATCGTGAACCGATCGCGCATCGAGGGGGTGCTGGCCGACACGTCGGGCACGGTCGCGGCGGTGGTCGAGTTCACCGACAAGAAGGCCGCCGACATCGCCGTGCCGCTGTCGGCTCTGATCACGCTGCCTGAGACGACGACGCCCACCGACATCGAGCGCGCGGTCGCCCAGCACGGGTTCTCGCGCTACGTGATCGTGGACGCCCAGGGCCTGCCGACCGGCTATGTGCACCTGAAGGACGTGCTGCGGGTGGCCGAGGACTCGGATGCCGGCCTGGCGCGGCCGATCCCGGCCGGGCGCATCCACCATTTGGTGCCGGTGCTGGCCACCACCGACCTCGAGGATGCGCTCGCGCTGATGCGCCGCGCCGGCCGCCACCTCGCGGCGGTGCGCGACGGCTCCGGCGCGATCACCGGTGTGCTGTTCCTGGAGGACGTCATCGAGGAGCTCGTCGGCGAGGTGCAGGATGCCACCCGTCGCGGGTATCGCGCCAGGTAGGCGCGGCCCGGGTCAGGCGCGGCCGGGTCAGACGGTGCCGGATCGGGCGGTGCCGCGTCAGACCGTGTGGAATCGGGCCGTGCCGGATCAGGCCCAGCCGGGCCGGGCCCGCAGGTACTGCGCCGGCCAGTAGTCGATCTCGTCGCCGAGCGAGACCGAGGCGCGCAGCGCGAAGTGCGGGTCGCGCAGCCACTGCCGCCCGGCCATGATCGCGTCGGCGGCACCGTCTGCGAGCACCTGCTCGGCCTGCCGCGCGTCTTCGATCAGCCCGACCGCGCACACCGGTGCACCGGTGTCGCGCCGCACCGTCTCGGCGAAGCCGACCTGGTAGCCGGGGCCGGTGCGGATCTGCTGGTGGCGCACCAGCCCGCCGCTGGAGATGTCGAACATGTCGGCTCCGTGCTCCAGCGCCCACTGCGCCACCGTCACCGTCTGCGCCAGGTCCCAGCCGCCGTCCATCCAGTCCGTCGCCGACAGCCGCACCAGCAGCGGCGCGTCGGGTGCGGCCGCGCGCACGGCATCCAGCACCCGCAGCAGCAGCCGCGCGCGATTCGCGAGGCTGCCGCCATACTCGTCGGTGCGCCGGTTGGACAGCGGTGAGAGGAACTGGTGCAGCAGGTACCCGTGCGCGCCGTGGATCTCGAGCACGGTGAAACCGGCCGCCACGGCCCGGCGCGCGGCGGCGGCGAAGTCCGCGACCACCTGGTCGATGCCGGCGCGATCCAGTGCGGCCGGGGCGGCGTAGCCCTCGTACGCGATCGCTGACGGGGCCACGGTCGGCCAGCCACCGGCCTCGGGCGGCACCGATCCGCGGGCGGGGGCGAACGGCGCCCACGTGGACGCCTTGCGCCCGGCATGGGCCAGCTGCACGCCGGCGACGGCGCCGCGCGCGCGGATCGCCGCGACGATCGGCGTCCACGCGTCGCGCTGCGCGTCGGTGTAGAGCCCGACGTCGTCGGGCGAGATGCGCCCTTCCGGGCTGACCGCGGTGGCCTCGGCCATCACCAGGCCTGCACCGCCGGTGGCGAACTGCGCCAGGTGCACGTGATGCCAGTCCTGCGGCATCCCGTCGACGGCGCTGTACTGGCACATCGGCGAGACCCACAGCCGGTTGCGCAGCGTCACGCCGTGCAGGGTCAGGGGCGACAGCAGGATGCTCATGGTGATGCTCCGGGGCAGAGTAGGGTGTCGCCATGGCCGGGACCGACGCATGGATGACGCGTTGGGCGGCCGCCGACGCGGCACGGTGTCTGCGAAGACCAACCGCCGCCGATGACAAGTATTCCCGAGGCGTCGTCGGACTGCGCACCGGGTCGGACGCATACCCGGGCGCGGCGGTGCTGGGCGTGCAGGCCGCATGGCGCACCGGAGTGGGCATGGTCCGCTACCTCGGCCCCGCCGGCGCCACGGCGCTGGTGCTGGCCCGCCGCCCCGAGACGGTCACGGCGGACGGTCGCGTGCAGGCCTGGGTGATCGGGTCGGGGACGGATGCCGCAGCCCGCACCGCCGGCGAGGCCGCCGTGCTGGCGGGCATCCTCGCCGGCGACATGCCGGTCGTGGCGGACGCGGGCGCGCTCGACCTGGTCATCGGTGCCGCCGCGCCGCTGGTGGTCACTCCGCACGCCGGCGAGCACGCCCGGCTGCGCGCGCTGCTCGGTCTGGGCCCGGCGGCCGACCGGGCGGCCTCCGCCCGCAGCACCGCTGCCGCGCTCGGCGCCGCGGTGCTGCTGAAGGGCGCCGAGACCGTGATCGCGACACCGGCCGGCTGGAGCGCCGTCGTCGACGCCGGCCCGCCATGGCTGGCCACCGCCGGCACCGGCGACGTACTGGCCGGCGTTCTCGGAGCCCTCGTCGCGGGCCGGTGGGCACAGCGGCCCGGCACGGTCGAGGACCTCGGCCCGGTGGCGGCGACGGCCGCATGGTTGCACGGCCGCGCCGCCGTGCTGGCCGCGGCGCAGGCCGGCCATGGCCAGGCCGGCGGTGCACAGATCGGCGGCCCGATCACCGCCCTGGACGTCGCCGACGCGCTGCCGCGCGCCGTGGCGGCGATCCTCGCGGGCTGACCGCCCAGGCTCCAGGCAGAGGATGCACGAGCGCTCACCATAGGATGACTGCGTGTCGAGACGGGCGTGGCTGTGGGTGGCGTTCGTCATCGTCCATCTGTTCGTCGGCGCCATCGGCTTCGTGCTGCCGAATCAGCCGATGGGCGACGTCTACCTGGTCTACGAGCCCTGGGCCCACCGGGCCCTGTCCGGTGCGGGCATCGTCGGCATCACCGCGCCCTGGGTCTACCCGCAGTTGGCACTCGTGCCGATGGTGCTCGCGGAGGGCTTCTCGTGGATCGCCGGCTACACCGTCGGCTGGGCGGTCCTGGTCACGATCGGCAATGCGCTGGCGTTCGGGATGCTGGTGGGCCGGGGCCGCTCGCGCGGCCGCCTGGCTGCAGCCGGCTTCTGGATCGCCGCGATCGCGCTGCTGGGCCCGGTCGGTCTGTACCGGATCGACGCCATCACGGTGCCGCTGGCGATCGCGGGCAGCCTCTGGCTCGTGGGCCGGCCGTGGCTGGGGTCTGTGCTGCTGGCGGCGGCGACCTGGATCAAGGTGTGGCCGGCTGCGCTGATCGCCGCGGCCGTGATCGCGGTGCGCCGTCGCGCGGCCGTGCTGGGCGGCGCGCTCGCGGTCAGCGCACTCATACTGGCGGCGGTGTACGCCGCCGGTGGCGCGCGCTACGCATTCGGCTTCATCGGCGACCAGACCGGTCGCGGCCTGCAGCTGGAGGCGCCGGTCAGCGCCTTCTACCTGTGGCGGGCCGTGCTGCACCTGCCGGGCTCATTCATCTACTACGACCCCGACATGCTGACCTTCCAGGTGACCGGGCCCAACGTCGACGTCGTGATCGCGCTGATGACGCCGGTGCTGGTGGTGGCCGTGGCGACGGTGGCGGCCGCCGGGGCCGTGAAGGCCGCCCGCGGGGCATCCTTCCTCCGACTCTTCCCGCCGCTGGCGCTGGCGCTGGTGACCGCGTTCATCATCGCCAACAAGGTCGGTTCGCCGCAGTACCTGACCTGGATCGTGGTGCCGCTGGTGACCGGGCTCGTGATCGAGCGGCGCCGCTGGGGGCCGCCGGCGGTGCTGGCGCTGGTGGTCTCCGCACTCACCCAGGTCGTCTACCCGATGACCTACGGCGGCCTGCTGCTCGCGCAGCCGGGGCCGGCCGCGGTGCTGACGGCGCGCAATGTGCTCCTCGTGGTGCTGTTCGTGTGGGCCGCCGTGCGGCTGGCGCGGGTTCCGGTGCATGCGCGCCGGGTGCCGGTGGCCACGGCGCGCGCGGCCGAGTAGCGTCGCAGGCATGCTCATCGCCTTCTCAGTCGCCCCCAGCGGAACCGGTCGTCACGACGGTTCCGTCCATGACGCCGTCGCCGCCGCGGTGCGCGTGGTCCGGGAATCCGGCCTGCCGCACCGCACCACCTCGATGTTCACCGAGCTCGAGGGGGAGTGGGACGAGGTAATGGATGTCGTGCGGCGCGCCACCGAGGCGGTGCTGCCGTTCGGCTCCCGGGTCAGCCTCGTGCTGAAGGCCGACATCCGCCCCGGCTACACCGGCGAGCTGGACGCCAAGATCGATCGGCTCGAGGCCGCCCTCGGCGAGGACTGACGGCCGTTCGGGCCGGCCGAGGCGCCCGCCCGGCCCGCGCACCCGGCACGGGCCGCCCCCGGCCGAGGCATCGGTCGCCCGCCCGCGTCCGGCGCGCCGGCGTGATGCACCCCGGCGGTGCCGGCCGCCACACTCCTCGAATCGATTCGACACGCGCCGCCGCGCGGCGCTACGATGGCACGATGACCGCGCCGGTGACCGCTTCGAGAGGTGCTGCGCGGTGGGCGCTGCTGGCGCTGGCGCTCGGCAGCTTCGGCATCGGAATGACCGAGTTCACGGTGATGGGTCTGCTGCCCGACATCGCGCACGACGCGCTGCCGGCGCTGTGGGTGACCAGCCCGGCCGCGGCGATCGCGCACAGCGGCTGGCTGATCTCGCTGTACGCGCTGGGCGTGGTCGTCGGCGCCCCCACGATCGCGGGGTTCGTCGCGCGCTTTCCGCGCCACCGGGTGATGATCGGCCTGGCTGTCGCGCTGACGGTCGGCAACGCGCTGACCGTCCTGGCGCCGACGTTCGAGCTGGTCGCGGCATCCCGGTTTCTTGCGGGCCTGCCGCACGGCGCCTATTTCGGCATCGGCGCACTGGTGGCCGCCGACGTGCTCGGCCCCGGCAAGCGGGCGCAGGGCGTTGCGTTCGTGCTGACCGGACTGACCATCGCCAACGTCGTCGGCGTGCCGGTCGGCACCTATCTCGGCCAGCAATTCGGCTGGCGCACGGCGTTTCTGGCGGTCACCGTCATCTTCGGCCTCGCCGCCGCCGCGATCGCGGTGTTCGTCCCTGCGCACCCGGGTGAGCCGGGGCGCACGCTGCGCGCCGAACTGGGAGTGTTCCGCATCGGGCAGGTCTGGCTGACCCTCGGCATCGGTGCCATCGGGTTCGGCGGCTTCTTCGCCGTCTACAGCTATGTCGCCCCGATCGTCACCGAGGTCGCCGGCTCACCGGCGTGGGTGGTGCCCGTCGTGCTGGTGCTGATGGGTGTGGGCATGACCGTCGGCAACCTGGTCGGCGGCCGGCTGGCCGACATCGATCTGAAGCGCACGCTGCTGGGCGGCCTCATGGCTCTGGCCGCGGTGCTGACCGTGCTGGCCCTGGTGGCCCACGTGATCGTGCTGCTGGCGATCATGGTGTTCGCGCTGGGCGTCGTCTCGCAGGTGCTCAGCCCGACCATCCAGACCCGGCTGATGGATGTCGCCGGCGACAACCAGTCGATCGCGGCGGCGCTGAACCATTCCGCGCTGAACATCGGCAACAGCCTGGGCGCGTTCCTCGGCGGCGCGGTGATCACCGCGGGCGCCGGGTTCGTCGCGCCGGCGTGGGTGGGCGTGGTGCTGGCGCTGGCGGGCCTGGTCGTCGCGGCATCCGGCTATCGGGTGCAGCGGCGCCGCGTCGCGCGATCGACGACGCAGCCGATCGCCGTCGTAGGCTGAGGCGATGAGCGATTCCGCCGCGCGTGGCCTGCAGGATGTCGTGCGGGCAGCCCTGGCCGACGTCGCGTCGGACGGCTTCGACGCCGACATCCCGGTGGCCGGCACCGTCGTGCTGGTGCGGGAGGGCGCCGGCGGGCCTGAGGTGCTGATGATCGAGCGGCCGGCGCGCGGCTCGTTCGCCGGCGCCTGGGTGTTTCCCGGCGGCAAGATCGAACCGGGCGACCAGGTGGCCGGGGCCGCCGAGGTCGACGACGCGCGCCGCGCCGCCGCCCGCGAGACGGTCGAAGAGGTCGGCGTCGTCGTGCGCGCCGAGACGCTGGTCGAGTTCAGCTGCTGGGAGCCGCCGCAGGGCATCCCCAAGCGCATCCGCACCTGGTTCTATCTCGGGCAGGTGCGCGAGCCGGCGCAGTCGGCCGGCGCGGCAGATCTGGCGCTGTCGGCCGACGAGGTGGTCGCGGCGCAGTGGGCACGGCCCGCCGACGTGCTGGCGGGGCACGCCCGGGGCGAGCTGATGCTGTACCCGCCCACCTGGGTGACTCTGAACGGGCTGGCCGGCTTCGCCGACTGCGACACTCTGATCACGGCGGCGCGGGCCGGCGGCATCCGCCGTTTCGCGACCGTCGTGCGCCGCGATGAGGCGGGTCCGGTGTTCCTCTGGCAGCCGGATGCCGCAGCCGACGTCGCGGTCGGACTTGATGCGCGGGGGCCCCGCAACCGACTGCACACCGGCGCGCTGCCCTGGCGGTACGCGCGCTCCGACGACGCCTCGTCCTGACGGCGTCGTCTGAGACCGGTGGGCGTGCGGCACGACCCTGGTGCGGCGGGTGCGGCGACGCTAGGGTGGGGCCGAGCCGGTGGGGACCCGTCGGCCGGATTCCAAAGGGGGAATCATGAACCGACGTGCCATCACCATTCTCGCGGTCGCAGCGCTGGGGCTGACCGCACTGATCGGTGCCAGTCCGGCTGTCGCCGCACCGCAGCCGCCCGGCACCACCACGACGTACGTCGCGTTCGGCGACTCGGAGGCGGCCGGCACCGGCAACCTGCCCTACGCCGACACGGCGTGCCTGCGCTCGCAGAAGTCGTACCCGATGCTCTTGGCGGCCACCTTCGGTCCGGTCGCATCGTACGCATGCTCGGGGGCGACCACCGCCGATGTGCGGGGCCAGATCCTCGCCGCAGCGCGGGCGGGCGATCTGGGCGCGGACACCCGCATGGTCACCCTCACCGTGGGCGTCAATGACATCGACTTCGGCGGCGTCGGCTGGGAGCAGATGCTGATCGGCTGCAACAGCGCGCCCGATGCGGCGACCTGCGTGCAGACCGCCCTGGGTGCGGCCGTGGGTTCGCTGTTCGCGCTGACCGGCAAGATCGGGACCACGGTCGGCGCGATCCGGCAGGCGGCGCCGCACGCGCGCATCCTCGTCACGGGCTACCCGCTGCTGTTCGGCCAGGTCACCGACTCGTGCAGTATCGGCGCCTATCAGGGCACCCCGGTGAAGCTGAGCAGCGCGTACACGACGCTGATCGACACCGGGCTCACGGTGCTGAACAGCATGATCGCCACCGGCGTCGCCGGCTACGCGACAGCGAGCGGGGACCCGGGCGTCTCGTACGTCGACGTCACCGCGACCTTCGCCGGGCACGGCCTGTGCGACACCGGTGACCGGTGGATCAGCGGGCTGGTCTCGGGCCAGGCCAACGCCGTGCGCAGCCTGCACGCGAACGCACCCGGGCAGCAGGCGTTCGCGCGCGTCCTCGCGATGGCAGCGGCCGACTGACCGGCCGCCCGACTGCGTGACGCTCGATCCGGCCGTGGGAGTCCCGGCCGGATCGAGCGCTGCCGCGACGGTCTGCCGGTTCAGGCATCCAGCAGGCGCTGCAGGTGGTGCCCCACCAGCTGCGTCTCGATCAAGAAGCCGTCGTGCCCGAAGTCGCTCTGCAGCACGACCGCCTCATTGCCGTCGAGGGTGTTCGGGATGCCTCGGGCGATGCGGTGCTGCCCCTCGACCGGAAACAGCCGGTCGGTGTCGATGCCCAGCACCAGGGTCGTCGCGCGCACGCGTCCGAGGGCGTCTTCGATGCCGCCGCGGTCCCGGCCCACGTCATGCGAGTCCATCGCCTCGACCAGGCGGATGTAGCTGTTCGCGTCGAACCGGCGGGTGAACTTGTTGCCGTGGAAGTCGAGGTAGGACTCCACCGCGAACCGGCCGTCGTGGCCGAGCGGACTGACGGTGGACTGCCAGGACCGCTGAAAGCGCTGGTTCAGCTCGGTGGGACTGCGATAGTTCAGCAGCGCCATCCGCCGCGCCAGCGCGAGGCCGCGGTGCGGGCCGTTGCCGTCGCCGGCGTCGTAGTACTCGCCGCCCGAGAAGCCGGGGTCGATCTGGATGGCCTCCAGCTGCACCGAGTTCAGCGCGATCTGGTCGGCCGTGTTGAACGGGGGCGCCGACAGCACCGCGAGCCGCTGCACCCGGTCTGGGTAGGTCGCCGCCCACTCCAGGGCGTGCATGCCGCCCATCGAGCCGCCGACCACGGCCGCCCACCGGTCGATGCCCAGGGCGTCGGACAGCAGCGCCTGCGCCGCGACCTGGTCGCGGATCGTCAGGTACGGAAAGCGGCGCGCCCACTCGTAGCCGTCCGGGCCTATCGAGGCGGGCCCGGTCGACCCCTGGCAGCCGCCCAGCATGTTCGGCGCGAGGACGAACCACCGGTCGGTGTCGATGGCCAGTCCCGGGCCGACGAGGTCCTGCCACCAGCCCGCGGTGGGGTGGCCCCGGCCCGCCGGCCCGCGCACGTGGCTGTCGCCGGTGAGGGCGTGCAGGATCAGGATGCCGTTGTCGCGGGCCTCGTTCAGCTCGCCCCAGGACTCGTACGCCAGCCGCACGAACGGCAGCTCGCGGCCGCCCTCGGTGCGGAACGACCCGAGTCCGGCGAACGTGCGGTCGCCGACCGGATCGCCGTCGCGCCAGGCGCCGGTGGCCGGCGGACGGCCCAGCAGCAGACGGGCGTCGGCCTCGGTCACCGGCGCGCTGGGCACGGTGTCTTCAGAGGTCTGCCAGTCCATGGCATCCATTCTCTCGCGACACCCCGGGCAGCCCGGGCGTGTTACGGGTCGAGCCCGTGCGCGTGTCGGCGGCGCGGCGTAGTCTCGCGCGCATGGACACGATCGAGTACCTGATGCGCGGCGACCCCGCGATCCGCTGGCAGGTCATGGCCGATGTGACCGGCGCCGCCCCACAGGAGGTCGCCGCCGAGCGGGCGCGCGTCGCCGCCGAGGGCTGGGGTGCGCGGCTGCTGGACGAGCAGGCCGATGACGGGCTCTGGGACGGCGGCGCCTACCGCCCGGGCTGGGTCGACGAATCCCGGCCCATGTACGACGCATGGACGGCGACGCACTTCAGCCTGCAGCAGCTCGTCGACTTCGGCGCCGACGCCGCCGATCCGCGGGTGCGACAGGCGATCGCCCGGGTGCGCGCGAACGTGCGCTGGGATCACGAGGGTGAGCGATACTTCGACGGCGAGACCGAGCCGTGCATCAACGGCGTGGTGCTCACGGTCGGTGCCTACTTCGGCGAATCCGTCGACACCGTGGTCGACACGGCTCTGGCCGGCCGGCTGTCCGACGGCGGCTGGAACTGCTGGTCGGAATACGGCGCACAGGTGTCGTCACTGCACTCGACGATCTGCATGCTGGAGGGCCTGTGGGCCTGGGAGCAGGCGACGGGCGGCACCGAGGTCTCGCGTGCCGCGCGGCACGACGCCGAGGAGTATCTGCTCGAGCGGCGGCTGTTCCAGCGTCGGAGCACGGGCGAGGTGATCGACCCGCGTTTCATGATGACCTCGTATCCGGTGCGCTGGTTCTATGACGTGCTGCGCGCGCTCGACTATCTGCGCCGGGCCCGACCCGAACGGGATCCGCGCTGCGCCGAGGCGGTGGAGTTCCTGCGCGCCAAGCGCGGCGACGACGGGTTGTGGCCGCTCGAGAACACGCACGAGGGACCGATCCTGTTCGAGATGGACGGTGAGCGCGAAGGGTTCGGCAGCCGCTGGGTAACGCTGCGCGCTCTGCGGGTGCTGCAGTGGTGGGACGGCGCGTAGTGCCCACGCCGAGACTCAGCGGCGCGGACAGACGGATGCCCCGGCCCGACCGAGACGGTCGGCCCGGGGCATCCGGTCCCTGAGGAGGGCTATCAGACCCGCGCGGCCTCGGCGATCTTGCCGGCCGCGACGAGCGCCTGCTCGAGGTCGTCCTTGAGGTCCTCGACGTTCTCCAGGCCCACCGACAGGCGCACCAGGCCCGGCGTGACGCCGCCGCCCAGCTGCTGCTCGGGGGTGAGCTGCGAGTGCGTGGTCGAGGCCGGGTGGATCACCAGCGAGCGGACGTCGCCGATGTTGGCCAGATGGCTGAACAGCTTGAGGTTGTCGACGAAGGCACGTCCGGCATCCACCCCGCCCTTCAGCTCGAACGAGAGCACCGCGCCGACGCCCTTGGGCGCGTACTTCTGGGCGTTGGCGTACCAGGGCGAGCTGGGCAGGCCGGCATAGCTGACCGAGGCGACCTCGTCGCGGGCCTCGAGCCACTCGGCGATCTCCTGCGTGTTCTCCACGTGCCGCTCGATGCGCAGCGAGAGCGTCTCGATGCCCTGGATCAGCTGCCAGGAGCTGGCCGGAGCGAGCGCCGGGCCCATGTCGCGCAGCAGCTGCACGCGCGCCTTGATGATGTAGGCGATGCCGTCGCCGAGGGCGCCCGAGTAGCTCACGCCGTGGTACGACGGGTCCGGCTCGGTCAGCCCGGGGAACTTGTCGGCGTGCTGCGACCAGGGGAAGGATCCGCCGTCGACGATGACACCGGCGATGACGGTGCCGTGGCCGCCGAGGAACTTCGTGGCCGCGTGGATGACGATGTCGGCACCGTGCTCGAACGGACGGATCAGATACGGGGTCGCGATCGTGTTGTCGACGATGAACGGCAGGTCCGCCTCGTGCGCGATGTCGGCGATGGCCTGGATGTCGAGCACGTTGATCTTCGGGTTGCCGATGGACTCGGCGAAGACCAGCTTGGTGTGGGGCTGGATGGCGCTGCGCCAGGCGTCCAGGTCGTCCTGGTCGTCGACGAAGGTCGTCTCGATGCCGAGCTTGGCCAGCGTGTAGCGCAGCAGGTTGTAGGTGCCGCCGTAGATCGCCGACGACGCCACCACGTGGTCGCCGGCCTGGGCCAGGTTCAGGATCGACAGCGTCGCCGCCGACATGCCCGAAGCGACCACCAGGGCGCCAGTACCGCCTTCCAGGGCGGCCAGGCGCTGCTCGACGACATCGGTGGTCGGGTTCTGGATGCGGGTGTAGATGTTGCCGACCTCGGCCAGCGAGAACAGGTTCGCGGCGTGCTCGGTGTTCTTGAACACGTACGACGTGGTCTGGTAGATCGGCGTGGCACGCGACCCGGTGACCGGGTCGGGGGCGGCACCGGCGTGGATCTGCGCGGTTTCGAACCGCCAGTTCTCGGTAGCGGACATCAGGTTCTCCTCGGGCGTGTGGGTGGTCGCGGCCGGGCTGCTGCGACTGGTTCGAGGCTACGGATGTGCGCGCGTGTCAACAACGCAGGGGAAATGTTACGTAACGTTCGGCGGCATCCATCGCACGGGTGCTTTCGAAGGGCGCGGCTGGGCGCGGGTTGCCCGCGTGGGTACGGTGGATCCATGAACAGACGTGCAGTGGTGACGGGTGCCAGTTCCGGCATCGGCGAGGCGACGGTGCGGGCCCTGCGGGCGACCGGATGGGATGTCGCCGCCGTCGCGCGGCGCGCGGATCGGCTGGCGGCCCTCGAGTCCGAAACCGGCGCGGTGGCGTTCGCCGCCGACCTGACCCAGGCCACCGATGTCGCAGCCCTCGCCGCGTGGCTGGCGGAGTCCGGCCCGGTGCACGCCCTGGTACAGGTCGCCGGTGGCGCGCGCGGCACCGACCGCGCCGAGGACGGCAAGTCCGAGGACTGGCAGTGGATGTTCGATGTCAACGTGCTGGCCGCGCAGCGGACGGTCGCCGCCCTGCTGCCGCTGCTGCGCCGGGCGGCGGCATCCGATGACCATGCCGACCTGCTGTTCGTGACATCCACCGCGGCGCAGGACGCCTATCCGGGCGGTGCCGGCTACAACGCCGCGAAGGCGGGCGAGGCGATGCTCGCGCACGCGCTGCGACTCGAGCTCAACGGCGAGCCGATCCGGGTCGTCGAAGTGGCACCCGGCATGGTCTACACCCCGGAGTTCACGCTGAACCGGCTCGGGGGCGATGCGGATGCCGCCGCCAAGGTCTACGCCGGCGTCGAGAAGCCACTCGTGGCCGAGGACGTCGCGGACGTCATCGCCTATGCGCTGAATGCGCCCGGGCACGTCAACCTCGATCTGATCACGATGCGGCCGGTCGCCCAGTCGGCGCAGCACCTGCTGGCGCGCGGCCCGCTTCGGGTCCGCGAGTGAGCGTTCACTGCGGGTGAGCATGGCTACGCTGGAGCGGTGGCGCTGACACTGCCGGAACTGGCCGACGCGGGTCTGATCGATGCGGGGTGGGCGCACGAGCTTGCTCCGGTGGCATCCGACATCGCCGCGCTCGGCGCACGGCTGCGTGCCGAGGTCGCCGCCGGGCGGCATTACCTGCCGGCCGGCGACCGGGTGCTGCGGGCGTTCGCGCGGCCGCTGGCGCAGGTGCGCGTGCTGATCGTCGGGCAGGACCCCTACCCGACGCCCGGGCACCCCATCGGCTTGTCGTTCGCGGTCGACCGGCACGTGCGGCCGCTGCCGCGGAGCCTGGCGAACATCTACCAGGAGATGCAGACCGACCTCGGCATCCCGCCCGCCGCACACGGCGACCTGTCGGCGTGGAGCGACCAGGGCGTCATGCTGCTGAACCGGGTGCTGACCGTCGCGCCCGGGGCCCCGGCATCCCATCGGGGCTGGGGATGGGAGAAGGTCACCGAGCATGCGATCCGCTCGCTCGTGGACCGCGGCGGCCCGCTGGTGGCGATCCTGTGGGGGAGGGATGCCGCGAACCTGCGCCCACTGCTGGGCGACACGCCGATCATCGCGTCGCCGCATCCGTCGCCGCTGTCCGCGCACCGCGGGTTCTTCGGCTCCAGGCCGTTCTCGCGCGCCAACGAGCTGCTCGTGGCCCAGGGCGCGGCCCCCGTCGACTGGCGCCTTCCCGAGTAGGCCGCCCCGGCCGACAGGCGCGCGGGCTTGCGCTGGACCGCGCTCGCTCGACCGCCCTCGACGGGCTCGCTGGATCGTGCTCGACGGGCTTGGTCGCGCCCCCACTTCGCTGAGAATCAGCATCCGGTCGAGAGCCCGGGCGTCGCCGCGATTGTCGGCCGGGATGCCGATGCCCACGCGGGAATGGCGGCGCGGCCGGGCATGCCGACGGGCGCGTCGCTCGATGCGCGACGGACTGCACCGCGCGCGGCGCATTTCCCCGGCGACCGCGCCGCGTGGTCGGCCCCGACGTCGAGAATACTCATCGAGAATGCGCAAACTGCGCGATGCGTGACCGTTGCGCGCGGTTTGCGCGTTCTCGACGGGGTCTCGGCTCTCGCTCGGCCTGCGCCGGCCCACACGGTGCCGCATCGCGCACGGCGTCGGCACCCCCGCACTCCACGCCGCGGCCGCGCTTGGCTGAGTTCAGGCGTCGCCGGTGCGCTCGCGCTCGAAGGCCTGCACCTGGTCGACCAGATCGCGCCACGGGCCCTGCAGGTGCGACTCGGGCAGCGCGACGGCGCGGGCGGAATCGTCCAGGCGCGCCTCGATGTGCCAGACGAATCGATCCGGCTCGGCGGGGCGGCACGTGTCCGCATCCTGCCACGGGCAGTCGTGGATCAGTGCCACCCACCGCGGCGCGTCCACCGGCTCAGGCCGCGCGGTCCACTCGCGGCGCAGACCGGCGAAGCCGCCGCTGCGCACCACCGTGACCCGCACGGCGGTCGGCGGGTCAGTGGGCGGGCGATTCTGCATGGGCGAGCACGCCGACGCTCGTCCATGCGGCGCGAACGGCGGCGACCTCCTTCGCATCCACACCGTACTCCGCCTGCGCGGCCGCGAGGGTCGCGTGTGCGAACGTCGCGAAATCGGCATCCTTCGGCAGCGTCCCGGCGGTCACGGCCCGGTACCAGATGCGGCCGGCGCGCTCCCAGGCACGCCCGCCGATCGCGACCGCCGCGAGATAGAACGCGTGATTGGGGATGCCGGAGTTGATGTGCACTCCGCCGCTGTCCTCGCTCGTGTGCACGAAGCCGGCCATCGTCGCCGGCTGCGGATCCTTGCCCAGCACGCGGTCGTCATACGCCGTCCCGGGCGCCTTCAGCGAGCGCAGCGCCACCCCGTCGATGCCGGGGGCCAGGATCCCCGCGCCGATCAGCCACGACGCCTCGTCGACGCTCTGGTTGTGCGCGGACTGCTCGGCCAGCACCCCGAACACGTCCGAGATCGACTCGTTCAGCGCGCCGGACTGGCCCTGGTAGTCCAGGCCCCCGGATGCCTCGGTCACGCCGTGCGTGAGCTCGTGGGCGATCACGGTCAGCGAGCCGGTGAACCCGACGAACACGTCGCCGTCGCCATCGCCGAACACCATCCGCTCGCCGTTCCAGAACGCGTTGTCGTAGTCGTGGCCGTAGTGCACGGTGGCATCCAACGGCAGACCGCACCCGTCGATCGAGTCGCGCCGATACGCCTCCCAGAAGAAGTCGAACGTCGCTCCGAGCCCGTCGAAGGCCTGGTTCACGGTGGAGTCGGCCACCGGCGGCCGGTCTTCGGTGCGCACCGTCACCCCCGGCAGCGTCTCGGTGCCCGCGGCGTCGGCGATCGTGCGATCCGGTGACGGTTCGGTGCGGGCGACCAGCGTGCCGCCCTCTACACTCAGCTCGAGCTGCGTGCGACGCGGCCGGTACTCGCGCGGCGCGATCAGCGTGTGCCGTGCTGCCCGCGCGGCCCGGGCCAGGTGCGGCTGGTCGGCGGCCGCGACCCGGTCCAGCAGGAACGGGGGAACGATGCCGTAGTGCATGCCCCGAGACTAGCCCGGCCCGCCGACACCGGCCCGCAGACACGGGCCCGCAGACACGGGCCCGCAGACACGGGCCCGCAGACACGGGCCCGCAGACACGGGCCCGCAGACACGGGCCCGCCGACACCGGGCCTTCCCACGCAGGGCGAGCGCCTGCGCCTCAGCGGCCGGGGCCGATCACCGGGATGGAGGCCAGCAGGTGCCGCGTGTAGGCGACCTGGGGCTCGAGCAGCACCTTCTCGGTCGGCCCTTCCTCGACGATGCGGCCGTCCTTCATGACGACGACCTCGTCGCACAGGTTCTGCACGACGCCGATGTCGTGCGAGACCATGACCACGGTCAGGTTGTCGCGCTGGCGCAGCCGGGTGAACACCTCGAGGATCTGCGCGCGCACCGTCACGTCCAGCGCCGACAGCGGCTCATCGCCGACGAGCAGCCGCGGCCGGTGCACGATCGCGCGCGCCAGCGCGATGCGCTGCCGCTGCCCGCCCGAGAACTCGTGCGGGAAGCGCGTGGTCATCTCCGGCTCCAGGCCGACGTCGGCCAGCACCTCGCGCACGCGCTCGCGGCGCCCGGTGTTGCCGGGCTCGCCGTCGCCGCCGAGGTTCAGCGCCCACAGCGGCTCGCCGACGATGCGCCCCACGTTCATCCGCGGGTCCAGCGACGCGTACGGGTCCTGGAAGACGATGCCGCTCTGCCGGCGCAGCCAGTGCAGCGCCCGGGCACCGGCCTTCGCCTGCACCGGCTTGCCGTCGAAGGTGACGGTTCCCGCGGTGGGTATGTCCAGCGCCAGCAGCAGTCGCACCAGGGTCGACTTGCCCGACCCGGACTCGCCGATGATGCCGACCGCCGACCCCTCGCGCACGTCGATGTCGGCATCGGTCAGCGCGGTCTCGGAGGTGCGGCGGCCGAATGTCGACGTGCGCGGCCCCGGGTAGCGCCGGGTCAGGCCCCGTGCGCTGAGCAGGAAGGATGCCGTCATGCCCGCCCCTCCGGCTTCCACAGCGTCGCGGTCGCATCGCGCAGCAGCCCTTGTGTGATCGGCGAGGCCGGCGCGGTCAGCAGCGTGGGCACCGGCGCCTGTTCGACCACGCGGCCATGCTCGAGCACGACGCCGTGCGTGGCGATCTGGGAGAGCACCGCGAGGTCGTGCGTGATGAACACCAGTGACATCCCGTCGTCGTCGACGAGCGAGTGCAGCAGTTCGAGGATCTCGGCCTGGATCGTGACATCCAGCGCCGTCGTCGGCTCGTCGGCGATCAGCAGCCGCGGCCGGCACGCCAGCGCCATCGCGATCGCGACGCGCTGCCGCTGGCCGCCGGAGAGCTGGTGCGGATAGCGGTCGACGATGTGCTCGGGATCGGGCAGGTGCACGCGGGCGGCTTCGACGATCGCGCGCTGCCGCGCGGCGCGGGCGCCGATGTGCTCATGGATGCGGATCGCCTCGGCGATCTGGCGCCCCACCGTGCGGATCGGGTTCAGCGCCGTGCGCGGCTCCTGGAACACGATCCCGATCTCGTCGCCGCGGATGCCGGCCAGCTCCCGGTCCGGCATGCCGATCAGCTCGCGGTCGTTCCAGCGGATGCTGCCGCCGGCCGTCGCCGTCTCGGGCAGCAGTCCCAGCACGGCCAGTGCCGTCAGCGACTTGCCCGACCCGGACTCGCCGATCAGCCCCAGGCGCTGCCCGTCGGCCACCTCGAACGAGACGCCGTCCACGACCCGGCGGCCAGCGATGTCGATGGTCAGATCCTGCACGCACAGCGTCACGCGACCACCCCCGGCTGCCGCATCCGGTCGTCCGATTCGTGCGAGAGCGTCGGGTCGGTGGCCTCGCGCAGCGCATCGCCGAGCAGGTTCAGGCCCAGCACCGTGAACGTGATCGCCAGCCCCGGCCACAGCACTGCAAGCGGGTGCACGGTGAGGAACTGCTGCAGCTCGGCCAGCAGCAGGCCCCAGCTGGGCTCGGTGACCGGTGCGCCCACCCCGAGGTACGACAGCCCGGCCTCGGCGAGCACCGCCACGGCCATGCCCCAGGACAGCTGCACGATGAACACCGGTGCGACGTTGGGCAGCAGGTGCCGGATCAGGTTCTGTGCCGGCGTGAGGCCGTAGGCCTGGCCGGCCAGCACGAAGTCGCTGTGCAGCACCCGGCGCAGCTCGGGCCGGGTCACGCGCGCGATGCTGACGCCGAAGCCGACACCGACCGCCCAGATCACGACCCACAGCGACCGGCCGAAGATCGCCGAGATCATCAGCGCGATCAGCAGCACCGGGAATGCGATCAGGATGTCGACGAACACCGCCACCGACTCGCGCACCCAGCGGGCCGTCAGCGCACCGAGGGCGGCCAGCGCGATGCCCACGATCGTGGCGATCACCGCCGACCCGACCGCGACGAACACCGTCGTGCGGGCTCCGCCCATGACCAGGCTCAGGATGTCCCGGCCCGACCCGTCGGTGCCCAGCAGGTGCGGCCAGCTGGGGTTGAGCCAGCGGTTTGCGATGTCCACGTGCTGCGGGTCGAACGGCGTCCACAGCAGCGAGACGGCGGCCGTCAGCACGATGATCGCCGCCACGATCAGGCCGAAGCGGCCGGTGGACCCGCGCCAGAGCCGGCGCAGCCAGGACCAGCTCATGCCGCCTCCCGCTGCCGGGGATCGATCACGCGGTGCAGCAGGTCCACGCCGAAGCCGACGATCAGCACGAAGCCGGTCAGCACCAGCAGCTCGCCCTGCACCTTGATCAGGTCGCGGTTGCCGACGTCGGTCACCAGCATCCGCCCGATTCCGGGCAGCGAGAACAGCTGCTCGATGACGACGGTGCCGACGATGATGCCGGCCACCTGCAGGCCGAGCACCGTGATCACCGACAGCGCCATGTTGGGCAGTCCGTGCCGGATCAGCGCCTGCGTGCGGGTCAGTCCCTTGGCGGCGGCCGTGCGTACGTAGTCCTGACCGACCGCCTGCAGCGTCGCACTGCGCACGAACCGCAGCAGCATGGCGCCTTCGACGACGCCGATGGTCAGCGCCGGCAGCAGCAGCGACCGCAGTGCGCGGCCGGGCTGCTCCCATCCGGTGCGCGGGAAGCCCTGGGCCGGCAGCCAGCCCAGCCAGACCGCGAAGACGACGACCAGCATCATGCCCGCCCACACCACCGGGACGGCGGCCAGGGCCTGCGAGGCCACGTTCAGCGCGGTGCCGCCGGTGCGGCCGCGGCCGATCGCCGACAGCACGCCCAGCGGCACCGCCAGCACGAGCGCGATGCTCATCGCCAGCAGGCCCAGCGGCACCGTGACCTGCGCCTTCTGCAGCAGCTGGCCCAGCACCGGGCTGCCGGTGATCAGTGAGGTGCCGAAGTCGCCGTGGAGCACGCCGGTGATCCACGCGCCGTACTGCGCGGGCAAGGGGTCGCCGAGGTGGAGCTGGTCGCGGATGGCCGCGATCTGCTCGGGCGTGCTGTTCGTTCCGGCGATCAGCTGGGCGACGTCTCCGGGCAGCACCCGGAGCGTGAGGAAGATCAGCACGCTGGCGACGAACAGCCCCACCACCAGGAGGGCAAGTCGCGTCAGCGCGTAGCGGATCACCCCTTGCTCTTGCTGATTTCGGCGAGGTTCATGCGCTCATTGACGTTGGCTGACGGCATACCGGTGATGTTAGTGCCGACGGCCACCACCGACGCGCCGTTGTACACCCAGTCGGCGGCCATGTCCTCCGACACGATCTTCGCCGCCTGCTTCAGGAAGTCCGCGGCCCGCTCGTCGGTGGTCGCCGACAGCGACTTCTGGTAGAGGTCCTGGACGGTCTTGTTGTCGTAGGTGAAGTAGTAGTCCGGGTTGGCCCAGTTGCCGAAATCGCGTGCCTCGGTGTGCAGCACGAAGCTGAGCTGGTAGTCCTTGTTGATGTAGACGTCGTTGAGCCAGGTGGGGAACTCGACCGCGTTGACCTTCAGCGTGATGCCGACCGCGTTCAGGTCCGAGACCAGGATCTGCGGGATCGTGGTGCCGTAGCCGTTGTAGATCGTCAGGGTCAGCGTGATGTCGGAGGCGCCGGCCTCTTTCAGCAGCTGCTTGGACTTCTCCGGGTCATACGGGGCGACGCTGGAGAGGTCCTCGTAGCCCGGGTCCAGCTCGGGGATCGGGCCGTACAGGGTCTGGCCCGAGCCGAGCGCCTTGATGACGGCGTCGTGGTCGATCGCCTGGCGGATGGCCTGGCGCACGCGCTTGTCCTGCAGCCACCGGTCGTGGCTGTTCATGGCCAGCGTGCCCTTGTCGGTGGACTTGCCGAGCACGACCTTGTAGTCGCCGTTCGCCTCGATCTGATCCGTCAGGTTCGCGTCGAAGCCGGTCACGACATCCACCTCACCGGATTGGGCGGCGTTCAGGGCCGCCTGGGTGTCGGGGATGTAGTCGAAGACGACCTCTTTGACCTTGGCTTTGGTGCCCCAGTAGGCGTCGTTGCGCTCGAAGGTGATCGAGTCGCCCTGCTTCCAGCTGGTCAGCAGGAACGGGCCGGTGCCGTTGGCCTTGGTCTTGTAGTCGACCTTGTCGTCCTTCTTCAAGATCACGCCGGCGCGGCCGGACAGGTCCCACAGCAGCATCGAGTCGGGCTCGTTCATCGTGATCGTGATGGTCTGGCCCTCGGCGGTGATCGCCTTGACCCGGCTCAGGTCGCTGGCGTTGGTCCAGCCGGACTGAGTCTTGTGCTGGGTCAGCGACCAGACGACGTCTTCGGGGGTGAGCTTCTGGCCGTCGTCGAAGGTGACGCCCTCGCGCAGCGTGAACGTGTAGGTCAGGCCGTCCGGCGACTTGGTGAAGGCGCTGGCCAGCGCCGGCACGATCTTCTGCTCGGGGGTGCGCGAGACCAGCCCCTGGTACACGTTGTCCATCAGGATCTGATCCAGCGCGGCGCCGGCGGTCTGCCGGATGTCGAGGTTGCTCGGCTCGAGCACCAGGCGGATCGCCACCGATGCGTTCGGATCGGGGGTGCCCGAGGCGGCGGGGGTCGGGGCGCCGCCACCGGTGCAGCCGGTGAGGGCGAGGGCTGTTGCGGCGGCGAGCGCGGCGGCTGCCAGGACGGTGCGGCGGAGCATGGGGATCCTTTCGCGGGCTGCGCACCAGCCTAGAGGCCCCGTGCGGGCGGCTCGGACGGTGTGACAGGTCGGCTTCGGGTGTGCAGGGTGCGGTGTGCGGAGTGTCAGGCGCGCGGGTAGGGTGTGTGCTCGCGCAGCAGGGTGCCCAGGGCTGCGGGCAGTTCCTCCTGCACATTATGCCCGGAAGCGACCGTGACCACCTGCGCGCCCGGCAGCCGTCGGCGGTAGTCGGCGACGTCGGCGTCGGTCAGATACCCGCGCTGCCCGCGGATCAGGGTCAGCGGCGCGCGCACGGCGGCAAGGTCTGCCCAGCCGCCCTCGCGCAGCACGCGGGCCACGACATCCGGTGCCTGGCCGTGAGCGGACTGGGCGGTGGATGCCGCCGGCGAGGCCATCGCGGCAGCCAGGTGAGCGAAGTGGTGCTTCCATTCCACGCGCCCGTCCGATCGCATGCGCGAGTTCAGGTAGACGCCGCGGGTTGCGGCCACGCGAGTGCCGCCCAGGCCGAACGCCAGTGCACGATCGACGAGTTCGTCGCGGCTGGCCCAATCGGTGGGGCCGGCGAAGAATTGCGCGATCTGCTGCGCCCCGCCGTTCGGGTCGATGCCCGGCGAGATGTCGATCACGACGAGGTCGCGCACCAGGTCGGGGTGGGATGCCGCCACCGCCGCCGCGGTCAGCCCGCCGAGGGACTGGCCGACCAGCAGCTGAGGTGCATCCGTCCACTCCCGCATGCCGAGCGTGACATCGGGCGCCAGCACCGATCCCACATATGCCGCGTCATCACGCCACGACGAGTCGCCGTGCCCGGGCAGGTCGATCGCCAGCGCCGGCAGGCCGAGCGCGAGGATCGTGGTGTCCCAGGTGTGCGCGTTCAGCCCGGCACCGTGCAGCAGCGTCACGACCGGTGCGGCATCCGGTGTCGCCGCCGGCGCATAGCGCAGCGCGCTGAGGGTGCGCCCGTCCGGCAGGGTCAGCGCCAGGCGCTCGCCGTGCGGCACCGGAGTGCCCGCGCCCAGTTCGGCGGCCTGGTCGGGCAGAAACGAGAACTCGTCGAAAGCGTCGTCGGTCACCCCATCATTCTCGCGCAGCCGCGGGAAGGCGACGAACCCGGCGTACCGGCGGGCACAGCTGGCTCCGGCGGCGCACGGCTGGGTAGGCTGGCCAGCATGAGCGACCAGCCCCACGTGCCCTCTTCCGGCCAGCCGCGTGTGCACCTGTCTCGCGCAGCCAAGCCCGCCTATCTCGCGCTGGATGCGCTCTCGCGCACCATCGGCGAGGTCGCTGCGGCGGCCGGCGTCGACGATCGCCTCAGCGAGATCGTGCAGATCCACACGTCGCAGCTCAACGGCTGCGCCTACTGCGTGCGCGTGCACGTGGACCGCGCGCTGGCGGCGGGCCTGGATGCCGACCTCATCGCGCAGATCGCCAGCTGGCGCGAGTCCGGTGTGTTCACCGAGCGCGAGCGGGCCGGGCTCGAGCTGGCCGAGGAACATGTCTACATCCATGACGGTGGGGTCTCCGACGAGGTCTACGACAGGGTCGGCGGCATCCTGTCCGAGGCGGAGTACGTGGCGCTGAGCTGGATTCTGGTGTCGATAGGTTCGTTCAACCGCATCGCGATCGCGGGGCGCTACCCCGTGCCGCCGCGCCAGGCGCGCTCCGAGGCGTGACCCAGGTGAGGTTAGGCATGCCTAATCCTGCGCTAGACTGACTCGGTCATGACAGCCACGACCTCCGCCTCTGCCCCGCCCATGAGTGCCGTCGCACGCCGCCTGGCCCGTCGCGGGCTCGTGCAGCACCTGATCACCGCCGACGAGACCTCGCTGGTCGAACTGCAGGCGCTCGTGGCGACGCTGCCGATGTGTGCGACCGGGCGCGTATTCGTCGAGGTGCCGGATGCCTCGTGGACCGGCCCGCTCGAAGTGCCGGCGCGGATGACGGTGACCTGGCTGGATCGCTCAGTGCGCTCCGGTGCTCCCGGCACGGCCGCCGAATGCGGCCGCGGCGTCACCCTCGCACGTGCGGCGACGGCGTGGGCCGGCGAGATGATGTGCGCCGACGGCGACGACACCCGGGTCTTCCTGCTGGGCGGCTACCTCGGCACCGCCGAGATCGTGGACTGCCTGGTCGACCGGCTCGGCCGCGCACCGGCATCCCTGCACACCCCGCCGCAGTACCGCCTCTGACGGCGCCGGCACCTCAGGCGGCGTCGCGCGGGATGTAGTTGCCGTCGGCGAGGCCCGCTTCGATCTCGAAGCGGTTGCGCAGCGGGTTCTGACCGGCCAGTGCATACAGCAGCGGCATCAGCAGCCCATAGCGCTGCCACTGCCGCGCATGCACGGCCTCGTGGCGCAGCACCCGCTCGGAGGGCGCGTCATCGCCGGTGAGGAAGCAGCTGCCCACGCACACGCCGCCGCGGCGGAAGGTGCGCGGCGGCATGCCGCGGAACACCCACAGACCATTCGCCCGCTCGACCCGCCCCGTGCTCCACACCCCGCCCCAGAGCCACCCGACGGCGGTGCCGTACCAGGCGCCCGCCCGGCTGACGCGCGAATCCAGCAGCACGCTCGGGATGAGGCGGTCCCATCGCCGGCCACGCGCCACGGCGCGGTCGGCGCGCTCGCGCCATCCCGCCGGGGGAGCGGCCGGCCAGCTCACGCCAGAGCTCCCACCAGGCGCAGGATCGCGCCCAGGTCGTTGACGGCGTCGGCAGGCGATGTCGGCGCGAATCCGGTGATGGCTGCCGCGTGCAGGGGCGTGTGTGCACGGACGGCGCCGATGCATGCGACCAGCTGTGCGACATCCGGCCCGAACGGCTCGGGGTCGCTGACGCCGGTGACCGCCGCCGGATCCAGCACGTCCAGGTCGACGTGGATGAACACGTGGGATGCCCCCAGCCCGGCCACCGCCGCAGCCAGCGCGTCAGGGGTCAGCTCGTCGGCCGAGAGCACGCTGACACCCAGGCGCTCGATCACGTCGGCTTCGGCGGCGTCGACGGCGCGCACACCGGCCAGGATCAGCCGATCGGCGGCCAGCGAGAACTCTGCCGGCCGCGGTGCCGCGTCTTCCAGCAGTGCGCGCGCCGACATGCTGTCGAAGGCGCCGGTGGGGGACGAACCAGGGTCGTGCAGCCCGGCGTGCGAGCTGAACCACACGACGACGGCTTTCGGATCGATCGTCCCTCCGGTCGCGCCCACGGCGGCCAGCGCCGCCGTGGTGGCCACTCCCGAGTCGCCGCCGATCGTGAGCACCGGGTCGTCCAGCTCGGCGAGGGCCTCCAGGTGCGCGCGCGCGATCCGGTGCAGCGCACTGAGCCGGTGCACGCCCGAGTCGAGCGATTCGCCCGCCTCCATCGGCACGTCCAGAACCACGCACGAGGATCGCGGCAGGTCGCCGGCGATCGCGAGTGCACCGTCGATGAGCTGCATCGCCCGTGAGGACGACGATCCCTGCCATTGCGGGACGACGAGGAAGTGGGTCACCGCGGCCTCCTCAGGTCTTCACTGTGGACTTTACGCCACCGCTGCGACGCCGTCGCGGACGGGTGTGACACCGCAGCCGGCGCACGACGCGCTGTGCAATGAGTGCGGCGCCGGGCACGGATGCCCGGCGCCGCACCTGTCGCGCTCAGGCTCCGGGCGTGTACGGAGCCGACGGGGCGTCGATGGCCGCTGCCGCCGCAGCAGCGCTGCCGCCGGCCTTCAGCGCCGCCAGCCGGGCCTCGACCTCGGTGAGCTCGCCCATGTCGTCGAGCTGGTTGAACTGCGCGTCCAGGCTCGACGCCGCGAGCTCCTGCTTGCCCTGGGCCAGGGCCTCCTCGCGCCGGATCTTGTCTTCGAACCTGCTCAGATCGCTGGTCGGGTCCATGACATCGATCGACTTGACGGCGTCGGCGACCTTGTTCTGCGCCTCGGCGGTCTTCTGTCGTGCGACCAGCTCGGCGGCCTTCGCCTTCAGCTCCTGAAGCTTCTGCTTCATGCCGTTCAGGCCGTCCTTGAGCTGGTCGACCGTCTTGGTCTGCGAGGCCAGCTGCGGTTCGGCCGCCTTGGCCGAGTTCTCGGCCTCGATCTGGCGCTGCAGGGCGACCTTGGCGAGGTTGTCGAACTTGTCGGCGTCGGTCGCGTTGCCGCCCGAGCGCAGCTGATCGGCCTTCTTGCTGGCGGCCAGCGCCTTGCTGCCCCAGTCGGTGGCGGCCTGCACGTCCTCCTGGTGGTCGCGCTCGAGCAGACGCAGATTGCCGATCGTCTCGGCGATCGCCGACTCGGCGTCGGCGATGTTGTTGGTGTAGTCGCGCACGAGCTGGTCGAGCATCTTCTGCGGGTCCTCGGCCGAGTCGAGCATTGCGTTGATGTTCGCGCGCACCAGGGTGGATATGCGGCCGAAGATGGATTGCTTAGCCATCTGGGTTCCTTCCTATCGAGGGATCGGGGTGTTCAGGTCAGAGATCTGGTGTTCGCGCCGGGTCAGAAACGACCACCCCCTCGGCGGCCGCGGGTGCCGCCGCCGCCGAAGCTGCCGGCACTGCCACCGCCGAACATGCCGCTGCCGCCGCCACCGCCGAACATGCCACTGCCGCCGCCGAGCAGCGAGTTGATGACGATGCCGCCGATCATGGCGCCGAGCATCCCGCCGCCCCCGCCGCCCCCGGCCGGTGCGCCGAAGCCGCCGACATCGTTCTGGGCGTACTGCATGGCCTGGCCGGCGAGCTGGTCGGCGCGTTGGGCGCGCGCGAGGGCCTGGTCGGGGTCGGATGTCTGCAGCTGCTGGGCGCTCACCAGCTCGGCGCCCGCCTGCGCGAGCCGGGTGCGGGCATCCGCGCCGATCGCGCCGCGGCGCGACGTGACATAGTCCTCGGCAGCCGAGACCTGCGCCTGCGCCTGCATCATCACCTGACCGAGCATCTGCCGGGCGCGCTGGGCGCGGGTCGCGGCATCCCGTGCGCCGGCGAGGGTCTGGTCGATCTGGGTGTTGACCGCCTCGAGGGCCTTCATCGTGGCGAGCGGATGCTTCTTGCCGGCGGCCGCGTCGGCCTTGGCGGCGTCGACCTGCGTGCGGGTGGCGGTGACGACCGCGGCCACGCGGCCGTCCGGGTCGGGCACCGTCGAGGCAGTGGCCAGGTCGGATTCCAGATCGATGATCATCGGCCCGATCTGCTCCTGCGCGGCGGCCAGGTCGGTGCCCAGCTTGCCGATCGCCCGCTGCAGCAGCAGCGCCTGGTCTACGGCCTGCTCGCCGGCGCGGATCGCGACCGCGGCCTGACCGCCGTTGCCGGCCGCCATCGCGGTCTGTGCGGCGTTCAGCTGCTCGTCCGCGAAGGCGAGCCGCTGCGTGGCCTGGTCGATGTTGTCGGTCACGGTGCTCAGCGACTCGGGTGCGTAGTCGATGCCGAGCTTCTGCAGCGCGGTGGCGGCGGGCGCCATCCCGTCGCCGGCCTTGGCGCGCTCCTGCTGGATGCGCGCGAGCGCCTCGGGGGCGTTCTGCTCGAGCTTGCGCAGCTCGTCGAACGCGGCGGCCTTCTCGTCCAGTCCCTTGTTGGCGTCGGCGCACAGCTGGATGATCTGGGTGTTCCAGGCGCGGGTCTGCTCTTCGGTGTCGGCGACCGAGTCGTTCAGCTTCTGCTGCAGCGCGAACGCGGCGTCGAGGTTCTCCTTGGCCTGGGCCAGTGCGGCCGTGAACTCCGTGGTGGCGTCGTCGCCGAACTGGGCGCGGGCAAAGCCCAGCTCTTCACCGCTGGTGCGCAGCGCGTCGTCGGTCTGCACAAGGGCCGAGCCGGCGCGCCGGGCCAGCTCCTTCGTGTCCAGCCGCTCGATCGCGGGGCCGGAGGTCGCACCGGCGTTCTTCTTCTTGCGCGAGCGGACGATCAGCACGATCACCAGCACGATGACCACGATGATGACGACGACGATCAGGATGGCGGTCAGCGGCCCTCCGCCGGAGCCGCCCGCCCCGCCGCCGAGTGCGCTCTGGATCTGGTCGGCGGCGACCGAGATCGCACCCGACCAGTCCCCGTCGCTCAGGTGCGGTTTGACGGCGGCCTCGATTGCGTCCAGCTGATCGTTGCTGAGCGGGCCGGCGCTGTCGGCCGAGGTCGTGAACTGGCGGGCGTCGGTCGCGATCGCCATCAGGTACTGCGAGCTGCCCAGGCCGTTGTCGACTGCGACGCGGTCGGCCCACTCCTGCCGGTCGCCGGGATCGGTGAACGTGGGCACGAACACGACGTACAGGTCGACACCGGTCTGGGTGTACAGGCTCTTCAATCGTGCGTCGGCGGCGTCGAGCTGGCCCTGGCTGAGCGCGCTGGACTGGTCCAGCACGTGACCCGCGCCGAGGGTCACGGGATCGGTCGCCGATGCGGCCGCGGAGGCCCCCAGGATCAGCGCGGCACTCACTGCCACGAGTGCCGCCAGTTTCCGAAGGCGCATCCGTACCTCTTTCCCCCGAGGGGCGCGGCCCCATTCCGCGAGTCTATTCAGAGTTGCCCACTGTGTGCCACCGGGGGCGTGGCGACCGGGTTCGGGCCCTGGGTGCGGATAGGCTTCCCGATTCGGGAGGCACGATGGACGATCGATACGGGGCCGATGTGCTCAGCGCGGGCTGGCGAGGGCAGTTCCAGCGCGAGCTGCCGAGGATCGAGGCAGCGCGCGAGCAGGTCGTCGAGGTCGCCGAGGACGGCTACTGCGGCGCCGTCGTGTCGCTCACGCACGGACTGGTCGAGCTCGAAGACCGGTACGGCCGCCGGCGGGTGTTCCCACTCGGGCCGGGCTTCCTCGTCGACGGCGAGCCGGTGATCCTGGTCGCGCCGACCGCGCAGGCACCGGCCGGTGCCGCCCGCACGGCATCCGGCTCGTTCGCCGCCGCACACTCGCGGGCACGCGTCGCGCGGGCCAGTCGCATCTTCGTCGAGGGTCGGCACGACGCCGAGCTCGTCGAGAAGGTGTGGGGTGCCGACCTGCGCGCCGAGGGCGTTGTGGTGGAGTACCTGCAGGGGGTGGACCTGCTCGATGCCGCGCTGGCCGCGGACCCGCCGTCGGCCGAGCGTCGCTACGGCGTGCTGGTGGACCACCTGGTGCCCGGCTCGAAGGAGTCGCGCATCGCGGAGGCCGTGGCGCGCGGACGGCACGGCGCGCATGTGCGCATCGTGGGGCATCCGTTCGTGGATGTCTGGCAGTGTGTGACGCCGGCGGCGATGGGCATCAGGGCGTGGCCGCAGATCCCGCGCAGCGTGGAGTTCAAGGTCGGGATCTGTGCGGCATTCGGCTGGCCGGCGGGTGACCAGGCCGACATCGCGCGGGCGTGGCAGCGCATCCTCGCGCGGGTGCGCACCTATCGCGACCTCGAGCCGGCGCTGCTGGGCCGGGTCGAAGAGCTCATCGACTTCGTCACGGTCGACTGACTCTCGCCTACCCTTGTGGGGTGTCCACCGAGCCGCCCCGACCGTATCGTGATCATCCTGTCTCGTTCGTGCGGCGCGGCGGCCGGATGACGGAGGGCCAGGAGCACGCGTGGGCTCGGCTCGGTCCGCGCTACCTGCTGCCCGTGCCGCGCGATGCCGCCTTCACGAGCGTCGCCCCCGGCTCCCAGATCGACCCGGCGCAGGTCTTCGGGCGCGTCGCGCCGCTGGTCGTCGAGATCGGCTCGGGTCAGGGGCACGCGATCGTGCACGCGGCAGCGGCCCGGCCCGAGGTCGACTTCCTCGCCGTGGAGGTGTTCCAGGCGGGGCTGGCGCGCACGATGCGCGATGCGGATGCCGCCGGGGCGACGAATCTGCGCCTGGTCGAGGCGAATGCGCCCGAAGTGCTGCAGCACCTGCTGCCGCCGGCGTCCGTCGACGAGCTGTGGGTGTTCTTCCCCGATCCCTGGCACAAGAAGCGGCACACCAAGCGGCGCCTGGTCACCGCCGAGTTCGCCGGCCTCGCGGCGGGCTCGCTGCGTGTCGGCGGGATGCTGCGACTGGCCACCGACTGGGAGGACTACGCGCGGCAGATGGTGGACGTGATGGATGCCGCCCCCGGCTTCGCGCGCGGCTTCGAGGGGGAGTGGGCCCCGCGCTTCGACGGCCGCGTGCTCACCGCGTTCGAGCGCAAGGGCGCGCGCGTCGGCCGCGACATCCGCGATCTCGCCTACCGTCGGGTGTGAGCTCCGTACGCTGATACGCTTTATCGGTACGCCTCCGTAGCTCAGGGGATAGAGCGCTGGTTTCCGGTACCAAAGGTCGCAGGTTCGATTCCTGTCGGGGGCACCAATGAGGGTGTGGGCGCGGATCGGCGCCCGCATCGGCCGGTGCCGTCTGGAACTGGAAAGATGAAGCAGTGAGCACGAGCGCGCCGGTTCCCAAGTTCCAGGTGCTGCGCAGCTGGAAGACCGCGCCGTATCTGGTCGGCGCCGGCATGGCGATGATGGGCGACAACATCGAGCATGTCATCACCTACCTCGTGCTGTGGAACACGTTCCACTCGCCGGTGCTGGTCGGCTTCCAGCTGATCAGCCACTGGCTGCCGTTCCTGCTGCTGTCGGTGTATGCCGGCGGACTGGCCGAACGGTTCGACTGCCGCCGCATCATCCAGGCCGCGCAGGTGCTGTTCATGTTCGTGTCGCTGTGCTGGGGCATCCTGTTTCTGACCGGCACGCTGCAGCTGTGGCAGGCGTGCGTGCTGCTGGTGCTGCATGGCATCGCCGGATGCCTGTGGGGACCGGCCGAGCAGATGATGCTATACGACTTCGCCGGGCGCGATCAGCTGCCTTCGGCGGTGCGCATCAACGCGACTTTCCGCAGCCTCGGGATCCTGTTCGGCCCGGTGGTCGGTTCGGCGCTGCTGCTGCTGCTCGGTCCCACTGCCGGCATCTTCTTCAACATCGTGTTCTATCTGCCGTTGACGATCTTCCTGATGCGCACACCGTTCACCGGGCACAGCCGCGAGGGCGCCTTCTCCACCGGTCGGGTGTCGCTGATCGACTCGTTCCGCGTGCTCGGCACGGTGCGACGCAACACCGTGATCCTCGGGATGCTGATCCTCTCGGCGCTGGCGTCGGTGACTATCGGCGCCGTCCTGCAGACCGCGATGCCGGTGTTCAGCGCGATCCTGACCCCGACCGGTGCCGACGGTGAACTGATCTACGGCATCCTGCTGTTCGCCCTCGGCATCGGCGGCGTGCTCGGCGGGTTCTTCCTCGAGGCCAGCGGCCGCATCAAGCCGACCGTGACCACCGCCGTGGTCGCCGCGGTCGGGTTCGGCGCGTTCGCGATGGTGTTCGCGTTCACCGGCTCCGTCGCGATCGCCGTGATCGCGCTGGTGCTCACCGGTGCGTCGCAGATCACGGCGACGGCGACCGCGCAGGCGATCGTGCAGCTGGAGGCCCCGCCGGCCGAGCGGGGTCGTGTGCTGGGCGCCTACAGCATGTTCGGACCGGGCATGCAGACCTTCAGCGGCGTCACCATCGGCGTGCTCGGCACGCTGCTGGGCATTCCGCTGACGGTCGTGCTGGGCGGTGCCGTGCTGGTGGGCGGTGCGGCGCTGACCGCGGGCTATATGGCACGCGGCCGGCGTCGCGCCGGGTTGGTCGGCTAGCCGCGCAGCGGTGCAAGCGCGCCGTCCAGCTGTGCGATCTCGTCCAGCATGGCGTGCAGCGTGCGGCCGTTGCTCTCGGTCGCCTCGAACTCACCATCGTCGTTCAGATGCTGGGCGGCCCAGGCCAGTTCGAGGTTGGCCTGAGTGGGCGAGAGTCCGAGCGCGAGCTCGACGGGGCGGATCGCCGTCGTGCCACGGGTACCGCCCGAGATCCCGCCATAGCTGACCGTGCCCACGGGCTTGCGCCGCCATTCGGCGTGCAGGTAGTCCAGCGCGTTCTTCAGCGCGGGCGCGAAGCTGTAGTTGTACTCCGGCTGCACGAAGATGAACGCGTCAGCGGCATCCACCCGCGCACTCCACGCCTTGGTGTGGTCGTGCGTGTACTGGCGCAGCCTCGGGTGGTTCGGCTCGTCCATCAGCGGCAGCGCGATCTCTTTCAGGTCCGCCCAGTCGATGTCGAACCGCGGGTCGGCCTCGGCCACGCCGCGCACCCACTGCGCGATCGGCAGGCCGATGCGGCCCTCTCGCACGCTGGCGACGATGATCATGAGTCTGGTCATAGGTGATTTTCCTCCGGCGTCCATTCAACATCAGCCCGCGCGGGGCCGGCGTCACGGGGCAGGTCGGACCCTTGATGCTATCGTTCGCATATACGACAGTACGCGCTGATCGAAGCGAGAGACGCCTCCACGTGACTGGACAGAAAACGGCCAAAACTAAGAGAGAGAATCTTACGAGTAGACTTGTAATCCGTACATAAATACGATAGTCTGGTCATATCGATCAACGGAGACGGGAGGAGTCTCAGATGGCACAGGCGACGCACGTGGGACTGTCCCCGGCGATCTCAGAGCTGGATGAGCTGGTCGATCATCTCACTCGGTCGCGGGCCCGGGCGGGGTCGGCGTTTGCGGCGGAGATGTTCTTCTTCGAACGCGTCCCCGCCCTCGTGGCGCGGCGGGAGCAGGAGCGCGCCGCGCGGGACGGGTCCGGGGCGCTCACGCATTCCTCCCAGCTGGGGATGCGGGAGGTGTTCGCCGAGATCGGTGCCGGGCTGCGGTTGAGCGAATGGCAGGTCGCCCGGAAGGCGTCCCTGGCGTGGTCGTTGACCCACCAGTTCTACGAGACCCTCTGCCAGGCCAGTTGCGGTGAGATCTCTCCCGAGCAGGCGACCTTGATCGCCGATACCGGGGCGGTGATCGGCGACGACGCGGTGCGCCGCCAGTACGAGGCGGTCGGGTTGGACATGGCCGCGGAGATGACCCCCGGCCGGCTCGGGCCCGCCCTGGCCGGCCTGGTCACCCGGCTGGACCCGGACGGCACCGCACAGCGGGTGCGGGCGGCCGTGGCCCGCCGGAAAGTCACCGTGCGGGAGCTGGAGCCCGGGCTTGCCCGGGTGATCGCGGACGTGCCTACCGCCCAGGGCGTCGGGATCGTGAACCGGCTCCGCGACATGGCCACCGAACTGCACGGCCAGAACACCGCCGAACAAGCCGAAGCCGAAGCCGCCGCGGAGGGCACCGCCGGTGCTGGTGCCGTGTCGGATGCCGGTGCCAATGGCGCCGCGGATCCCGATGCGACGGCCGACACGGGCCAGGAAGCCGCGGATCCCGATGGCGCGGCTGCGGCCGGCAACACCGATACCGATTCTGATTCGGGTGCGGGTGGTCCGGTGTGTGATGAGCGTACCCACACGCAGATCATGGCCGATATCTTCTGCGACCTGCTGCTGACCAGCGTCCCGGACGGGCACGGCGCCACCGGACAAGCCCGAGACGCACTGGGCGCGATCAGAGCGACCGTGCAGGTCACCCTCCGCGCCAGCACCCTGGCCGGCCAGACCAGCGGTGGCAGTGCGGTGCTCGGGTTCGGGCCGGTCGGTGACGACACCGCGAGCGGGGTCCCGATCAGCGTGGACCGATACCGGCCCAGCAAACGACAGCGCCTGTTCCTGCAGGTGCGGGATGTGCAGTGCCGGTTCCCCGGCTGCCGCCGGCCCGCCCAGAAATGCGACATCGACCACACCCGCGGCCACGCCGACGGGGGACCGACCGGCCTGTGCAACCTGGCACACCTGTGCACCCGACACCACACCCTCAAACACGACACCGACTGGACCGTGCAGCAACTGCCCGGCGGCATCCTGATCTGGACCGCACCCACCGGACGCACCCACACCACCAGACCACCCGGCACCGTCCGATTCGGACCCCCCGAACCGATCCCCTTCTGAACCACGACGGGTGCGGCACATACGCTCATCGGGCCCGCAGGTGGGGGACCGTAGAATCGATGGCCTATGGATCCCGCAGCCCTCTCCACCGTTCTGCTCGACGTCATCCGTCCGCTCGCACAGGCCCGGCGACCGGGTTCGGTCGACGGCGTGACCGTCGCAGACCTGCCACTTGATCGGCCGAAGAGCCGCGACCACGGCGACTGGGCTTCGAACGCGGCGCTCAAGCTCGCCGGGAGGGTCGGGGCCAACCCCCGCGAGCTGGCGGCCGAGATCGCCGCGGCGCTGGCAGACATCGCCGGCATCGCCTCCGTCGAGGTCGCGGGCCCCGGCTTCATCAACATCCGACTCGATGCCGCCGCCGCCGGCATGCTCGCGAAGACGATCGTCGACGCCGGCGACCGCTACGGCACCGCCGACACGCGCACCGACGAAGTGGTCAACCTCGAGTTCGTCAGCGCCAATCCGACCGGGCCGATCCACATCGGCGGCACGCGCTGGGCCGCCGTCGGCGACGCGCTCGCGCGCATCCTCCAGTCGCAGGGCGCGCAGGTCACCCGGGAGTACTACTTCAACGACCACGGCGCCCAGATCGACCGGTTCGCGCGTAGCCTGGTCGCCGCCCACGACGGCCTGCCGGCGCCCGAGGACGGCTACGGCGGCGCCTATATCGCCGACATCGCGCGGCGTGTGGAGCTGGCCTACCCCGGCGACCTCGACGCGCTCGAGCCGGCCGCCAAGCAAGAGGTCTTCCGCGAGGTCGGGGTCGGGCTGATGTTCGGCGAGATCAAGCAAAGCCTGCGCGAGTTCGGCGTCGAGTTCGACGTGTACTTCCACGAGAACAACCTGCACGCCTCCGGTGCCGTCGACCGCGCCATCGCGCGGCTGCGCGAACTCGGCCACATCTTCGAGGCCGACGGTGCGACCTGGCTGCGCTCGACCGAGTTCGGCGACGACAAGGACCGGGTCCTGATCAAGTCCGACGGCGACGCCGCCTACTTCTCCGGCGACCTCGCCTACTACCTCGACAAGCGCGAGCGCGGATTCAACCGCTGCATCATCATGCTCGGCGCCGACCACCACGGCTACGTCCGCCGCATGATGGCGATGTGCGCGGCCTTCGGCGACGAGCCGGGCCTGAACCTGCAGATCCTGATCGGCCAGCTGGTGAACCTGGTCAAGGACGGGCAGCCGGTTCGCATGTCCAAGCGCGCCGGCACGGTCGTCACGCTCGAAGACCTCGTCGAGGTCGTCGGCAAGGATGCCGCACGCTATGCGCTCACCCGCAGTTCCGCCGATTCGAACCTCGACATCGACATCGACCTGCTGCAGCGGCGCACCAACGACAACCCCGTCTTCTACGTGCAGTACGCACACGCCCGCACGCACAACGTCGCCCGGCACGCCGCCGACACGGGCGTCGACCGCAGCGTCTTCGACCCGGCCACCCTCACGCACGACACCGAGGCGCTGCTGCTGGGCGCACTGCAGGAGTTCCCGCGCGTCGTCGCGTTCGCCGCCGAAGTGCGCGAACCGCACCGCATCGCCCGCTACCTCGAAGAGCTGGCCGGGCTCTATCACCGCTGGTACGACAACTGCCGGGTCATCCCGCTCGGCGACGACGCGATCGAGCCGGTGCACCACACCCGGCTGTGGCTGAACGACGCCACCGGCCAGGTGCTGCGCAACGGCCTTGCACTGCTGGGTGTGAGTGCGCCCGAGCGCATGTAGCACGCCGAACGGAGGCACACCCGGAATGGACCAGAGCACACCACACTCGTCGGATGACAGCACCGATCCGATCCGGATCCCGCCGCGCCCGCCCCTTCCGCCTGCAATCACCGAACCCATCTCGGCTGCCGACGTCAGCGAACCCGAAGCCACCACGCTTCCCCTGCCGGTGATCCCGACCGCCGCCGCGCCCGCCGTGATGGCCCCGGCGGCCCAGGCTGCCCCGGCCGCCCCGCCCCGACGCCGCCACCGGGGCCGGACCGCGGTGATCTCCATCGGCATCGTGCTCGTGGTGCTGGCCGGCCTCGGCATCGCCGGCTGGTTCGGCGGCAATGCCTGGGCACGCACGCAGGTGATCGACACCGTCATGCAGCAGACGCGTCAGGCGCTCGGGCTGCCGGCCGGCCACAAGGTGCAGGTGGCGGTCGACGATCCGGTGCTGCCGCAGCTGATCGGCGGCACCCTGACCGAGCTAAACATCACGGTGCCCGACGCCCCGATCGGCGGCGCGACCGGCACGGTGACGGTGCACGCCACCGGGGTTCCGATCCGCGGCGACGCGGCCGTCTCCGCCGCGACGGCGACCGTGCGGCTGAGCCCCGACGCGATCACCACACTCGTCGGCGACATCGGGCGCACCGTGCCCGGTTCGCTGCACATCGCCGGCGGCGACATCGCGGTCAGCCTGGACCCGTCACAATTCCTCAGCGGCGTCTCGTTCACGCTGACGCTGCATCCGAGCGTGCACTCCGGCGCACTCGTGCTCACGCCGACCGGCTTCGAGGTCGGGGGAGCGCAGATGTCCGCCGACATCATCCGCGCGCGGTTCGGCTCGCTGGCCGCCGGCATCCTCGCGCCCCGCACGGTGTGCGTGGCCGACCGATTCCCGAAGGGGATGACGCTGACCGCGATCACCCTCGACAAGGATGCCGTCACCGCGACGTTCGCCGTGGACCCGCACCTGCTCACCGAGCCGGCGCTGCAGCGGCCGGGCACCTGTTCCTGATCGTCGGGGCCGCACGGCCCGGTGCCATAGACTGGCAGGCACTACCCGGTGCGCGTCGACGCATTCACTGATTGGTCCGATCCTTGTCCGCCTCGTCCTCCCATCCGGTCGCACCGGCCTGGTTGACAGTGCCCGATGACGCCAACGCGCTCGCCGCGGCCGTCTGGCCTGCTTCGGCCCACCGCGACGACGACGGCCAGCTGATCGTGGGCGGCGTGGCCGCGGGCCGGCTGCGCGAGCGCTTCGGCACCCCGCTGTACGTCCTGGACGAAGACGAAGTGCGCACCCGCGCCCGCCGCACCGTCACCGCCTTCGCCGCGGCGACGTCGGCCCACGGCATCCGCTCCCGCATCTATTACGCCGGCAAGGCGTTCCTGTCCGCCGAAGTGGTCCGCTGGGTCACCGAAGAAGGTCTGGCCGTCGACGTGTGCAGCCAGGGAGAGCTCGAGCTCGCCCTGGCCGCCGGTGCGGACCCCGCCCGGATCGGCTTCCACGGCAACAACAAGAGCGTCGCCGAGCTCGAGCGCGCCGTCGATGTCGGTGTCGGCACGATCATCGTCGACAGCCTGATCGAGTTGGAGCGGCTGGCCGCCGTCGCCGCCCGTCGCGGCGCTGTGCAGCCCGTGCTGCTGCGTGTGAACAGCGGTGTGCACGCCGAGACCCACGACTTCCTGGCGACCGCGCATGAAGACCAGAAGTTCGGCTTCGCCCTCGACGACGCACCCGCCGCGGTCGCCCGCATCCGCGGACTCGACACGCTGGGGTTCGTGGGCCTGCACTGCCACATCGGCTCGCAGATCTTCGGCGTCGCCGGCTTCGCCGAATCGGCTGCGCGGCTGGTCGACCTGCACGCGCGGTTGCTCGAGGGCGGCCCGATCCCGCTGCTGAACCTCGGCGGCGGCTTCGGCATCGCCTACACCAGCGTCGACGACCCCACCCCGATCGAGCAGCTCGCCGCCGGCATCGTCGACGCCGTCGCGCAGGAGTGCGCGGTGCGCGGCATCCCCGTCCCCGACCTCGCGTTCGAACCGGGCCGTGCGATCGTGGGCACGGCCGGCATCACGCTGTACGAGGTGGGCACCACCAAGCCGGTACGGCTCCCCGGCGCGCAGCGGCTGTATGTCAGCGTCGACGGCGGCATGAGCGACAACGCGCGGCCCGCGCTCTACGGCGCCGAGTTCTCCGCCCGGATCGCCTCGCGCACCTCCACCGCCGAGCCTGCGCTGGTGCGGGTGGTCGGCAAGCACTGCGAGTCCGGCGACATCGTCGTCGACCACGAATACCTGCCCGGCGACGTCGCCCCCGGCGACTTGCTGGCGGTGCCGGCCACCGGCGCATACTGCTTCTCGCTGGCCAGCAACTACAACTACCTGCCGCGCCCGGCCGTCGTGGCCGTGCGAGACGGATCCGCCCGCGTCATCGTGCGCGGAGAGACGATCGCCGATCTGCTGCATCGAGATGCCGGGATCGCTGCCGAAGGGAACGCATGATCGATTACCGCCGCCTGCGCGTCGCACTTCTGGGGGCCGGCGCCGTCGGGTCCCAGGTCGCCGACCTGCTCCTGACCCACTCCGCCGAGCTCGCCGACCGGGCCGGGGCCGAGCTGGAACTGGCCGGCATCGCCGTGCGCGATGTGCACGCGCCGCGCGACGTGGAGCTGCCCGCCGAGCTGCTGACCACCGACGCCGAGACGCTGATCGTGGGCAGCGACATCGTCATCGAGCTGATGGGCGGCATCGAGCCGGCGCGGGGATACATCCTGCAGGCGATCAACTCGGGCGCCGACGTCGTCACGGCGAACAAGGCGCTGCTGGCCACGCATGGCGTCGAGATCTTCGACGCCGCCGATCAGGTCGGCGCATCGGTCTATTACGAGGCGGCCGCGGCCGGCGCGATCCCGATCATCCGCCCGCTGCGCGACTCGCTGGCCGGCGACCGGGTGCAGCGGATCATGGGCATCGTCAACGGGACGACCAACTACATCCTCGACCGGATGGACACCGAGGGCGCCGAGATGGCCGACGTGCTGGCCGACGCGCAGCGGCTGGGCTACGCCGAGGCCGACCCGACCGCCGACATCGAGGGCTACGACGCGGCGCAGAAGGCCGCGATCCTGGCGAGTCTGGCGTTCCACACCACCGTCCCGCTCCAGGCCGTGCACCGTGAGGGCATCACGTCCGTCACGAAGTCGATGATGGATGCCGCTCGTCATGCCGGCTACGTCATCAAGCTGCTCGCGGTGTGCGAACGACTCACCGGCCGCGGCGACGACCCGGCGGCCGAGGCCATCTCGGTGCGTGTCTACCCGGCCCTGGTCGCCCGCTCGCATCCGCTGGCCAGCGTGCACGGGGTGAACAACGCCGTGTTCGTGCAGGCCGAGGCGGCCGGCGATCTGATGTTCTACGGCGCCGGCGCCGGCGGCGTGCAGACCGCGTCCGCCGTGCTCGGCGACGTCGTCTCGGCCGCCCGCCGCCATATCGCCGGGGGAGTCGGCGTGGGCGAGTCGACCCGGGCCGGCCTGCCCACGGTCGACATCGGCCAGGTGGTCACCCGCTATCAGATCACCCTCGAGGTGCGCGACCGTCCGGGCGTGCTGGCGCGGGTGGCAGGCATCCTCAGCGAAGGACACGTCTCGATCGCCACCGTCGAGCAGTCGCAGCAACCAGCCGCGGGCGAGGCGGGCACGGGCTTCGCCCGCCTGGTCATCGGCACACACAAGGCTTTGGAGCAGGACCTCAGCGAGACCGTGACCCGGCTCGCCGCGGACGACGTCGTCGAGCGCGTCGTCTCGGTGCTGCGCGTGGAAGGAGATTGAGATGGCACATCTTTGGCGCGGAGTACTCCGCGAATACGCCGACCGACTGGGCGTGACCGACGCCTCCACCGTCGTTACCCTGGGCGAGGGCGGCACCCCGCTGCTGCCGGCCCCCGCGCTCTCGCGCCGGACCGGCGCCGACGTGTGGGTGAAGTACGAGGGGATGAACCCCACCGGCTCGTTCAAGGACCGCGGCATGACCGTGGCCCTGTCGCGGGCCGTCGAGCAGGGCGCGAAGGCGGTGATCTGCGCATCCACCGGCAACACTTCGGCCTCCGCCGCCGCCTATGCCGCGCATGCCGGCATCACCGCCGCCGTGCTGGTGCCCGAGGGCAAGATCGCGATGGGCAAGCTGAGCCAGGCGGTCGCGCACGACGGGCGGCTCATCCAGGTGCGCGGCAATTTCGACGACTGCCTCGAGATCGCCCGCGAGCTGGCGGCGAACTACCCGGTGCATCTGGTCAACTCGGTCAACCCCGACCGCATCGAGGGGCAGAAGACCGCCGCCTACGAGATCGTCGAGGTCCTCGGCGACGCGCCGGACTTCCACTTCATCCCGGTCGGCAACGCCGGCAACTACACGGCCTACACCCGCGGCTACCGGGAAGAGGCCGAGCGCGGCGCATCCACCCGCCTCCCGCGCATGTTCGGGTTCCAGGCCGAGGGGTCCGCCCCGATCGTGCGCGGCGAGGTCGTCACCAGCCCCGAGACGGTCGCCAGTGCCATCCGGATCGGCAACCCGGCCTCGTGGCACCTGGCACTTCAGGCGCGCGACGCCACGAACGGCTGGTTCGGCGCGATCGACGACACCCGCATCCTCGCGGCGCAGAAGCTGCTGGCCGCCGAGGTCGGCATCTTCGTCGAGCCGGCGTCGGCGATCAGCGTCGCCGGCCTCCTGGACCGCGCCGAAGCCGGCATCATCCCGGCCGGGGCGCGTATCGTGCTCACCGTCACCGGGCACGGACTGAAGGACCCGCAGTGGGCGCTGCGCAACGCCGACGGCAGCGAGGTGCACCCGATGGTCGTCGACGCCGACACGCACGAGGTCGCCGAAGTGCTCGCCCTGTCCCGTACCGAGGCGCCGGAGTGAGCCCAGCACCGCCGAGCCCGGTGGTGGGCGGCCGTGCCGTCGTGGTGCGGGTGCCCGCCACCAGCGCGAACCTCGGCCCGGGGTTCGACACTCTGGGCCTGGCCCTGAGCCTGTACGACGAGCTGATCGTGCAGGCGCTGCCCGAAGGGCAGCTGCGCATCGAGGTGGACGGTCCCGGTGCCGAGAATGTGCCGCGCGACGCGAGCAACCTCGTGGTGCGCTCGATGGCCTACGCCTTCGAGGCGGTCGGTCGGCGGATGCCCGGGATCGCGCTGTCGACCCGCATCGTCATCCCGCACGGCCGCGGGCTCGGCTCCTCCGGCGCCGCCGTCGTGGCGGGGCTGCTGGCCGCGCAGGGACTGCTGGCGGGGGATGTCGAGTTCGGCCCCTCGCTGCTGCTGCGGCTGGCCACCGAGCTGGAAGGGCATCCCGACAACGTCGCACCCGCACTGTTCGGCGGGCTGACGATCGCCTGGCTGGACGAGCACGGCCCGCAGTACAAGAAGCTGCTCGTGCACCGCGGCGTCTCGCCGGTCGTGTTCGTGCCCGAGACCACGATGCCCACCCGCATCTCGCGCGCGCTGGCGCCACTGCAGGTGCCGCGCGAGGACGCCGTGTTCAACGTGTCCCGCTCGGCGCTGCTGATCGCCGCGCTCACGCAGAGCCCCGAACTGCTGCTGGCCGCCACCGACGACAAGCTGCACCAGAACTACCGTGCCCAGGCGATGCCCGCCACCGACCAGCTTGTGCACCGGCTGCGCGAGGCCGGGTATGCGGCGGTGCTGTCCGGCGCCGGGCCGAGCGTGCTCGTGCTGGCCGACGGACCGGGCCGGCGGCTGGAAGCGGTGCGGCTGGCGGCCGCCGTCACGGACACGCCCTGGGAGCCACTGTTGCTCGCCGTCGACTTCAAGGGTGGTACAGTGAAGGAGCATTCGGAGGATGCACAGCAGCCTGCTTCGCACGCGTCGTAAGGCCGCAAAAATCTCACCCTCCATCGCATTTCTGCGAACCCCCGCACTGCCCCCGACAGCCGGCGTCATCGTACCGGCCAGGTCCTGAGGGCCTGTCCCCGGTATCTGATCCGGCTCAGGGGCATACCGGCGCGTCACCGACGCCGCCGTGCGGTCATGCATCATCAACCAATCGTTCACAAGGGAGAACTCGTGGAGTCCATCTCCGAGATCCGCACCGCCGACGCATCTGTCGCCGACCGCACCGATGCGGCCGCTCCGGCCGAGGCCGAGCCCGCCAAGGCGCCGCGCAAGCGCGCCCCGCGCCGCGCCAAGACCGAGGTCGTCACGCCCGAGTCGTCGGCGCCCGCCGAGACCCAGGCGCCGGCCGAAGCACCCGCACCGGCCGAAGCACCCGCACCGGCCGAGACGCGCGCACCGGCCGAGGCATCCGCCACCGACGCGTCTGCAGAGGCGCCGGTCAAGAAGACCACCCGGGCCCGCAGGGCCCCGGCCAAGAAGACGGCCGCCGAGGCGGACACCGCATCGGCCGAGTCCGCAGCCGCGCCGGTCGAGGCATCCGACCGCAAGGGCACTGACGCATCCGCCGAGAACGCCGCCGGCCGACCGGCCGACGAGCCCGCTGATTCGTCCGCGGACAAGACCGCCAACAAGCCGGCCGAGAAAACCGCCGCAGACGAGACGGATGCCGCAGCCGGGCAGACCGGTTCTGGCCGAGGACGGTCGGGCCGGGCGCGCGCCGAGGCATCCGACGCCGAGCACGCCGGCGACCACACTGACCGCACCGATCACGGCGATCACACCGATCACGATGATCACACCGATCACGGCGATCACGCCGACGAGCAGAGCAGCGATCAGCCCTCACGCGGCCGCAACCGCAACCGCAACCGCAACCGCAACCGCAGCTCCAACGGCGGCAATGGTTCGCAGCACCAGGGCTCCTCCGCCGACAGCGACGACGACTCGGGCCGCAACCGCCAGCGCGGCAAGCGCCGCGGCCAGGGCGGCGACGAGTTCGAGACCGAGATCAGCGCGGACGATGTCCTGATCCCGATCGCCGGCATCCTGGACGTGCTCGACAACTACGCCTTCGTGCGCACCACCGGCTACCTGCCCGGCGCGAACGACGTGTACGTGTCGCTGGGCCAGGTCAAGAAGTACAACCTGCGCAAGGGCGACGCGATCGTCGGCGCCATCAAGCAGCCGCGCGAGGGCGAGCAGTCCGGCCGCCAGAAGTACCACGCCCTGGTCAAGGTCGACGCGATCAACGGGCTCAGCGTGGAGGACGCCGCCGCGCGCGTCGAGTTCGGCAAGCTGACCCCGCTGTACCCGCAGGAGCGCCTGCGCCTGGAGACGGTGCCCGAGAAGCTGACCCAGCGCATCATCGACCTGATCGCCCCGATCGGCAAGGGTCAGCGCGGGCTCATCGTCGCACCGCCCAAGGCCGGCAAGACGATCGTGCTGCAGCAGATCGCGAACGCCATCGCGACGAACAACCCCGAGGTGCACCTGATGGTCGTCCTCGTCGACGAGCGTCCCGAAGAGGTCACCGACATGGAGCGCACGGTCAAGGGCGAGGTCATCGCCTCGACCTTCGACCGCCCCGCCGAGGACCACACCACGGTCGCGGAGCTGGCCATCGAGCGCGCCAAGCGACTGGTCGAGCTCGGCCGCGACGTGGTCGTGCTGCTGGATTCGATCACGCGGCTCGGCCGCGCCTACAACGTGTCGGCGCCCACCAGCGGCCGCGTGCTCAGCGGCGGCGTGGACGCGGCGGCGCTGTACCCGCCCAAGCGCTTCTTCGGCGCCGCTCGCAACATCGAGAACGGCGGATCGCTCACGATCCTGGCCACGGCGCTGGTGGAGACCGGCTCCAAGATGGATGACGTCATCTTCGAGGAGTTCAAGGGCACCGGCAACAGCGAACTGCGACTGAGCCGCCAGCTGGCCGACAAGCGGATCTTCCCGGCAGTGGACGTGAACGCGTCCAGCACCCGCCGCGAAGAGATGCTGCTGAACCCCGACGAGGTCAGGATCACCTGGAAGCTGCGCCGCGCACTGGCGGGCCTGGACCCGCAGCAGGCCCTGGAGGTCGTGCTCGGCAAGCTGAAGGAGACGCAGTCCAACGTCGAGTTCCTCGTGCAGATGCAGAAGTCGATTCCCGCGCCGGCCGCAGGCCACGGGGGCGGCCACAGCCACGGGCACGAGAACAGCATCCGCTGAGGGTGGCGCGCCGTGTCCGAGCCCGCCATGTTCGAGTCCGTGAGGGCTCTGCTCCAGGAGCACAAGGCCGTCCAGGAGGAGTTGTCCGACCCGGCCGTGCACGCGGATGCGGCGCGCGCCAAGCGGGTGAACCGCCGCTACGCCGAGCTGTCGAAGATCGTCGCGGCGTACGACGCCTGGCGTGCGGCATCCGATGATCTGGATGCCGCACGCGAGCTCGCGCGCGAGGACGACGCCTTCGCCGCAGAGGTGCCCGAGCTCGCCGAGCACCTGGCACAGGCGCAGGAGCGGCTGCGCCGGCTGCTGATCCCGCGCGACCCCGATGACGCCCGCGACGTGATCATGGAGATCAAACAGGGCGAGGGCGGCGCCGAGTCGGCGCTGTTCGCCGCTGATCTGCTGCGCATGTACCTGCAGTACGCCGCCTCGAAGGGCTGGAAGACCGAGCTGCTCGAGCGTAACGAATCGGACCTGGGCGGCTACAAGGACGTGCAGGTCGCGATCAAGGGCTCCGCCGCCGACCCGGCGCAGGGCGTCTGGGCGCACCTGAAGTACGAGGGCGGCGTGCACCGCGTGCAGCGGGTGCCGGCCACCGAGTCGCAAGGGCGCATCCACACCTCGACGACCGGCGTGCTGGTCTTCCCCGAGGTCGATGAGCCCGAAGAGATAGAGATCGGCCCGAACGACCTGAAGATCGACGTCTACCGGTCCTCCGGCCCCGGCGGCCAGTCGGTGAACACCACCGACTCCGCGGTGCGCATCACGCACCTGCCGACCGGCATCGTCGTCTCGATGCAGAACGAGAAGAGCCAGCTGCAGAACCGCGAGGCCGGCATGCGCGTGCTGCGCGCGCGGCTGCTGGCCCGGCAGCAGGAGGAGCTGGCGGCGGCGGCATCCGATGCCCGACACTCGCAGATCCGCGGCATGGACCGCTCCGAGCGGATCCGCACCTACAACTTCCCGGAGAACCGGATCGCCGACCACCGCACCGGCTACAAGGCGTACAACCTCGATCAGGTGATGGACGGCGCTCTGGATCCGGTCATCGAGTCGGCGATCCAGGCCGACGAGCAGGAGCGCCTGGCGGCACTGGCCGACGCGTCCTGACCGGTCAGATGTAGTATTCGGGCGCCGTCAGGAGGGCCCGGGTGTCCTCGCCGGGCCGATGGGCGCGCGGCTTCGCCGGCACCCCGACCAGGACGCTGTCGGGCGGCGCATCGCGCGTCACGACGGCATTCGCCCCGACCGCGCTGCCCGCGCCGATCGTGATCGGCCCCAGCACTTTGGCTCCGGCGCCGACGGCGACCCCGTCGCCGATGGTCGGATGCCGCTTGCCCGCGTTGCGGGTGCGGCCGCCCAGGGTCACCCCGTGGTAGAGCATCACGTCGTCGCCGATCTCGGTCGTCTCGCCGATCACGACACCCATGCCGTGGTCGATGAACAGCCGGCGGCCGATCTCTGCGCCGGGGTGGATCTCGATGCCGGTGAGCCATCGGGTCACCTGCGACCCGGCGCGCGCGACGAACCGCAGCCGGCGCACCCACAGCGCATGCCACACGCGGTAGGCCCACACGGCGTGCAACCCCGGGTACAGCAGCGCGATCTCCAGGCCGCTGCGCGCGGCCGGATCCCGCAGCCGTGCTGCGGCGACATCCTCACGGATCCGTGACCAGACCGACATGTCAGGCCTCGCGCACGTCCGCGAACAGGGCCGTGCTCAGATACCGCTCACCCGTGTCGGGCACGATCACGACGATCCGCTTGCCCGCGTTCTCGGGCCGTGCGGCGACCTGCAGCGCCGCCCACACGGCGGCTCCGGCCGACATGCCGCACAGGATGCCCTCCCGGGCGGCCAGGGCCCGCGAGGTGCTCAGCGAGTCCTCGTAGCCCACGCCGATGACCTCGTCGTAGATCGTCGTGTCCAGCACCGGCGGCACGAAGTTCGGGCCGATGCCCTGGATCCGCGCCGGGCCCGGGTGCCCGGTGGCCAGCAGCGGCGAGTCGCTGGGCTCGACGGCCACCACGCGCACGTCCGGCTTGCGCTGCTTGAGCACCTGGCCGACACCGGTGATGGTGCCGCCGGTGCCGACGCCGGCCACGAAGACATCGACGTCGCCGTCGGTGTCGCGCCAGATCTCCTCGGCGGTGGTGGTGCGGTGGATCTCGGCGTTCGCGGGGTTGTCGAACTGCTTCGCCAGGATCGCCCCCTCCGTCTTGGCGACGATGTCCTCGGCGATCGCGATCGCACCGGTCATGCCCTTGTGCGGGTCGGTCAGCACGACCTCGGCGCCCAGGGCCCGCAGCAGATAGCGGCGCTCCTTGGACAGCGACGCCGGCATCGTGATGATGACGTGGTAGCCGCGGGCTGCGCCCACCAGGGCCAGCGCGATGCCGGTGTTGCCGCTCGTGGACTCCACGATCGTGCCGCCCGGCTTGAGCTCGCCCGAGGCCTCGGCCGCGTTGACCAGAGCGATGCCCAGCCGGTCCTTGACGCTCGAGCCGGGGTTGTAGTACTCGAGCTTTGCCAGCACCTCGGCGCCGAGATCGGCCGTGAGGTGATTCAGGCGCACCAGCGGAGTGTTGCCGAACGCGGTGGTGATATCGGGGTGGATGCCGGGCATGCACGGGCCTTTCCAAGTGAACGGGACAAATCAAGCCTAAGCCCGCGACCGGAGCGGTCCGCGTATGTGACGAATATCAATGCGCCGAATAAGGGTGCCGGACGGCTCCCGATGCGGGTTATCCGCTGATTCAGTGCGCGGCGTCGTACGCGTCGAGAATCGTCGCCGGCACCCGGCCGCGATCGGACACGGTGTAGCCGTTCGCCGCCGCCCACGCCCGGATCGGCGCATAGTCGCGCCGTCCGGCGCCGCCGGCCGTGCGCGAGCCGGTGCCGCGCCGACGCGAGCCGCCCACAGCGCGGGCCGCCGCCACGAAGGGCGCCAGCGCTTCGCGAAGCCGGGCGGCGTTCTGGTCGGTGAGATCTATCTCATAGGAGACACCGTCCAGAGAGAACAGCACGGTCTGACCGGATCCCGGGTCGAGGGTGGTGCCGTCGATGTCGTCAACGAGCTGATGCACGATTTTGCGAGCCATGAGAATACATTAGCGGTCGAAGTCGAATTCGCGCCAATAAGAATTCCGTGCGTCACGCTATTGCTGGGTCAATGCAATACGAACGCCTGTGATCTATTCCCCCGATCGCAGCAATACCGCCGTATTCTGCGGGTCAATACGGTGATATCGGAAGTGCCGGGTGCGCTGCCGGCGGCCTACTCGCCGGCAGCGCGCTCGAGCTCGAGCAGGAACCGCTTGACCTCGAGCCGACCGCCGTACCCGCCGATCGTGCCGTCGGCGTGCACCACCCGGTGCACCGGGACGATGATCGAGAACGGTGAGCCGGCGCAGGCGTTGCCCACGGCCCGCGCCGCACGGGGATGGCCGGCCATCGCTGCGATCTCGCCGTACCCGGCGGTCTGGCCGTATGGCACGTCGCAGACCTGTTGCAGCGCCGCGCGCGCGAATCCCTGCACCAGCCGCCAGTCCAGCGGCACGTCGAATCGTCGCCGCGACCCGGCGAAGTACTCGTCCAGCTGCCGGCGCACCTGCCCGGCGCCGTCGTCGTCCCGGCCGATCACGGTGCGCAGGCTGCGGGTCAGCCGTGCGAGGAGGGCGTAGAGATCCCGTTCCTGTTCATCGCCGCGCAGCACGTCGGCGGTGACCAGCCCCTCGTCGCCGCTGACCAGCAGCACGTCGCCTACCGGGGTGGAGTGCACTGCGAAGGTCGTCATGCTCCCATCCTGGCAAGCGTGCGAGGGCGCCGGGCGCCGCAGCGGCCGATCTGTGCACAGCGGCATCCGCGCCCCCGGCTGGGGAGGAACGGCCGATCAGTCCGGCGCGTCGCGCCGATTCGCATGAAACTCCCCCAGGGTACCGGCGCCCGGGCGACGCTCCGCTTAGGGTATGTCTGTGTGGCGAGGTGAGGGCGGCGGTGCGGTGGCAGGCGTGGCAGACGCGGCCCCGGCGGATGTGATGCCGGAATCACTCACGCTCGCGGAGTCGGGGGTGAGCGTGATGCACGTGGCCGAGCCGGAGCGCGAGCGCATCCGCGACCAGGCGGCCGGCCTCGGCGGCCGCTCCACGCTGCTGTGCTTCCACGAGGGGGTCGACGTCGGCATCGAGATGACCGGGGCGCACCCGGGCAGCCTGCCGCAGTTCATCACCGGTCGCTCCACGCTGCTGTCGAACCTGTTCCGCGACGAGGTCGCGCTGCGCAATGCGCGGATCACCGCCGGTCAGATCGTCGCGAAGAACGTCGAGCTGCGCACCGCCCGCGGGCTGGATCTGGTGCGCCTGGGCGTGGGTCTGGCGACCTGGACCCACGACGATCGCATGCACAGCGCCCCGGTGCTGCTGCGTCCCACCGCCATCCGCCGGCACCTGCGCGACTTCGAGCTCAAGCTGCACGGCTCCTTCACTGCCAACCCCGAGCTGGTGCGCGCCCTGGCCGAGCAGTTCGACGTGCAGGTCGACGGCGCGCGCCTGGCGGCGCTGGTGCGCGACGGCGGCGTGTTCCGGCCGCAGACGGTCATCGACATGCTGCGCCGGCTGACCGCGCACATCCCGTCCTTCAGCGTGCGCCCGCGCCTCGTGATCTCCACCTTCGGCGATGTCGGCGCGCACATCCAGCGCGACCTCGTCGACCTCGACTCCCCGGTGCTGAACGCGCTGGCCGGCCACAGCGGCGACCGCGAGCTGCTGATGCTGCACCGGCGCCGGCCCGCCGTCACCGATCCGGATGAGCGGCCACCGGCATCCGACACGCTGCTGCTGGACGCCGACGCCGAGCAGGAGGAGGTGCTCGCGCGGATCACCGACGGCCAGTCCCTCGTCGTGCACACGCTGCCCGGCACCGGCGGCACCCAGACGGTGATCAACGCGCTGGGGGCACTCATCGACGACGGCAAGCGCGTGCTCGTGGTCAGCGCGCGCCGTTCCACACTGGAGGGCGTGCGGCACCGGCTGGCCGGCATCGGACTGGGCGGCCTGGCGGTCTCGCCCACGCACCTGCGCCGCGACCTGATCCGTGCCATCGGCCGCAACGAGAAAGCCGCACAGCCGAAGATCGCCGACATCGACGATGCGCTGGTGCGGCTGCGCACGGTGCTGCGCGACTATCGCGGCGCGCTGGCGGCGCCGCGCCCGGAACTCGGCGCGTCGGCGCTGGACGTCGTGCGCGAGCTGACTGCACTGGCCGCCGCCGGCCAGAGCCCCGGCACCGCCGCCCGCTTCGATGCCGCCACGCTGCAGCGGCTGAGGTCCAGCCGCCCGCAGGCGGCCGACAAGCTGACCACCGCCGCGCGCCTGGGCGAGTTCCGGTTCGGGCCGGACGACTCGCCGTGGTACGGCGTGGCCTTCGCCTCGACCGAGGCGGCGCGCAGCGCCCACGCGCTGGCCCACCGCCTGCACCGCGACGATGTGCCGGCCCTGCTGGAGCGCGGCTACGCGCTGATCGCGCAGACGCGGATGCGGCCATTTCGCACCGTGGCAGAGCTGGGTCAGTACCTGGACCTGCTGCGCGGCATCCGTGATTCGCTCGACAAGTTCAGCCCCACCGTGTTCGAGCGCCCGCTGGGCGAGCTCATCGCCGCGCACGCGCCGCGTCGCGACGCGCCGCAGCTGTCCGGCGCCAACCGCCGTCGGCTGCGCCGCCTGTCGCGCGAGTACGTGCGGCCCGGCGTGCACGTGACCGACATGTACGACGCGCTGGTGCGCATCCAGCAGCAGCGCACGCAGTGGGAGTCCTACGCCGACGCCGCCATCGCCGTGCCGGAGGTCCCGGTGGGCCTGGCCGACGTGCACGGCGTGTGGCAGCGCACGCAGGCGGGGCTGGACGAGCTCGACCAGGTGCTGCGGCGCGCCGACCACGGCCGGCCCGAAGCGCTGAGCACTCTGCCGGTGCAGCGGCTGGTGCGGGAGCTGGCGGGGCTGGCGGCCGAGTCCGAGTACTTCGACAACCTCATCGAGCGCGCGAGCCTGCGCGCCGAGCTGGCCCAGATGGGCCTGGAGCAGCTGCTGGTCGAGCTGTCGGTGCGACACGTGAGCGAAGACCGGGTGCGCGCCGAACTGGAGTACGCCTGGTGGCAGTCCGCGCTGGAGTACCTGCTGCGCTCGGACCGGGCGCTGCTGGGCGCGAACACCGCCGTGGTGGACCGTCTGGAACGCGACTACCGACTGGTGGACGAGGCCCATGTCGCGGCATCCGGCTCGTTGCTGGCCGCGCGCCTTTCCACGCAGTGGCGGATCGGCATCGTCGATCACGCCGACGAAGCGGCGCGTCTCAAGCGCGCGCTGCAGGCCGGCGAGATCACGGCGACCGAGCTGGTGCGCACCGCTCCCGCCCTGTCGGCCACGCTCGTGCCGGCCTGGATCGCCTCGCCGTACGAGGTGCCGCGCATCCCCGACGACGTCGAATTCGATGTCGTGCTGCTGGCCGATGCCGGCGCGCTGTCGCTGGCCGAAGCCGCCCCCGCGCTGCGGCGGGCGCGTCAGGTGGTCGCGTTCGGTGACCCGGTCACCCAGCAGCCCACACCCTTCCGGATCGCCACCGGACCGCTCGGCCCGGAGGACGAGCCGGACGAGTCCGCCGAGCCGTTCGACGCGATCAGCGTCTTCGAGCGCCTGGCCGAGCTGCTGCCGGTCGAGACGCTCACGCACAGCTACCGCGCCGGCGGCGAGGACCTCGCCGAGCTGGTCAACGACGCCTTCTACGGCGGCGAGCTCGTCTCGCTGCCCTGGGCCGGTTCGTACCTGGGCCGCGGCAGCCTGTCGGTCGACTACGTCGAGGGCGGGATGGGCGTGCCCGATCCCGACACCGGCGCCGTGGAGAGCCCGGACGCCGAGGTCGCGCGCGTGGTCACCCTCGTGATCGAGCATGCCGTCAATCGCGGCGCCGAGTCGCTGATGGTGGTCACCGCCAGCGCGCGGCATGCCGAGCGGGTGCGCGTGGCGGTGGATGCCGCCTTCGCCGGCCGTTCGGACGTGGCCGACTTCGTCTCGCGCGACACCGCCGAGCCGCTGGCCGTGCTGACGCTGGAGGAATCGGTCGCCGAGAGCCGGGACCGCGTGATCTTCTCGCTCGGCTTCGGCCTGACCCGGCATGGCCGGGTGCTCAGCGACTTCGGCGACCTGTCCACACCGGACGGCGAGCGGCTGCTGACGGTGGGAATGACCCGCGCCCGCCGCTCGATGGTGATCGTCTCCTGCATCCGGCCGTCGGCATTCGACGACGGGCGTCTGCAATACGGTGCGGCCACCCTGATGACGGTGCTCGGCGGCATCGCCACGCGGGCGCGCGACGCGCGGCTGGAGGATCTCGCCGACCCGCTCACGCTCGCCCTCGCGCGCGAGCTGCGACGCCTGGGCGTCTCGGTGGACGTGCACTACCGCGGCCTGCTGCCGCTGGTGGCCCAGTACGGCGGCAAGGCGGTGATCGCCGAGAGCGACCCCGAGACCGGCGCCGGGTCGCTGCGCGAGTCGCTGCGGCTGCGCCCACAGGTGCTGCGCCGGCTCGGGTGGCATTATGTACGCGTGCACTCCTTCGATCTCTACAGCAATCCCGCCGATGTCGCGGCGCGGATCGCCGGCATCCTGGGCGTGCACCCGGAGACCCCGACCGCCGATGCCGACACGCAGCCGATCGATGTCGACTGATCCCATCCGCCGCCAGCGGATCGTGCATGCGCGCGGTGCGCGGCGCGCACGGCTGACGCCGGCACCGGGGACCACGGCCGAGCCCGTCGCCGCCGACGAGCAGACGCCGGAGGGGAATGTCGGCCCCAACGACGAGCGGATGCGGCGCGAGAAGCCGCCGCACTACTGAGCGCCGGGCGCGCCGACACGCGCGGGACCCACTGACATCGGAACGTCGCTGCCCTATTGTGTGAGGCGGCGGTAGACCACCGCCGCCTGTCAGAGGGGGCAGCAAATGATTCGTGGATTCAAGAACTTCCTGATGCGCGGAGACGTGATCACCGTAGCCATCGGGCTGGTCGTCGCACTGGCGTTCAGCACTCTGGTGAAGGCCTTCACAGACTTCGTCATCAACCCGCTGATCGCGGCGGCCGGAGGCGGCAAGGGCGTCGGCCTCGGCTGGCAGCTGGGCGCGGCGGGCAACAAGGCCACCTACCTGGACCTGGGCTCGTTCATCTCGGCGATCATCTACTTCATCATCTTCATGGCGGTGGTGTACTTCGTGATCGTCGTGCCGTACAAGACGATCCAGGCCCGGCGCGGCGTGACCGTGTTCGGCGACCCGGCACCCACCAAGACCTGCCCGGCGTGCCTGTCCGAAGACCTTCCGGCCGCGGCGAGCAAGTGCCTGCACTGCGGCACTGAGCAGCCCGCAGCTGCCTGACTGACACACCAGACGCCCCGTGGATCCGTTCCGCGGGGCGTCTGGTGTTGGTTCCGGCCGGGCCGGGTGCTCGCGTCAGGATGCCGCAGTCGGCGTCGGTGCGGCCTTCGGCTTTTCGGTCTTCTCCGGCTTCGGCGATGTGGTCGCACCGCTGCCCGAGCTGTGGCTGTGGCTGTGCCCGTGACCGGGGGACGGCGTCTTGCGCGAGTCGGTGCGGTAGAAGCCCGGGCCGTTGAAGGTGACCCCGATCGAGCCGTACTGCTTGCGCAGCGCGCCGCCGCACACCGGGCAGACGGTCAGTGCCGGGTCGGCGAAGGACTGCACGGCATCGAAATGATGACCGCACTGCTTGCAGGCATACGCGTAAGTGGGCATTGCTCTCCTGTCAGCGCCGCTGTGGCGCGAGTGTCACGGTGCGTGTGGGCGTGACGACGCCGCCGACCGGCTGGTCGTGCACGTCGCGCGGCACCTCGTCGACGAGCTCGGTGTCGTAGACGACCGCGTACACCGGCGGGCCGTCCTGCATCGAGCCGATCGTCTTGTCGAAATATCCGCGGCCCCAGCCCAGTCGCATTCCGGTGCGATCGACGGCGGCGGCGGGAATGATCATCAGGTCGACCTCGCCCACCGCGATGGGGCCGAGCAGATCGCCGGCCGGCTCGGGCATCCCGAGCAGACCCTCGACCAGTTCGCCGTCCGGATCGGCGACGGCCCAGTCCAGCAGGCCGTCGACGCGGGTGATGGGCAGCAGCACGCGGATGCCGCGCTCGGTGGCGGCGCGCACGAAGGCACGCGTGCCCGGCTCGGTCCGCGTGGACAGGTAGCACGAGACCGACCGTGCCCCGGTGGCCTGCACCAGGGCATTCAGCTGCGTGGTGATCCCGGATTCGGCGTCACGCCGTGCGGCCTCGGTGAGCAATTGGCGACGTTCGCGCAGTTCAGCGCGCAGCGCGCGCTTGGCATTGTCGATCGGGTCGGCCATGCTCCTGATTCTACGGTCGATAACATATGGGGATGACCCACAAGCCCTTCAAGGCCGTGATCCCCGCCGCGGGCCTCGGTACCCGCTTCCTGCCCGCAACCAAGGCGATGCCCAAAGAGATGCTGCCGGTCGTGGACAAGCCGGCGATCCAATACGTCGTGGAAGAGGCCGTGGACTCCGGGATCGACGATGTGCTGATCGTCGTGGGTCGCAACAAGAACACGATCGCCAATCACTTCGACGCCGTGCCCGAATTGGAGTCGACCCTGCAGCGCAAGGGCGACGACGACCGGCTCCGGAAGGTGCAGTACTCCAGCGACCTGGCCGACATCCACACGGTGCGTCAGGGCGATCCGCTCGGGCTCGGACATGCGGTCCTGCGCGCCAAGGCCCATGTCGGCGACCATCCGTTCGCCGTGCTGCTGGGCGATGACCTCATCGACTCGCGTGACCCGCTGCTGACGACCATGCTGGCCGCGTTCGACAAGCGCGGCGCTGCCGTGATCGCGCTGATGGAGGTCGACCCGGCCCAGATCCACATGTACGGTGTCGCCGCCGTCGAGGCGACCGGCGAGGCGGACGTGGTGCGGGTCACCGGCCTGGTCGAGAAGCCCAGCAACGAGGACGCGCCGTCGAATCTGGCCATCATCGGCCGCTATGTGCTGCCGCCGGAGGTGTTCGGCGTCCTCGAGCACACCCCGCCCGGCAAGGGCGGCGAGATCCAGCTCACCGATGCGCTGCAGGAGATGGCTCAGGATCCGGAGGCCGGGGTGTATGGGGTGGTCTTCCGTGGACGCCGCTATGACACCGGCGATAAGGTCGACTACATCAAGGCCATCGTGCAGCTGGCTGCCGATCGGGCGGACCTGGGACCGGAGCTGCGGCCCTGGTTCAAGGAGTTCGCGGCGACGCTGTAGGCGCCGTGCGAGGGGGCGAAGTGGATCTCACCGACCCGCAGCAGCATGGGGCCGTTTCGATCCGGCTGATCCGGACCAAGGACGCGCGCGTGCTGCAGCATCAACTGATCTCCAACCGCGGCTGGCTGCGGCCGTGGGAGGCGACCAGCCCGGACGGTCCGGTGTCGCTGGACATGCGCCTGAGCATCCGGCGGCTGCTGCAGCAGTACCGCGACGGCAACGGCGTGCCGTTCGTGATGGAGTGGGAAGGCGCCGTCGCCGGTCAGCTGAACGTGTGGGGGATCGCGCGCGGCTCACTCGCCTCGGCGACCATCGGGTACTGGGTCAGCGAGAACTACGCCGGTCGTGACGTCACGCCGACCGCCGTGGCGCTGGCGACCGACTTCTGCTTCCGCGAGATGCGGCTGCACCGCATGGAGATCTGCATCCGCCCCGAGAACAAGGCCAGTCTGCGGGTCGTCGAGAAGCTCGGCTTCCGCTACGAGGGCCTGCGTCGGCGCTACATCCACATCGACGGCGACTGGCGTGACCACTACGCGTTCGCGCTCACGCGCGAAGACGTGCCCGATGGTGTGCTGGCGCGGTGGGTGGCCGGGCGCGCGCCGCAGTCCGCCGCCGCCATCCCGCCGGCGGACCGGCAGGTCTGAGCCCCTCCGCCGGTCCGACACGCGGAGCGTTGCCGCCGAAGGCGGTGCCGGTCGCATACCGTGGTGTGCATGGGTGGGCAGGTGTGGGGTGGCGGGGTCATCGTGCTGGTGGCGGTGGCGCTGTGGCTGGTGTACCTGCTGCCGAGCTGGCACAGTCGGCATCAGTACGATGCGGCCACGCGCAATGCGGTACGGCTGAACCAGGCGCTGCGGGTGCTGGCCGAGACCAGCGAGACACCCGACGAGGTGCGGCTCGAGCTGACCGCGCGCACGGCGCTGGCCCAGCAGAAGCTGGCGCGCAAGGCGCAGGCCGAACGCGATGGGCTCGCCAGACGCGCGCAGGCCGAGCAGGAGGACCTCGCCACACAGACGCTCGTGGAGCAGCAGCGGACCGAGCACGCAATGCGGCAGGTCCGGCTCGAGCAGGCGCGCGCGCAGCGCGCCGCCGTGCAGCGGCTGCCCGAGGTGCGGCGGACCCGTGCTCGGCGCCGGGCACGGCTGACCGTGACGATCGTCGGTGCGCTCGGCCTGATCGTGGCCGGTCTCGGGGTGCTGCCGCTTTTGGCGACCGGCGTGCAGACGCTCGTGTGGGCCGGGTCGGCGGTGGCGGTCGGGTGCGCCCTGCTGCTGGTGCGGATGGCGCGGGTGCGCGCACGGGCCGAGGCCGCACCGGTCGTGGTCCGGACGTTTGCTGCCGGGCGGACCGCGCTGCCGGTGCACGATTTCGCGGTCGGCGACGAGCGTGGCTGGCAGCCGCGGGAGCTGCCCCGGCCCCTCGCCTCGTCGGCCGGATCGCGCGCGGCAGCGGTGCTGGATGCTGCGGCAGCGCGGGAACGGCTGCGTCAGGCGACGCTGGACGAGCCGTTGCGCGAGCGCGCCGAGGCCGAGCGGCCGCCCCAGCTGGAGCAGGCGCGGGTGGCGCGGATGGGTCACATCGACGACGCCGAGATCGAAGCGCACGTGCGTGAGATGCTGCGCCAGCGCGCGGCCGGCTGACCCGTCGTCGGTGCGCATCGCGCTCGCCGAGTCATGATAATCTTGCTGAGGTTCACGGGCCTGTGGCGCAGTTGGTAGCGCGCTTCGTTCGCAATGAAGAGGTCAGGGGTTCGAATCCCCTCAGGTCCACGTAATCGGAAACGTTCGAACCCTGCCCCGCTTCAACGCCGGGCAGGGTTCGTTCGTTGTGGGGACTGGGGTCGCTGGCGAGGATCGTGGCGATGGCCTGCTTGGGTGTGATGGTCGCGGTGTCGTCGTCTTCGAGGGTGATCCGGTCGAAGAGTGCCCGGTTGAGCATGCGCCGTTCGGCTGGTTCGGCCTTGGCGTAGAGGTCGCCGAGGTCGGGTCTCCATCTGGAACGCTCTGAAGATGCTCTGGCGCAGCGAACAGGTTGCCGTCCGCGTCCCACGCGATCCCCTGAGGGTTGCGGTGTCCGAGGCTGTACACGAGCGAGCCGGGGAATGGGTTGTCGCCCGGGATGCCCCCGTTCGGGGTCATCCGGAGGATCTTCCCGCCGGGATCGTCGAGACTCTGGGCTGCCTCCCGTCGGCCGGCGTCACCCGTCGTGGCATACTTCCCGCGTAAGGGTGAATCGGTGGATGCGGTTCTCATCCGCACCGGTCGAGTAGGCGTAAAGGCGTTGCCGGTCGTCGAGCGCGAGGCCCAGAAGCCCCGATTCCCCGGTGTGGACCGGCGTCTGAACATCGCCGTCACTCGCCGACGACCTCTATCGTGACCTGGCCGCCCTCGAGGAGCGCGAGCTGGTCGGCGGCGGCGGAGTACGTCCCGATGTGAATGGTGGCGTCCGAGTAGTCGATGCCATCGGCGTTGTAATAGAACCCCAGGTTCCCCCACGACGCGAAGTAGATGAGATCCCCGTTCTCCGGGTCGGATCCCGGCGATCCCTCGGTCGTCAGTTCCGGGTCGAAGTAGGCGATCTTCTCCCGGCCGTTGAACTCCTCGAACGTCATCTCGAGCGGAAGCCGGGAGAGGAAGTCGCGCACGGTGGGGCTGTCCTCCCCGACGGTGACACCCACCGAGGTCCGGTCGGACGCGAAACGCACGACGGTGCCCACGATCTGATCGACGGCGGCGGACTCCGACCGGGTCGGCGCGGGTGGCGATTCCGTCTGAGCCGGCGCGGGCGAGGTCGACGTCGCGGACGGGCTCGTCGGGCCGGCGCCGGGCGTCGCTTCCGTGGTCGTCCCGCAGCCGGTGAGAAGCGCCGCGAGGACAACTGCGGCAAGTGCGGGCAGAAGCGGCTTCCTCATCGGTCACCCCCGTCGACCTCGGCATCGGCGAGCCCTTGGTACTCGGCATTGGTGACGTGCTCCTTCCAGACGGTGCTGGTGGCCGGGTCGTCGCCGGCCTCGAACATCGCGATGTGCTCCATGAAGAACCCGGATGCGGCGGCATGCCAGTGGTCCTGCCCTGGCGGGGTGTACAGCGTCTGGCCGGGATGGACCTCGATGATCTGGCCGTCTCGGGTGCCGAACCGGGCAACGCCCTGGGTGACGCGCAGGTACTGGCCGCGCGCGTGCGAGTGCCAGGCGGTGCGGGCTCCGGGAGCGAACCGTACGATCGCGACCGACATGCGTTGATCGGCGGTGTTCGGGGTGGCGATCATGTCGACCCATACGTCGCCCGCGAACTGCTCGGGCGGGTTCTTCACGGTCGGTGAGGCCGGTTCGATGTTCATTCGGATCTCCTGGTCGGTTCTCTGCTGCGCGAGCGGGTGTCAGAGCGTGAGCAGCACTTTGGTGGCGCGGCGCTCGTCCATCGCGGCGTACCCGGCGGCGGCATCCTCGAGCGGGAGGGTGAGGTCGAAGACGACACCGGGGTCGATCTTGCGGTCCCAGATCAGCTGGATCAGGTCGGGCAGGAACCGTCGCACTGGCGCCGGTCCGCCGTGCAGGTGCACGCCGGAGAAGAACAGCTCCAGTCCGTCGAGCGAGACGTCGTGCGAGACGCCGACGTAGCCGATGTGCCCGCCGGGCCGGGTCGCCCGAATCGCCTGCTCCATCGACTCCTGCGTGCCGACGGCCTCGATCACCGAGTGCGCGCCGAGACCGTTCGTCAACTCCTTGATCCTGGCTACACCGGCATCGCGCCGCTCTTCGACGATGTCGGTCGCACCGAACTCGCGCGCGAGCGCCTGCCGGTCGGCGTGGCGCGACATCGCGATGATCCGGTCCGCACCGAGCTCCCGTGCGGCGAGGATGCCGAGGAGCCCGACCGCCCCGTCGCCGACGACGGCGACGGTCTTGCCGGGACCGGCCTCTGCGGCGACGGCGGCGAACCACCCCGTGCCGAGCACATCCGAGGCAGCCAGCAGCGACGGGATGAGGTCGGCGTCGGGATGTTCGGGGGTGGCGACGAGTGTGCCGTCGGCGAGGGGGATGCGGGCGTACTCGGACTGCGTGCCGATCGCGCCCATCATGACGTTGTGCACGCACCGGGACTGGTACCCGGCCCGGCAGATCTCGCACGTGTTGTCGGAGGCGACGAACGATCCGACGACGAAGTCGCCGACTTTCACGTTCCTCACGTCGGCGCCGATCTCGGTGACGACGCCGACGTACTCGTGGCCCATCGGCTGCGGTGTGGTCGATAGCGGCTCGGCACCTCGGTATGGCCAGAGGTCGGAGCCGCAGATGCACGACGCTGAGAGGCGGATGATCGCATCCGTGGGTTCGAGGATGGTCGGGTTGTCGCGATCTTCGACGCGGACGTCGCCGGGAGCGTACATGGTGACCTGACGCATGGTGTTCTTCCTCATTTCTGGGAACTGACGGGGATGGGGTGCGCCGCCGGGGCGGCGGACGGAGCGGGCGGGGCCGAGCGGGCCAGCACGAGGTAGGCGAGGCCGGCGAGGAGCACGGCGACGGTGGTGACGACGCCCAGCGGGAGGATGCTCAGCGCGCCGGCGACTCCGACCAGCGGTGCGGCGACACCGCCGAACCCGAACCGGACCATGCCGAGTAGTGAGGACGCCGTTCCGGCCATCTGCGGGTAGTCCACCAGAGCGAGCGTCGTCGCGGGTGGCGAGGAGATCGCGACGCCGCCGGCGAGGAGGAACAGCGACACGATCACCACCCACAGCGGCACGGCGACGATGCCCGAGGCGAGCAGGCCGAGCCCGCCGAACCCGGCGACGATCGTGCCGACTGTGAGTGTGCCGCGGACGCTCCATCGCTCGGCGGCACGCCCGGCGAGGTATCCGAATGCCATGAAACCGGCGGAGTTCAGTCCGAATGCCAGCGCGTAGCTGAGCGGCGAGAGGCCGTAGATGTCCTGCAGCACGAACGTCGACCCCGCCAGGTAGGCGAACAGCGCCGCGTACAGGAACCCTTGGTTGAGCACGGCCCCCAGGAACACGCGATCTGCCAGCAGAGTCCGGTAGTCGTGCATCGTCTGTCCGAACCCTCCCCGCGTGCGGTTCGTAGCCGGAAGTGTTTCGCGGAACACCCGCAGGGTGACGAGGAGGATGCCGGCGCCGATCAGGGCGAGGAACACGAACAGTCCGCGCCAGTCGGCGAAGGAGTTGAGGAGGCCGCCGAGAAGCGGGCCGATGATCGCGGCGAATCCGCCGACGACCGTGAGCCGCCCGTAGAAGCGGATCAGTGCCCCGCCCGCGTAGATGTCTCGGCCGGCGGCCTGCGCGATGACGATCCCTACACCGCCGGCGAGTCCCTGCACGAACCTCGCCGCGATCAGCAGCTCGACGGTGGGACTGATCGCACACAGGGCGGAAGTGGCGATGTACGCGACGATGCCCGTCAGCAGGATCCCGCGACGCCCGAACCGATCGGACAGCGGCCCGGCGACCAGCTGGCCGCCGGCGAGTCCGATGAGGCAGGCGGTGACCGTCAGCTGCGCGACCGAGGTGACCGCGCCGAGGTCCGCGGTGAGCGCGGGAAGCGCGGGGAGGTAGAGGTCCATCGAGATCGGACCGAACACCGTCAGCAGCAGGAGGAGCGTCGGCAGGGCGCGCCGAAGGGCGGACGGGGCGGTCGGTGACTGATCGGGCATGACACAACCCTCGCCCCGTTCGCCGAATCGCGGGAGTCCCTGATGAAGGGTGTACCAGGAGGGCACCCTTCACTCGACCTGAGGCCCCAGGGGTGCCCTCGCAGGGTCTCCCTCAGGGGGCGCGACCGCTCTAGCCTGGGATCGATGGACAATCGAGCAGAGGTCCGCGAGTTCCTCATGACACGCCGCGCACGGGTCACTCCCGATGTGGTCGGCCTCACCGTCGGTCCTAACCGCCGTGTGGTGGGGTTGCGGCGCAGTGAGGTCGCCGCCCTGGCGGGGGTGAGCGTGGAGTACTACTCCAAGCTCGAGCGCGGCGCGATCGCCGGGGCATCCGCATCCGTTCTGGACGCGATCTCGCGCGCACTGCAACTCGATGACACCGAGCGAGCCCACCTGCTCGACCTCGCCCGCACCGCAGATGGCATCCCGACGAGCGGTCGATCCCGACGCCGCATCAGCAGACCCGCCACCCCTCGGCCCAGCCTGCAATGGGCGCTGGCATCGATCACCGACGCGGTCGCCTTCGTGCGCGACCCGCGCCACGACCTGCTCGCCGTCAACGACCTGGGCCGCGCGTTCTTCTCTCCCGTGATCGGCGATGGCGGGCGGACCCCGAATCTGGCAAGGTTCCAGTTCCTCGACCCTGTCGCACACGACTTCTACCCGGACTGGGATCGGTTTGCAGAGATGTGCGTCGCTGTCATGCGCGCAGAGGCCGGTCGCGACCCGCACGACAAGGGTCTGCAGGATCTCGTCGGGGAGCTCTCGCTGCGCAGCGACACCTTCCGCACGCTGTGGGCGGCACACGACGTGCGAACGCACGGCGCCGGTACCAAGCGGTTCCAGCATCCGATCGTGGGCGAACTCATCCTCGCGTACGAAGAACTGGCCCTCACGGCCGAACCGGGCAACGTGATGCTCATCTACAGTGCAGAGCCCGGCTCGCCCTCCGCGGACCGGCTCGGACTCCTCGCATCCTGGGGAGCCGACCACCGTTCGGTCTCGCCTGAAGTCAACCCTCTCGCCCCGATGTCGGCCACACCGCCACAAGGCGACGCCGCGGGGTGAGATCATTCAGCCTGGCACGGCCCGCTGGCAGCGATCAGGCCGGTCAGCGTCTCGGGCCGCACGCCAACGCAAGGGGCCGTGCTTCATCTCGCCATAAACCCATGCCGCGGCCGCGAGGTCAGCTTCGGTCATGCGTCGAACGGTCGCGATGCCAGCGGCGGCGAGATGCTTCGCCGCCGTCTGGCGCGTGATCCCAAGTGCGTTTGCGGCCGCCACCACGCTGCCGCTGTCCCGGTAGTTCGCGATGAGAGCATTCACTTCCTCCACGCGGAGCTGCCTGGCTCGCCGTTTTAGCACAGCGTCCGATGCGGACAGGCGCCTCGACATGTCAGCTCTACTCGACAGGTCGCGAGGATCGTGGAGACGTCGCGATTGTTTGGAGTAGTTGTGCAGTAGGTCCACCAAGGTCTTTTCGGTGCGTGCTGGTGCGGTGGGACCCGTCGTCACCGCCGTCATCCAGCTCACGACCCCCGCCTGAGCGGGCGCGCGGCGTCCGCGCTCAGAGGTACTGGCAGACGCTGTCCGCCCGGCAGTGCGAGTCGGTGGCGACGTCGGCGCGGCGGCGCAGGTCGCCGATGGTGGCCCGCAGGGCGGTGAGGCTGCGGATCTGCGCGTCGAGGTCGGCGAGGCGCTGGTCGAGCAGGTCGCGCACATGCGTGCACGGCGCGTGACCGTCGTCGCGGATGTCGAGGACTTGCTTGATCTGAGCGAGGGTGAATCCGGCGGCTTGCCCGCGGTGGATGAAGTCGAGCCGGGGCAGCACGCCTCGCGTGTAGTCGCGGTAGCCGCTGAGGGTCCGTCCCGTCTCGGGCAGCAGGCCCCGCTCCTCGTAGAACCGCAGCGTCTTGGCCGTCGTGCCGGCCGCCTGCGCGAGCTCACCGATCCTCATGACGCCTCCCTTCTGCGTGCCCAGTACGTTGGCCGGACCGGCCCGGGGTTGACCTTCCCCTGCACTGGAAGGTCAACGCTAGTCGCAATGGAAGGGTGCAGGGCGATGGAGAGCGGTGCGGGGATGGCGACAGCGGTGGATCTCGTGGTGATCGGGTCGGGCGGGGCGGCGTTCTCGGCGGCGATCCGCGCGCGCGCCCTGGGCAGGTCGGTCGTCATGGTCGAGCGCGGCACGGTCGGCGGCACGTGCGTCAACACCGGCTGCGTGCCGTCGAAGGCGCTGATCGCCGCGGCGGCGGCCCGCCACGGCGCCGCCGATGCCGGCCGCCGCCACCCCGGCATCAGCGCCGCGGCGGGGCCGGTGGACCTGCGTGCTCTGGTCGAGGGCACGCAGGACCTGGTGGACCGGATGCGGTCGGAGAAGTACGTCGACATCGCGGCATCCTATGGCTGGCCGATCCGGCACCGGGAGGCATCCTTCACCGGCACGGCCGATGCTCCGGCCGTGCAGCTGGTGGGCGCGGATGGCTCGGTCGAGGTGATCGCGGCGCGGCACTACCTGATCGCGACCGGGGCGTCGCCCGTCATTCCCGAGATCCCCGGTCTGGCGCAGGCCGGCTACCTGACCTCGGCGACCGCGATGGAGCTGGCGACGGTACCGGAGTCGCTGCTGATCATCGGCGGCGGGTTCGTCGCGGTGGAGCAGGCGCAGCTGTTCGCCCGGCTCGGGTCGAAGGTCACCATGCTGGTCCGCTCCCGACTCGTGTCCCGGGAGGAACCGGAGGTCAGCCGGGCGCTGGAGGCGGTCTTCGCGGACGAGGGCATCCGCGTGGTGCGCAGCGTCCGCGTCACCGCGGTGACTGTCGATGCCGCCACCGGGGGAGTCGTGGCGGCCGCGGTGGCCGCCGGTGGCGCCCGCGAATACCGCGCCGAGCGGGTGCTGGTCGCGACCGGCCGCCGCCCCGTCACCGACGCGCTGAACCTGGCGAGCGTGGGCGTGCAGACCGGAGACCGTGGCGAAGTCGTGGTCGACGACTCGCTGGTCACCGCCAACCCGCGGATCTGGGCGGCCGGTGACGTGACCGGGCGCCAGGAGTTCGTCTATGTCGCCGCCAGACACGGTGCGATCGTCGTCGACAACGCCTTCATGGGTGCTGCGCACTCGGTCGACGACGCGTCCTTGCCGCGCGTGGCGTTCACCGATCCCGCGGTCGGGGCGGTGGGCATGACCGAGCAGGAGGTGCACGCCGCCGGACACCGCTGCAACTGCAGCATCCTGCCCCTGGAATATGTGCCGCGCGCGATCGTCAACCGGGACACCCGCGGGTTCATCAAGGTCGTCGTCGACGACGACACCGGTCGGATCCTCGGCATCACCGCCGTCGCGAAGGACGCCGGCGAACTCGCCGCGGCGGGCGTGTTCCTCCTGGAGGGGTGCAAGACCCACACCGATGTCGCCTCGATGTGGGCGCCCTATCTGACGATGGCCGAGGGCATCAAGCTCGCCTGCCAGGCGTTCACCTCCGATCCGGCCCTGCTGTCGTGCTGCGCCTGACCGCGTGCGTAGGGTGGGAGCGATACGCGCTCGTGCGCGGGATCCATCCGGCAACCGGAAGGACTCATCATGGCAGAGCCTGTGGACCCACACCTCGACGTCGCCCTGACGGTCTACCTGCCCGCCCTGCGCGTCTTGCGCGACTATGACGAAGGCCTGCTCAACGAGGCCCCGGCCGGAGCCGATCCGGCCTGGACGCTCAGCTACGACGACGCGCGTCGGGTCATCGACGGCGTCCGCGCCCGGTTCCCCGACGACGCCTTGTTCGGCGCCGAGCGCGGGGACGGCCTGCGCGGAGTCGTCGAGACGCTCTATCAGGGCTTCGCCGGTCACGAGCTGTATCCGACGGTGCAGGCCAAGGGCGCGAACCTGCTCTATCTGATCGTGAAGGACCACCCGCTCAGCGACGGCAACAAGCGCAGCGCCGCAGCGCTGTTCGTGCACTTCCTCGCGCACAACGGACAGCTGCGGGATGCTGCGGGCAGGGCGCGCATCACCAACAACGCCCTGGCCGCCATCACGCTCATGGTCGCGATGAGCGACCCGAAGGAGAAGGAGACCATGATCGCTCTCGTGCAGCGCATGCTGCTGGAGGACGCGGGGTGAGCAGCCTCCGCGACACTGTCCCGGCTGGGCGCACGACTGCGCTGACGGCGTGCGCCGGTGGCATCACCGCGCGGTGCGCTGCGCCGCCTGCGGCACGATCGTGATCGGGTGCGTGCCGGTGTAGTCCGGCCGGTCGGGCTGCGTGCGCTCGTGTGAGCCTTCACCGCCCTGGCGGCCGCCGAACGGCCGCCCGTGGTCGGCGAACTCGTCGCGCGCGAACACGAATGCCCAATCGCCGAGCACGAATCGCGCACCGCTGCGCAGGATCTCGCCGGGTCGCCCGTCCAGCGATTCGAGCGGGACGTGCCGCGCACTGGTCTGTGCTGGACCGTGCAAGACCAGCACGTACTCGTCGTTCGGATCGTGCACGACCTCGGCATGCAGCGCGATCAGGTCGGCCAATCGGACGTGGACGTCTTCGGCGGAGCCGATTCGGACCAGGTCCTGATCCAACGGCGCCTCGAAGTGCTCATCGTTGCCGCTCACCAACAGCCGCGGATGCCCCGCACCCCACGCAGCATGCGTGGTGGTCGGAGTGTACTTGTCAGCCATGACTTCGTCCTCCTCGCCACACAATGGTTCGGTTCCACTCAGGATAGGACTCTTTGGAGCGTCCGGGGTGGAATCTGTCGCCGGATCGGGGATCGAATCGTCCGGATGTGTTGCGCATGATGCAACGTGCGTTGCGTGCATGGTTGGATGCGGACTAGGCTCGCGATATGCCCGCGCCGATCCGTCCCCCGATGCGCGCGGTGGCGTTCGGCGAAGTGCTCGCGGTGCTCGCGCAGGAGCAGCCCGGCGCACTCGAAGACGCCGAGATGTTCCGGCGGTCCCTGGGTGGCGCCGAAGCCAACGTCGCCATCGCACTGGCCGCACGCGGCATCGACGTCGCCATGCTCACCCGGGTCGGCGACGACGGCTTCGGCCGCTTCGCCACCGGGTTGCTGTCGCGACTGGGCGTAGACGTGGCACCAGTGCAGATCGACCCGGCGCGGCCGACCGGTCTCTATGTGAAAGAGATCGACGGCGGCGGCAGCAGCATGCACTACTACCGGTCGGGTTCGGCCGCCGCCGCCATCGGGCCGGAGTATCTCGACCTGCCCGCCGTGGCCGGGGCCGTTGCGGGCGCGGGCCTCGTGCACACAACCGGCATCACGCCGGCGATCTCCGACACCGCCGCGGCCGCGCAGCGCGCGCTCGTGCAGGCCTTCGCCGGGCGCGGGCTCTGCTCGTTCGACCTGAACTGGCGTCCGGCGCTGTGGCGCGGGCGCGAAGCCGCCGGCAGCGAACTGCTGGCCGGCTTCATGCGTTCCAGCGACATCGCTTTCGCGGGGCAGGACGAGGCGGCCGTCGTCTTCGGTGTGCACACTGCCGACGGGCTGCGGCGGATGTTCCCCGAGCCGCGCTGGCTCGTCGTCAAGAACGACGGCGGCGCGGCGGCGGCGTTCGACGGCGACGAGCGGGTGGATGTCGCACCCGGCCGCGTCGACGTCGTCGAGGCGATCGGTGCCGGCGACGCGTTCGCGGCCGGATTCCTCGCCGGCGTTATGTACGGGTTCTCGCTGCGCGACTGCGTCGTGCAGGGGCATGACATGGCGGCCCTGGCCCTGCGCACGGCCGGCGACCACATCGGCGCGGGAGGCGTCGGGTGACCACGCAGAGCGTCGGCCGCGCGCTCGAGCTGCTGCAGCACCTCGCCGCCGGGCCGCGGTCGCTGGACGAGTGCGCACAGCGGCTGGGCGTGCACAAGACCACGGTGCTGCGGCTGCTGCAGACCCTGGCCGAACAGGGATTCGTCAGCCACGATGAGCGGCACCGGTACCGGCTCGGACGCACGGTGTTCGCGCTGGCCAGTGCCGCACTCGAGCAGTGGGACGTCCGCGGCATCGCGCGCCCGCACCTGGAGCGGCTCGGCGCCGCGACCGGGCAGACCGTGCACCTGGCTGCCCACGAAGCCGGGCAGGTCGTCTACATCGACAAGATCGAGGCGCGCAGCGGCATCCGCATGTACTCCCGCATCGGGCTCACCGCACCGGTGCATGCGACCGCCGTGGGCAAGGTTCTGCTGGCGGCGATGCCCGGGCCCGCCCGGGAGCAGGCCGCCCGCGGCATCCTGTACACGCGATTCACCGACCGCACCATCACCACGGCAGCCGACTACCTCGCCGAGCTGAACCGGGTACGCGCCGAAGGGTTCGCCCACGACTGGCGGGAGCACGAGTCGTTCGTCAACTGCGTGGCCGCACCCATCCGTGACGGATCCGGCGCCGTCGTCGCCGCTGTCTCGGTCTCGGTGCCCACCGTCAGTCTCGACGCCGACGAGGTGCTCGCCCTCGTACCCACGCTGCGCGGCGCCGCCGCAGCGGCATCCGCCGACCTCGGCTGGCCTGCGCCGGCTGCGGCCGACACGACAGAAGGAGTGTCATGACCCCGCAGGACGGCAGCAGCTGGTTCGAAGAGCAGTTCGGGTCGGTGCGGCTGATGGCGATCGCCCGCGGCAAAGGGGTGGCACGCACCCTCGAGCTGGCCGAGGCGGCCTGGAATCTGGGGGTCGTCGCCGTCGAGGTGACCCTGCAGTCCGACGACGACATCCAGGCCCTGCGCGAGACAGTGCGGGCGGCGCACCGGCACGGCGGCATCGTCGGGGCAGGCACCGTGACCTCGGCGGCCGACGTCGAAGCCGCCCGCGCGGCGGGAGCGGCGTTCACCGTCAGCCCGGGCCTCGACCCCGACGTCGTGGCGGCGTCGGCGGCGGCGGGGCTGCCCGCACTGCCCGGCGTGGCCACGGCATCCGAAGTGCAGCAGGCCCGCGCTCTCGGTCTGACGTGGCTGAAGGCCTTTCCGGCGCGGCACCTGACGCCGGCCTGGTTCACCGACATCGCGGGGCCGTTCCCCGAGGTGCGGTTCGTCGCCAGCGGCGGCATCACCGCCGCCAGCGCTGCCGCGTTCCTGGATGCCGGAGTGCATACGGTCGCACTGGGGTCGGCGCTGGCCGACCCCAGTCAGCTGCCGCAGCTCGCGGCGCTGCTCGGTTAGCCGGCTGCCGCCGTCTCACGCGCGCGCAGGTCCTTGCGCAGGATCTTGCCGGAGCTGGACTTCGGGATCGCATCGACGAACTCGACGCGGCGCACCTTCTTGTACGGCGCAACGTGCTCGGCCACGAAGGCCATCACCTCTTCGGCGGACAGTTCGGCCCCGCTGGCGGGCACGACGAACGCCTTCGGGATCTCCTGCCTCTGTTCGTCGAGCACCCCGATCACGGCCACGTCGGCGACCTTCGGGTGGCTCAGCAGCAGCGCCTCGAGCTCGGCCGGCGGCACCTGGTAGCCGTGGTATTTGATGAGCTCCTTGACCCGGTCCACGACCGTGAACCAGCCGCCCTCGTTGTAGACGGCGACGTCGCCGGTGTGGAAGAAGCCGTCTGCGTCGATCGCATTCGCGGTCGCCTCCGGCTTGTTCAGGTAGCCGACCATGACCTGCGGACCCTTGATCCACAGCTCGCCGGGCACGGTCTCGCCGTCCTCGCCGAACTCCGTGATCTCCTCGCCGGTGGCCGGGTCGACGAGCTTGCAGAGGGTGTTCGGCAGCGCGCAGCCCACCGAACTGAGCGGCATGTCGTCGCGCGTGTACGGGACGGCGTGGGTGACCGGGCTGGTCTCGGTCAGGCCGTAGCCCTGCATCATCCGGGCGTGCAGCCGGGTGCCGGCCATGGCCGCGGTGTCGCCGTCCAGGGGAGCGGCGCCCGAGAACATCGAGTGCACCGTCGAGATGTCGAATTGGTCGACGATCGGATGCTTGGCCAGCGCCACGGCGATCGGCGGCGCGATGTAGAGGTACGTGCACTTGAAGTCCTGGATGTTCTTCAAGAACTCGGCCAGGTCGAACCGCGGCATCGTCACCAGGCTCGCGCGCTGGCGCAGCGCCAGGTTCAGCAGCACGGTCAGGCCGTAGATGTGGAAGAACGGCAGCACCGCCAGGACCCGGTCGTTCGATTTCAGATCGATGTTCACCCGCGACTGCTCGACGTTGGCGACCAGATTGCGGTGGCTGAGCATGACGCCCTTGGGGATTCCGGTGGTGCCCGACGAGTAGGGCAGCGCCGCGATGTGCGTGGCCGGGTCGAAGCTGACCTGCGGGGGAGTGCGCTGCTCCATCAGCAGCTCGCGCAGATTGGGGTGCCCCTCGGCGCCGTCCAGCACGATGACGTGGTCGTCGGGGATGCCGCAGGCTGCGGCCGCCTCGGCGGCGTGGGCCAGCAGCGGGCTGACGGTCACGAGCCAGGTGGCACCGGCATCCTCGATCTGGGTCTGGATCTCGTGCGCCGTGTACAGCGAATTGAACGTCGTGACCGTGGCACCCAGGCGCAGCGCGCCATGGAGCACGGTCGCGAAGGCCGGCACGTTCGGACACAGCACGCCCACCACGGTGTCGGTGTCGACGCCGCGCGCGGCCAGCGCGCCGGCGAAGGCATCCACCTGAGCCTTCAGCGCACCGTAGGTCGTCTCGGCGCCCGACGGATCGATCAGCGCGACACGGGCCAGATCTTCGTCGGTCAGATCGCCGAAGAGGTAGTCGTAGACGCTGAGCTCGGGTATCTCAATGTCGGGGAACGGGCTGGTGAACACGAGGCTTCTCCCTTGATTCTTCGTGCATGTGCCGCATCGGGCAGCCGGCGACGCCGCCGGCTGCCTTCATCATGCCACGGCGGATCTCAGGCGTTCACGGCGGATGCGGCCTGAAGCCGGGCCGCCGCGAGCTGCTCCGCGGCGCGCAGCGGAGTGGTGCCCGCGGCGGCCGCCTCATCGAAGATGCGACGTAGCGTGTCACCGATCGCACCCACCCGCCGCATGATCTCCTCGCGGGTGCCGTGGTGCTTGGCCTCGAGGTCCAGGTAGATCACGCCGCCGGCATTGACCACGAAGTCGGGGGCGTACAGGATGCCGCGGGCCGCGAGACGGTCGGCGCCGGAGCGGTCGGCGAGCGGATTGTTGGCCGGCCCGCACACGGCCTGCACGGCGAGCGCGTCGATCGTCTCGTCGTCCAGCACGCCGCCGATACCCGCCGGCACGAAGACGTCGCCGGGCACGTGCTGCTCGGTGCCGGGGCTCACCCAGGTCGCGCCCAGGCGCGCGGCGAGCTCCTTCTTGGCCGGATTGACGTCGGTCACCGTCAGCACGGTGCCGGCGGCGGCCAGGCGCTGCGCGAGACGGCCGCCGACCTGGCCCAGGCCCGAGATCGTGATGCGGCGGTCCGCGACATCCGTCGAGCCGGTGACGCGCTCGAGGGTCGCGCGCAGCGACTCGTACACGCCGAGGCTGGTGGGGCCGGCCGGCTCGCCGGAACCGCCGACGGTGTCGGGCAGGCCGACCACGTGTGCGGTGCGCTCGCTGACGGTGAGCATGTCTTCGGTCGTCGAGCCGACGTCCTCTGCCGTCCGGTAGGCGCCGTCCAGGGCCTCGACCGCGTCGCCGAGGTCGAGGAAGGCCGCGCGCCGGCGGTCGGCATCCAGACGCTGCCCGGGCTCCAGCCGGATGACGGACTTGCCGCCGCCCGCGTCCAGGCCCGCCGCCGCGTTCTTCAGCGTCATCGCGGCCGACAGTCGCAACGCGTCGCCGAGGGCGTCGCTCCACTGCGGGTAGGTCCACAGGCGGGCGCCGCCGAGGGCGGAGCCGAGGGCCGAGGAGTGCAGTGCGACGGTCATGAACAGGCCGCTGCGCGGGCCGGTGATCACCTCCACGCGCTCGTGGGTGAAATCGGGCAGGGGCAGGGTGTGCGTCATCGCAATTCACTTTCGGCTGGCCTTGTGGGCTGTGCGGTGGCCCCACGGCGTTGCGGGGCCGCCTCCATTCTGCCTGTTTCCGGGCGGTGCGCGGCGATACGCTCGAGGAATGCCCGACGTCTACGCCCACGGCCACCACGAGAGCGTGCTGCGCTCGCATTCCTGGCGCACGCTCGACAACTCGGCCGCGTATCTGAAGCCGCACCTGCGGCCGGGCATGTCGGTGCTCGACGTCGGAGCCGGCCCCGGCACCATCACGGTCGACGTCGCCGCCGCCGTCGCCCCCGGCCGGGTGGTCGGGGTCGACGCCGAGGCCTCCGTCGTCGCGCAGGCGGCGGCCCTGGCCGCCGAGCGGGGCGTTGCCAATGCCAGCTTCCGGGTCGGCGACGCGTATGCGCTGGACGCCGCGGACGGCGAGTTCGACGTCGTGCACGTGCACCAGATGCTGCATCACCTGACCCATCCGGTCGACGCGCTGGCGGAGTTCCGCCGTGTCGCCGGGCCCGACGGCCTGGTCGCGGTGCGCGAGGTCGACTACGAGGGGACGATCTGGTTTCCGCAGGTGCCGGCGCTGACCGAATGGCTGGACGTGTTCTGCCGCATGCACCGGGGCCTCGGCGGCGAGCCGGCGACCGGCCGCCGCGTGAAGGCCTGGGCGCAGCATGCGGGGTTCGCCGACATCACCGCGACCGCATCGACGTGGCTGTTCGAATCATCCGCCGACCGCGCCTGGTGGGGCGGCATGTGGGCCGACCGCGCCCTGCAGTCCGCGTTCGCGGAGCACGCGCTGGAGCAGGGCGTGACCGATCGCGCCGGCCTGCAGCGCATCTCGGTCGGCTGGCGCGAGTGGGCGGCGGCGCCGGACGGCTGGCTGCTGATGCCGCACGGCGAGATCCTCGCGCGCGGCTGACCGGGCGCGCAGGATGCCTCGACCCCATAGGATGAGCGCATCTGGGGAAGGAAGTCGCTCTGTGGCTGTGCACGGACTCGGCGTGGACAAATGGCCGGCACCCATCGCTGCGCGGTTGCTGGATCTCAGCGCCGACTTCGCGGTGGCCGCAGGCTTCGACGGATACTTCAAAGAGCTCACCGGCGACTGGGAAGGGCTGCTGGGCTATTCGATCACCGAGCTGCAGGCCCGGCCGCTGCTGGAGTTCGTCCATCCCGACGATGTCGCCGCCACCGCCGAAAAGCTGGCATCCGCTCGTGACGGCGCCGACATCGTCAGCTTCGAATGCCGGTTCGTCGGCCGGGACGGGCAGAGCCGCTCGCTGCAGTGGACAGCGGTCGGGATGCCGCAGGAGCAGTGCTATCGCGCCATCGCGCACGATCTGACCGCGCGCCGCGCCGCCGAAGCGTCGCGCCTGGAGAGCGAGCGGCGCTACGCCGACATGATCGAGTCCTCGCACGACATCGTGCAGTCGATCCTGCCGGACGGGCACTTCCAGTTCGTGAACAAGGCGTGGTACGAGCATCTCGGCTACACACCCGAGGAGCTGCCCGGCCTGACCCTGTTCGACATCGTCGCCGAAGCCGACCACGACCACTGCACGATCCTGATCGCGCAGATCATGAGCGGGCACTCGTTCGACAAGGTCGAGGTGAGCTTCGTCGCCAAGGGCGGTCGCACCTTTCCCGTCGAGGGCAACGCCACCGGCCGGTTCCGCGACGGCGAGTACATGGCCACGCACACCTTCTTCCGCGACATCAGCGATCGCAAGGAGGCCGAAGCGCTGCAGGCGGCCTATCAGCGCGAACTCGAGCAGGAGGTCGCCGAGCGCACCGCCGCACTCGTGCAGAGCGAGAAGCTCGCCACCCTCGGCCGGCTCAGCGCCGGCATGGCGCACGAGCTGAACAACCCCGCCGCTGCCGCCCTCCGCGGTGCGCTGCAGCTGCGCGAGGCGCTGTCGGCCACCTCCAGTGCGTTCCTCGATCTGGCCCAGGCCGGTCTGGACCCCGACGACACCGCCGAGCTGCAGCGCCTGCTCGAGCGCGCCGGGCAGCAGGCCACGCTGCCCGACACCCGCGACCCGCTGGCCCGCAGCGCGGCCGAAGAGGCCGTCGAGCAGTGGCTGGATCAGCACGGCGTGGACGGTGGCTGGGATCTGTCCGGCGCGATCGCGGCCGTCGGCCTGGACGAGGCCGGGCTCGCCCAGATCGCGGCGCGCTTCCGGTCCGCCCAGCTGCCGGCGGCCCTGAACGTCCTCTCGCACTCCTTCACGGCGCTGGCGCTGCTGGAACAGATCAGCCACGGCTCGCAGCGCATCTCCGAGATCGTGCGGGCGCTGAAGGACTACAGCTTCATGGACCGCGCCCCGGTGCAGGACATCGACGTCCGGCGCGCCCTGGACAACACCCTGGTGATGCTGCAGGCCAAGCTCAAGCAGGGCATCGAGGTCACCAGCTCCTACGCCGACGACGTGCCGCACATCGAGGCGCTGGGCAGCGAGCTCAACCAGGTGTGGACGAACATCATCGACAACGCCATCGACGCGATGGGCGGCACCGGGCATCTTGAGATCCGCACGTCCCGCACCGACACGGGCGTCGCCGTCGAGATCGAAGACGACGGCCCCGGCATCCCGAGCGAGATCCTCGACAAGATCTTCGACCCGTTCTTCACCACGAAGGGGCCCGGCTCGGGCACCGGGCTGGGGCTGAACATCGTCTTCAACATCATCCGCGGCTCCGGCGGGCACATCGACGTGCGGTCGCGGCCCGGGCGCACCGTGTTCCGCGTCGAGCTGCCGCTGCGCCGCATCCACGAGACACCGAAGGGTGGTCAGCTGTGACCGATCCGACGCCGGCCGGCGATGCGGCGCGCCCCGTCATCCTCGCTGTGGACGACGACCCCGCCGTGCTCAGCGCTGTGCGCGGCGATCTGCGCCGCCACTACGGGCGGCACTATCGGGTGGTCACCGCGGCCGGCGGCGCCGAGGCGGTGGCGACGCTGCGCACCCTGAAGCTGCAGTCGGCTCCGGTCGCGGTGGTCATCTCCGATCAGCGGATGCCGGAGGTGGCCGGTCACGAAGTGCTGGCGGCGGCCCGCGAGCTGTTCGACGACGTGCGCACGGTGCTGCTGACCGCCTATGCCGACACCGAGGTCGCGATCGGGGCGATCAACGATCTGCACCTGGACTACTACATCCTCAAGCCCTGGGATCCGCCCGAGGAGCGCCTGTACCCGGTCGTGGACGACCTGCTCGGCGACTGGCACGCGCACCACCGGTCCGGCGCGGCGCTGACCCGGGTCGTCGGCACCCGCTGGTCCACCCGCACCCACGAGATCCGCGACTTCCTGCAGCGCAACCAGATCCCGATGGCCTGGCTCGATGTGGATGTCAGCGCCGAGGGCCGCACCCTGTGGGAGGCCGCCGGCAGCGGTGCGCTGCCGCTGGTGCTCACCCCGGACGGCACCGGGCTGGCCGATCCAGACGTGGCGGAGCTGGCCGCGGCGCTCGGGCACAAGACGCACACCGACACCGAGACGTTCGATCTGGTCATCGTCGGTGCCGGGCCCGCCGGGCTCGCCTCGGCGGTGTACGGCGCGAGCGAGGGACTGCGCACCGTGTGCGTGGAACGGCTCGTGCCGGGCGGCCAGGCCGGCCAGTCCTCGCGCATCGAGAACTATCTCGGCTTCCCGGGCGGCATCGCCGGCGCCGACCTGGCCCGGCGCGCGGTGACGCAGGCCCGCCGGTTCGAGGTCGAGGTGCTCGCGCCGACGACGGTCTCGGGACTGGACCTGGCTGGCCCCTACCCGCGGGTCGAGCTGTCCGACGGGTCGGCGATCAGCTGCGGCGCGCTGATCCTGGCCTGCGGCGTCTCCTACCGCAGCCTCGATGTGCCCGGCAGCGCCGAGTTCGAGGGCCGCGGCGTGTTCTACGGCGCCGCCCTCAGCGAGCGCGACACCGTCGCCGGCGAAGACATCGTCGTCGTCGGCGGGGCCAACTCGGCCGGCCAGGCCGCGGTGTTCTTCTCCGACCACGCGAAGTCGGTGACGATCCTGTGCCGTGCCGCCGAGCTCGGTGCCAAGATGTCGGACTATCTCGTGCGCCAGATCGCCGCGCGGCCCAACATCACGGTGCGCTGCGGCACGACGGTGCAGGCGGTCTCCGGCGACGGCCACCTCGAGCACGTGACCGTCGCCGGCGCCGAGGATGCCTCGACCGAGCAGCTGGCGGCGTCCTCGATGTTCGTCTTCATCGGCGCATCACCGCACACCGACTGGATGCCCCCGCAGATCGTGCGCGATGCCCGCGGGTTCATCCGCACCGGCCCGGCACTGGGCGGCCAGCGGCATCCCACCGCCGACGGCGACCGCGATCCGTACCTGTACGAGACGAGCGTGCCGCGCGTGTTCGCGGTCGGCGACGTGCGCGCGCAATCGATCAAACGGGTCGCCTCCGCGGTCGGCGAAGGGTCGGTCGCGGTCCAGTTCGTGCACCAGGTGCTGCGCGGCTGAGCCGCTGGCGCCGGCGCTAGGCTGAGGCCATGTCCGACCCGCTGCCCGCCCGCAGCCGGCTCGTCCAGGAAGCGCTGCGCGCGGCCGGGATCGCCGGTGAGATCATCGAACTGCCCGACTCCGCCGCGACCGCGCCGCTGGCGGCGGCCGCGCTGGGCGTACCGGTCGGCGCGATCGCGAACAGCCTGGTGTTCTGGTGCGACGACGAGGCGCTGCTGGTGATGACCAGCGGCGCGCATCGGGTCGACACGGCACGGCTCGCGCAGCGTCTGGGCCGCGGCAAGATCGCACGGGCCACGCCCGACCAGGTGCGGGCCGCGACCGGCCAGGCCATCGGCGGTGTCGCCCCGGCCGGGCATCCGACCCGGCTGACCACGGTCGTCGACAAGGCGCTCGCCGACTACGAGCACGTCTGGGCCGCGGGCGGCACGCCGCACACGGTGTTCCCGCTCAGCTACGCCGAGCTGGTGCACCTCACCCGCGGCATCGTCGAACAGGTCGACTGACACCGCGCCAGCGGGCGACCGAGTGTCTGGGATCACAGACACCGGATGCCGCCGGGCCCACCCGCCGGCATCGCAAACGGTGTGGAATCGGGGTATGACCACCCCGCTCGCATCCCGCGTCGTCATCGGCGCCGCACCGCTGACCCCCGCCCAGGTCGTCGACGTCGCCCGGCACGGCGCGCCCGTCGAGATCGACGCCGGTGCCCGCGCGCGCGTCGCCGACGCTCGGGCGCTCGTGGAGCGGCTGGCCGACGACCCGGTGCCGCACTACGGCATCTCCACCGGGTTCGGGGCGCTGGCGACCACGTTCATCCCGCCGGACCGGCGCCGGCAGCTGCAGGCCAGCCTGATCCGCTCGCATGCGGCCGGCACCGGGCCCGAGGTCGAGGCCGAAGTCGTGCGCGGTCTGCAGGTGCTGCGCCTGCAGACCCTGGCCACCGGGCACACCGGGGTGCGCCCCGAGGTCGTCGACACCTACGTCGCGATGCTGAACGCCGGCATCGTCCCGGTCGTGCGCGAGTACGGCTCGCTCGGCTGCTCGGGCGACCTCGCGCCGCTCGCGCACATCGCCCTGGCCGCGATGGGCGAGGGCAAGGTGCGCATCGGCGGCGCGCCGATGGATGCCGCCGACGCTCTGGCGGCGGCATCCATCACTCCGCTCGTGCTGGCCGAGAAGGAGGGCCTGGCGCTGATCAACGGCACCGACGGCATGCTCGGGATGCTGCTGCTGGCCATCGCCGACCTCGACATGCTGCTGGACGTGGCCGACCTGTCGGCGGCACTGTCGATCGAGAGCCAGCTGGGCACCGACGCCGTCTTCGCCGCCGATCTGATGGCGCTGCGCCCGCAAGTGGGCCAGGCCGCCTCGGCGGCGAACCTGCGCGCGCTGCTGAACCCGTCGCCGATCATCGCCAGCCACAAGGGCCCGGCCGACGGTCGCGTGCAGGACGCGTATTCGCTGCGCTGCGCGCCGCAGGTGCACGGCGCGGCCCGCGACACGCTCGAGCACGCCCGCACGATCGCGGTGCGCGAGCTGTCCGCGGCCGTGGACAATCCGGTGATCACCGACGACGGGCGGGTCGAGTCCAACGGCAACTTCCACGGCGCACCGGTCGGGTACGTGCTGGACTTCCTGGCGATCGCGGTCGCCGACGTCGCCTCGATCTCGGAGCGCCGCTGCGACCGGGCGCTGGATGTGGCCCGCAACCGCGACCTGCCGCCGTTTCTGGCCGACGAGGTCGGCGTGGACTCGGGCCTGATGATCGCCCAGTACGCGGCGGCCGGGATCGTCTCGGAGCTCAAGCGCCTCGCGGTGCCGGCGTCCGTGGACTCGATCCCGTCGTCGGCGATGCAGGAGGACCACGTCTCGATGGGCTGGTCGGCCGCCCGCAAGCTGCGGCGCGCCATCGACGGGCTCACCCGCGTGCTGGCCATCGAGATCATCACCGGCACCCGCGCGCTGGACCTGCGCGCGCCGCTGCAGCCCGGCCCCGGCACCGGCGCGGTGCGCGACCTGGTGCGCACCGTGGTCGCCGGCCCCGGGCCCGACCACGTCGTCAGCGACGACATCGAGGCGGTCACCGCCCTGGTGCGCTCCGGCGCGATCCGGAACGCCGCCTACCCGAGCACCACGAGCAACTGAGGAGAGATCATGGAAGGCGCACGCGAAGTGCACGCCCCGCGCGGACCCGAGCGCACCGCGAAGAGCTGGGGTGCCGAGGCCGCGAAGCGGATGCTGATGAACAACCTCGACCCCGAGGTGGCCGAGCATCCCGACGACCTGGTCGTCTACGGCGGCAGCGGCCGCGCGGCGCGGTCGTGGGCCGCGTTCGACGCGATCGTGCGCACCCTGGACGAGCTCGAGCCCGACGAGACCCTGCTGGTGCAGTCCGGCAAGCCGGTCGGCGTGTTCCGCACGCACGAGTGGGCGCCGCGCGTGCTGATCGCCAACGCGAACCTGGTGGGCGACTGGGCGACGTGGCCCGAGTTCCGCCGCCTCGAGGCGCTCGGGCTGACCATGTACGGGCAGATGACGGCCGGGTCGTGGATCTACATCGGCACGCAGGGCATCCTGCAGGGCACCTACGAGACGTTCGCGGCCGTCGCCCGCTCGCTCGGCCGCGAGTCGCTGGCCGGCACGCTCACCCTGACGGCGGGCTGCGGCGGCATGGGCGGCGCGCAGCCGCTGGCGGTCACGATGAACGACGGCACCGTGCTGATCGTCGACGTCGACGAGTCGCGGCTGGCCCGCCGGGTGCAGAAGCGCTACCTGGACGAGTACACGACCGACCTCGACGACGCGCTGACGCGCGTGCTGGCCGCCAGGGCCGAGCGCCGGGCGCTGTCGGTGGGCGTGGTCGGCAACGCCGCCGAGGTGTACCCCGAGCTGCTGGCGCGGGGCGTGGCGATCGACATCGTCACCGACCAGACCAGTGCGCACGACCCCCTGGCCTACCTGCCGATCGGCATCAGCGTGGCGGACTGGAAGGCCGAGGCATCCCGCGACCCGGAAGCCTTCACGGCCCGCGCCCGCGCGTCGATGGCCGCCCACGTGGACGCGATGGTCGGATTCCTGGATGCCGGGGCCGCCGTCTTCGACTACGGCAACTCGCTGCGCGCCGAGGCCCAGCTGGGCGGCTGCGAGCGGGCGTTCGCGTTCCCCGGCTTCGTGCCGGCCTACATCCGGCCGCTGTTCTGCGAGGGCAAGGGCCCGTTCCGCTGGGCGGCGCTGTCGGGCGAGGCGGAGGACATCTACAAGACCGACGCCGCCATCAAGGAGCTCTTCCCCGACGACGCGCCGCTGCACCGCTGGCTCGACAAGGCGCGCGAGCGCGTCGAGTTCGAGGGCCTGCCGGCGCGGATCTGCTGGCTCGGCTACCAGGAGCGGCACCTGGCCGGCCTGAAATTCAACGAGATGGTCGCCTCCGGCGAGCTGAAGGCGCCGATCGTGATCGGCCGCGACCACCTGGACGCCGGCTCGGTGGCCTCACCGTATCGCGAGACCGAGGCGATGGCCGACGGGTCGGATGCGATCGCCGACTGGCCGCTGCTGAACGCGCTGCTGAACACGTCGTCGGGCGCGTCGTGGGTCTCGATCCACCACGGCGGCGGCGTCGGCATCGGGCGCTCGATCCACGCCGGGCAGGTGTCCGTCGCCGACGGGACCGCGCTGGCGGCCGCCAAGCTCGCCCGGGTGCTGGTCAACGATCCCGGCTCGGGGGTGATGCGGCACGTGGATGCCGGATACGATCGCGCCAAGGAGGTCGCGCGGCGGCGGGGCCTGCAGGTGCCGATGCTGTGAGGGGACTGAGATGACGGTTGCCGGCCGCCTCGCCGAGATCGCCGACCTCGGACGTGATGCCGAGCGCGGCGGCTACTCCCGCCACCTCTTCGACGCGTCCGATGCGCCGCTGCGTGCGTGGTTCGGCACCAGCGCCGCGGCACTCGGTCTTCAGGTCGACGAGGACCTCGATGCGAACCTCTGGGCATGGTGGATGCCGCAGCCCGGGGCCGTGCGTCAGAACGCGATCGCGACCGGCAGCCATCTGGACTCGGTCCCCGGCGGCGGCGCCTTCGACGGCCCGTTGGGGGTGGCCGGCGCTTTCGAGGCCGTCGCGCAGCTGCAGGGCGGCGGCTTCGCCCCGGCGCGGCCCATCGTCGTGTGCGCGTTCGCCGAAGAAGAGGGATCCCGGTTCGGCCTGCCGTGCCTGGGCACCCGGCTGCTCACCGGCGCCGCCGACGCGGCATCCGCGCTGGCGCGTGTCGACGCCGCCGGCGTCACCCTCGCGCAGGCGTGGCGCGAGTCCGGGCGAGACCCGGCGCAGGTCGGCCCCGATCCCGAGCGACTGGGGCGGTTCGCGGCCTTCGTCGAGCTGCACGTCGAGCAGGGCCGCGACCTCGAAGACCGGGGTGTGCCGGTCTCGACGGCGTCGGCGATCATCCCGCACGGCCGCTGGCGCCTTGAGATCACCGGGGAGGGCAACCACGCCGGCACCACGACGATGGACCGGCGCGCCGACCCCGTGGTCGCCTTCGGCGGCGCCGTGCAGGCGGTGCGCGAAGTCGCGGTGTCGCGGATGCCGGCCTCGCGTGGCACGATCGGCAAGGCGCAGATCATCCCGGGCGGCACCAACGTGATCGCCTCGCGCGTGGTCGCGTGGATGGACCTGCGCGCCTCCACCGACGACGACGTGCGCGAGCAGCATGCCCGCACGATCGAGCGGATCCGTGCCGCGGTGCAGGCGGAAGGCTGCACGCTCGAGGTGCACGAGGAGTCGTTCTCCGCCCGCGTCGACTTCGACGACGCGCTCACCGCGCGCATCACCGCCGCGCTCGAGCCCGAGTTCGGGCCGGTTCCCGCCATCCCCACCGGAGCCGGCCATGACGCCGGCATCCTGTCGGCAGTGCTGCCCACGGCGATGATCTTCGTGCGCAATCCCACCGGCGTCTCGCACGCACCGGGCGAAGATGCACGCGACGAGGACTGCGAAGCCGGTGCCCGCGCGCTGGCGGCGACGCTGCGAATGCTGGCGGGCCCGGCATGACCGCGCTCACGTCGGCGCATGCCGCTGCGGCCCTGATCGACGGCGCGTTCGCGGCCGACGTGCGGATCACCGCGCACGACGGGGTGATCACGGGGCTCGCCGCCGGCGGTGACGCGCAGCCGGGCGACACGCGGCTCGGGGTGGTCGCGCCCGGGTTCGTCAATGCGCATTCGCATGCGTTCCACCGGCTGCTGCGCGGGCGCACCCACGGCGGGGGCGGCGACTTCTGGGTGTGGCGCGAAGAGATGTACCGCGCGGCGGCTTCCCTCACCCCCGACTCGTATCGGGCGCTGGCCGAGCAGGTGTTCCTCGAGATGCGCGACGCCGGCTGCACGGCGGTGGGGGAGTTCCACTACGTGCACCACCGGGCAAACGGCACGCCGTACACCGGCCACGCGATGGAGCTGGCGCTGGCGGATGCCGCCGTGGCCGCAGGCATCCGTCTCGTGCTGCTGGACGCGTGCTACCTGCGCGGCGGTGTCGGCCTCGACCTGTCCGAGCGCCAGCGGCGCTTCGGCGACGCCGATGCGCACGCGTGGCTCGTGCGCTGGCAGTCGCTGCGCGATGCGGTGGCCGCCGATGTGCGCCGGCGGGCGCTGGTGACGGTCGGGGCGGCGGTGCACTCGGTGCGGGCGGTGACGCCCGACGACCTCGCGGTGGTCGCCCGGGAGCTGCCGGCCGACGTGCCGCTGCACGTGCACCTGTCGGAGCAGGTCGCCGAGAACGATGCGTGCCTGCAGGCGTACGGCCTGACCCCCACGGGTCTGCTGGCCGAACAGGGGCTGCTGCGGCCGACGCTGACGGCGGTGCACGCGACGCACCTGACAAGCGCCGACATCGCCCTGCTCGGCGAGGCAGGCGCCTCGATCGTGATGTGCCCGACGACCGAAGCCGACCTCGGCGACGGCATCGGGCCCGCACCCGAACTGCGCGGGGCCGGCGCCACGCTGTCGATCGGATCGGATCAGCACGCCGTCATCGACCCGTTCGAAGAAGTCGCCCGGCTCGAGCTCGACCAGCGCCTGCGTGCGCGCCGGCGCGGCATCTTCACGCCCGCGCAGCTGTGGCACGCGGGCAGCGTCGGCGGCGCGCGGGCGCTGGGGCTGCCGGGCGGGGCGGTGGATGTCGCCGGGCTGCGCGTGGGCGATCCGTTCGACGTCGTCGAGATCGATGCCGACACCGTGCGCACCCGGGGGAGCGGGCTGCTGCAGCTGCCGCTGGTCGCCCGGGCGGGCGACGTCACCGCGACCATCGTCGGCGGCATCCTGACCCGAAGGGGGCCGGCATGAGCATCCTCATCACGAACATCGGCGAGCTCACGACGAACGTGGCTGCCGGCTCCGACGCGTGCGGCACCCTCGTCGACGCCGCCGTGCTCATCGAGGGCTCGCACATCGCCTGGGTCGGGCCCGCCGACCAGGCGGCCGAGCGAGCGCGGCGAGACGACGCGTCCGGGACCCGCACGGTCGTCGACGCCCGCGGTCGTGCGGTCATCCCGGGCTTCGTCGACAGCCACAGCCACCTCGTCTTCGGCGGCGAGCGTTCGGCCGAGTTCGCCGCCCGAATGGCCGGCCAGCCGTATTCCGCCGGTGGCATACGCACGACGGTGACGGCGACCCGCTCGGCGACTGACGATGAGCTGCGCCGGCGCCTGGCCGGACTCGTGACCGAGCTGCACGCGCAGGGCACCACGACGATCGAGATCAAGACCGGGTACGGACTGACCGTGCACGATGAGGCGCGTCTGGCGCGGCTGGCCGCCGAGGTCACCCCCGAGGTCACCTACCTCGGCGCGCACGTGGTCCCCGTCGAGTACGTCCACGATCGCGCCGGGTACGTCGATCTGGTGTGCGGCCCGATGCTGGCCGCATGCGCGCCGCACGCGAAGTGGGTGGACGTGTTCTGCGAGACCGGCGCGTTCACCGCCGACGAGTCGCGGCGCATCCTCGAGGCCGGCATCGCCCACGGCCTGGTGCCGCGCGTGCACGGCAACCAGCTCGGCGCGGGTCCCGGTGTGCGGCTGGCCGTCGCCCTGGGCGCGGCATCCGTCGACCACTGCACTTTTCTCACGGATGAGGATGTCGCGGCCCTCGCGGCCTCGGACACCGTGGCGACGCTGCTGCCCGGCGTGGAATTCTCGACCCGCCACCCGTACCCCGACGCGCGCCGGCTCATCGACGCGGGCGCGACCGTCGCGATCGCGTGCGACTGCAACCCGGGGTCGAACTTCTCCAGCTCGATGCCGCTGATGGTCGCCCTCGCCGTGCGCGAGATGAGGATGACGGTGCCCGAGGCGATCTGGGCCGCGACCGCGGGCGGTGCCCGGGCCCTGCGCCGCGACGACATCGGCGTGCTGGCCATGGGAAAGCGGGCCGACCTCGTGGTGCTCGGTGCGCCCAGCCGCACCTACCTCGCCTACCGCGCAGGCGTGCCGCAGATCGACTCCGTGTACAAGGACGGCGTGCAGGTCGGCTGATCCGCATATGTGACGCTCACGACGCGAATGTTCTCGACGTGGGATGTCGGGGGCCGGTGGGACGATATGGATGTTCGATAGTGGATGCCCCGACGCTATGAGTCCGTTGACGGGATAGAAGCCATGAAATCGCGGAATGAGCCACTTGGAGATCGCAGATAGGTACGATAGTATGAGGGTGCTCAGGTTCGAAACAGTGATCGATCGGAGAGCATCGTGGACGCAGCATCGGACGGGGTGTCCCCGGTCGTTTCGCAGCTGGATGGGCTGATCGACAGTCTGGGCGGTGCGCGTGCCCTGGCCGCGAACGCGTTCGCGACGGAGATGTACTTCTTCGCGAATGTCGCCGACATGGTCCAGCAGCGGGAGAGAGAACGCGCCGCCCGGCAGGACACGGGCGCGAAGGTGTCCGCGTCCCAGCTGGCGATGCGGGAGATCTACGCGGAGATCGGCGCCGCGCTACGGCTGTCGGAGTTCCAGGTGACCGCCCGCGTCAATCAGGCCCACACTCTGGCGCACAAGTTCTATGACACGTTGCGGGATGCAAGCAGTGGGCTCCTTTCGCCGCAGCATGCGCAGACCATCGCGGAGGTCGGTGGTGATCTGGATGATGACACTCTCCGTGGTGAGTATGAGCGTCTCGCGTTGGACATGGCGAGTGAGCTGACGCCGTCCCAGTTGCGGGACGCGCTGGAGTCAGTGGTGAACCAGCTGGACCCGGAGGGCACGCAGGAGCGCATCCGGCAGGCCGTCGCCCGACGCAGCGTCCGCAAACGCGCGGCGGGGCCCGGGGTGGGACAGTTGATCGTGACCGGTCCCGCGGCCGAGATCGAGGGTGCGTACCACCGGCTGCGCGACATCGCCGCACAAGTGCAGGCCGACAACGAAGCCGACGTGGCTGAGCACGCCGCCGCCGAAGCCGCACGTGAAGCCGTCGAGGGTGCGGGTGGGCCGAGCGGGTCGGGTTTCGTGGCCGATGATCGTACTCGAGGCCAGATCATGGCTGATGTGGCGTTGGATCTGTTGTTGACGTCCGCCCCGGACGGGCATGGCACCACCGAGCAACGCAGAACCGGGCTGGGCGCGATCCGGGCGACGGTGAACATCACCGTCCCCGCCGCGACCCTCACCACCGCGGGGGTCGGCGGTGCGCAGCTGGTGGGTGTCGGTGCCATCGATGACAAGACGGCGCGGCGCCTGGCCGGCACATCGGACACCTGGTACCGGTTCTTCATCGACCCGGCCACGGGGGTGCCGGTCAGTGTCGACAAACGGCATCCCTGCACGGCGCAGAAACGACTTCTGCGGGCTCGGGACGAGCATTGTCGATTCCCGGGCTGCCGACGGCCCGCCGAGAAATGCGACATCGACCATACGATCGCGCACCAGAATGGTGGTCCTACCGCGTTGTGGAATCTCGGCGACTTCTGCAAGCGCCATCACACCGTCAAGCACCACACCGACTGGACCGTGCAGCAACTGCCCGGCGGGGTGTTGCGTTTCATCGCACCTACGCGCCGCGTCCACACCACCCGACCACCCGGCGCCGTCAGATTCGTCCCCGACGATGTGCGACGCGCCACGCGACCACCCGGGTACGCCGATCCCCCTGTGCCCGAAGGCGATCCCGCACCCTTCTGAACGACACTCGAAGACGGTGGCGGCGGCACGGTCCACGAGCGCCGCGCCGAGGTGCGCGCCCGCACGGGCTCAGGCCCGAGCGGGCAGCAGCACGACCTCGCGGGTGCGGTCGGGCCACAGCACGGTGATCGCGTGGCCTCCGTCGGGGGCGGGCGCGAGCTCCACCTCGGGGATCGACAGCCCGGTGCGCAGGATGCGTATCGGCTTCTTGCCGCTGTCGGCGCTCTTCTCCTCGATCTGCGGCACCGCCGGGTCTTCGGCTCCCAGCCGCACCGCGATGATCATCGGGAAGCCCGTCGGCGGGTCGAGCACCGTCGCCGACGGCAGCGGCGACGGGCCGCCGGCGACGGCGAGCTCGCCGTCCCACGGCACGAGCATCCGCACCTCGGTGTGCACCGGCGTGCCATCGGCGTCGACGCGCACGTCGACGCCCTGGTGCACGTCGGTGATCGCCGGCTGTGCCCCGTCTGTCGCAGGCACGGCGTGCCCGGTCAGCCGCACTCCGTGCACGGCGTCATTCGCCGAGCCGCCGGCAGTGCTGTCGATGCGCAGCATCCGCAGCTGCCAGTCGCCGCGCGTCGCCGTGGCGGCCGTGATCACCACCGGCCCGAGCCGGCCGTCGAGCTCGGCCCATGGCAGCCACTCGGTCACCGCGCCGTCCGCGCCGAGCACGCCGGCGGCGTTGGCCGGCAGCCCCGCCGAATCCACGATCGCCGCGCTCATCCGCGCGGAACCTCGACATGACGCACGAGCGCAAGAGAGACCATGCCTCCATCATGCCGTCTCGCCCGGGTCGGATCTCACCCCAGTACCAGCTGCGCCACGGTGTAGATCGCCACGCCCGCCAGCGCCCCGATCACCGTGCCGTTCAGGCGGATGTACTGCAGGTCGCGGCCCACCATCAGCTCGATCTTCTCGGTCGTCTCGGCGGCATCCCACCGCTCGACGGTGTCGGTGATGATCGAGGCGATGTCGTGCCGGTAGCGGTCGACGGCGAACACGGCGGCATCGGTCACCCAGCCGTCCACGCGCCGCGCCAGCGCGGCCTCCGTCGTCAGCCGGTCGCCGATGTCGATCAGCGCGGCACGGGCGCGCTGACGCAGCCCGCTGCCCGGGTCGGCGAGGGATGCCAGCAGCCCGCTCTTGGCGGTCTCCCACGTGCGCGCCGCCAGCTCGCGCACCCGCGGGCTGTCGAACATCGCCGACTTGGCGTCTTCGACGCGGCCGATCATCGCCGGGTCGTGCTGCAGCCGGTCGGCCAAGCGCAGCAGATACCCGTCGATCGCGTGCCGCGCCGGGTGGTCGGGGTCGGCCTGCACGGCACGGGCGAAACCGACCGCCTCGCGGTAGACGGTGTCGTCCACGAACCGGTGCGCCAGGTGCGGCACCCACGACGGCAGCCGACGCGAGACCAGGCCCGCGAACGCGGCCTGGTTGGCGTCCAGCCACGACACGACGCTGTCCACGGCGAGGTCGACGGCGCCGCGCTGCGCACCGGCATCCAGCACCCGCGTCAGCCACCCGCCCGCCGGCGGCCCCCACTCCGGTGCGATCAGATGCTCGCGGGCGAGGTCTTCGATGAGCTCCTGCACGTCGGCGTCCGACAGCGCCCGCAACACGCCCGAGGCCATCGCCGAGCCCTCCGCCGCGACCCGCTCGGCGTTGCGCGGCTCGGCCAGCCAGCGGCCCAGCCGCGCGGCGATCGAGGTCGACTCGAGCTTGGTGCGCACGACGGTGCCGGAGAGGAAGTTCGTCTCGACGAATTCGCCCAGGGTGCGGCCGATCTCGTCCTTGCGGGTCGGGATGATCGCGGTGTGCGGGATGGGCAGGCCGAGTGGGTGCCGGAACAGCGCCGTGACGGCGAACCAGTCCGCCAGCGCGCCGACCATGCCCCCTTCGGTCGCCGCGCGCACATAGGCGAGCCATCCGAAGCGCTCCTGGAACAGGAACGCGAACACGAACACGACGGCCAGCAGCAGCAGTGCACCCAGCGCGATGGCCTTCATGCGGCGCAGCGCCCTCCGGCGCGCCCGGTCGGCGGGGCTCAGCAGAGCGGTCGGAGTGCGCGCCATGGCGCCATCCTCGCATGGCGCACGGGTTCGCCCGGTACCCTGGCGGCGTGATCTCCACCGAGCTGGCCCGTGCGCTGCGCGACGCCGGGCTGAAGTGGCAGCCGCGCTCGGGCGACCGCTTTCAGCTGGACGAGCCCGAGTTCGAGGCCGACGTGTTCACCGTCAGCGAGATGACGATCGAGGCGCGGCGGTATCCGACCGGCAGCATCCTCAGCTTCAACGGCACCACCGAGTGGGCGCTGGATTCGGTCGCGCAGGAGGAGGCCCTGTGGCTGCCCGGCGAAGAACAGCTGCGCGAGCTGCTGCGCGGCACGTTCACGGCGCTGCGCCGCCGGCCCGACACGTACGAGGTCGAGATCCGGATCGCGGGGCGGCTGCAGGTGTTCGAGCACCCCGAAGTGTCGGATGCCTATGCCCTCGCGCTGCTGGAATTGATGCGCCACGCGCAGTGATCGCCGTCGGGCGCGCGCTCGGCGGGCTAACCTCGCGGGTATGGGCTTCGACGACATCGTGCAGGCATTGGATGAGACGGCCGTGGTCGCGGTGGTCACCTCGACACCCGGCGGCAAGAAGGTGGCCACGCCGATCTGGGCGATGGTGATCGACGGCGTGCCCTATGTGCGATCGGTCTACGGCGCCGACGCGGCGTGGTACCGGCATGTGGTCTCGGGGCGGCCGGTGGAGTTCGTGCTCGGCGACGGATCGCTCGCCGAGCGGGATCGCACGGCCGCACTCGAGCTTGCGCGCGCGCAGGTTTCCACCGTCTACGTGCCGGTGGACGACGGCGTGCAGGGGGACATCGACGACGAGCTGCGGCGCAAGTACGCCGGCCAGCCGTCGTCGGTCGCGGCGATGCTGACCGACGCCGCCCGTTCGTGCACATTGCGGATCGAACCCGCGGCCGGGTGAGGCCGGCGCCGCTCACGACGTGATGGTGGCGACCGGTGCGGTGTCGGGGATGGGACTCGGGTCGCGGAAGCGCAGGTCGGGGAACCCGCGGACGAACACCACGCACACGAGCACTCCGGCGGCGGCGAAGCCCGCCGCCGTCCAATAGGCGCCGCCGGGACCGGCGCTGTCGATCAGGAACCCGGCGATCGCCGACCCGGCCGCGGCGCCGATGAGCTGGCCCGTGTTGACCCAGCCGAACGCCTCGGCGGTGTCGCTGAACTTGACGCTGGCGGTGGTCATGGCCGAGATCACCGCGAACGCGGGCGCGACGCCGATCCCGGCGATCAGCAGCGAGCCGCTGATCCACCACACGTTCAGGAACATCGTCGCGAGGATCAGGCCCACCAGCACGATCGCCATCCGGCGCGCCATCGCCCAGCGGCCCATCGCGATGTTGCCCGAGACGAGTCCGCCGACGAGGCTGCCGATCGCGAAGACGGCCAGCACCAGCCCGGCCTCCACGCCGCCGCCGCCGAAGGCGGCCACCACGCCCGCCTCCACCGCCGCGCAGGCGCCGATCAGCAGGAAGCCGACGAGCGTGGCCAGCAGCACCGGCGGCCGGCTGAGCACGGTGCCGAACCGGCGCCGGCTGCGCGGGATGCGCACCTGCCCGAGCTCGGGGGAGAGGATGAACCACGCCCCGCCGGCCAACAGGATCACCACTATCAGCATGAGACCCGCGACGGTGCTGACCTGCGTCGAGACCAGGGTGACCACCACCGGTGCCAGGATCCAGATGAGCTCCTGCAGCGAGGCATCCAATGCGAACAGCGGCGTGAGCTGGCGGGAGTTGACCATCTTCGGGTAGATCGTGCGCACCGCCGGCTGCACCGGAGGGGTGGACAGCCCGGCCAGCAGGCCCAGCAGCATGACCACCGGCAGCGGTACCGCCAGCAGGGCGATGCCGGCCACGGCAGCCGCGCACACCAGCGTCGTGAGGGTGAGCACCCGGCGCATGCCCCACAGGCCCATCCACCGGCTCGTGATGGGGCCGGCCACGGCCTGGCCCACCGACGCCGCCGCCAGCACGAGGCCGGCGGCGCCGTATGAGCCGGTGGCGTGCTCGACATGCAGCAGGATCGCCAGGCTCGTCATCCCCGACGGGAAGCGCGCCGTCAGCTGTGCGGCGATGATGCGCCCGACACCCTGCGTGCGAAGAAGATCCCGGTATCCCGCCACGGGTCAACGTTACCGACCCGGCCGGGCGCGTGCGACACGCCGAAGAGCGCTGTCCACAGGAAATCGGATGTCGGAACCGGCTCGTATCGTGCGGCCTGTGGATGGATTCGTCCGCGCCTGGCGAAAAGCGCATGATCCTGGCCTTTTCGAGTGTGCTGAGAATGGTCCCGGCTGTGGATGAATCGGTGGACAAGTTGTGTTGTACATGGGGAGAGCGGTGGAAAACTACACGGATGTAACTACTATCCCTTGTGGTGCTTCCCGATGTCGGCACCCATATGTAGTATTGGAGCTCCGGCGGGGGGACTGCCGGAACAGACGGACCGAATGAGGGGAGACGCAGTCGAAATGGCTATCACGGTCTACACGAAGCCTTCGTGCGTGCAGTGCAACGCGACCTACCGCGCACTGGACTCGAAGGGCATCGAATACGAGGTGCACGACCTCACCGAAGACGCGGACGCACTGGCGCAGGTCAAGGCGCTGGGCTACCTGCAGGCGCCCGTCGTGGTCACCGACGAAGGCCACTGGTCGGGCTTCCGCCCCGACAAGATCGACGAGCTCGCCGCCCGTCTGGTCTGACATGCACACCGCGGTGGCGGCGCCGCTTCTGGTCTACTTCTCCAGCGTCTCCGGCAACACGGCCCGCTTCGTCGAGAAGCTGGGGCTGCCGGCCAAGCGCATCCCGCTGCACATGGGTCCGCACAGCACGGAAGAGTTCCTGAAGGTCGACGAGCCCTTCGTGCTGGTTACCCCGACGTACGGCGGCGGGCAGGGGCGGGGCGAAGAGAAGGGCTCGGTGCCCAAGCAGGTCATCAAGTTCCTCAACGATGAGGACAACCGCAAGTGGATCCGCGGAGTCATCTCCGCCGGCAACACCAACTTCGGTCAGGCGTTCTGCCTGGCCGGAGAGATCATCAGCCGCAAGTGCAACGTGCCGCACTTGTATCGGATCGAAGTTTTCGGCACGCCTGAGGACGTCGCCCGCGTGGGCGACGGATTGGAACGATGGTGGAAGCAGCACTGACGGACACGACGTCCTTTAAGACCGATGCCCGTTTCGACGGCATGGATTACCACGCGTTGAACGCGATGCTGAACCTGTACGACGCGGACGGCAACATCCAGTTCGACGCCGACAAGCGCGCCGCGCAGGAATACTTCCTGCAGCACGTGAACCAGAACACGGTGTTCTTCCACTCGCTCAAGGAGCGGCTGGACTACCTGGTCGAGAAGGAGTACTACGAGCCCGAGGTGCTCGCCAAGTACTCGTTCGAGTTCATCCAGGAGCTCAACGACTACGCGTACGGCAAGAAGTTCCGCTTCTCCACGTTCCTGGGCGCGTTCAAGTACTACACCAGCTACACGCTGAAGACCTTCGACGGCAAGCGCTACCTGGAGCGGTTCGAGGACCGCGTCCTGATGACGGCGCTGGGCCTGGCCGACGGCGACGAGAAGGTCGCCCGCGATCTCGTCGATGAAATCGTCTCGGGTCGCTTCCAGCCGGCCACCCCGACTTTCCTGAACACCGGCAAGGCGCAGCGCGGCGAGCTCGTCAGCTGCTTCCTGCTGCGCATCGAAGACAACATGGAGTCGATCGCCCGCGGCATCAACTCGGCGCTGCAGCTGAGCAAGCGCGGCGGCGGCGTGGCACTGCTGCTGTCGAACATCCGCGAGTCGGGGGCGCCGATCAAGCAGATCGAGAACCAGTCCTCCGGCATCATCCCGGTCATGAAGCTGCTCGAAGACAGCTTCAGCTACGCGAACCAGCTGGGCGCGCGTCAGGGCGCCGGCGCGGTGTACCTGAACGCGCACCACCCCGACATCATGCGGTTCCTGGACACCAAGCGCGAGAACGCCGACGAGAAGATCCGCATCAAGACGCTGAGTCTGGGCGTGGTCGTGCCGGACATCACGTTCGAGCTGGCCCGCGGCGGCGAAGACATGTACCTGTTCTCGCCGTACGACGTCGAGAAGGTCTACGGGGTGCCGTTCGGTGACATCTCGGTCACCGAGAAGTACCGCGAGATGGTCGATGACCCGCGCATCAAGAAGACGAAGATCTCGGCGCGCGAGTTCTTCCAGACCCTCGCCGAGATCCAGTTCGAGTCCGGCTATCCGTACATCATGTTCGAAGACACCGTGAACAAGGCCAACCCCATCAAGGGCCGGATCAACATGTCGAACCTGTGCAGCGAGATCCTGCAGGTGAACACGCCGACCACGTACCACGAGGACCTGTCCTACGACCAGATCGGCAAGGACATCTCGTGCAACCTGGGCTCGATGAACATCGCGCTGGCGATGGACGGCGGCGACCTGGCCAAGTCGGTCGAGACGGCCATCCGGGGGCTGACCGCGGTCAGCAACCAGAGCCACATCGCCTCGGTGCGTTCGATCGAGGACGGCAACGACCGGTCGCATGCGATCGGCCTGGGGCAGATGAACCTGCACGGGTACCTGGCCCGCGAGCACGTGCACTACGGGTCGGAAGAGGGCCTGGACTTCACGAACATCTATTTCTACACCGTGCTCTACCACGCGCTGCGGGCGTCGAACAGGATCGCCATCGAGCGCGCGGAGACCTTCGACGGGTTCGCGGACTCGACGTATGCGTCGGGGGAGTTCTTCGACAAGTACGTGGAGCGCGAGTGGGCGCCCGAGACCGAGAAGGTCAAGGAGCTGTTCGCCGGGCACCAGATCCCCACTCAGGCCGACTGGGCCGCGCTGAAGGCATCCGTCATGGAGCACGGCATCTACAACCAGAACCTGCAGGCGGTGCCGCCGACCGGATCGATCTCGTACATCAACAACTCGACGAGCTCGATCCACCCGATCGTCTCGAAGATCGAGATCCGCAAGGAGGGCAAGCTCGGTCGTGTCTACTACCCGGCGCCGTTCATGACGAACGAGAACCTGGAGTACTACCAGGACGCGTACGAGATCGGCCCGGAGAAGATCATCGACACGTACGCCGCGGCCACCCAGCACGTGGACCAGGGGCTGAGCCTGACGCTGTTCTTCAAGGACACCGCCACCACCCGCGACGTCAACAGGGCGCAGATCTACGCCTGGCGCAAGGGCATCAAGACCCTCTACTACATCCGTGTGCGTCAGATGGCGCTGGAAGGCACGGAGGTGGACGGTTGCGTCTCGTGCATGTTGTGACGCCGGCATCCGCATCAGATCAAGGACAGATGAAATGACACCCGAACCGCTCAAGCTCCTGGAGACCGTCCAGGCGATCAACTGGAACCGCATCGAGGACGAGAAGGACCTCGAAGTGTGGCACCGTCTCACCGGCAACTTCTGGCTGCCCGAGAAGGTGCCGCTGTCCAACGACGTGCAGTCGTGGGGCACGCTCACCCCCGACGAGAAGCTCGTCACGATGCGGGTCTTCGCCGGCCTGACGCTGCTGGACACGATCCAGGGCACCGTCGGCGCCGTGTCGCTGATCCCGGACGCGATCACCCCGCACGAGGAGGCGGTGTACACCAACATCGCGTTCATGGAGTCGGTGCACGCCAAGAGCTATTCGTCGATCTTCTCGACGCTGGCCTCGACGAAGGAGATCGACGAGGCGTTCCGCTGGTCGAACGAGAACGTCAATCTGCAGCGCAAGGCGCGGATCGTCATGGAGTACTATCGCGGCGACGACCCGCTCAAGCGCAAGGTGGCGTCGACCCTGCTCGAGTCCTTCCTGTTCTACTCGGGCTTCTACCTGCCGATGTACTTCTCCTCGAAGGCGAAGCTCACCAACACCGCCGACATCATCCGGCTGATCATCCGCGACGAAGCCGTGCACGGCTACTACATCGGCTACAAGTTCCAGAAGGGACTCGAGAAGGTCGACGAGGCGCGGCGGCAGGACCTGAAGGACTACACCTTCTCACTGCTGTACGAGCTGTACGACAACGAGGTGCAATACACCCAGGACCTCTACGACGGCGTCGGGCTGACCGAGGACGTCAAGAAGTTCCTGCACTACAACGCGAACAAGGCGCTGATGAACCTCGGCTACGAGGCGATGTTCCCGTCGACGACGACCGACGTGAACCCGGCGATCCTCTCGGCGCTGTCACCCAACGGCGACGAGAACCACGACTTCTTCTCGGGATCGGGCTCGTCGTACGTGATGGGCAAGGCCGAGGCCACGGAAGACGAGGACTGGGACTTCTGACAGTCGCTGAGGCCCTCGGCGCGCTCGCCGCCGGCTGCCGTAGCGATCTCGGTGACGTTCGGCAGCCGCAGCAGCGTGCCGGCCGCGTCGAAGCCGAGATCAGCGCGGGGCATGCGGCGCCCCCGGCTACGATTGAGCCATGCCCCAGCGCCCGCCGTTCTCGCCCATCATCTCGCTGCTGACGGTCGCCAGCATCTGGGACGGGCAGCTCAACAAGCAGTTGAAGGACCTGGGGCTGACCACCCGCAAGTACGGGCTGCTCGCGCACATCCAGGCCACGCCCGGCATCTCGTTCTCAGAGCTGGCCCGCCGCGCGCAGATCACGGTGCAGACCGCACACACCGCGGTGCGTGCGCTCGTCGACGACGGCCTGGCGGCAGACGCCACGGCCCACGCGGGTGCGGCATCCGACCTCCGCGTCACGCAGCGGGGCACCGACGCGCTCGCCGAGGCGGATGCGCGCCTGGCTGCGCTGGATCGGGCATTCGCCCATGGGGCACCGCCGCTGGCGGGGGCGCTGGAAGGCCTGCACGAGGAACCGTTCGGAGAGGATCTTCAGGAACGCTGACGATGTTTCAGCTATACTGAAGGTGTGTTCACCACCCCCACGACTCTCTATCGCACGTTCGCGATCGCCGAAGCGATCTCGTGGACGTTGCTGATCACCGCCCTCATCCTGCGCGCCACCGCGGGCCTGGCCGCTGCGGTCATGATCGGCGGCGGCATCCACGGCTTCGTGTTCCTCTGCTACGGCGCGACGGCCATCCTGGTCGCCAAGAACAACCGCTGGCGGCCCGGGCCCACGATCCTCGCCCTGGTCAGCGCGATCGTGCCCTATGCGACGATCCCGGTCGAGATCTGGCTGCACCGCAAGGGCCTGCTCGCCGGTGCCTGGCGCAGGCAGGCGACCGACGACCCGCGCGATCGCACCTGGCACGACCGGCTGCTGCGCTTCTTCCTGATGCGGCCGATGCTGCTGGGGGGACTTGCCGTCGTCGCCGTCGCCGGCCTGTTCACCGTGCTGCTGGTGATCGGCCCTCCGGGCGGTCGAGCCTGACGTCATCCGGCCGCGGTGCGCGCAGCACCGTGCGCCACAGGTTCAGCAGCATCGCGACGAACGTGACGATCCACGCCGCGAACGCGACCCAGCTCTCGGCGAAGCCGATCGCGTGCATGATCGGCAGCTTGTCGACGTCGCCGAGGAACTGCGACCCCACGCCGTACATGCCCAGTGGGAAGATGATGCTCCACAGCGTCGCCTCGTAGCGGAACCGGATGCGGTGGCGCACGTGCCGCCACAGCCCGGCCATGATCAGCGGCGGGATCAGCCAGGTGCCGAACGCCCAGAAGAACACCGCCGCGCCGGCGATCAGGCCACGCGTGGCATCCACCATCGGGGCGTTGTCCATCATCACGATGCGCGCGCCGGCGACCACGGTGATGGCGGTCGCACCCATCGCCACCCAATACGGGGGAGTGAGGTCCTCGGGCCGGAACGGCGCCGTCAGCATCCGCACGCCGACGAACACGCCCACCGCGCAGTACAGGAACGTGCCCACCGACCACGAGAACACGGCCAGCAGCGCCAGCGGAGCCCGCCACGCCACGAACTCGACTTCGAGGGTCGCCGCCAGCACCGCGATCGACTGGCTGGCCACCGCCCAGATGAACCAGGTGCCGTTGGCGGTCGTGATCGGCTGCGCCTTGCGATCGCCGAGCACGGCCGTCCACGGCACCGTGTAGCCGAACGCTATCCACGCCAGCGCACCCAGCAGCATCAGCACCACAGCGATCGCGTGATACCCGTTCTCCTGACTGAGCCGGCTGCCCAGCACGCAGGTCGCCGCCACGAATGTGAAGAAGCCGAATGCGCGCGCCGGGTCGGCGAAGTCTTCGGCCATGTTCGACCAGTGCCGTGCCACGCGCACCAGGTTCAGCACGATCAGCACGACATAGGCCACGGCGGCGATGACCAGCAGCACCAGCGACACGGTCACCCAGTTGTTGGTGCGCATGCCGATCGAGACGATGCCGGTGGCCATCACCAGTGCGAAGTAGCCGGGGGTCAGCCCCGCCACCGCGGCGTCGGCGCGGGCGGACAGGGTGGATGGCGTGGGCACGCCACCAGGCTAGCGGTCGCGATGGCGGCGATGTGGACCGCCGTGCGGGCATCCGGTGGTGCAGGATGGCGGTATGCGGCTGACCAGCACGTCGACCCAGCGCACCTATCGGTACGTGCGCATCGGGATCATCGGGGCGGTGGTCGTGCTGGCGGTCACGCTGACCCTCGTGTTCGTCTTCGAGGGCCCGCAGCCCAGCATCAGCGCGGTCTACTACACGGACGGCCGCACCGTGTTCACCGGCGTCCTGTTCGCCGTCGCCCTGGGACTGCTCACCCTCGCCGGCCACAGCGTCGAGCAGATCCTGCTGGGGATCGCCGCGCTGTACGCGCCGATCATCGCGATCGTGCCGACGCCGCACCGGGGGCCGGACCTGCCGAACGCGGGCATCTCCTGCCCGGGGCTCCCCGGGTGCGTGCCCGATATCGGTCCGGAGCGCATCGGCATCCTCACTGTCGTCATCGCCGGGGCGCTGGGCATCGCGGCGGCGGCGATCATCACCCGCCGCGAGCGCACGCTGACGCCGGGCACTGTCGCGGGCCTGGTCGCGTGCGCCGCGACGGTGATCGGGGTGCTGGTGTGGCTGCTGGTGGGCCCCGCATCGCTGCTGGCGCTCGGGCATCTGGTCGCCGCCGGGATCTTCTTCATGCTGATGACGGCCGTCGCGGTGATCTCGGCCGTCGTCGCGGCGCCCCGCTGGCGCGTGGTCTATGCGATCGTGGCGATCGGGATGGCGGCGGCGCTGGTGCTGCTGGGGTTCGGCTTCACGGCAGCGGGCGGGCCGCCACTGGTGCTGATCGGCGAAGCCGTGCTGATCGTGCTGTTCGGCGCGTTCTGGATCGCGCAGACCGTGCAGAAGTGGAACGAGGTCGATCCGGCGCTGCTGCCGGCGGGTGGAATACCTCACCCGGCCTCGCGTTGAACTTGATAACCATGTGCTCAAGTTTGTAATCTTGACGCAGCAAGACTCAAGTTTTCGAGGAGATCCCCGCATGAACGACGACGGAACACCCCCGGTCTCGGGCCCGCACGACAACGCAGCCGCGTTCGACGACTTCCTCGCGCGCTACCTCGCCGGTGAGCGCGCGCGGCAGCAGCGTTCCATCGACCTCAGCCGCTTCCTGACGGCGCGCTCGCAGGAGATCCTGCAGCACGCCGCCCAGTTCGCCCTGGAGCGCGGTCAGCGCGAGGTCGACACGCTGCACGTGCTGCGCGTGCTGATGGGCGTGGATGCCGCGCGCGAGGCCGTGCAGCGCATCGGCGCCGACCCCGACGCGATCGCGCGCGCGACCGAGTCGCGGCTGCCGGCTGCCGGCACCGCCGGTGACAATGTGGACGGCGCTGTCGTGACGCCGTCCCTGCAGCGCGCCCTGTTCCACGCCTTCCAGGTCGCCCGCTCGTCCGGTTCCACCTACGTCGAGCCCGAGCACCTGTTCTTCGCCCTGGTGCTGAGCCAGGACACGCCTGCCGGCCAGGTGCTCGAGCGGGCCGGCGTCACCGCCGAGTCGCTCACCCAGCCCGCGCGCGAGACCGTGCGCCCGGGTGCCCCCGGTGCCGCGGGCCAGGCCCCGACGGCGTCGCAGACGCCGATGCTCGACCAGTTCAGCACCGACCTGACCGCCATGGCCGAGGCCGGTGCCCTGGATCCGGTGATCGGCCGATCCGACGAGATTGAGCAGACCATCGAGATCCTCTCGCGCCGCACCAAGAACAACCCGGTGCTGGTCGGCGAGGCCGGCGTCGGCAAGACGGCGATCGTGGACGGGCTGGCGCGCGCGATCGTGGCGAACCAGGTGCCCGAGCAGCTGCGCGGCAAGCGCGTGCTCGAGCTCGACCTGCCCGGCATGCTCGCCGGCACGCGCTACCGCGGTGACTTCGAAGAGCGCCTGACCAAGACGATGGACGAGATCGCCACGCACAACGCCGAGAACAAGGGCGGCGAGTACATCATCTTCATCGACGAGGTGCACACCGTCGTCGGCGCCGGCGGCGGGGGAGACGGCGGCAGCATGGACGCCGGCAACATCCTCAAGCCCCGCCTGGCCCGCGGCGACCTGCACCTGATCGGCGCCACGACGTTGAACGAGTATCGCAAGATCGAGAAGGACGCCGCGCTGGAGCGCCGCTTCCAGCCGGTCAAGGTCGGCGAGCCCAGCGTCGAAGACGCCGTGCTCATCCTGCAGGGCCTGAAGAGCGCGTACGAGCTGCACCACGGCGTGACCTACACCGACGCCGCGCTGCGCGCGGCCGTCGAGCTCAGCGACCGCTACCTGACCGAGCGGGTGCTGCCCGACAAGGCCATCGACCTGATCGACCAGGCCGGTGCGCGGCTGCGGCTGCGCCTGGGCCTGCAGGCCGACGCGGCCGTGCTCATGCAGCGCCTGGCCGACCTCGAGGCGGAGAAGAACGCCGCCGTCTCGGCCGAGCACTACGAGGACGCGTCGCGGCTGCGCGACGAGATCGCCGACGTGCAGCACAAGCTCGACGAGGTCGCCACCGGCGCCGGCGGCGCCCGGGCCGAAGCGGTCGTGGACGAGCCCGAGATCGCCGGCGTGATCAGCCGTGCCACCGGCATCCCGGTCAGCCGGCTCACCGAGAGCGAGCGCGACCGGCTCGCGGTGCTCGAGGACGAGCTGCACGAGCGCGTCATCGGGCAGGACGAAGCCGTGGCCGCCGTGGCCAAGGCCGTGCGGCGCAACCGCACCGGCATGGGCGACGCGCATCGGCCGATCGGATCGTTCCTGTTCCTGGGCCCGACCGGCGTCGGCAAGACCGAGCTGGCCAAGGCGCTCGCGCAGTCGCTGTTCGACGACGAGAGCGCCGTCATCCGGTTCGACATGAGCGAGTTCAGCGAGCGGCACACCGCCGCGCGTCTGGTCGGTGCCCCTCCCGGCTACGTCGGCTACGACGAGGCCGGCCAGCTCACCGAGCGGGTGCGGCGCAACCCGTATTCGGTCGTGCTGTTCGACGAGATCGAGAAGGCCCACCCGGATGTCTTCAACCTGCTGCTGCAGGTGCTCGACGACGGGCGGCTCACCGACGGGCAGGGCCGCACGGTCGACTTCCGCAACACTGTCGTCGTGATGACCTCGAACCTGGGCGGCGAGTTCCTGGCCGCGCGGGGCGGGGCGATCGGCTTCCTCGCCGACGGCGGCGGCGCGACCGGCTTCGGGTCCGAGAAGGATCTGCGCGACCGGGTCTTCGCCAAGCTGCGCGAGGCGATGCGGCCGGAGTTCCTCAACCGCATCGATGAGATCGTGCTGTTCCGCAAGCTCGACCAGGAGCAGCTGCGCGACATCGTCCGGCTGCTGCTGCAGGCCACCGCCCAGCGCCTGCACTGGCGCGAGATCACCTTCGAGGCCACCGACGCCGCGGTGCTGTGGCTGGCCGAGCACGGCTACCAGCCCGAGTACGGGGCCCGGCCGCTGCGGCGGCTGATCCAGCGCGAGGTGGACGACAAGATCGCCGACCTGTTCGTCTCGGGCGAGCTGGTCGACGGTGCCGCGGTGCGGGTGGATGCCATCGCCGATGAGCTCGTCGTGGCGGCCGTGCCCGGCGGTGGCACACTCGAGGGATGAGCACCGCACGGGTTTCGATGGGAGTGGCCGGCACGCTCGGCCCGGACGCGATCGCGAAGATCGCGGTCGCGGCCGAGCGTGCCGGTCTGTATGCGCTGTGGGTCAACGACACGCCGGGCGGTGATTCGCTGGCGGCGCTGCGGGCAGCGTCCGCCGTCACCGACCGCCTCGTCCTGGCCACCGGGGTGATCCCGTTCGACCGCTACTCGGCGGACGACATCGCCGCCGGCGCGACGGGGCTTGCGGCCGGGCGACTCGTGCTCGGCGTCGGCTCCGGCCAGCTCGCCGGGCCGGTGCTGAGCCGCGTGGGCGACGGCGTCGCGCAGCTGAAGGCCCGCACGGGGGCGCGGGTCGTCGTCGGCGCCCTCGGCCCGAAGATGCGTCGGCTGGCCGCGGCATCCGCCGACGGGCCGCTGCTGAGCTGGCTGACGCCGCAGATCGCCGCCGCCCAGGCGGACGAGGCGCACGGCGTGTCGCCGGCGGCGCACGTGGCGCTCTACATCCGCGCGGCGCTCGAGGACGAGGGGATGCCGCGGCTGGTCGCCGAGACCGGGCGCTACGCCGCGTTGCCGAAATACGCCGCGAACTTCGCGCGGCTGCGGATTGCGGCATCCGACACCGTGATCACGCCCGCAGATGCCGCAGTCGTGGTTCCCGCGTACCGCGCGGCGGTCGACGAGATCGTGCTGCGCGCGGTGACGGGTGCCGACGACGTGGGCGCATACCTGCGCTTCGCCGAGCAGGCCGGCGAATTCGAGGTCGGCTGACGTCCGACCGCGCTGAGCTGGCTGCGCTCACCTGACTGCCGGCTCGCCGGGCGCGGGCTCGTCGACGATCGGCACATGCGGGATCAGGGCCGTGCAGACGATCAGGATGAGCGCCGAGACGGCCACGCCGATGAACACGGCCGTCGACCCGGCCTGCACGGCCGTCGCGCTCTGCGACCCGCCGCGCGCGCCGATCACCGAGTTCGCGATCGCGCCGTAGACCGCCACGCCCAGTGAGCTGCCCACCGAGCGGGCCAGCATGTTGGTGCCCGAGGCGACGCCGCGCTGGCGCAGACCCACCGACGACTGCGCGGCGATCAGCGCCGGGTTGGCGACCAGGCCCAGCCCGAGCCCGACCACGAAGCAGCCCAGGGCCGTCAGCAGGGCCGACGGCGTCGCCGAGAACACCGTCAGCATGAGCGCCCCCACGACGCTGAGCACGCTGCCGATCACCGCCGTGTTGCGGAACCCGATGCGCAGATAGAAGCGCCCCGCCAGCGCGCCGCTGATCGGCCAGCCCAGGCTCAGCACCGCCACGGCCAGTCCCGCCAGCAGCGGGACGGCGCCGGCGGAGGTCTCCAGGAACGTGGGCACGAAGGAGGTCAGGCCGATCAGCACCACGCCCACCACCAGCGACGCGGCGGCCGTGGTCATCACGACGCGGCTGCCGAAGACCCAGGGCGCCAGCACCGGGTCGGCGGCCCGCCGCTCGACCAGACCGAACACCACCAGCAGCACGACCGCCGACGAGAAGCATCCGATGCTCTGCCAGCTGTCCCACGCCCAGCTCTGGCCGCCCTCCAGCACGCCCAGCACGAGCAGCACCAGGCCGGCGGTCAGAAGTGCCGCGCCGGTGAGGTCGATGCGCGCCCGCTGCCGCTCGAACGTCTCGTGATAGCTGCGCTGCAGCATCCACATCGCCAGCAGGCACAGCGGCACGTTCACCCAGAAGATCCACCGCCAGGAGAAGAACTGCGCGAACACGCCGCCCAGCGTCGGGCCGGCCACCGACGAGATCGCCCAGACGCTGGCCAGGTACGCCTGCGCCGTGGCGCGCTCGCGCACCGTGTAGATGTCGCCGGCGATCGTCATGCTCGACGGGGTGATCGCGCCCGCGCCCAGCCCCTGCACGGCGCGGAACGCGATCAGCGCCGTCATGCTCCAGGCGTTCGCGGCCAGGATCGACCCGACCAGGAACAGCGCGATGCCGAACATCATGACCGGCTTGCGGCCGAACGTGTCGCAGAGCTTCGCATACACCGGCACCGAGGCGGCCTGCCCGAGCAGATAGATCGAGAACAGCCAAGGGAACTGGCTGAACCCACCGAGGCTGTGCACGATGGTCGGCACGGCCGTGGCCAGGATCGTCGAATCGATCGCGATCAGGAACGTGCCGAGCATCAGGGAGAGCAGGATGGCGCCGCGATCTCCGCGCAGCCCGACGGTGCCCATCACCCGCTCCCGTTCAGTCCGCGTAACGCAAGCGCGCGTCGGCGGCCGTGCATTCGTCGCCGATGCGGATGCCGTCGGCGATCGTGCCGAGCCCGCGCAGCCGGGTCAGCTCATCGACGGCGCGGGCGCGCAGCGTCCACGGGTCGATCGTGTTGACATAGATGCGGGTGCCGCCCTCGAAGCCGGCCGGATTCGAGATGCGCCATTTCAGCACGATCCGCCATGGCATCGGCCAGGGGGCGTCCAGGGGGCGGTAGTGCCACTCCTCGTTGGTCGGCACGTGCACGCCGGTGGCGGCATGCAGGGCGTGCAGCAGGTCCGAGACCGCCCGCTGCCCGGCGGGGGAGTGCTCGGTGGGATGGTTCGCGGTGCCCGTCGAATACACTTCGAAGGACGGGTAGCGATGCCCCACCCCGGCGAGGGCGACCGCGCCGTCGTTGGCCGCGACGATCAGGTTCTCCTCGACCGACAGGTCGGCGATCGCGTGCTGATACAGCTCCCGGTCCGAGGCGAGCATGTTCAGCTCGCGCTCGATCTGCGGCCCGTACGCGTCGATCGCGACCAGCTGCTTGTGCAGGTGCTCGAAGGATGCCCCGGCCGGCCGCAGCCAGTTCTGGAACACCGACACGTACTTCGCGTGCGGCTGCGCCGCGGCGATCTCGCCGAGAGCGGCGACCGTGAACGACAGATAGGCGGCGTGTTCGTCGGGCGTGAGCACCCCGGCCGAGACCAGATCGTCGTCGGTCGTGGCGCCGTCGCGCACGTGCCGGCGCGCGACGATCACGTCGTGCGAGCCCCCGACCAGGTCCAGCGCCGCCTCTTCCAGGCTCTGCGGGATGCCCGAGGACGCGGCCCGGATCGCGGCGATCTTCTCGATGTGCGCCCGCCCCTGCGGGTCGGCCAAGTATGCGCCGGCCCAGTCGACGACGGATGCCGGTGGCCGGAACCCGTAGTTCTCCCGCCAGTACTCGGCCGAGACGATCTCGAACAGGTTGCCGAACCGGCGGAACTCGGCGACGGTGTCGCCCAGGGCGCTGGCCATCAGGTGCGACAGGCGCGCATGATCGGGTCCGACCAGGCGGTCCTTCTCCGGCGTCGTCTCCAGATACCGGTCCGAGCAGAACGCGCACAGCCGGGTGCGCTCGCCGCACGCCAGCGGGTGCGGCTCGTCGCGGGCCGGTGCCAGCGGCCGGTTCGCCCGCCCGGGCACCGTCCACACCCGGGTGCCGGTGAGCGGACCGATCTGCTTGACCGTGCCGTCGGGGAGCCGCCGCAGTGCCGGGTCGGTCACGACCGGGCCGGCTGCAGGCGCACCGTCACGATGTTGGTCGATTCGTCGAGCTCGGCCACCTCAGGATGCGACTTGACGAAGTCGGAGAACGAGCGATGCCCGAGCGCCTTCTCGCTGAAGGACGGGTCCATCCGCTTGAGCAGGTTCTTCACGGCCGACAGGTGCACCCACTCGTCGTCGGTGCGCACGTGCTCGAGCTTCAGCGCGCGCTCCAGCAGTTCGCCCGAGGCGACCTGCTCCTGCTCGTGCTCCTTGTCCTCCTGCTTCTGCTTCTTCCTGCGGGTGCGGGCCGCGGGAGCGGCATCCGAGACCTCCTCCGCCGCCGGCGCCGGCGCCGGGGTGACGGTGATGCCCGGCAGCGAGTCGTAGGAGTCGAATTGGTCGCATGCGGCGGCCAGCGATTTCGCCGTCGACCCGGCCACGCCCACGCCCACCACGAACCGACCCAGCCGCTTGCAGCGCTGCGCGAGGGGCACGTAGTCGGAGTCGCCGGCGGCGATCACCACGTGCGTCAGATCGGGCAGTCGGAACATGTCCTCGACGGTGTCCACGGCAAGGCGGATGTCGGCCCCGTTCTTCGCATAGGCGGCGGCGGGGAACAGCTGCACCAGGTCGACGGCGCGCGCGACCAGCTGGGAGCGGTACTGCGCGTTGACGGGGCTGGACCAGTCCGCGTAGGCACGGGTGAGCACCAGCGTGCCGAACGAGGCGGCGTAGTCGATGATGGCGCCCACGTCGATCGTGGCCTCGGCGAGCCGCTGCGCGATCTCGGGGTCGGTCGGGTCGGCCGAGATGCGCTGTCGGTCGTGCGAATACGAATTGCGCCCGTGGACCCGGTCGTACCACGACATCACGATGTTGTCGAAGTCGAGGTAGACGGCCACGCGGGCGTCGGAGGAACTGGTCATGCCCCCAGTCTCGCAGGTCGCTCTATGCTCGTGTCATGCCCTTTCTGTTCTCGCTCCTGGTGATCGCGGCGATGGTCTTCGCCGTCGTCGACATCATCACGCGTGATGATTCGCAGATCCGGTACATGCCCAAACTGCTCTGGCTGCTGGTGGTGATCCTGCTCTCGCTGCTCGGGGTGATCCTGTGGTTCGTGCTCGGCCGGGAGTATCCGCAACGGGGAGCGGGCGCGGAGCGGCCGGTGCGCGCGGCGCGGCCGACGCCGCGGCGCACGCAGCGTTCCGCCGCCCCGACGGCGTCGCCGTCGCCTGCGGGCGACCCGCGCAGCACCGAGCAGCAGCTGGCCGATCTGGAGCGCGAGATCGAAGAGGAGCGGCTGCGGGCCGAGCTGCGCCGCCGCCAGTCCGGCACCGACTCTCAGTCCGGGTCGTCCGCCGGGTAGCGCACGCCGATCTGCGCGCGCACCGCATCGAGGGTGCGCATGATGGCCACGGTCTCGGCGATGGGCAGGATGTCGCTGTCGCGGCCGCCGGCGGCGAGGATCCGCTCTGCCGCCAGCGCCTGGTACTGCATGCCGCGGCCGTCCACTTGCGAGGCGTACTCTTCGGTGACCGTGCCGCCTGGCGCGGCGACCCGGAACGAGGTCGGGCTGTACCAGACCCGGTCGATGTCGATGCGACCGCTCGTGCCGACGATGTGCGCCGTGGTGGGGCCGGCGCCGCGCGAGGACGACAGCGTCGTGGAGATCGCCCCGTCCGCGTGCGTGAACACGGTGCCGACCTCGGTGTCGGCGCCGGTGGCGCCCAGCCGCGCCTGGGCGCTGATCTGCACCGGCTCGCCCAGGACGTCCCAGGCCAACGAGATCGGATAGACGCCGAGGTCCAGCAGCGCCCCGCCGCCCAGGTCGAGGGCGTTCAGCCGGTGCGCGGGGTCGGTCGGCAGGCTCTGCGTGTGGTCGGCGGACACGGCGCGCACCTCGCCGATCACGCCGGCGTCCAGGATCTCGTGGATGCGGCGCATGTGCGGCAGGTACCGCGTCCACATCGCCTCCATGGCCAGCAGGCCCGCCGCGGCCGCAGCCTCCTGCACCTGCTGGGCCTGGTGCGCGGTGAGGGCGAACGGCTTCTCCACCAGCACGTGCTTGCCGTGCGCCAGGCACAGCAGCGCATCGGCGGCGTGCATCGGGTGCGGCGTCGCGATGTAGACGATGTCGACCTCGGGGTCGGCGGCCAGCTGCTCGTACGAGCCGTGCGCGCGCGGGATGTCGAACTGCCGGGCGAACTCGGCGGCGGCCCCGGCCCGGCGCGATCCGACCGCCTGCACGTCCAGTCCGGCGGTGCGCAGGTCGGAGGTGAAGGCGTGCGCGATGCCGCCCGTGGCGAGGATGCCCCAGCGAAGTCCGGTCATGACTGACAGACTAGAGCCAGTGCCCGATCCAGATCCGCGATGATGTCGGCGGGGTCCTCCAGCCCGATCGACAGGCGTACGGTCGTATCCGTGATGCCGGCGGCCGCCAGCTGCGGTGCCGACAGATGCGAGTGCGTCATCGAGGCCGGGTGCGTGACGATGCTGCGTGCGTCGCCGATGTTGGCCAGCAGCCGCAGCACCTGCAGGGCCGAGATGAACGTCTCGACGCGGTCGAAGTCGGCCCGCGGGTCGCCGGTGGAGTGCAGATCGATCGAGAACACCGACGCCGCCCCGCGGGGCAGATAGGTGCGCGCCGCCCGGTGCCAGGCGTTGCCCGGGAGCGCCGGGTGGTGCACCGTGGCCACGGCCGGGTGGGTGGCCAGGTGTTCGGCCACCTGCCGGGCCGATGCGCTGTGGCGCTGCATCCGCAGGTCCAGGGTCTCCAGGCCCTGCAGCAGAGCGAATGCGCTGCTGGCGGGCAGGCTCGGACCCAGGTCGTGCAGGTACTTCGCCTTGATCAGGGCGATCAGGGGCGACGAATCGGCGAAGCGGTCGGCCAGGCTCGTGCCGGGCACCCGGCGGGATGGCTCGGTCAGAGCGGGCCAGCGCTGCGGGTCGGCCGTGAAGTCGAACGTGCCCAGGTCGACGATCGCCCCGCCCAGCACGGTGCCGTGCCCGCCGATGAACTTGGTCGCCGAGTGCACGCTGACGTCGGCGCCGAACTCTTTCGGCCGCTGCAGGTAGGGCGTCGCGATGGTGTTGTCCACCACCAGCGGCACCCCGGCCGCGTGGGCGGCGCCGGCGACGGCAGTGACATCCAGCACCTGCGCGAGCGGGTTGGCGACCGTCTCGGCGAAGAACACGCGGGTCTCCTCGCGCACGGCGGCCCGCCAGCCGGCGATGTCGTCCTGGTCGACGAAGGTCGTGGCGATGCCCCAGTCGGGCAGGGTGTCTTCGAGCAGATCGATCGTGCCGCCGTACAGCTGCGTCGCCGCGACGATGTGCCCGCCGCGTCCGCACAGCGCCAGCAGGGTCAGCGCGACGGCCGCCTGGCCGGAGGCGAGGCCCACCGCGGCGACTCCGTCCTCCAGCGCCGCGATGCGCTGCTCGAACACGGCCACGGTCGGATTCGCGGTGCGCGAATACACGTCGCCGTCCACCCGGTGCGCGAACAGGTCGCGGGCGTGCGCGAGCGAGGTGAATTCGAACGCATTGGACTGGTAGATCGGGGGCACCGCCGCCGCCGGGGCCGTCGCCGCCGAGAATCCGGCCTGCACCTGCAGGGTCGCGAACGAACGGGACGGACGGTCGGCGGATTCGGACATGGCCCCATTGTCCTCGGCGCCGGCGGCCGGCGCGGTGGTGTGTGTCGAAGTATTGCGGCCAGGGGCCCGAGCGGCCCGTCCGGTCTGGGCGACGCGCCGCAGCGGGCAAAATGGAGACATGGCGCTTCTGATCGACCCGAACCAACTCTCCGAACTGCTTGCCGGCCCCGCCGCGGTGCGGGTGCTCGACGTGCGGTGGCGGCTGGACCGTCCCGACGGCCTGCCCGCGTATCTGGACGGGCACCTGCCCGGCGCCGTGTACGTCGACCTCGACTACGACCTGGCCGAGCAGCGCGCCCCGCAGGACGGCCGGCATCCGCTGCCCTCGCTGCCGGTGCTGCAGGCGGCGGCGCAGCGCTGGGGACTGAACGAGGGCGAGATCGTCGTGACCTACGACGACTGGGGCTCGATGGGCGCCTCGCGCGCCTGGTGGCTGCTGCGCGGTGCGGGCGTGGCCGACGTGCGCGTGCTCGATGGCGGGCTGCGCAGCTGGGTGGACGCGGGGCTGCCGATCGAGCACGGCGCCGTGCTGCCGCCGGAGGGCGATGTCGTGCTGCACGAGATCACCGCCGGGGTGGCCGACATCGATCAGGCGGCCGCGTGGCCGGACCACGGCGTGCTGCTGGACGTGCGGGCGGCCGATCGGTACCGCGGCCAGACCGAGTCGATCGATCCGCAGGCCGGGCACATCCCCGGTGCGGTCAACCTCCCCGGCACCGAGCAGCTGCACCGGGGCCGGTTCCGCGACGTCGACACGCTGCGGGCGGGATTCGCCGACGCCGGCGTCACCGCCGGCACGCCGGTGGCGGCATACTGCGGGTCGGGCATCACCGCCGCCCGCACCGCGCTGGCGGGGGCGCTGGCGGGAATCGACGTGACCGTCTATCCCGGCTCCTGGAGCCAGTGGTCGAACTCGCCGGGCCGGCCGGTGGCCACCGGCGACCAGCCCTGATCAGGGCGTGAGGGTGATCTTCCCGTCCACTCCTGCCGCCAGGACCCGGTGCGCCTCGGCGGCCTCGGCCAGCGGGAAGGACGGGCCCAGCTCGACGCTGAACCGTCCGGCGGCCATCAGCGCGAGGGTGACCGGCATCGCCTCGGCGCGCAGCGCCACGGCGCGCGGCGGCAGCGGGTCGGGAGAGCCCCCCAGGAACGCGCGGATGCCCAGGGATGCGGCATCCTTGCCGCGCACCAGTGTGATGATGCGGCCGCGATCGGGCACCAGGTGCAGCGACACGTCGATGGCCTCGTCGGTGCCGGCGATGTCGATGACGCCGTGCACGCCCGCGGGCGCCGCCCGCCGGACGCGGTCTTCCAGCCCCGTGCCGTAGGCGATCGGGATCGCCCCGAGCCGGCGCAGCCGCTCGTGCCGGCGTGGCGAGGCGGTCGCGATGACGGCGATGCCCCACAGCACGGCGAACTGCACGACCGCCTGTCCGACCGCCCCCGAGCCGCCGTGCACGAGCAGGGTGTCGCCGGGGCGCACCCCCAGCGCGCGCAGGGTCTGATACGCGGTGCCGGCGGGCACCCCCAGCGCGGCGCCTTCGGCGGCCGAGACCTGGGGCGGGCGCGGCTGCACGTGCGCGGCAGGCACGGTCAGCTCGCTCGCGTAGGCGCCGAGCGAGTCGAAGACGATGACCTCATCGCCGGCGCGCAGATCTGCCACGCCGGCGCCGACGGCGGTGACCCGGCCGGCGGCGTCCCGGCCCACCCGGCGCGGCGCCGTGATGGGGCCGCTCGGGCGCGACCCCGAGCGCAGCTTCGCGTCGAGCGGATTGACACCCGCCGCGGCCACGGCGACGGTGACCTCGCCCGGGCCGGGCGCCGGCGAGGCGACCTCGCGCAGCGTCAGCACGTCGGGTCCGCCGAACTCGGTGTATTCGATCACGTGTGCCATGTGGGCTGAACCTCCTGGTGTCGATGGGCTATTGCCCGCGCAGCACCTTGCCGATGCGCTGCGGCGAGACGGACTCGATCGTGCCGAGGGACTGCGCGAACAGACTCACCCGGTACTCCTCCAGCATCCACCGTGCGTGCACCAGATGCGCGGGTGCGTCGGGTGCCGGCGGGATGCCGCCGCCGGCTTCAGCGTAGGCGGCGGCGGCGCGCTCGTATTCGGTCAGGCGCTGGCGGTCGCGGCCGGGCGCGTCGGGCAGCGCCTGCAGGCGCAGCTGCGCACCGCGCAGGTAGCGCGGCAGCTGCGCGAGTCGGGCCGTACCGGTGCGTGCGACGAATCCGGGGAAGACCAGACCCGCCACCTGCGCCTTGACGTCGCCGAGCGCGGCGAGCAGGGTCAGTGCATTGGTGGCCTGCACGAGGCGCTGCACGTCGCGGGCGGCGGTGAGGATCTTCGCCAGCAGCGACACGGCGGAGAACAGCTCATCGACGACTGCGCCGGCGAACGCGTCGCGCGCCTGTTCGAACGCGGCACGGGTGCGGATCGCGCCGTCCGGGTGCACGCGCTCGATCACGGCATCGGCGACGGCGACGCGGCAGTCCTCGATCGCCGTGCGCGCCGAAGGATAGGGGGATGCCGCCAGGGCCAGCTTCTCGGGTGCGGTCAGGTGGTTCAGCACATAGTCGGCCGGGCTCGGCGTGGACAGCAGGATCAGCCGCCGCACGCCGGCGCGGGTGGCCGCTGCGGCCGCTTCGGGGGTCGCTTCGATGCGCAGCGACACCGTCGCGCCGTCGTCGGTCAGCGCGGGGTAGCCGCGCACCACGCCGCCGGGCACCTTCGAGTCGACCACGTCGGGGATCGACTCGAGGTCCCACGTCGTCAGGCCACCCCGCTCGGTCGTGGCCGGCCCCGGTGCGGGTGCATGCAACGGGTGCGCGTGCGACGCGGGTGCATGCGGCGCGGGGTTGCGCGGGCCGCGCGCCGGTCCGCTCAGCGACCGGGTCACCGCTTCGCGGGAGTCCTCGGCCAGCCGGGCCTGCAGCGCGGCCAGGTCGCGATCCGCGCCCGCCGGCCGCCCGCGCCGATCGATGGCGCGGAACGAGATCTGCAGGTGGCCGGGCACGCGCGCCATGTCGAAGTCGGCGACGGCGACCGGCTGACCGGCGACGCGTCGGATGCGGCCGGCCAGCGCCTCGCGCAGCGTCATCGGCGGCATCCCGTCGTGCGATTCCGGCCCCTGCCCTGCCAGTTCTTCGCCCAACCGGGCCGCCCAGTCCGCCGCCGGCACGACGGTGCGGCGGATCGCCTTGGGCAGTGACCGGATCAGTGCGGCGATGAGTTCGTCGCGCAGGCCCGGGACCTGCCAGTCGAATCCGTCCGGGCGCAGCTGGGCCAACAGCGCCAGCGGCACCACCGCCGTGACGCCGTCGTCGGGCGCGCCGGGCTCGAACCGGTAGGCCAGCGACAGCACCTGGTCGCCCTGCGTCCACCTGGTCGGAAAGTCGCGCTCGTCGGCGCGGGCGGCATCGCCGGCCAGGTCGGCCTCGCTCATGTCGAGCAGGCGCGGTGTGCGCGCACTGGTCTCGCGCCACCAGCTCGTGAACGAGCGCACGTCGAACACGTCGCGCGGCAGGCGCGCGTCGTAGAACGCGAACACCGCTTCGTCCCCGGCGAGGATGTCGCGGCGGCGTTCTCGCTCTTCCACCTTCTCGAGGCGGTGCCGCAGGTCGGTGTTGCGCCGGTCGAACGCCGTCAGCCGCTTGTCCAGGTGCGAGATGTCCCATTCGCCGTCGACCAGCCCGTGCCGCAGGAACAGCTCACGGGCCAGCGGGCGGTCGATGCGCGCCAGCTGCACGCGACGGCGCGGGATGATCTCGACCCCGAACAGGGTGACCTTCTCGGCGGCGACGGCGGCGCCGGCATCCTTCGACCAGTGCGGATCGCTGAGGGTGCGCTTCGCGAGATCGCCGGCCAGCGGCTCGGCCCAGGCCGGGTCGATGGCCGCGACGGTGCGCGCATACAGCCGGCTGGTCTCGACCAGTTCCGCGGCCATCACCGCCTCGGGGCGCTTCTTGCGCAGCGCCGAGCCGGGGAAGATAGTGAACCGCGCGCCGCGCGCGCCGATGTAGCCCGCGGCGGCGGCCCGCTTCGGGTGCTTCGGGTCGACCTTGACCGTGCGGGTGTCGAGGACGCCGAGGTGCGAGAGCAGACCGGACAGGATCGCCTGGTGGACGGCATCCGGGGCGGCGGCGGCCGGTTCTTCGTGCCTGTCGGCCTTGAGCAGCGAGCGCAGCTGGCGGTGCACGTCGAACCATTCCCGCACGCGCACGTAGTTCAGGTGCTCGGCCCGGCAGGTGCGTCGGAAGGCGCTGGAGCCGAGCTCGCGCTGCAGCTGCTGCAGGTGGTTCCACAGGTTCAGCAGGCTGAGGAAGTCGCTGGTCGGGTCCGTGAACCGGGCGTGCAGCCGGTCGGCGGCCTCGCGCTGGGCCTCCGGCCGCTCGCGCACGTCGGGGATGGACAGGCCCGCCACGATCGCCTGCACTTCGGCGAGCACGCCGGTGCGGCGTGCCTCGATCAGCATGCGGGCGAACCGGGGGTCGATGGGCAGCCGGGCCAGTTCCCGGCCGCGGTCGGTGAGTGCGGGGTGCTCGCGCTGCCGGGTGACGGCACCGAGCTCGACGAGCAGGTCGAACGCGGCCTTGACGCTGCGCGAGTCGGGGGGCGTCAGGAACGGGAACTCGGCGATGTCGCCGAAGCCGAGCGAGAGCATCTGCAGCACCACCGAGGCGAGGCCCGTGCGCAGCACCTCGGGTTCGGTGTACTCGGGTCGCGATGCGAAGTCCTCTTCGGAGTAGAGGCGGATCGCGACGCCGGGAGCGGTGCGGCCGGCGCGCCCGGAGCGCTGCTGGGCGGATGCCTGTGAGATGGCCTCGATCGGCAGCCGCTGGATCTTGCTGCGGCTGCTGTAGCGCGAGATGCGGGCCGTGCCGGAGTCGACGACATAGCGGATGCCCGGAACGGTCAGGCTCGTCTCGGCGACGTTGGTCGCCAGGATGATCCGCCGGCGCACGCCGCGCACCGTCGACGGCTCGAACACGCGATGCTGCTCGGCCGACGAGAGCCGCCCGTACAGCGGCAGCACCTCGGTGGGCGCGGCATCGTGCGCGTACATGCCGCGGACGGCATCCGTCGCGTCGCGGATCTCGGCCTCGCCCGGCAGGAAGACGAGCACATCGCCGGCCGGCTCGCGGTCGAGCTCGCGCAGCGCGCCGACCAGGCCCTCGAGGTCGTCCTCCTCGTCGTCGTGGAGCGGATCGCGATAGCGGATCTCGACCGGGTAGGTGCGGCCCGAGACCTCGATGATGGGGGCGGGCGTGCCGTCCGGCTCGGCGAAGTGGGCGGCGAAGCTGGCCGGGTCGATCGTGGCCGAGGTGATGATCACCTTCAGATCGGGGCGTCGCGGCAGGATGCGGCGCAGGTAGCCGATCAGGAAGTCCACGTTCAGCGATCGCTCGTGGGCCTCGTCGACGATGATCGTGTCGTAGCGGCGCAGCAGCCGGTCGCGGTGGATTTCGTTGAGCAGGATGCCGTCGGTCATCAGCGCGACGCGGGTCTCGTCGGTGACCTTGTCGGTGAAGCGCACCTTGTAGCCGACGGTGGTGCCCAGCGGCACCTGCAGCTCGTGCGCGATGCGCTCGCCGATGCTGCGGGCCGCGATGCGGCGCGGCTGGGTGTGTGCGATCCTGCTGCGGCCGAGCTCGAGGCAGATCTTGGGCAGCTGCGTGGTCTTGCCCGAACCGGTGGCGCCGGCGACGATCACGACCTGGTGTTCGGCGATCGCGCGCGCGATCTCGGCCCGCGCGGCGCTGACAGGCAGCTCCGGCGGGTAGGTGATGACGGGTTCGGGCGCGGACACAGCCCTCGATCGTATCGCGGCCAGGTGTCGAACCCGCCGTCCCGGCGAAGTTCGCCGACGGCGCGGGCGCGTGCTGCACTCGGCACAGGGGTGACGCGAGTGCTGGTCTGCCCCGGGTTCGCTGCAACCCGGCGACCTCGGACGGCGCGATGAGCGGGCCGGCGCACGCGGCGCCGGCGACTCCTAGGCTGGGGGCATGACGGTTTCCCGCATCACGCTCAACGATGGCAGCACGATCCCGCAGCTGGGCTACGGCACTTTCAAGGTGCCGCCCGCCGACGCGCAGCGGGCGGTGTCCGAAGCCCTCGAGCTGGGCTACCGGCACATCGACACGGCCGCGATCTACGGCAACGAGCAGGGCGTGGGCGCGGCGCTGGCCGCCAGCGGCATCCCGCGCGACGAGCTGTACATCACCACCAAGCTGTGGAACGACCGGCACGACGGCGACCAGCCGCGCGCCGCGATCGGCGAGAGCCTCGACAGGCTCGGCCTCGATCACGTCGACCTGTACCTGATCCACTGGCCGACGCCCGCTGCCGACAACTACCTGCACGCCTGGCAGGAGCTCATCCACCTGCGCGCGGCGGGCCTTGCCCGCAGCATCGGGGTCTCCAACTTCCTGGTGCCGCACCTGGAGAAGATCGTCACCGCCACCGGCGTCGTCCCCGCCGTGGACCAGATCGAGCTGCACCCCGCGCATCAGCAGCCGGCCGTCACCGCCTGGGCCGCCGCCCACGACATCCGGATCGAGGCCTGGGGCCCGCTCGGCCAGGGCAAGTACGACCTGTTCGGCGCGCCCGCTGTCTCCGCCGCCGCTGCCGCGCACGGCAAGACGCCGGCGCAGGCCGTCATCCGCTGGCACCTGCAGCACGGCCGCATCCTGTTCCCCAAATCAGTGCACCGGGAGCGTCTGGCCGAGAACTTCGCCGTCTTCGACTTCACCCTCACCGACGCCGAGGTCGCCGCGATCGACGCCCTCGAGCCGGGCGACGGGTCGGGGCGGGTCAGCGCACACCCCGATGAAGTGAACTGACATGGCATCGCGACTCGCCGACTCCGCCAGCCCCTATCTGCGCGCCCACGCCGGCAACCCGGTGGCCTGGTACCCGTGGGGCACCGAAGCCTTCGCCGAGGCCGCGCGGCGCGACGTGCCGGTCTTCATCTCGATCGGCTATTCGACCTGCCATTGGTGCCATGTGATGGCGCGGGAGTCGTTCGAGGATGCCGCCACCGCCGCCGTGCTCAACGCGGGCTTCGTCGCGATCAAGGTCGATCGGGAAGAGCACCCCGAGGTCGACGAAGCGTACCTGGCCGCAGCCAGCGCCTTCACCCGGAATCTGGGCTGGCCGTTGTCGGTGTTCGCAACCCCCGGCGGGCACGCGTTCTACGCCGGCACCTACTTTCCGTCTGAGCCGCGGCAGGGGATGACCTCGTTCCGGCAGGTGCTGGCCGCCGTGACCGAGGCGTGGACGGCCCGCCGTGACCAGGTCGAGCAGACCGCGCAGAGCGTCGTGGCCGCCCTGGCGGCGGTGCGTGAGGCCACCACGGCCGCCGACGCGCTGCCGACCGCCGAGGACCTGGGCCGCACGGCCGAACTGGTGCTGGAGCGCGAGGACCGCCAATACGGCGGGTTCGCGCCGGCCGGAGCCGGCATGACGACCCCGAAGTTCCCGATGGTGCCGGTGCTGCGCTTTCTGCAGTCCCCGGCGTTCGCCGACCATGTTCCGGACGTCACCGCCGCCGCACTGCGCGCGCTGCGCGCGATGGCCGCGTCGCCGTTGCACGACGACGTCGACGGCGGGTTCTTCCGCTACGCGACCCGCCGTGACTGGACGATCCCGCACTACGAGCGGATGCTCACCGACAACGCGGGCCTGCTCGAGGTCGCCCTCGACGCCGGCGAGCACGCCATCGCCCGCGGCATCGCCGCGTTCCTGATCGACGTCCTGCAGCAGCCGTCCGGCGGATTCGCCAGCGCGCAGGACTCCGAGTCGCTCATCGACGGCGCCCGCAGCGAAGGCGGCTACTACGCGCAGGATGCCGCCGGGCGCGGCGGCCTGCAGCCCCCGGCGATCGACGGCAAGATCGTCACCGGCTGGAACGGGATGGCCATCGGTGCGCTCGCCCGCGCCGGCGCGCGGCTGGGCGAGACCGCGTTCATCGACGCGGCCCGGCGGGCCGCCGACGCCGTGCTCGAGGTCAACGTCGCGCCGGGCGGCCGGCTGCACCGTGCATCACTGGACGAGATCATCTCACCCGCCCTGGCCACGCTCGAAGACCACGGACTGCTCGCGTCGGGGCTCGTGGCGCTGGCCGCGGCCACCGGCGAGATCGCGTACGCGCAGACCGCGCGCGACCTGGTCGACGCCTGCCTGCTGCAGGGCCCCCGGCCGGCGGCACCCGGCGGCGGCGACCCGGTGCTGGCCGCGCAGGGCGTGGCATCGGCGCCGGCCGTCTCCGACGGCGACCACCCCTCCGGTCCGGCCGCCGTGGCTGACGCCGCCTATGCGCTGTGGCTGATCGGCGCCGGAGGTCGGTATCGGGATGCCGCGGCCTCCGTCGTCCGCACCCACGCCGCACGCGCGCTCGCCGAGCCGACCGCGCACGGCGCGCTGCTGCGGGTCGCCGCCGCGCTGACCGGCGCACCGCGGCAGCTCGTGGTGGTCGGCGGCACGGCGGCCGACCCGCTCACGCGCGCCGCCGGCGGCCAGGCCGCGGATGTGTTCGCGACGGTCACCGCGGCCCAGGCACGGCAGCTGGCCGGCGCCGGATTCACGCTGTTCGAGGGCAAGACCGGCGACATCGCCACCGCCTACGACTGCCGTGACTTCGCGTGCCGGCTGCCGACCACCGACCCGGCCGTGTTCGGCAGCTGACGCGGCAGCCCGCCACCCGGCGCGTCAGCCGGCCGACGGCAGCGGCCGGCTGGCCGTGCGCGTGGTGACCCTGCGGAACCATGCCGTGTCGGACAGGCGCGCCAGCAGCGTCGCGCCGATGACCGTGATGAACACGTAGACGGCGGCCAGTGGCGCCAGTGCCGGCGCGGTGCCCGCGGCGAGTCCCGCGATCACGATCGAGAACTCGCCGCGCGGGGTCAGCCCGATCCCGGCGCGCCACCGGCCCGGCACGCCGATGCCGGCGCGGCGCGCGGCCAGGTAGCCGGTGACGATCTTGGTGGCCATCGTGATGGCGGCCAGGATAAGGCCCGGGATGATCACCGACGGCAGCTCGGTGGCGTCGGTGGCCAGCCCGAAGAACAGGAAGAACACCGCGGCGAACAGATCCCGCAGCGGCGTCAGCACCTCACGGGCGGACTGCGCCACGCGGCCGGACAGCGCGATGCCGACCAGGAACGCCCCGACCGCGGCCGACACGCTGACCTCTTCGGCCAGGCCCGCGACCAGCATCGTCAGGCCGAGCACGCCCAGCAGCAGCGGCTCGGCCAGATCCGGCGTGAACAGGCGGGAGATGAACGGTCCGAACTTCAGCGCCACATACAGGATGATCAGCACCACCGCGACCGCCACCGCGACCCGGATCGAGCCCTGCAGCAGGCTCACCCCGATCACGATCGCCGACACGGTCGGCAGGTAGAACGCCATCGCGAGGTCCTCGATCACCAGGATCGACAGGATGACGGGCGTCTCGCGGTTTCCGATCCGGCCGAGGTCGCGCAGCAGCTTCGCGGCGACCCCCGAGGAGGTGACCCAGCAGATGCCGGCGACGGCGACGGCCGCGGCCGGTCCCCAGCCCAGGATCAGCGCGAAGGCGGCGCCGGGCACGGCGTTGAGCACGGCATCGAGCACACCGGCCGCCTTGGAGCGGCGCATTCCGTGCAGCAGCTCGTCAGCGGAGTACTCCAGCCCCAGCAGCGCCAGCAGCAGGATGACGCCGATCTCGGAGCCGATCGTGAAAAAGCCCTCGCTGGCGTCCATCGGCACCAGACCCCCGGTGCCGAAGGCCAGACCCGCGACCAGATACAGCGGAATGGGGGACAGGCCGAACCGCGCGGCGATCCGGCCGAGCAGGCTCATCGCGAACAGCAGGGCGCCGACCTCGATGAGGACGATCGTGGTATCGGTCATCGGCGCTGTGCGCTGATCACTCGGGGCCGTCGGCCAGAAGCCGGGCTGCGGCATCCAATCCGGGGCGGGTGCCCACCGAGACGATGACATCCCCCTCGTGCAGCATCTCGTCCGGGGTGGGCGAGGCGATCACGCGCCGGTCCCGGATCACCGCCACCACCGAGACATGCGTGCGGGTGCGGGTCTTGGTGTCGCCGAGGGTGCGACCGATGAACGGCGAATCCGAGGGCAGCGCGATCTTGTCGGTGTAGAGCCCGTCGGTCTCTTCGGTCAGCTTGGTGAGGCGGCTGACCGCCAGCGACGCGCTGAACAGGTCGGCCAGCGACTCGGCCTCGTCCTCGCTGATGCGCAGCGACTCCTTGCACGAGTCCGGATCGTCGGCGTCGTACAGCGCCAGCTCACGCTCGCCGTCCCGGTAGCGCACGACCGCGAGACGCCTGCCGCTTTCGGTGATGAGGTCGTGGCGGATGCCGATGCCCGGCAGATCGACCTTCTCAATACGCACGCTCACATCACGAGCGTAGCCGTTCAGATCCAGGTGGGCACCCAGTTGTGCAGCAGCCAGAACCAGTACGGCACCGGCATCCCGACCCATACCGGATACCACAGCGCCGACAGCGCCACGACGACGGCCAGGTAGATCCACACGATCCGCTGGCCGGCCAGGCGCCGGATCCGCCCGTGCCCGGCGGCGATGTCGCGCAGCGCGAAGGTCAGCGCCAGCACGGCGAACGGCGCGATCGCGATCGTGTAGAACTGGAAGATCGTGCGGTCGGGGAACATCAGCCACGGCAGGTACGCCGATCCGACGCCCAGCAGCACGACGGCGTGCCGCCAGTTCCGTCGGAGCACGAACGCGACGACCAGATACACGATCGCCGCCATGCCGCCCCACCACATGAACGGGTTCGGGATCGACGAGATCGACTGCACGCAGCTGCCCGCCCAGGTGCAGCCGGCCTGCCCGACCTGGTCCTGGTGCCAGTACATCGAGGTGGGACGGATCAGCAGCGGCCACTGCCACGCCGGACTCGCATAGCTGTGCGGCGTGGACAGTCCCACGTTGAACGCATAGATGGCCTCGTGATAGATCCACAGGCTCTGCAGCGGCAACGGCACCCAGGCGAACACGCCGGTGGCCGGCGAGACGTCGGCGGCGTGCCGGTCATAGCCACCGTCGGTGGCGAACCACCCGGCCCAGGAGGCGAGGTAGACCGCGAGCGCGACCGGCACGAACAGCACGAAGGATGCCAGGCCCTGGCGCAGCGCGTCCCACGGCCACATCGGCGCTCCGGCGCGGCGGCGTGCCAGGGCATCGGTGATCACGACGTACAGGCCGAGTCCGGCCAGCACGTACAGCCCCGACCATTTCACCGCGGTCGCCGCCCCTGCGGCGGTGCCGGCGGCGACCAGCCAGGGCCGGCCCCACAGCGTGCGCAGGCCGAGCCGGGACAGGCGGTCGAGGTGCCGCTGCCGGTCGAGCACGGCGAACAGGAACGCCAGCACGCTGAAGAAGGTCAGGAAGATGTCGAGCAGGCTCACCCGCGACAGCACGATCCCGAGTCCGGACACGGCCATCAGCAGTCCGGCGACGGCGGCGAACACGGTGGAGCGGGTCAGCCGGTGGGCGAGCAGGTAGACCAGCAGCACTGTGGCCGTGCCCAGCAGCGCCGCGCTGATCCGCCAGCCGGTCGACGAGTCCGGGCCGAAGGCCCACATCCCCACGCCGATGATCCACTTGCCCAGCGGTGGGTGCACGACGAAGCTGCCGGTGCTCAGGAACGCGTCGGTCTTGCCGGTGATGAACCCGGCGTCGGCGTCGCTGGGCCAGTTCGCCGGGAAGCCGAGCACCCACTGGCTCCAGGCATCCTTCACGTAGTAGGTCTCGTCGAAGACCAGCGCGTGCGGATGACCGAGGTTCCACAGCCGGAGGATCCCTGCCAGCAGCGTGACCAGCACCGGGGCCAGCACGTCGATGCGGCGGCTTCGCACGGCCGAGGCGCGCACGCGCGCCGCCCAGCGGTCCAGGTGCGAAGGCGCGGCCTCGGACAGCAGCACGTCCGCCGTCCCAGTCACCGTCCCAGCCTATGCTGGGGCGGTGATCATCCTTGCGGCCACGCCCATCGGAAATCTGGGCGATGCCTCGCGCCGGCTCATCGAGGCGCTCGAGCAGGCCACCACGATCGCCGCCGAAGACACCCGCACGGCGCAGCGGCTGCTGGCGGCGCTGCACATCGCGAACCGGCCGCGCCTGATCGCCCTGCACGACCACAACGAGAAGCAGAAGGCCGCGGAGCTCGTCGCGGCGGCCCGGGACGAGGATCTGCTGGTGCTCAGCGACGCCGGCATGCCCACCGTCAGCGATCCCGGCTACGGCCTGGTCGCCGAGGCGGCGGCGCAGGGCGTGACCGTGACCGCGCTGCCGGGCCCCAGCGCGGTGATCACGGCGCTGGCGGTGGCGGGACTGCCCACCGACCGCTTCACCTTCGAGGGATTCCTGCCCCGCAGGCCGGGGGAGCGCCGCGCGGCGCTGGCGGCGCTTTCCGCCGAGGCGCGCACCATGGTCTTCTTCGAGGCGCCCTCGCGCGTGGCACCGACCCTCGCCGACATGGCGGCCGCATGGGGCGCCGACCGGCGTGCGGCGGTGTGCCGCGAGCTGACCAAGCTGCACGAGGAGGTCGTGCGCGGCACGCTGGCAGAGCTTGCCTACTGGGCGGCGGCCGGTGTGCGCGGCGAGCTGGTCGTGGTCGTCGGCGGCGCGGCGCCGCGGCGCATCGCGTTAGGCGATGCCGTCACCGAGGTGCTCGATCTGGCCCGCACCGGCCTCCGGCTCAAGGACGCCGTGGCCGAGGTGTCCGGCCTGACCGGCCACTCCAGCCGCGAGCTGTATCAGGCGGCCCTGGCCGTCAAGAACGGCTGAGGCCGCACCGGCGGGTGCGATCGCCTGGTCAAACTAGACTCGGAGGGTGACTTCAGCGGGCTCTTTCTATATCACCACGCCGATCTACTATCCCAGTGATCTGCCGCACATCGGGCACGGCTACACGAGCGTCGCCGTCGACACGCTGGCGCGCTGGCACCGGCAGGCCGGCGATGACACCTGGATGCTCACCGGCACCGACGAGCACGGCCAGAAGATGCTGCGCGCCGCCGCCGCGAACGGCGTCACGCCGCAGCAGTGGGTGGACAAGCTCGTCACCGAGAGCTGGTTCCCGCTGCTGAAGTCGTTGGACGTGGCCAACGACGACTTCATCCGCACCACGCAGCCCCGGCACGAAGAGAGCGTGCAGGTCTTCTTCCAGACGCTGTACGACCGCGGCTACATCTATGCCGGCGAGTACGAGGCGCTGTACTGCGTGGGCTGCGAGGAGTTCAAGCCCGAGTCTGAGATCGTCGACGGCACCGGTCCGTTCGAAGGGCTGAAGGTCTGCGTGATCCACTCCAAGCCCCTGGAGCTGCTGCAGGAGAAGAACTACTTCTTCAAGCTCAGCGAGTTCGGCGACCGGCTGCTGGAGCTCTACAAGGCCGAGCCCGATTTCGTGCGGCCCGATTCGGCGCGCAACGAGGTGGTCTCGTTCGTCAGACAGGGCCTGAAGGACCTGTCCATCTCGCGATCGACGTTCGATTGGGGCATCAAGGTGCCGTGGGATGCCTCGCACGTCATCTACGTGTGGGTGGACGCGCTGCTGAACTACATCACCGCCGTGGGCTACGGCGCCGACGAGGCGAACTTCGCGCGCCGCTGGCCGGCGTACCACGTGGTCGGCAAGGACATCCTGCGCTTCCATGCGGTGATCTGGCCTGCGCTGCTGATGGCGGCCGGGCTGGAGGTGCCGCGCGGCGTGTTCGCGCACGGCTGGCTGCTGGTCGGCGGCGAGAAGATGTCCAAGTCCAAGCTGACCGGCATCGCGCCCACCGAGATCACCGACGTGTTCGGCTCGGACGCGTACCGCTACTACTTCCTCTCGGCGATCCCGTTCGGCCACGACGGGTCGTTCTCGTGGGAGGATCTCTCGGCGCGCTACCAGGCGGAGCTGGCCAACGGCTTCGGCAACCTCGCGTCGCGCACCACGGCGATGGTGGACCGGTACTTCGAGGGAATCGTGCCGGCGCCCGGCACCTACTCCGACCGTGATCTGGCCGTGCAGCAGACGGTGGCCGATGCCGCCGCGGCGGCCGATGCCGCCATGGAGCGGTTCCGGATGGACGAGGCGATCGCCGCGATCTGGACGATCGTGGACGAGCTGAATGCCTACATCACCGACAACGAGCCGTGGCAGCTGGCCAAGGACGACGCGCGGCGCGAGAGACTCGGCACCGTGCTGTACACGGCGTCCGAGGGGCTGCGGGCGCTGGCCGTGCTGCTGTCGCCGGTGATGCCGGTGGCCACCGAGAAGCTGTGGATCGGGCTGGGCGCGGCCGAGACGCTGGGCCGGCTGCAGGACCAGCCGATCCGGGCGGCCGGCGCCTGGGGCATCCTGCGCCCGGGTACCTCGGTGAACGCGCTGGCGCCGCTGTTCCCGCGCGTGGAGCAGCCCGCCTGAGCATGCCCGACGACCCCAGCAACTACGTGCGCCGCCGCGAGAAGGGCGCGCGCGACGTGTCCTACCCGCCGCCGCCCGAGCCGCTGGCGGTGCCGGTGTACGACAACCACTGCCACCTCGAGATCGCCGACGGCGAGGACCCGCTGAGCCTGGACGAGCAGCTGTCGCGGGCGGCTGCCGTCGGCATCGCCGGTGTCGTGCAGGCCGGCGGAGACATCTCGTCCAGCCGCTGGTCGGCGGACGCGGCATCCCGTGACCCGCGCGTGCTCGCGGCGGTCGCGATCCACCCGAACGAGGCACCCGGGTACGCGGCGGCAGGCCGGCTCGACGAGGCGATCGCGGTGATCGACGAGCTGGCCGCACAGCCGCGGGTGCGGGCGATCGGCGAGACCGGGCTCGACTTCTTCCGCACCGGCCAGGAGGGGCGAGGCGCGCAGTTCGTCTCGTTCGAGGCGCACATCGCGCTCGCGAAGAAGCACGGCATCGCGATGCAGATCCACGACCGCGACGCGCACGACGCGGTGCTGTCTGCCTTGGCGCGCCACGGCGCGCCCGATCGCACGGTGTTCCACTGCTTCTCGGGCGACGCCGACATGGCGCGCGTGGCAGCCGAGCGCGGCTATTACCTGTCGTTCGCCGGCAACATCACGTTCAAGAACGCGCAGAACCTGCGGGACGCGCTGGCGATCGCGCCGCGCGAGCGCATCCTGGTCGAGACGGATGCCCCGTTCCTGACGCCGATGCCGCTGCGCGGCCGCCCCAACGCGCCCTACCTGGTGCCCGTGACGGTGCGGTTCATGGCCGCGGAGCTCGGTGTCGACGTCGATGAGCTGTGCGCGCAGCTGGCCGCCAACACGGTGGCCGTCTACGGGCGGTTCGAGGACTGATCGCGTTCCGCTCACGCATGCGCCGGGTCAAATGCTGCCGTGCGCTCATCAGCTCGCCCAGCGCCGTCGCCAGATGCGCGTCGGCGACCGGCTCGTCGCGTGCGGCGGCAGTCAGGACGCTGCGCCGGATCAACTCCTTCGCGAACGACCCGGTCACCCCCGCGGTGTGCTCGGCGGCGCGCCGCAGTGCGTCATCGGAGAACGCGAGGTCGTGCGCGTAGTGCCGCAGCAGCCGGGTGCGTTGATCTGGTTCATCGTTCTGCCGCCGCTTGATCAGGGAACCGTCGTGCCGCCGCTGACCGAATGACCGCGGCGCAGTTCCTGCGCCCCGTCCCTCGATCAGCTGCGCACTGGGGCAGGATGGAGTCCATGCCCGTGACACTGCTCGGCGCGGCCGAGATCCGCGCTCTGGCCGCAGACCTCGACGTCACCCCCACCAAGAAGCTCGGGCAGAACTTCGTGCACGACGCCAACACGGTCCGCAGGATCGTACAGGCCGCGGCCGTGGCGCCGGGCGAGCGCGTGGTCGAAGTCGGGCCGGGCCTCGGGTCGCTGACCCTGGCGATCCTCGAGACCGGGGCCGCCGTCACCGCCGTCGAGATCGACCACCGCCTGGCCGCCCGGCTCCCGCGGACGGCGGCGGAGCACGGCGTCCCCGACGGCGCGCTGACGGTGGTGGATGCCGATGCCCTGCGCATCACGTCGCTGGAGGGCGATCCCACCGTCCTGGTCGCCAACCTGCCCTACAACGTGTCGGTGCCGGTGCTGCTGCATCTTCTCGAGACGTTCCCCGGCCTGCAGCGCGCGGTCGTCATGGTGCAGGCCGAGGTGGGGGAGCGGCTGGCCGCGCCCCCCGGCTCGAAGGTCTACGGCTCGCCGAGTGTGAAGGCGGCCTGGTACGGGTCGTGGCGGGTGGCCGGCACCGTCTCGCGCCAGGTGTTCTGGCCGGTGCCGAACGTCGACAGCATCCTGGTCGCGTTCACCCGCGATGCCCGGCCGCGCGGCAGCGAGGCGCTGCGGCGGCGCACCTTCCAGATCGTGGATGCCGCCTTCGGGCAACGGCGCAAGATGCTGCGCCAGGCCCTGGCCGCCGTTCTGGGCGGCACGTCGGCTGCGGCGACGGCTGTGCTGGAGCGGGCCGGCATCGCACCGACGCTGCGCGGCGAGCAGCTGGGCATCGACGACTTCGTCGCCATCGCTCGCACGAGCCGCTAGCGGCCGGCGCGGGCAGGGGGTGGCGGGCGCCGTGATGTTGGCTAGCCTGGACGAGTGACCGACCAGACGCGCTTCAGCACGACCCAGCACGACATCCATCGCCCGTACGCGGCCGCCGACGACCGCTACACCCACCTCGGCTACCGCCGGGTGGGGGATTCCGGTCTCTATCTGCCCCTGATCTCGCTCGGCCTGTGGTGGAACTTCGGCGACAACATCCCGTTCGACCGCCAGCGCGAGCTGCTGCGGCACGCCTTCGACTGCGGCATCATCCACTTCGACCTGGCCAACAACTACGGCCCGCCCTACGGCACCGCCGAGACCAACTTCGGCCGGATGATGCGCGAGGACTTCGCCCCGTACCGCGACGAGCTGATCATCTCGTCCAAGGCGGGGTGGGACATGTGGCCGGGCCCCCACGGCACGCTCGGCAGCCGCAAGTACATCCTGGCCAGCGCCGATCAGTCCCTGGCGCGGATGAGCCTGGACTACGTGGACGTCTTCTATTCGCACCGCGCCGACCCGGACACTCCGCTGGAAGAGACCATCGGCGCCCTGGACACGCTGGTGCGCCAGGGCAAGGCCCTGTATGTGGGCATCTCCTCCTACAGTCCCGAACGCACCGTCGAGGCGAAATCCATCGCCCGCAGCCTGGGCACGCCGCTGGTGATCCATCAGCCGGCCTACTCGATCCTCAACCGCTGGATCGAGGACGGGCTGACCGGTGCGCTGGCACAAGAGGGGATGGGCGCGATCGCGTTCACGCCGCTCGCGCAGGGCCTGCTGACCGACAAGTACCTGGAGGACGGCACCGCTGAGCGTGCGCAGCAGCGCAGCTCGCTGCCGGGCGGGCGCTTGTCCGACACGACGCTCCAGGCGCTGCGGAGCCTGAACGACGTCGCCCGCGAGCGGGGCCAGACGCTCGCGCAGATGGCCCTGCAGTGGGTGCTGCGCGACGAGGTCGTCGCCTCGGCGCTGATCGGGGCATCCCGGCCCGTGCAGCTGGACGAGAACATCCAGGCGCTGAACGGCCCGGCCTTCGACACCGAAGAGCTCGAGCAGATCGACACGCTCGCCGGCTCGGTCGACGTGGACCGGTGGGCGGTGTCGACGGAACTGTGACCGAGGCATTCGTCGCCGGCCGCGTGCACGCGCGTGCACCGGGGAAGATCAACGTCTTCTTCGCGGTCGGCGGCGCCGATGCCACCGGGTACCACGAGGTCGCGTCGGCCTATCAGGCGGTGTCGGCATACGAGGATGTCTGGGCCACCGAGTCCGATGCGTTCACCGTCGCCGTCACCGGCGCGGTCGATGTGTCGGGGGTGCCCACCGACGAGAGCAACCTGGCCGTGCGCGCGGCACGCCTGCTCGCCGAGTACATCGGCTGGGACGACGGCGTGCACCTCGACATCCACAAGACCGTTCCGGTGGCCGGCGGGATGGGCGGCGGATCGGCGGATGCCGCGGCGGCGCTGCTGGCCTGCGATGCGCTGTGGGGAGCGGGGCTGTCTGCGCACGATCTGCAGCGGCTGGGCGCGCGTCTGGGCGCCGACGTGCCCTTCGCGCTGATGGGCGGCACCGCCGTGGGCACCGGGCGCGGCGATCAGTTGAGCCCGGCACTGGCGCGCGGCCGGTTCGACTGGGTGCTGGTCACCAGCGACCAGGGGATGTCGACGCCCGCCGTGTACGCCCGCCTCGATGAATACCGGGCCAGCGGATCGCTGCAGGCGCTGCCGGTTCCGACGCGGCCGACGGTGCGGCCGACGGTGCTGCAGGCGCTGCGCCAGGGCGACCCGCGGCTTCTGGCCGGGGCATCCCACAACGACCTCGAGCACGCGGCACTGCTGCTGCGGCCCGAACTGGACGACGTGATCCGGCTCGGCCTGGACCAAGGCGCCATGACCGGTCTGGTCTCGGGCTCGGGTCCCACCGTAGCCTTCCTCGTCGACCATGAGCACGCCGCCCTCGACCTGCAGGTCGTGCTCAGCGCCGCCGGATACGAGACCATGCACGTGCACGGCCCGGTCCCCGGCGCGCGTGTGCTGGCATCCTGACCTTCCATCCGCGATCGATCCTGAACCTGGAGATGCCCGATGACCTCCGATCTCGCCACTATGTTCCACGACGGCCCGGCCGATTCCGCAGCCGTGGCCGCGCTGGCCGCACAGGGCCTGCAGCTGCGCGTGGTGCCGAACACGCGGCCCGTCTTCGACCAGTGGCTGCAGGCCACCGCCCGCGGCTTTCTGGACTCGGAGCGCAGCGAGGCGAACATCGCCGCCGCCGACGAGGCATCCGGCGACCGTCGCCTGATCGGCGTCTACGACCCCGGCACGGAGTTGGCAGACCAGCCGGTCGGCACGTTCGCCTCATGGGTGACCGACCTGTCGGTGCCCGGCGGGCAGAGTGTGCCCGCCGTCGCGATCAGCGCGGTCACGGCCGCCCCCACGCACCGGCGCCGCGGGATCGCACGCGCCATGATGGAGGGCGAGCTGCGACTGGCGGCGGCGGTGGGGGTGCCGATGGCGGCGCTGACGGTCAGCGAGTCGACGATCTACGGCCGCTACGGCTTCGCGCCCGCCGTCGACGCCGCGGAGTGGGTGCTGGACACCAATCGCGCCACGTGGGCGGGGCCGATCGCTCCGGGGCGCGTCGATTTCATCGCCCGCGAGCGCGCCCGTGCGCTGCTGCCCGGTCTGCATGAGCGGATCCGGCTGAGCAGGCCGGGCGAGATCAGCGTGCCCGACCGGCACTGGGACCGGATGACGGGGCAGAACCCGGACGCCGAGAAGGCCGGGAACACCCGGGCGGTGGCCTACCGCGATGCCGCCGGCGAGGTCACCGGCGTCGCGCTCTACACCGCCAAGGAGAACCTCGACGACTTCACCAAGTCGCCCGCGCGCATCACGACCCTGGTCGCGGCGAACCCGGAGGCCTATGCCGGGCTGTGGCGGTTCTTCGTCGAGCTGCCGCTGATCGGCACGGTGCGGGCCGGCGAGCTGTCGGTGGACGAGCCGCTGGCCTGGATGATCTCCGATCGTCGCGCCGCTACGGTGACGATCCGCGACCACCACTACCTGCGCATCCTCGACGTGCCCGCCGCACTGTCGGCGCGCCGCTACGCCGGCGCCGGCACGCTCGTGCTCGATGTCACCGACCCGCTGGGCATCAGCGGGGGACGGTTCGTGCTCGTGGTGGCAGCAGACGGCACCGGCGCGGTCACCACCGGCGGCGACATCCCCGCCGGCGCCCCCGTCGTGGCACTGGGCACCACCGAGCTGTCGGCGGCGTACCTCGGCGCCGTGTCGCTGCAGACGCTCGCCGATGCCGGGCGGGTGCACACGACCGACGCGGCCGCCGCGACGCGGCTGCTGGCGTGGCCGGTGCGCCCGCAACTGAGCTTCTGGTATTGAATCCGCCATGAACCGGGAGCGCGTCGGAAGCCTGGACTACGCTCGAAAGTGCACGCGGACCCGGCATGGGAGGAACGACCATGAAGGCACGACTCGGTGACATCACCGTCGCAGCGGCGGATCAGGCGGACCTGATCCGGATCGAGGGCAACTGGTATTTCCCACCCGAATCGGTGGATTTCAGCCTGCTCGAGCCCAGCGACACCCCGTACACCTGCCCGTGGAAAGGCGAGTGCCAGTACTACTCGATCAGAGCCGGCGACCAGGTGCGCAAGGACCTGGCCTGGGCCTATCCGCATCCGTATCCCGACTCCTTCGACAAGGTCGGGCGGAATTATTCGGGCTACGTCGCGTTCTCGAAAGAAGTCGAGGTCGCCGACTGAGCGCCCGACGCGACGAACGGAGCCCGGGGTGATCGAGTTCCGTGGCGTCTCGAAGCAGTTCTTCGACGGCACCCGCGCGGTCGAAGACTTCAGTCTGGTCATCCCGGCGCACAAGACGACGGTGTTCGTCGGCTCCAGCGGCTGCGGCAAGACGACGCTGCTGCGCATGATAAACCGGATGGTCGATCCCACCAGCGGCGTGATCGCCATCGACGGCGAAGACATCGCCGCGACCTCGGCGGTGCAGTTGCGCCGCGGCATCGGCTACGTGATGCAGAACTCCGGCCTGCTGCCGCATCTGACCGTCGAAGACAACATCGCCACGGTACCGGTGCTGCAGGGCGTGAAGAAGACGCAGGCCCGGGCGCGCGCGCGCGAACTCATGGTCACCGTGGGCCTGGACCAGCAGATGGCACGCCGCTACCCCAGCCAGCTCTCCGGCGGGCAGCAGCAGCGCGTCGGAGTCGCCCGGGGCCTGGCCGCCGATCCGAACATCCTCCTGATGGATGAGCCGTTCGGCGCCGTCGACCCGATCGTGCGCGCCGACCTGCAGCAGGAGCTGATCCGGCTGCAGGTCGAGATCGGCAAGACCATCGTCTTCGTCACGCACGACATCGAAGAGGCCTTCCTGCTGGGCGATCAGGTCGTCATCCTGCAGGTCGGCGCGCATATCGCGCAGGTGGGCAGTCCCAGCGAGATCATCGAGGCCCCGGCCTCCGAATTCGTAGCAAGCTTCATCGGTGCCCAGCGCGGCGCGCGCGCACTGCACCTGAAACAGACGCCGCGCGGCACCGTCGTCGTCGACGGGCAGGGCCGCACGCAGGGAGCGCTGATCGCCGAGGGGGAGCCCGGGTGAGCTGGGTCGCCGACAACATCGGGCTGATCCTGCAGCTGTCCGCAGAGCACCTGCGGCAGAGCATCATCCCGATCGTGCTCGGCTTCGTGATCTCGGTGCCGCTGGGCTGGGTCGCGTGGCGTTACCGGCTGCTGCGCGGCCCGGTGCTGGTGATCACCGGGCTGCTGTACACGATCCCGTCACTGGCGCTGCTGGCGCTGCTGCCGGTGATCCTCGGGGTCAGCTACATCAGCGACATCAACCTCATCGTCGCACTGACCGTCTATGCCGTCGCGCTGATGGTGCGGTCGGTCGCAGACGGGCTCGACTCCGTCGATGAGAACGTGCGCCTGGCGTCGGTGGCGATGGGCTACGGACCGGTGCGCCGGCTGTTCACGGTCGAGTTCCCGCTGTCCGGCCCGGTCGTGCTCGCGGGCCTGCGGGTGATGGCCGCCAGCACCGTCGCGCTGGCAACCGTCGGCATCCTGATCGGCGTGACCAACCTCGGCTTCCTGTTCACCAACGGCCTGCAGCGGCGCATCATCGCCGAGGTGCTCGCCGGGATCGTCGCCGTCGTGGTGATCGCGCTGATCATCGACCTGCTGCTGGTGCTGCTGGGCCGGATGCTGATGCCCTGGGCGCGCGCACCGCGGCGCGTGCACGGCCACGCGCTCAGCCGGCAGGAGGCGATCGCGTGAACTTCTTCATCGACGCCATCCGATGGATCTTCTCCGGTGACCTGTCCGGCACCGACCCGATTCTGACCGCCGTGTGGGTCCACCTCGCCTTCACCGCCGTCTCGGTGCTGATCGCGGCCGCTATCGCCGTGCCGATCGGCTGGCTGATCGGGCACACCGGTCGTGGTCGCGACATCGCCGTCGCCATCTCCGGCGCCGCGCGCGCGGTCCCCTCGTTCGGCCTGTTCATCCTGCTGGTGCTGCTGATGGGTGTGCTGCACAAGCCGGAGGCGGCCGTGCTCACGTTCGTGATCCTCGGCATCCCGTCGATCCTTGCGGGTGCCTATTCCGGCCTGGAGACGATCGACCGCGAGGTGGTCGGCGCCGGCCGGGCGATGGGCATGACCGAGTGGCAGGTGCTGTGGCGCATCGAGGTGCCGCTGGGGCTGCCGCTGCTGGTGGCCGGCATCCGATCTGCGGTGCTGCAGGTGGTGGCCACCGTCACGATCGCCGCCTACGTCGGCATCGGCGGGCTCGGCCAGTACATCCTGGCCGGCATCCCGCTGCGGCGCCTGGACATGGTGCTGGCCGGTGCGATCCTGGTGGCGGCCCTCGCCCTGATCCTCGACGGCGTGTTCGCGCTGCTGCAGCGCGCGAGCGTGCCGCGCGGGATGCGCACCGTGCCGGCTCGCCGCCAGCGTCGAGCGGCAGAGCGCCTGCTCGCCCGATCCGCCTGAACCCGCCCAACCACCCGAACCAGACCCCCAAGAGAAAGAGAAGGACCATGACCACTGCGAAAAAGACCATTGCGGCCCTGGCCGCGATCGTCGGCGCGGCGCTTGTGCTGGCAGGATGCGCATCCAGCAATCCGCTGACACCGTCCGCCGCCGGCACGCCCAGCGGCGACAGCTCCGCACCCATCGTCGTCGGATCGCAGTCCTACCCGTCGAACCAGATCATCGCCGAGACCTACGCGCAGGCGCTGGAAGGCGCGGGCATGCAGGTCGAGCGCAAGTTCAACATCGGCCAGCGCGCCGCCTACATGCCGGCGATCGAAAGCGGTGAGATCCAGCTGTTCCCGGAATACACCGGCAACCTGCTGCAGTTCTTCGACAAGTCGGCCACCGAGACCGACCCGCAAGGCGTGTACGCGGCGCTGAAGAAGGCGCTGCCGTCGGGCCTGTCCGTGCTGGAGATGGCCACCGCCACCGACCAGGACTCCTACACGGTGACCAAGGCCTTCGCCGACAAGTGGCACCTGGCCTCGATCGCCGACCTGGCCAAGGTCACCGATCCGCTGACGCTGGGCGGCAACCCCGAGCTGGCCGACCGGCCCTACGGCCCGAAGGGACTGAAGTCGATCTACGGCATCGACATCGGGTTCAAGGCCACCGGTGACACCACGGTCGAAGACCTGCAGGCGGGCACCATCAACGTGGCAGACGTGTTCACGTCGGATCCGCGCATCAAGACCGACGACCTGGTCGTGCTCACCGACCCGAAGGCGATGCTGCTGTCCTCCAACATCGTGCCGGTGGTCAGCACGGCCATCGAGTCGAAGGTCGCCGACGTCATCAACGCCGTGCAGGCCAAACTGACTCCGGCGGCGCTGGTCGAGATGAACGTCGAGAACACGGTCGATCAGAAGTCGGCTGCCGACATCGCGAAGAAGTTCCTGGCCGACAACGGGCTGAAGTGAGGCGCGGCCGGCGCGGGCGGGTGACCGGTCCGCGCCGGCTCAGGCCTCGAGGGCCTCGGACAGCTCCAGCCAGCGATCTTCCAGCCCCGCCGTCTCGGCGGTGAGCCCGTCCCGTTCACCCTGCAGCGTCAGCAGCGTCGGGTAGTCGTCGTGCGCGTCGGCGAGCTTCGCGTCCACCGCGGCGAGCTGCTGAGCGACCTTGCGCAGCCGCCGGTCGATCGCCGACAGCTCCTTCTCGGCGGTGCGCCGGTCGGCGCCGGCCAGTGCGGACTCGGATGCGGCGGGGGCGGCAGCCGTGCCGGCTGCGGCATCCGTTCGCTGTGATGCGTGGCCCGACGCCCGCTGCGCGGCGCGCAGGCGCAGGTACTCGTCCACGCCGCCGGGCAGATGCCGGAAGCGGCCGTCCAGGATGGCGTACTGCTGATCGGTGACCCGTTCGAGGAAGTACCGGTCGTGCGAGACCACCAGCAGGGTGCCCGGCCACGAATCCAGGAGTTCCTCCATCGCCGCGAGCATGTCGGTGTCGAGGTCGTTGGTCGGCTCGTCCAGGATCAGCACATTCGGCTGGGTCAGCAGCACCAGCAGCAGCTGCAATCGGCGCTTCTGACCGCCGGAGAGGTCCTTGACCGGGGTGGACAGCTGGGTGCTGGAAAAGCCCATCCGCTCCAGCAGCTGGCCGGGGGTGAGCTCGGTGGCCTTCGACCCGGTGCCGAACGAGTAGGTCGTGCGAAGCGTCTCCAGCACGACACGCACCGGCTTGTCGCGGTGCACGTCGAGCTCGTCCATCTGCTGCGACAGCGCCGCGACCTGCACGGTCTTGCCGCGCTTGACGCGGCCACCGGTCGCGGCCACGGTGCCGTCCACCAGGCCCAGCAGGGTGGACTTGCCCGCACCGTTGACGCCGAGGATGCCGGTGCGCTCGCCGGGGGCGATCCGCCACTGCACGGAATGCAGCACTTCGCGCGCGGCTCCCGTGTCGGGATCTGGGTAGGCCACCGAGGCATCCAGCAGGTCCACGACATCCTTGCCCAGCCGCGCCGTCGCCAGCGACTGCAGCGCCACGGTGTCACGCAGCGGCGGCACGTCGGCGATCAGCTCGTTCGCCGCCTCGATGCGGAATTTCGGCTTGGCCGTACGGGCGGGCGCGCCGCGGCGCAGCCAGGCCAGCTCGCGGCGGGCGAGGTTCTGCCGGCGCGCCTCGGTGGCGGCGGCCTGGCGGTCGCGCTCGACGCGCTGCAGGATGTAGGCCGCGTAGCCGCCCTCGAACGGCTCGACCACACGGTCGTGCACCTCCCATGTGTCGGTGCACACCTCGTCGAGGAACCACCGGTCGTGCGTGACCACCAGCAGTGCCCCCGCGTTCGCGGGCCACCGCGTCTTCATGTGCCGGGCCAGCCACGCGATGCCTTCGACGTCGAGGTGGTTGGTGGGCTCGTCCAGGGCGATCACGTCGAGGTCCTGCGCGAGCAGGGCCGCCAGCGCGACCCGGCGCCGCTGGCCGCCCGAGAGGGTGCCGACCCGGTCGTCCCAGGGCAGGTCGGCGACCAGCCCCGCGATGACGTCGCGGGTGCGCGCGTCGCCGGCCCACTGGTACTCGGGGGTGTCGCCGACGATGGTGTGGCCGACGGTCTCGCCATCGTCCAAGGTGTCCTGCTGCTCGAGCACGCCGATGCGCACGCCGCCACGCACCGTCACCTGGCCGGAGCCGGGCTGGAGGCTGCCGGTGAGCATGGCCAGCAGGCTCGACTTGCCGTCGCCGTTGCGCCCGACGATGCCGATCCGGTCGCCTTCGCCGACGCCCAGGCTGATCGAATCGAAGACGATCCGGGTGGGGAACTCCAGGTGCAGGGCCTGCGCCCCGAGAAGATGTGCCATAGCCCATCCAGGCTAGGCCACGCGGCTGTGGCAGAGCTCAGTCGTCGCCCTCGCGCCGGGTGCCGCCGCAGCGCCAGCACGCGGTTCCGGGCGGGCCTTCGATCATGGCGCCGCAGTTCGCGCACAGGCTCGGCAGCCAGCACGCCGGGTCGCCGCCTTCGACAGGCGGCGGCATCGGGTCGGAATCGTCCACCCCTCCATCATGCCGCCGCGGGGGGTGGGTCGCGCGGGGCGAGGCGGTGCGGGCGCTCCGGGGCGTGCAGTGCGGGTTCCGGCCATGATGCGCAGCGCCTGGACCCCGCCGAGACTGCACGAACCGCGTGCAATGCGCCGGTAACTCGCAGTTTGCGCGTTCTCGGCGGCAGGCCGCCCGCTGTGGGCGCGGGCGTGGGCGCGGGCGCGAGAGCTCAGGTAGGCGTGGACGCTCCGCGGCCTCCGGCGCAGCAAGCGGGCGTGGACGTCACGAACCGGCCAGGCCGGGTGGCAGGCTGATAATTTCGGATCATGACCGCTCGACCGCCGTATCACGTTGCCATCACCGACGACTGGGATCAGAGCGAGATGATCGGCGAGTACGACGCGGCCACCCGCGGGGTGGCGTACGAACCCGGCGGATACCTGCGGGCGAGCACCGCCGAAGGCGTGCAGGAGGTCTTGGACACCCGCTACCGCGACCTCGACCTGCCACTGACCCTCGTCACGGTCGACCCCGACGCGCTGCGCGCCGACGGCGTGCAGATCGAGCCCGCGCCGCCGCACGGCGCCCGCATCCGCTCCGTGCTGATGCGCGACGGGGGAGCCGCCGTGATCGCCGCGACGCCGCTGCAGCGGGTGGACGGCCGCTGGCTCTCGCCCCTGCCGGAAACGTCGGATGCCGCCTCGGATGCCGTCGCCGCCCCCGACCCACACGTGATCGCCCACCCGAACGTCCTGTACGTGGGCACCCCGGCCTACCTGGTCACCTCGGTCAACCCCGACGGCACGGCGAACCTGGCGGCGGCATCCAGCTCTTGGGCGCTGGGGGACATGCTGGTGCTGGGCATCGAATCCGATGGGCAGACGGCGCTGAACATGGCCGAACGCAGCGGCATTGTGGTGAACTTCCCGTCCCCGCCGCTGTGGCCCGCGCTGGTGCGGCTGTCGCGTCTGACCGGGCGCGATCCGGTGCCCGAGGCCAAGGCCGACCGCTATCGGCACGAGAAGGACAAGTTCGCTGCGGCGGGGTTGACACCGCAGCCCTCCGACCTGGTCGCGGCGCCGCGGGTGGCCGAGTGCCTGCTGCAGTTCGAGGCCGTCGTGCGCCGGATGACGCCGGGCGTCGCGGGCAGCTACTTCATGGTGGAGGCCGAGGTGGTGCGGGTGCACGCCGACCGGTCGATCGTGCGCGCGGGCACCGATGAGATCGAGCCGACCGCGTGGCATCCGCTGGTGTATGCGTTCCGGCACTTCTTCGATCGGGGCGCCGAGGTGGGCTGGCTGCCATCGAGCCGGATGGCCCCGCGCGCGCCGGTGTTCGAGTAGCCGCTACAGGTCGAACTCCAGGCTCAGCTTGCGCAGCAGGGCCGCCAGTCGCTCCCGGTCGGTGCGCGCCAGGTGCGCCAGCAGTGCGGCCTCGGCATCCACCAGGCGCGTGATCGCGGCGTCCACCCGCGTCTTGCCGTCCGGGCTGAGAATGACCAGGATGCTGCGCCCGTCACCCGGGTCCGCCTCCCGGTGCACGAGCCGGCGGCTCACGAGCCGGTCGATCCGGTTGGTCATGGTGCCGCTGGAGACCAGGGTCTGCAGCAGCAGCTGTTTCGGCGTCAGCGTGAACGGCTCGCCCGCCCGACGCAGGGCGGACAGCACGTCCCACTCCCACGGCTCCAGCTCGCTGCGGCGGAACGCCTCGCGCCGGGCACGGTCGAGGTGCTTGGAGAGCCGGTCGACCCGGGAGAGCACCTCGAGCGGTGAGAAATCCAGATCGGGCCGCTGTGAGACCCAGGCCTGCACGATGCGGTCGACTTCGTCGGTCTTCGGAGTCACCCCTTCATTATCGGCCCTGTGAGAATCTGGCAGACTTGACGCGACGACCTGGTGATGAGCCCGGCCGATCCGCCGTGGTGTAATGGCAGCACGACAGCCTTTGGAGCTGTTAGGTCTAGGTTCGAATCCTGGCGGCGGAGCATGTCGCACAATTCGGATCTGTCCCTTGCCGTGGTCGTGCTCGCCGCCGGGGCGGGCACGCGCATGAAGTCGTCGCTGCCGAAAGTGCTGCACCAGATCGGCGGCCGCGCGCTGGTGGCGCACGTGCTGGCCACCGCCGGTGCGTTGGGCCCCGTCGAGACGGTCGTCGTGGTGCGCCACGAACGCGAGCTGGTCGGGGCCGCGGTCGTGGATGCGGCACCATTCGCCCGCGTCGTCGACCAGGACGAGATCCCGGGCACCGGCCGCGCCGTGCAGGTGGCCGTCGAGGCCCTGGGTGCCTTCGCCGGCGACGTGCTCGTGCTCAGCGGCGACGTGCCGCTGCTGGAGGAGGCCACGCTGACCGCGCTGCTGACCGCGCACCGCACCACCGGTGCGGCCGCGACGCTGCTCAGCGCGACCCCGGCCGACGCGACCGGCTACGGCCGCGTGATCCGCGACGACGCCGGCGACGTGCTGCGCATCGTCGAGCAGAAGGATGCCTCGGCACAGGAAGCCGCCGTCGCCGAGATCAACGCCGGCGTGTACGTGTTCCGCGTCGACGCGCTGCGGGCCCAGCTGCCCGCCATCGGCACCGACAACGCGCAGGGCGAGATGTACCTCACCGACGTCGTGGCACTGCTGTGTGCGCAGCGGGAGCGCGTGCAGGCGCTGCCGGCGCCGGACGCCGCCGCTGCCCTGGGCGTGAACGATCGCGTGCAGCTGGGCGAGGCCGCACGCGTCCTGAACGCGCGCACTGTGCGCCGCTGGCAGCTGGCCGGCGTCACGGTCCTGGACCCGGCCACCACCTGGATCGACGTCACCGCGACCCTCGCCGAGGATGTCACCCTCCTGCCGGGCACCCAGATCCTGCGCGCCAGCACCGTCGGCGTCGACGCCGTCATCGGTCCCGACACCAGCCTGGTCGACTGCGAGGTGGGGGAGCGCGCCACCGTGCGCCGCACCGATGCCACGCTCGCGGTGATCGGCGCCGATGCGACGGTGGGGCCGTTCGCGTACCTGCGCCCGGGCACCTACCTCGCCGAGCACGGCAAGATCGGCACCTTCGTCGAGACCAAGAACGCCACGATCGGCGCCGGCAGCAAGGTGCCGCACCTGTCGTACATAGGCGACACCACGATCGGGTCGGGCGTGAACCTGGGCGCGGGCGCGATCACGGCCAACTACGACGACATCACCAAGCACCGCACCGTCATCGGCGACCAGGTGCATTCCGGCTCGCACAACGTCTTCGTCGCGCCCGTTAGGATCGGAGATGGCGCGAAGACCGGGGCGGGGGCAGTCATCCGAAAGGATGTGCCTGCGGGAGCCCTGGCGCTGAGCGTGGCACCTCAGCGCAACATCGAGGGGTGGGTCGAGCAGAATCGACCGGGCACGGCAGCGGCGGATGTCGCGGGTCACGCGCGGTCTGCACAGAAGGCAGGCGATGAGTCACAAGGACAAGAAGGTTGATCTCGATCGTGAGCGCGGGGTCGCTCCAGGGCTGATCGCCAAGACGAAGAAGCGGCTGGTCGTCGCCTCCGGCCGTTCGCATCGCATCCTCGCCGAAGACGTCGCCACGGCACTGGGCACCGAGCTGGTGCCGACCGAGTACCGCACGTTCGCGTCGGGCGAGATCCTCACCCGCTTCGAGGTCTCGGTCCGCGGCTGCGACGTGTTCCTGATCCAGTCGTTCGGGCCGCCGGTGAACGAGTGGCTGATGGAACTGCTCATCATGCTGGATGCGGCAAAGCGCGCCTCCGCCAAGCGGATCACCGTCGTCGCGCCCTACTACCCCTATTCACGGCAGGACAAGAAGGGCCGCGGGCGCGAGCCGATCAGCGCGCGGCTGGTCGCCGATCTGCTCAAGACCGCCGGCGCCGACCGCGTGATGAGCGTGGATCTGCACGCCGCACAGATCCAGGGCTTCTTCGACGGCCCGGTCGACCACCTGTTCGCCCAGCCCGTGCTGCTGGACTACTTCAAGCGCACCCTCAGCGCCGCCGACCGCGACAACCTCACGGTGGTCTCGCCCGACACCGGCCGGGTGCGCGTGGCCGACCAGTGGTCGGACAGCCTCGGCGCGCCGCTGGCGATCATCCACAAGCGACGCGACCCGAAGGTCGCCAACCAGGTCACCGTCAACGAGATCGTCGGTCGGGTGCGCGGCCGCGTGTGCCTGCTGGTGGACGACATGATCGACACCGGCGGCACGATTCTGAAGGCGGCCGAGGCGCTGAAGGCCAACGGCGCCGAGCGGGTCATCGTCGCCGCCACGCACGCCGTGTTCTCCGACCCGGCCACGCAGCGCCTGCAGCAGGATGCCATCGACGAGGTCGTCGTGACCGACACGATCCCCGTGCCGGCCGACAAGGTGTTCCCGGGCCTGACCATTCAGCCGATCGCGCCGCTGCTGGCGCGCGCGATCCATGAGGTGTTCGTCGACGGCTCGGTGACGAGCATGTTCGACGGCGCCGCCTGAGCGCGCCGCTGTGCTGCGGGCACTGACAGCCGGCTTCACCCGCGGGTTCGCGGTGCTGGGCAAGATCTCGATGTACCGCCTGACGCTGCTGGCGCTGGCGCTGCTGGCCGCGATCGCACTGCTGCTGTCGTTCGCGGGCCTGGCCGGCCCGCAGTGGTACGAGCTGCTGGCTACGGCGGCGGTGCTGGCGGTGGTGTGCGCCGCGGTGGATGCCGCGGCCCAGCGGCTGCTGAAGCTGCCCTGGCGGCTGGAGTCATCGCTGATCACCGCCGCCATCCTGCTGTTCGTGCTGCGCCCGAGCATCGACCCGGCGGGACTGGCCGGCATCGCGATCGGCGGCGCCGTGGCCTCGGCGTCGAAATATCTGCTGGCCTGGCGCGGCCGGCACCTCTTCAACCCGGCCGCGGCCGGCGCCACCGTGCTGACCCTGATCACCGCGATCAGCGGGGTCTACGGGCTGGGCACCTCGTCGTGGTGGGTCGGCACGCCGGTGTTCGGCCCGATCGTGCTGCTGCTGGGGATCGTGGTGCTGTGGCGCACCGAGAAGCTGCGCGTGATCGCGCTGTTCGCCGTGACGGCGCTGGTCGTCGGCGTGGTCAGCGTCGCGATCGCCTACCAGCAGCAGGGCGTCGTGGCCGACGTGCCCTCACTCGTGTGGGACCAGCTGTGGTCGTCGCCGCTGCTGTTCCTCGGGGCGTTCATGCTCTCGGAGCCGCTGACCCTGCCCCCGCGCCGCTGGCAGCAGATGGTGGTCGCGGCGGTGGTCGGCGTCCTGGTGGGCTGGGCCCCGTTGTTCGGCAGCTTCCCGGTCGGGCTCGGACAGGAGCGCGCGCTGCTGGTGGGCAACGCGATCGCGTTCGCGTTCACGGTGCGCACCGCGGTGCGGCTGGTGTTCCAGGGCCGAGAGCAGCTCACCGCGACGGTGCGGGTGCTGACCTTCCGCGCTCGGCGGCCGCTGGCGTTCCTGCCCGGCCAGTTCCTCGAGCTGGACGTGCCGCACCGGCATCCCGATGCCCGCGGCACACGGCGTGAATTCAGCATCGCCTCGGCGCCCGAAGACCAGCCGCTGGTGCGGATCGCCTTCCGCGAGGGCGGCGGACAGGCCGCGCGCAAGCCACAGTCCAGCTACAAGAAGGCGCTCGCGGCCGTCGAGCCCGGGCAGAGCCTGGCCGTCACCGGCGTGTGGGGCGATTTCGTGCTGCCCCGGCAGGCGGGCAGCCGCATCCTGATGGTGGCCGCCGGCATCGGCGTGACGCCGTTCGTCGCGCAGCTGCGGCACCTGGCCGCCACCGGGCAGCAGCGCGACATCGTCATGGTCTACGTCGCGCCCGAGGCCGCCGAGCTCGCCTTCCGGCCCGACCTCGAGGCTGCCGGCGTGCCGGTGATCGCCTTCACCCGCGACGAGCCGGCCGACCTCGCGCCCTCGTGGCGATGGGCGCGCGGCATGCGGTTGGATGCCGCCGGCCTGCAGAGCGCGGTCCCCGACATCGCGACCCGGCACGCCTACGTCTCGGGCCCGGCCGGGCTGATCGCCGACCTGGCACCGGCGCTGGAAAAGGCCCGGTCGATCACGACCGACGCGTTCAGCGGCTACTGACCGGCGCCGGATCGGCCGGCCGTGCCGGCATCCGCACCTCGAAGGTCGTGTCGCCCGGCTCGCTGCGCACCGTGATCGTGCCGTGGTGGGCCAGCATGATCGCACGGGCGATCGACAGCCCCAGGCCCGTGCCGCCGGTGTTGCGGGCGCGCGAGCGGTCGGCCCGCGCGAACCGTTCGAACAGCTCGGCCGACACCGACGGGTCGATGCCCGGGCCGTCGTCGTGCACCCGCAGCACCGCGTCGTCGCCCGCGCGGGTCACGGTGGTGGTCACCACGGTCCCGGCGGGGGTGTGCGTGCGCGCGTTGGCCAGCAGATTGGCCACCACCTGGTGCAGCCGCGCGGTGTCGCCGGCGACGATCACCGGGTGCTCGCCGACGTCGACCATCCAGTGGTGGTCCATGCCCGCCGCGCGGGCGTCGCCGACCGATTCGACGGCCAGCCGGGTCAGATCGACGGCGCCGAACACGAGCTCCTGCCCCTCGTCCAGCCGCGCCAGCAGCAGCAGGTCCTCGACCAGCGCGGTCATCCGCAGCGACTGGGCCTGGATGCGCTGCAGCGACTGCTCCGTGTTCGGATCCAGACTCCGGTCGCGCAGCGACAGCTCCGAATAGCCGCGGATCGACGCCAGCGGGGTGCGCAGCTCGTGGCTGGCGTCGGCGACGAAGCTGCGCATCCGCTCCTCGTTGTGCTGGCGGGCCTGCAGCGAGGCGCCGACGTGGTCCAGCAGCGTGTTCAGCGCCGCACCGACCTGGCCGATCTCGGTGCGCTGGTCGGCCTCTTCGGCCGGCACCCGCTCCATGATCGACACATCGCCCTGCGCCATCGGCAGCGCCGCGACCCGGGTCGCGGTGTCGGCGACAGCGCGCAGCGGCTGCAGTCCGCGCCGGATGACCACGGCGATCGCCGCCGCCAACAGCAGCAGACCGCCCAGGGTCACCAGCACGACGGTGGTGAGGATCTGCGCGATCGTCTCGTTGACCTCGCTCAGCGGCAGCCCGCCGGCCAGGGCGTACGCGCTGCCGACCGCACCGGACCGCATGTGGTACGCGCCCAGGTTCTCCACCGACACGGTCGCGGTGGCGGAGTGCTGCAGGCTGGCCACGACCTGCTCGACCTGGCGCGAAGTGAGCTGGCTGACCCCGCCGTCCTCGTTGATGTACGCGCCGTCGGGCACACCGCCGGCGGTGCGGACCACGAGCAGGAATCCGGGCTGGTGCGGCGACTGCTCGAGCGTCTGGAAGGCCAGCAGCGTGCCGGCGGCAAGACCCGGGCGCGGCAGGGCGGGCAGCACGGCACTGGTGGCCTGCTGTACCTTGTTGTCGAGGTTCTGCTGCAGGATGCCGCCCAGAATCGCACTGGAGGCGATAGCGACCGCCGCCAGGATCAGCGCCACGATGGCGATCACCGTCGCCATCAGCCGGGTCTGCAGGCTCAGCGGATGCCGCGGGGACGGCTGGGGCGCTGCGGGCGAGCTCACTGAGGCGCTTTGATCATGTATCCGACGCCGCGCACGGTGTGGATCAGGGCCTCCTCGCCCTGGTCGATCTTCTTGCGCAGATACGAGATGTACAGTTCGACGACGCTGGAGCGGCCGCCGAAGTCGTAGTTCCACACCCGGTCGAGGATCTGTGCCTTCGAGACGACGCGGCGTTGATTGCGCATCAGATAGCGCAGCAGCTCGAATTCGGTGGCGGTCAGTTCGATCTCCCGCCCGGCGCGCTCGACCTCGTGGCTGTCCTCGTTCAGCGACAGGTCGCCCACTCGCAGGATCGGCTCGGCCTCCACGGACTGCGCCGTACCGGCCCGGCGCATCAGGCCGCGCAGGCGTGCCACGACCTCTTCGAGGCTGAACGGCTTGGTGACATAATCGTCGCCACCGGCGGTCAGGCCTGCGACCCGGTCACCGACCGAGTCCTTGGCGGTCAGGAACAGCACCGGCACGTTGTTGCCGCTGTGGCGCAGTCGCTGCAGCACGCTCATGCCGTCCAGATCGGGCATCATGATGTCGAGCACGACCGCATCGGGACCGTAATCGCGCGCCGCCTGCAGCGCCTCGAACCCGGATGCCGCGGTGTGCACGTCCCAGCCTTCCATGTGCAGCGCCATCGACAGCAGGTCGGTGAGCATCTGCTCGTCGTCTACCACGAGGACGCGAGGGGCCGTCCCATCCGCTCGGTGCAGCGATGTGCTGGAAGCTGTCATGGTCATGCCTCGATTCTCGTCAGAACACTGTGAGGTTGCTATGGCGTAGCCTATGTCGCGTCTGTGAATCGCGTTCTCCGCGGTGCGAGCAGGAACGCGAGCAGCAGCATCAGCAGCATGCCGATCACCGCGCCGCCGGTGTTCGCGACGACGTCGCGCAGGTCGGGGACGCGGGTGGACAGCGCGAGCGCCTGCGTGGTCTCGATGGCGGTGCTGACCAGGGCGCCCAGCACCGGCGCGGTCCACCAGCCGCGCACGCCGAACCACAGCACGGCGAGCACGCCCAGCGGAATGAACATCGCGACGTTGGCGGCGAATTCGACGCGGTCGAACGTGATCCACGCCGTGGACTGATGCCGGGCGAACCAGCGCAGCAGCAGGTCGATCCCGCTGGCGATGTCGGCTCCGTAGGGCCTCGTGCGCAGGGTCAGCCAGCCCACTCCGAACAGATAGCCGGCTGTCAGCGCGGCCAGCACGAGGCGGGCCAGCCCGCGCTGCACGCGCAGCGCGCCGGTGCGCCGGCTCAGTGCGTGTCCTGCGCCGAGACCTCGGAGCGGTCCGCCGACCACAGCGTGTGGAAGGTGCCCTCCCGGTCGGTGCGCCGGTAGGTGTGCGCACCGAAGAAGTCGCGCTGGCCCTGGATGAGCGAGGCCGGCAGCCGGTCGGCGCGCAGGCCGTCGTAGTAGGCCAGCGACGAGGAGAACGCCGGTGACGGGATGCCGGACGCCGCCGCAGCGGCCACGACGCTGCGCCAGGCATCCTGGGCGCGGGTGAGCGCGTCCACGAAGAACGGCGCGGTCAGAAGCACCGCCAGATCGGGCTCGGCCGCATACGCGTCCGAGATGCGGTTGAGGAACTGCGCGCGGATGATGCAGCCGCCGCGCCAGATCTTCGCGACCGCACCCAGGTCGATGTTCCAGTCGTACGCCGCCGCGCCGGCACGGATCTCGTCGAAGCCCTGCGAGTACGCGACGATCTTCGAGGCGAACAGCGCCAGGCGCACGTCTTCGATGAATGCGTCGACGTCGTCCACCGCGGCCTTCGGCGCGGGCCCCGGCAACCCCGCCGACACGGCGCGCTGCTCCGGGTGGCTGGACAGCGAGCGAGCGAACACGGCCTCGGCGATGCCCGAGACCGGCACGCCCAAGTCGATGGCCGTCTGCACGGTCCAGCCGCCGGTGCCCTTGGCACCGGCCTGGTCGACGATGACGTCCACCAGCGGTGCGCCGGTGGCGGCATCCGTCTGCCGGAGCACCTCGGCGGTGATCTCGATCAGGTAGGAGTCCAGCTCTCCGGCGTTCCACTGGGCGAACACGTCCGCGATCTCGGCCGGCGTCTTCCCCGTGCCGCGGCGGATCAGGTCATAGGCCTCGGCGATCAGCTGCATGTCGGCGTATTCGATGCCGTTGTGCACCATCTTCACGAAGTGCCCGGCGCCGTCGTGGCCGATGTGCGTGACGCATGGCTCGTCCTCGGCCACTGCGGCGATGCTCTGCAGGATCGGGCCGAGTGTGACCCACGACTCGTCCGAGCCGCCGGGCATCAGCGAGGGGCCCAGCAGCGCGCCCTCCTCGCCGCCCGAGACGCCCATGCCGACGAAGTTGACGCCGGTGCTGCGCACGGCCTGCTCGCGGCGGATCGTGTCGTGGAACAGCGCGTTGCCGCCGTCGACGATGATGTCGCCCGGCTCGAAGACGGCCAGCAGGTCATCGATGACGGCGTCGGTGGGCGCGCCGGCCTTGACCATGATGATGGCCGTGCGGGGCGTGCTCAGCGAGGCGGCGAACTCGGCGTACGAGAAGGCGGGCACGAAGCCGGCCTCGGGGTGGGCGGCCAGCAGCTCGTCGGTCTTGGCGCGGGTGCGATTGTACACGGCGACGGTGTTGCCGGTGCGGCTGGCGAGGTTGCGGGCGAGATTGGAGCCCATCACCGCCAATCCGACGACGCCGATGTTCGCGGTGTTCTGATCGGTCGACTCGGTCACGGCGCGCTCCTTGCTGTGGGGGAATGACCCCACCAGCCTAGAGTCTGCGGCAGCGTGCGGCCGACGTGTGGCCGATCAGCGGTCGCGGTAGTTCTGACGGCCCAGGAAGAAGAACGAGACAGCGACACCGGCCACACCCAGCACCACGACGAGCCCGACATACGCCAGCACCAGGTCTGAGGCGATCTGTGCGTTCATGGGTGCCTCCTGGCGGTCGGGGTCAGACGTCGTCTCCATGTTAGCGGGCGACTGATAGACTCGGTCCGCAACTTCGGCGAGGGATGCCGCGTGCCGGCCGCAGCAGGCCGGGTCGCGCAGCATCCGTGATCGACGCGGTGATGCCGGCCTGGCGGCTTTCCTCACGCGTGTGCGTTCGAGTCGAACAAGAACCCCGATACATCAGAACCGACACGTCGTCGGTTCCGCAAGGAGAGAACATGTCTGACGACACCAACGTCCACGCCGAGCTGCGCGAGAACTTCGGCAAGGGCTTCGCCCGGCGCCTGCGCGCGGCGGGCAAGGTCCCCGCGGTCATCTACGGCCACGGCACCGACCCGGTGCACGTGGCGCTGCCGGGCCACCAGCTGTCCCTGCTGCTGCGTCGCGCCAACGCGCTGCTGGACCTCGAGGTGGGCGGCACGCAGCAGCTCACCCTGGTCAAGGACGTGCAGCGCGACCCGGTGCGGCAGATCATCGAGCACGTCGACCTGCTCGTGGTCAAGAAGGGCGAGAAGGTGCACGTCGAGGTCCCGATCGTCGTCGTCGGCGAGCCGGTCGCCGGCACCATCGTCAACCTGGATGCGGTCACCATCAAGCTCCAGGTCGAGGCCACGCACATCCCCCAGCACGTCGAGGTGGACGTCACGGGTCTGGACGACGGCGCGCGCATCACCGCCGCCGATGTCGTGCTGCCCAAGGGGGCCGTGCTCAGCGACGAGGCCGACCTGCTGATGGTCGCGATCTCGATCCCGGCCGCCGGCATCGACGAGACCGACGAGGCCGAGACCGCCGAGACCGCCGCCGTCGTGGAGGACGCCGCAGAATAGGCCATGGCGCAGACCTGGCTGGTTGTGGGCCTGGGCAATCCAGGCCCGCAATACGAGTTGACCCGGCACAACGTCGGGCAGATGGTCGTCGACCTGCTCGCCGACCGGCGCGGCGAGAAGTTCAAGACGCACAAGGCCGGTGCCCGCGTGGCCGAGGGCTGGCTGCGCCCCGGCGGGGCGAAGATCGTGCTGGCCAAGCTCAACTCGTTCATGAACGTCTCGGGCGGGCCGGTGGCGGATCTTGCCCGGTTCTATCACGTCGACCCGGCGCACATCGTGATCGTGCACGACGAGCTCGACATCCCGTTCGACTCGCTGCGCCTGAAGGCCGGCGGTGGGCACGGCGGCCACAACGGCGTGCGCGATGTCGCCCAGGCCCTGGGCTCGCCCGAGTTCGCTCGGGTGCGGGTGGGCATCGGGCGCCCGGCGGGGCGGCAGGATGCCGCGGACTGGGTGCTGAGCCCGTTCAGCGCCGCCGATCGCCGCGCGCTGCCGGTGCTGCTGGCCGACGCCGCCGATGCGGTCGAACTGCTGATCGGCGAGGGCCTGACCGCCGCCCAGCAGCGCTACCACGCCCCGCGCGACTGACGCCTCGTGCGCCGAGGTGCCGTGATCGGCCATAGAATCCTTCAGTGACAGTTCCCGGGATCGCGCGCGCCCTCGCGCAGGCCGAAGCCGTCTCCGACACCCTGGCCGCGGCCTCCGTCGACACCGATCTCGCGCTGGTCGAGGGCCTGGATGCTCCGATCCTGGCCGCGCTTGTGGAGCGGCGCCGGCTCGCCGGCCACCCCGCCGCGCTGCTGGTGATCACCCCGACCGGGCGCCGCGCCGACGCCATCGGGCCGGCGCTGCAGGCGCTGCTGCCCGGGTCGAGCGTGCTGCACTTCCCGGCGTGGGAGACCCTGCCGCACGAACGGCTGAGCCCGAGTGCCGAGACCGTCGGGCGCCGCCTGGACGTGCTGCGGCGCATCCACGAATGGTCCGGTGCCGACCCCGACACCCGCGGCCCGCTGGTGATCACCGCCTCGGTGCGCGGCGCGCTGCAGCCGCTGGCGCCGGGGCTCGCGCAGATCGCGCCGATCGTGCTGGCCGAGGGCGGCCGCGGCCATGACCTGACCGTGCTCAGCACGCGGCTGGTCGAGCGCGCCTACCTGCGCGTGGACATGGTCTCGCGCCGCGGCGAGTTCGCCGTCCGCGGCGGCATCGTCGATGTCTTCCCGCCCGATGCCGACCACCCGTATCGCGTCGAGTTCTTCGGTGACGAGGTCGATCAGATCCGCGCGTTCTCGGTCGCCGACCAGCGCAGCCTGCCGGGTGAGGTCGCCGCCGTCGAGCTGCTGCCCAGCCGCGAACTGCTGCTGAGCGACGACGTGCGCTCCCGGGCGGCGGGACTGGCCGATCGGCTGCCGGGACTGCGCGGCATGCTCGAGAAGATGGCCGCGGGGATCCCGGCCGAGGGCATGGAGTCGCTGACACCGGCGCTCGTGGACGATCTGGTCACGCTCGTGGACTATCTGCCGGATGCCGCCGCCGTGGCGCTGGTGGACCCGGAGCGGGCGGTGACCCGCGCGATGACCCTGGCCGAGACCAACCGCGAGTTCCTCGACGCGGCGTGGAGCGCCGCCACCGCCGGCGCGCGGTCGCCGATCGACCTCGGGGCGGGGGACTTCCTCACCCTGCCCGCGCTGCACGAGGTCGCCCGTGCCGCCGGCGGCGTGTGGTGGACTCTCAGCCCCTTCGATTCGGGTGCGGCCGACGCCCTCTCCGAGGGTCTGATCGACACCGACGGCGACACCGACGCGGTGCGCGTCGACGGGCGCGCGGTGCCCTCGTTCCAGGGCAACATCGAGGGCGCGACGGAGCATGTCGGGCAGCTGCTGGCCGACGGCTACCGGGTGGTCGTGACGGCGTCCGGCCCGGGCCTGGCCGACCGCGCGCGTGACGTGCTCGCCGAGCGCGGCATCGCCGCCCGGCGCGTGGACGAGGTGCTCACGGTGCCCGAGCCCGGCGTGGCGCACGTCGTGGTGGCGAGCCTGGAGCGCGGCTTCGAGTCCGCAGCCGCCCGGCTCGCGGTGCTCACCGAATCAGAGTTCTACGGCCGCACCATCGGCGCCGACTCGCGGGTCGTGCGCAAGCTCGCCTCGCGGCGGCGCAGCGTCGTCGACCCGCTGCAGCTGAAGGCGGGCGATCACGTCGTGCACGCCACGCACGGCATCGGCAAGTTCGTCGAGCTGACCCAGCGCGAGGTCTCCAGCGGCGGGCGCCATCCGGTCAAGAGCACGCGCGAGTACCTGGTGCTCGAGTACGCGCCGAGCCGGCGCGGATACCCCGGCGACAAGCTCTACGTGCCCACCGACCAGCTCGACCTGCTCTCACGCTATGTCGGCGGCGAGGCGCCGGCACTGTCGAAGATGGGCGGCAGCGACTGGTCGCAGGCCAAGGGCCGCGCCCGCAAGGCCGTGCGCGACATCGCCGTCGAGCTGGTCAAGCTGTATTCGGCGCGGATGGCGTCGAAGGGGTACGCGTTCGGGCCGGATTCGCCCTGGCAGCGCGAGTTGGAAGAGGCGTTCCCGTTCGCCGAGACCCCCGATCAGCTGCACACCGTCGATGAGATCAAGGCCGACATGGAGAAGCCGATCCCGATGGACCGGCTGCTGTCGGGCGATGTCGGCTTCGGCAAGACCGAGGTCGCCGTGCGCGCGGCGTTCAAGGCCATCCAGGATGGCAAGCAGGTCGCCATGCTGGTGCCGACCACGCTGCTGGTCAAGCAGCACCTCGAGACGTTCACCGAGCGGTTCGCGGGATTCCCGGTCAAAGTCCGGCCGCTCTCGCGCTTCCAGAACGACAAGCACGTGCGCGAGACGCTGGCGGGTCTGCTGGACGGCACCGTCGACATGGTCATCGGCACGCACCGGATCCTCACCGAGAAGGTCGTGTTCAAGGACCTCGGGCTGCTGATCGTGGACGAGGAGCAGCGCTTCGGGGTCGAGCACAAGGACGCGCTGAAGAAGCTGAAGACCAACGTCGACATCCTCGCGATGAGCGCGACGCCGATCCCGCGCACGCTCGAGATGGCCGTCACCGGCATCCGCGAGATGTCCACGCTGCAGACCCCGCCCGAGGACCGGCATCCGATCCTCTCCTACGTGGGTCCGCGCAACGAGAAGCAGATCGCGGCGGCGATCCGACGCGAGCTGCTGCGCGAGGGCCAGGTCTTCTACGTGCACAACCGGGTCTCCTCGATCCAGCGGGTGGCTGCCCAGCTGGCCGAGCTCGTGCCCGAGGCGCGCATCGCCGTCGCGCACGGGCAGATGGGGGAGGGCCAGCTCGAGCGTGTGGTGGATGACTTCTGGGAGCGCCGTGCCGACGTGCTGGTGTGCACCACCATCATCGAGACCGGACTGGACATCTCCAACGCCAACACGATCGTGATCGACCGCGCCGACAAGTACGGGCTGTCGCAGCTGCACCAGCTGCGCGGCCGGGTGGGGCGCGGTCGCGAGCGCGCCTACGCGTACTTCATGTACGACGAGAACAAGCCGCTGAGCGAGACCGCGGCCGACCGGCTCGAGACCATCGCGGTCAACAATGAGCTCGGGTCGGGCATGCAGGTCGCTCTGAAGGACCTCGAGATCCGCGGCGCCGGCAACCTACTGGGCGCCGAGCAGGCCGGGCACATCGCCGGCGTCGGCTTCGACCTCTACCTGCGGATGATCGGAGAGGCCGTCTCGGCGTTCCGCGGCGAGGACACCGAGGGGCCCGCCGAGCTGCGGCTGGAGCTGCCGGTGCAGGCGCGGATCCCCCCGACCTACATCGACAGCGAGCGCCTGCGCCTGGAGGCATACCAGAAGCTGTCGGCCGCGGCATCCGCCGCTGCCAAGGACGACGCGATCGATCTGGTCGTCGACGAGCTGCGCGATCGGTACGGTGAGCTGCCGGCCGAGGCCGAAGGCCTGCTGGCGGTGGCCCGGCTGCGCCGCCGCGCCGCCCAGGCGGGGCTGGCCGACGTCGTGGCGATGGGGCCGAACCTGAGGCTGGCCCCCGCGCACCTGCCCGACTCGATGCGGGTGCGCCTGCAGCGGCTGCACCCGAAGGCCAAGCTCGTGGCCAGCGGCGAAGCCGTCGTCGTGCCGCTGCCGACTGCGTCGGGCGAGCGCCTCGCGGATGCCGACCTCATCGCCTGGGTGGGTCGGCTGCTCGACCAGCTCTGGCCGCAGCCGGCCGCCGCCGCGCCGGCGCGGGCGGCCGGCTGACGCCGCCCGCTGCGGGTTCCGCGCGGGAGTGCCGCGTCGAGCCGACGCATAAGCGTTTGAGAGTCGACACCGAGCCCGCACCAATATGCTCACGCATGCATATAGCGGGCTGTTGGATGAAGGGCACCCGATGAACCGGTGGTTTCTGAACCTCGATGTGATGACCGGTCCGATCCCGGCGGCCCTGTGGGCGCTGACCGCGATCGCCGGCATCGTCCTGCTGGTGCGCGACGGCACGCGGCGGTGGGTGATCACCGCGCTGCCCGCCGTCATCGGCGGCGCGATCCTGGGCGTGGGCGTCGTCTGGTATTGCAACGCGGCCGACGTGTTCGGCGTGCCGCTGCCGCACGGCACCGGATGGTGGATGTCGCTGGCCGGCGGCGGGGTGGGTCTGGGGATCGCGACGATGTGGCGCAGTCCTTGGTGGCGCAAGGCGCTGGCGGCGCTGCTGATCGTGATGGCGCCGCTGTCGGCGGCGATCGGCATCAACGCCGGCTTCGGACTGACCCCGACCATCGGCGATGTGTTCGGCGTGAACACGCTGCCCAGCGTCGGCCGGCTGCCACCGGCCACAGGTCACCGGGCACGCCCCGCATCCGAGCCGCTGTACCGCACCTGGCGACCGCCGGCGACGATGCCCAAGGTCGGCCGGGTCGGGACCCTGTCCGGTGCGCTGAAGATCCCGTCGACGGGCGGGTTCGTGCCCCGTGACGCGACGATCTACCTGCCGCCGGCCGCGCTGGTGCCCAACGCCCCGGCGCTTCCGCTGGTCGTGATGATGAACGGCAAGCCGGGCAGCCCCAACCCATCCCATGTGCAGGCAGCACTGAACCGGCTCGCCGCCGCGCATCACGGGCTCGCGCCCATCGTGATCGTCGCAGATCAGCTCGGCAGCCCCGGTCACCAGCCGGCGTGCTCGCCGTACTCCCAGTTCGGCAACGTGTCACGGTATTTCAACTCGGACATCGTCCGCTACGCTCGCACGCACCTGAACATCATCGATGATCCCGCAGACTTCACGATCGCCGGGTACTCCGACGGAGGCGCGTGCGCGGTGAAGTGGGCGAGCGAATACCCGAAGATCTGGGGGAACGTGATCAGCATCTCGGGCGACCTGTTCCCCGGCGCCTCCGATCCGGCCACCGCCCTGAAAGAGGGGTTCCGCGGCAGCAAGGCGCACGATCTGTCACAACGGCCGGCCGTGTTCGTCACGGCGAATGCCGGCCGCTTCGCAGGGCATCACGCGTTCTTCACCGGCGGCTCGCTCGACCCGCGGTTCTCCGGCTACGCGCTTCGAAACGCCGAGATGCTGCAGCGGGCCGGGTTCGGCGTGTGGCTGCACGAGATCACGGGTGCCACACATGTGGGAACCGCGCTCAGCGGCGGCCTGCTCGCGGCGTTCGGCCAGCTCTACCCGCTGCTCGGCCTGGCACCGGCACGCTGATGCGCAGCGCCGGGCGGTTCCTGGCACGGTACCTGCGGCTCCACCCCTTCTCGGTGGTGATCGCCGCGACCGTCCTGATCAGCGGCTTCGTGTTCTCGCTGCCGCGCACCCACGACACCCGGTGGGTGTCGGCGGGACCGGTCACCACAGGGGAAGAGCATCTGTGGTGGACGCCGGTGACGGCGCTGCTGGTGCCCAGCTCGCTGCTGGATGCCGCGCTGTCGGCCGCTGTCGCGCTGACCGTGATGGCGTACATCGAACGGCTCATCGGCACGGCCCGCACGGTGCTGGCCTACTTCGGTGTGGGCGTCGTGGCGATCATGGCCGGCATCGGCCTGCACCTGCTGACCATCCTGCTCGGCACGCCGCTGCTGGTGCTGGCCCGTCCCGAGCTGACGCTGGATCCGGCGATCGGCATCTTCGCCGTGCTGATGTGCGGCAGCGCGTTCGCCCCGGTGCTGTTCCGACGGCGCATCAGGCTGATCGGCTTCGCCGTCGTCCTGACCTTCGCCCTGTACGGCGGCGATCAGGACAGCTTCTATCGGGTCATCGCCGCACTGCTTGGGCTGGGTCTGGGCGCCCTGCTCGGACGGGAGATGCCGGCGGCGCGCTCGGGGGCGCCGGTGCCCGCGCGCTCATGGCGGCGGATGTCGTTCGCCGAGTCGCGGACGCTGACGGCCGCCGTCGTCGCGGTGACCGGCGTGGGTCTGGTGATCGTGCTGCTGACGCGGACCGTCACCGGCCCGCTCGCGCTGGTCGTCTCCGGCTATGCGCAGGTCAACGGCAGCGAGGCATTCGAGAGCTGCGCGACGTATTTCCGCAGCGACTGCGATCTCGGCGCCGTGCACCCGCTGGCCCGCGGGCTCGGCGCCGTGCTGGTGAGCCTGGTCCCGGTCGCGATGAGCCTCGTGGCCGCGTGGGGGCTGCGTGCCGGGCGCCGCGCCGCCTGGGTGGCGGCCGTGGTCGTCAACGCCGTGAGCCTGGTGGCGACAGGAACGGCCGTGGGCATCCTCACGCTCATCACCCCCGTGCAGCTCGAACGCATGGGGGAGCGCTTCGCTCTGGCGGCGCTGCTGGCGGTGGGAGTGCCGGCCGCGGTGCTGGTGGCGCTCTGGCTGTGCCGGCACCGGTTCGCCCTGCCGAGTGGACGGGCCGCGGCGCGGCGCTTCGCCTGGACGACCGGTGCGGCACTCGCCGTCGTCGTGACGGTGTGGGCGGTGGCCGGTGCCGTGACGGGCGGACTCGGGCTGCCCCTGGGCTTTCGCGCCATCTTCGGGCGCTTCCTCGACGTGCTGCTGCCTGCCGGTCTGGTGCGGGCGCTGCCGCACACCGGATCTGCACCGCGGGGCGTGCTGGCCCTGGTCGACGAATGGGCCGGAGTCGCATTCTGGGTCGTCGTGATCGTGGGGCTCGTGGTGCTGCTGCGCGCTGCCGACCGTCGCGACGCGAGCGACTCGGCACGTTTTCGTGCGGTGCTGCGCGAAAGCGGTGGCGGCACCCTGGGCTTCCTGGGCACCTGGGCGGGCACGCAGCACTGGATCGACGCGGACGGCCGCGGCGCACTCGCATACCGCGTGATCGGCGGTGTGGCCCTGGCGATCGCCGATCCGGTGTGCGAGCCGGGCCGGGAAGCCGGGGTGATCTCCGGGTTCCTCGCGCTGTGTGACCGACAGGGGCTGACACCGGTGTTCTACAGCATCCATGCCCAGGCGCTGACGGAGCTGCGCCGCCGCGGCTGGCGGTACGTGTCGATCGGCGAGGAGACCGTCGTCAGTCTGCCCGGGCTGGAGCTGACCGGCGGGCTGTGGAAGCGGGTGCGCCAGGCGCTCGCGAAGGCCGAGCGGCAGAATCTGCGCACCGTGTGGGCCCGGTGGGACGAGCTGCCGGCCGCGATGGCCGCGCAGATCGAGGCGCTCAGCGAGCACTGGGTCGCTGAGAAGGCGCTGCCCGAACTGGGATTCACGCTCGGCGGACTCGCCGAGCTGCGCGATCCGGACGTCCTACTGCTGCTGGCCGTCGACGCGGACGATGTGCTGCACGCCGTGACCAGCTGGTTGCCGAGTTGGCGCGGCGGGGTGCGGGTGGGCTGGACGCTCGACTTCATGCGGCGCAGTGACGAGGCCATGGCCGAGATCATGGTCTATCTGATCGCCTCGGCGGCGCTGCGCATGCGCGATGCGGGCATCGAGGTGATGAGCCTGTCCGGGGCACCGCTGGCCACCCGGCCCCGCACCGACACGGCACCGCCTCCGGCCACGTCGCTGCTGTCGCGTCTGCTGGTCTGGCTCGCCGAGGTGCTCGAGCCCGTCTACGGATTCCGGTCCCTCTTCGAGTTCAAGAAGAAGTTCCATCCGGAGTTCGAGACCATCTACATGGCCTATGCCGACTCGGCCAGTCTGCCGGCGGCGGGACGGGCGATCGTGCGCGCGTATCTGCCGGCGATATCACCCCGCCAGACGCTCGACTTCGTGCGCACGCTCTCGGCACGGCACGACTGATGCCGTGGGCTCAGATCACGCCCTGGGCGAGCATCGCGTGCGCGACCCGCTCGAAGCCGGCGCAGTTGGCGCCCACGACGTAGTCGCCCTCGTGGCCGTACCGGCGTGCGGCGGTGAACGACGCCGCATGCACGTCGCGCATGATGGCGCGCAGTCGGTGCTCGCTGTCGGCGAAGCCCCAGTGCTCACGGCCGGCGTTCTGGGTCATCTCCAGCGCCGAGGTGGCCACGCCCCCGGCGTTGACGGCCTTGCCCGGCCCGAACAGCACACCGGCGTTCTGGAAGACCTCGACCGCCGCAGGGGTGGAGGGCATGTTCGCGCCCTCGGCGACCGCGCGCACGCCGCCGGCGACCAGGGTGTGCGCGTCGTCGACATCGATCTCGTTCTGCGTCGCGGACGGGATGGCGACATCCATCGGCACCTCCCACGGCCGTGCACCCTCGACGAAGCGCGCACCCGGCCGGCGGGCGGCATACTCCGAGATGCGCACGCGCTCGACCTCCTTGAGCTGGCGCAGCAGCTCCAGGTCGATGCCCGCCTCGTCGATCACATAGCCGGACGAATCGGATGCCGTCACCGGCACCGCGCCCAGCTGGCGCGCCTTGTCGATCGCGTAGATCGCGACGTTGCCCGAACCGGACACGCCCACGCGCTTGCCCTCGAGGGTCTCGCCGTGCACCGCCAGCATCTCCTGCACGAAGAAGACCGCACCGTAGCCGGTGGCCTCGGTGCGCACCTCGGCGCCGCCCCAGCCCGTGCCCTTGCCGGTGAGCACGCCCGACTCGTGGCGGTTGGTGAGCTTGCGGTACTGCCCGAAGAGGTAGCCGATCTCGCGCCCGCCGACGCCGATGTCGCCGGCGGGCACGTCGGTGTGCTCGCCGATGTGGCGGAACAGCTCGCTCATGAACGCCTGACAGAAGCGCATCACCTCGGCGTCGGACCGGCCGTGCGGGTCGAAGTCGCTGCCGCCCTTGGCGCCGCCGATGCCCTGACCGGTCAGCGCGTTCTTGAAGATCTGCTCGAAGCCGAGGAATTTGATGATCGACAGGTTCACCGACGGGTGGAAGCGCAGTCCGCCCTTGTACGGTCCCAGCGCGGAGTTGAATTGGATGCGGTAGCCGCGACCCACCTGCAGCGCGCCGTCATCGTCGACCCAGGGGACCCGGAACATGATCTGACGCTCCGGCTCGACCAGGCGCTCCAGGATGCCGGCGTCGACGAATTCGGGGTGCGCGTCCAGCACCGGACCGATCGAGTCGAGCACTTCGTGGACGGCCTGCAGGAACTCCGGCTCGTTCGGGTTGCGGGCCACGACAGTGTCGTAAACGCTGCGGACGGTGGACGACAGGGCAGTGAGAGTCGTGGTCACGATGAGGCTTTCTGGCCGATTTCGGGAGGCTCGCGCATACGCACGGACCGTCCCACTTTACCGACGGTACGCTGACGATCAGGCCGCCGCGATGTAATACAAGGAGCAGGCATGCTGTTCGAGCACATGGGTTCTCAGCCGAAGATCGATCCGACGGCCGTGATCGCGCCGTCCGCGGTGATCAGCGGCGACGTCACCATCGGCCCCGAATGCCAGGTGCTGCACGGCGCCGTGATCACCGCCGAAGGCGGCCCGATCGTCATCGGATCGAGCGTGATCGTGATGGAGAATGCGCTCATCAGGGCCAGCGCCGTGCATCCGGTGCACATCGGCGATCACACCCTGGTCGGGCCGATGGTGAGCATCGCCGGCGCCGTGATCGCCCCCGAGGTGTACCTGGCGACCGGAGTGCGGGTCTTCAACGGCGCCCGCATCGACAGCGGCTGCGAAGTGCGCATCAACGCCGTCGTGCATCTGCGCACGCACCTGCCCGAGCGCACCGTCGTCCCGATCGGCTGGGTCGCCGTCGGCGACCCGCTGCAAGTGCTGCCGGCCACCGAGCGGGAACAGATCTGGCTGGCGCGCCAGGATCTGGATTTCCCGGGCTACGTGTTCGGGCTGGACCGGGACACGCCCGATCTGATGGTGCAGCTGACCGAGCGGTACGGGCGCGGTCTCGCCCGACACGCGGACGACCGGCAGATCGACTGAACCCGGTACGCTTGCCGCAGGTGTGCCGGGAAGTCTGGTCGGCGTTCGTCGAGTGAGACGATCCGACCTTCGGAGGCACCCATGACACTGCTGCGCTCGGCGCGGTTCCCCGCGATCCTGCTGCTGGCCGCCGCCGCGTGCGGTCTGCTGCTGGCCAACACCTCCGCCGCCGGCGGCGCCTTCTTCGTGCAGGGGCTGCCGCTGGGCATCCCGGGCACGCCGTTCTTCCACACTGTCGGCGAATGGATCTCCGATGCGCTGCTGGTGGCGTTCTTCTTCACGGTGGCGGTGGAGCTGCAGTTCGAGCTGACGGCGGGGCAGCTGCGCTCGGTGCGCCGCGCCGTGCTGCCGGCGATCGCAGCGGCGGGCGGCGTCGCGGTGCCGGTCGCGGCCTATCTGATCGTCGCCGCACCGGCGGGACTCGCCGCCGGCTGGCCGGTGCCGACGGCGACCGACATCGCGTTCGCACTCGGCGTGCTGGCGGTCTTCGGCCGGGGACTGCCACCCGCCGTGCGGGTGTTCCTGCTGGCGCTGGCGATCCTCGACGACATCATCGGCATCGTCTTCATCGCGGTGCTGTTCGCCCACGACGTCAGCATCGGGATGCTGGTGCTGGGCGTCGTGCTGGCGGCGGCGTTCGCCATGCTCAGCCGGATGCTCGGCGGACGCTGGGGCCGGGCACTGGTCGCGGTGATGTTCGTGCTGGCGGTCGGCGTGTGGGCGGCGGTGCTGGCCTCGGGGGTGCACGCCACGATCGCCGGTGTGCTGCTGGGGCTGGCCATCGCGCAGCAGCCCGGGCTGCGGGTGCGGCACGTGCTCGAGCCGTGGGTGAATGGAGTGGTGCTGCCGCTGTTCGCGCTGTCGGCGGCCCTGGTGACGATCCCGATGGTGGGCGCCGGCGGCCTCTCGCCGGTGTTCTGGGGCATCGTGGTGGCGCTGCCGGTGGGCAAGCTCCTCGGCATCACGGGTGCCGGTTGGGTCGCGCAGCGCGCGCTGCGGGTGCCCGTCGCGGCCCGGCTGGGCCTGGCCGATCTGGTTGCGGCGGGGTGCCTGGGCGGCATCGGGTTCACGGTCTCGCTGCTGCTGGCGAATCTGGCCTTCGCCGGCGACGCCGACCTGCGCGACCAGGCGGTGCTCGGCGTGCTGTGCGGATCGATGGTCTCGCTCGTGCTGGCCGGAATCGTCGTATCGTGGCGGGCACACCATCACCGGAGGCTGGCAGCATGACATCCGATCCCGAACGAACGGTCCGTGCCGACGCCGACGCCGGCGACGCTGCCGACTCGGCCGGCGCCGCCGATCCGCTGCGCGGTGCCGCCGAGGTGATGCGGGCGGTGCGGGACCGCTGCGTGTGGACGCAGCAGATCACCCACCGCGACCTGGTGCCATATCTGATCGAGGAGAGCGCCGAGCTGATCGACGCCGTCGAGACCGGTTCGCGCGCCGATCTGCGCGAGGAGCTCGGCGACCTGCTCTGGCAGGTGCTCTTCCACGCGGAGATCGCCTCGCGCGACGCGGACGATCCGTTCGACATCGACGACGTCGCACGTGGGCTCACCGAGAAGATGGTGCGGCGGCATCCCCATGTCTTCGGCGACGCCGTGGCCCGCACGCCGGCCGAGGTGCTGGTGCTGTGGAACGCGGCCAAGGCCGCCGAGAAGCGGTCGCGCACGAGCGTCCTGGATGGCGTCAGTCAGCGGATGCCCTCGCTCGCCCTGGCGCAGAAGCTGCTCGGCCGCTCCGCCGCGGCCCGTGGGGGCGGCGGCGCCCCGTCGTACGGGGGCAGTACCGCCCCGCGGACCGAGGCCGAGCTCGGCGACGCGCTGCTGGAGCTGGTCGCCGTCGCGCGCGAGCGGGGGTGGGACGCCGAGCGCGCCCTGCGCGAGCGGCTGCGGATGCTGCAGGCCGACATCCGCGCCGGAGAGGCGGCGCCGGCGGACCTGCAAGGATAGACGCGTGCCCCCCGTGAACCCGCCGCGCGGCATGCGCGACTTCCTCCCCGCCGACAAAGCCCGCCGCGAGCGCGTGCTCGCCACCATCCGCGCGCGCTACCGCGCGCATGGGTTCGACGAGATCGAGACGCCGGTGCTGGAGGAGTACGCGCGTCTGCACGCCGGCATCGGCGGTGACAACGAGAAGCTCGCGTACAACGTGCTGCGCCGGGGGCTGTCCGCCGACGCGATCCGCGCGGCCGCCGACGACCCGGCCGCACTGACCGATCTCGGTCTGCGCTATGACCTCACGGTGCCGCTGGCGCGGTTCTATGCCACCCACCGGGCGCAACTGCCGACCGTGTTCCGCGCCATCCAGATCGCGCCGGTCTGGCGCGCCGAACGCCCGCAGAAGGGCAGGTATCGCCAGTTCCTGCAGTGCGACATCGACATCATCGGCGATGCCACCGCGCGCGGCGAGGCAGAGCTCGCGATCGCGACGCTCGACACGATCGATGCGCTGGGTCTGACCGGCGGCGGCATCCGCATCAACGATCGGCGCCTGCTCGAATGGATGCTGGGACACTTCGGATTCGCAGCGGACGAGCAGCCCGGCGTGCTCATCACGATCGACAAGCTCGACAAGACCGGGCCCGACGGCGTGACCGCCGAGCTGCGCGAGCGCGGTACGACCGCCGCGGCCGTGGACGCGTTCGAGGCGTTCCTGCACCGCCCGTCCACCGGCGCGCACCACCCGTTCGGCGAGCGGCAGATCCGCACGGCGCTGCCGGACGGCGCGCCCGACGAGGTCGTGGCGCACCTGGTCGAGATCGGCGCGGCGGTCGCCGCCGCGCAGGGTCCCTCCGGCGACGTGCCGCTCGAATACGACCCGTTCCTGGTGCGCGGCATGGGCTACTACACCGGAACCATCTTCGAGCTGTCGCATCCGAGTGTGTCGTATTCGCTGGGCGGCGGCGGCCGCTACGACGGCATGATCGGGCGCTTCCTCGGGCAGGACGTGCCCGCGGTCGGGTTCTCGATCGGCTTCGAGCGGATCGTGGACCTGGTCGCAGCGGATCAGGATGCCGCGGCCGACGCCGTCGTGCTGGTGCACGATCGCGACGTGCCGGTGGCCGAGCTCGCCGCGCACAAGGCGCGGCTGGTTGCGTCCGGCGCGCGAGTGCGCTTGGAGACGCGCACGAAGAACCTGAAGGCGCTGCTGGAGCGCGCCGCCGCCGACGGCTACACGTCGTTCGCGACCGTCGCCGCCGGGCAGGACGGCGCCGAGCGCAAGCCGCTGGCCTGATCCGGGCTCACCGCGCGTCGCGCACCGCATAGCGGTGCATCACGACGCCGCGGGCGAAGGACTGCTGCTCGAGCAGGTCCAGCTGCAGCGGCCGCTCCAGTCGGTCGAACAGCGGGCGGCCCGTGTTCAGGACCACCGGATGCGTGAACAGCAGCAGCTCGTCGAGCAGGTGGGCCTCCAGCAGCGCGGTGGCCAGCGTCGCCCCGCCCACGCCGATGTCGCCATCGGCCGACGCGCGCAGTGCGGCCAGATCGGCGATCGCGTCCGGCCCGCCGACGATCCGGGTGTTGTGGTCGGCAGCGGTGCGGGTGCGGGAGACGAGTACCTTGGGCGCGTCGGTCCAGATCGCGCCGTATTCGCGCAGGTAGTCGGGCAGGTCGGTGTCATCGCGCGCAGCGGGCCAGAACGACGCCATGATGTCGTAGACGATCCGACCCTGCACCAGCTGCGTCATGCGGCCGGCACGGGCATTGAACTCGCGGTGCAGGTCCTCGCCGATGCGCAGCCACTCGCCGCCGCCGTGCTCGCCGTCCTCGTGTTCGATCCGCAGGTCGAGCGAGACGTTCATCCAGTACACGAACCGTGCCGTCATGGCTTGACGCTACTGCGCGGAAGCTCTCAGGACCAGAGCGATGCCAACGAGGACTCGACACCGCAGAGGCAGGCGCGAGACCGGGCGCCCCGTCGACGCGGAGTCAGGCCGGTGAGCGCTCCTCGGTCACGCGCCGCTTCTCGCGCACGTACACCTCCCGGCGCACATGCGCGACCACGTCTCCGGCAGCGTCGGTGATGTCGGTCTGGAACCACTCGAGCACCTTCGCCCCGCCTCGCGCACGCTCGCGCAGGTCGGCGGCCTTCGCCTGCGGGACCTCGAAGCGGGCGGTGAGCACGCCGCGGCCAGGCTTGACGAAGTCGATCTCGCCCTTCGTGTCCCACACCACGTAGTCGCGGCCGAGCTGGTGGGCCACGAGCATGAAGAAGTACGGGTCGGTCATCGCCGACATCGACCCGCCGAACGCCGTCTTGACATAGTTGCGGGTCAGCAGGTTCACGTGCAGCTGCACCGTGACGCTGGTCCAGTCCTCCGCGAAGGGGCGCACCCGGATGCCACTGGCCAGATTCGGCAGCCAGGTGCTCATCGCGAAGGCGAGCCGCCGAGGGGTGATCCGCATGGGTGCCAGTGTGCCCGATCGTCGGTGCCGATCGCACATCGATTGTCGGGGAGCCACAACGCCGGTGCGCACGTCATGCGGCCGGGCCTTCTCGCCGCCGTGGCCCGATGCATGCCCGGCGGCGGCGGTTGCAGGAGGCGGCGCAGCGGGTACGGGAGCATCCGCACGAGCCGCTGGCCGTGATCGCGGCGGAACTCGGATACAGCGATCAGGCGCAACTGGCAGGCGACTTCCGCGCCGTGCTCGGGTTCACAGCTTCCGGCTGCGGTAGCGGATGTGGGTGGCCAGCGGCGAGTGCAGAACCTCGACGGGCTCCATTCCGAATGATTCGACGCCATCGAAGATCCGCTCGCCGGAGCCGAGCAGAACGGGGGCGATGTCGAGCGTGAGTTCGTCGACGACCCCTGCGATGAGCGCCTGCCGAACGGTCGACGCGCCACCGGCGATGTCGACGCCGCCGTCGCCGGCCGTGTCCTGCGCCCGCGCGAAGGCAGCGTCGAAGCCGTCGGTGACGAAGAAGAAGGTCGTACCACCCTCCATCTCGATCGGCTCGTGGGCGTGATGGGTGAGCACGAACACGGGTGCATGATACGGCGGCTCGGGCCCCCACCATCCGCGCCAGTCCTCGTTCCATTCGCCACGGATCGGCCCGAACATGTTGCGGCCCATGACGTAGGCGCCGCGCGGGCGCATCAGCCATCCGGCCGCGCTCCTGTCGGCGTCGGTGGCGCGCTCATCGCCGATATGCCAGCCGTGCAACTCGATGCCGCGCCGGCCGAGCGGGGTCTGGCGGCTCTGCTCCGGTCCGGCGACGAAGCCGTCGAGCGAGATCGACATGTGACACGTGGTGTCCGGCATCCGTGGTCCTTGCAAGGTGGGAGGTGGGAGGGGAATGGCCGCAATCTACCGGAGCGCACGGGCGGGCGGAAGGAGGACTGGAGCCTTCCCGGGCTCGCCTGGCCGTAAGGGGGCCGGCGCGCCTCGACATGAGCGCGCCGGGCGCCGCGCTCACCAGGGTGGTGGGTCGAGGTCGGCGCTGTGCCCGGTGGGGGAGAGCCAGCGGACCTCGCCGGTGTCCGGATCAGTCTCGAAGCGCCAGCGGGTCTCGGTCTTCATTCGGTGGTGCGGGTGGCACAGGGGTCCGGTGTTGCCGGCAGACGTGGCGCCGCCCTCGGCCCACTCGATCCGATGGTCGATCTGACAGTCCCGCGCGAGCCGCCCGCATCCGGGCATCGTGCACACCGGGTCACGGGCACCGAGCCACCGGCGCAGATCCTTCGGGACACGGTAGGTGCTGCGGTCGAGATTCAGGATCGTCCCGGTGACGGGGTGGGTCAGCACCCGGACCCAGCTGGTGGCGTCCCCGGCCAGGTGCTTCGCGTCGTCGAGCGGGATCGGTCCGTACCCGTCCAGGATCGCCGGCTCGTCGCCATGGCCGAGCAGTGTGAGCGCCGGAATCGTGATCGCGACGGACGGCCCCGCCATCGCCGGGGCGGTGTGCGCGGGGTCGGTCCCATGCAGCAGACCGATTGCGACATCCGCGCGCAGCTGGGTGAGTGTGCGGGCCTCGCCGTCCTGCGCATGCAGATGCCGGGCACCGGCATCCACCCGCGCATGAACCGCGTGCAGCTCGGCCGCCGGACCATAGACGCTGAACGTGGCCATGCCGTCGAGCTCCGCAGCCAGCCACGCCCCACGGTCTGCCCGGGACCGCCGATGCCGATCGTCGACCGACTCGGGGTGCAACCGCTCGCGCAGCGCCCGCGCATACGTGCGGAACTTTCCCGGCGTCAGCCGCGACCCCGCCGAGGCCGCGGCGTCGTCGAACGCGGCGCGCACACCCTCGTCGTCGGGCAGGCTCACCGCGAGTCCGGCGATCGTCTCGGCGTTGCGCTCGTCAACGAGTCCCGCGCGGAATGCGGCCCAGGTCTTCGGGCAGGATGCCTGCAGGTTCCGCGCGGTGTTCGCCCGGGTGCGGATCATCCACTCCGACATCCGCGCGCGCACCGCCAGGTCGCACACCGCGGCCCGCTCGGCCATCTCCACCCGCTCGGCGCGCACCTGCGCCGCCGTCCGGTCGCGAGGATCCCGCCAGTGCGGGTCGCGGGTCGGGTCCGGGCCGCACCACGGATCGGGGCACGCCATCGCATCCCCGATGATCTGCCCCGCCAGCGCGTACTGCTCTGCCACATCCACGCGGGAACGGGCCAGCGCGTCGGCGAAGGCATCCACCGCGCCATCGTGCACCGCACCGGACGCAAGCAGCCGCTCGCCCTCATCGGGGCCGCCCTGCGAGGCCACGTAGTCGTCGTGCTCGGCCAGCGCGACCGCGAGCGCGGCCGCATCGAGGAAGGGGGCGGCGCCGGACCGGTCCGCCGCCGGATCCATCGATGAGAAGTCCATACCTTCACAGTAGACAGGGGCTCCGACATCCGAACCGACATCCCCACTCTGGTGCGCGCACCGCCGCTCGCTAGACTCGAGGGCGGACCGACGACGCTCCCGGCAACCCTCCCCACAACTCAAGGAGTCCTCCGTGGCACTTATCGAGGCCGTCAACGCACGCGAGATCCTGGATTCGCGCGGCAATCCGACCGTGGAGGTGGAGGTGCTGCTGGATGACGGCATCGTCCAGCGCGCGGCCGTCCCCTCCGGCGCATCCACCGGCGCGTTCGAGGCGTACGAGCTGCGCGACGGCGACAAGAGCCGGTACGGCGGCAAGGGCGTGCGCAAGGCCGTCGCCGCCGTCATCGACGAGCTCGGCCCGGCCGTCGAGGGCACGGATGCCGCGGACCAGCGCGTCATCGACGAGATCCTGATCGAGACCGACGGCACCGAGAACAAGTCCCGGCTCGGCGCGAACGCGATCCTCGGCGTGAGCCTGGCCGTGGCCAAGGCCGCCGCCGACAGCGCCGACCTGCCGCTGTTCCGCTACCTGGGCGGCCCCAACGCGCACGTGCTGCCGGTGCCGCTGTTCAACGTCATCAACGGCGGCGAGCATGCCGACAACGGCATCGACATGCAGGAGTTCTTCCTCGCACCGATCGGTGCGTCCAGTTTCGAAGAGGCGCTGCGCTGGGGCGCCGAGACCTACCACGTGCTCAAGGGCGAACTGAAGGCCGCCGGCTTCAGCACGGGCCTCGGCGACGAGGGCGGCTTCGCCCCCGACCTTCCGAACAACCGCGAGGGCCTGGACTTCCTGGTCAAGGCGATCGAGAAGGCCGGCTTCACACCCGGCGCCGACATCGCGCTGGGCCTGGACGCCGCCGCCACCGAGTTCTTCGCCGACGGCGTCTATCGCCTCGACCAGAAGGACTGGACCGCGCCCGAGCTCATCGACTACTACGCCGGCCTCGTCGACGCCTACCCGATCGTCACGATCGAGGACGCCCTCGCCGAGGACGACTGGAACAGCTGGAAGCTGCTGACCGACAAGCTCGGTGCGAAGATCCAGCTCGTCGGCGACGACCTGTTCGTCACCAACCCCGAGCGTCTGGCCAAGGGCATCGGCCTGGGCGTGGCCAACTCGCTGCTGGTGAAGGTCAACCAGATCGGCACGCTGTCCGAGACGCTGGATGCCGTCGAGCTGGCGCACCGCTCGGGCTACACCACGATGTTCTCGCACCGCTCCGGCGAGACCGAGGACACCACGATCGCCGACCTGGTGGTCGCGACAGGCTCCGGCCAGATCAAGTCTGGCGCACCGGCGCGCAGCGAGCGGGTCGCGAAGTACAACCAGCTGCTGCGCATCGAGGAGGAGCTGGGCGACGCGGCGGAGTTCATCGGCCGCGCGGCCTTCCCGCGCTTCACCGCGTAGCAGGCGACGCGCGCCGCGCCTGAACGTTCACCGTCGGCGCGGCGCGCCCGTGCGCGGCGCGCGGGCGGCGAATTACAATCGGCATCTGCACGCCTGGTGCACGACCGGCTGCAGCACGCGTGAAAGGGGGGAGCCGTGGCCAGCAGAACGACCCCCGATCCACGCTCTGCCGCCGCGCGCAGCGCGCCCGGGCGGCGCCCGGTCGACGTGCGCGCGTGGCTGGCGGGATCCAGGCTGTCGGGGTTCACCGCGATCATGCTCGGACTGGTCGTGCTGGCCGTGTTCGTGCTCGTGCCGACGATCGGCACCTATGTCGGCCAGCGTCAGCAGATCGCCGCTCTCGCGCAGTCGGTGCAGGTCACCCGGGGCGAGGTGGCCGATCTGCAGCGACAGCAGGAGCGCTGGAAGGACCCCGCCTTCATCACGACGCAGGCGCGGCAGCGGCTGTACTACTTCAAGCCCGGCGAGATCGTCTATCTGGTCGACGACGACCTGCCGGCATCCGACATCCCGCGCGAGAGCGCACCCGTCAGCGGCACCGTGCAGACCACGCGCACCGACTGGATGTCACAGCTGGTGCGCTCGGTCGCGCACGCGGGCCTGGCCCGCACCGCCGTCGCGCCCGGCGGCGGGGCCCGATGACTGGCGGGCCCGGTGACCCAGCATCGTCCCAGCGGCCGCCGATAGCCTGATGCGCGTGACCCCGCCCTTCGCCCCGGTGACCGACCACGACCTCGCCGTGCTGGCCGAGCAGCTCGGTCGCCCGGCACGCGGCGTGATCGGCATCGCCGCCCGGTGCGTGTGCGGCAACCCGACCGTGGTCGCCACTGCGCCGCGGCTGGCCGACGGGTCGCCGTTCCCGACGTTCTACTACCTCACCCATCCCGCGGCCACTGCGGCGATGTCGCGGCTGGAGGCCACGCACGTGATGGCCGAGCTGGCGGACGAGCTGGCCGCAGATCCCGAGCTGCAGGCCGGCCACCTGCGTGCGCACCACGCGTACCTCGCCGACCGTGCCCGCTACGGTGACGTGCCCGAGATCGCCGGCATCTCGGCGGGTGGCATGCCCACCCGGGTGAAGTGCTTGCACGCGCTGGCCGGCCATGCCCTGGCCGGCGGGCCGGGCGTGAACCCGATCGGGGACGCGGCGCTGGCGCGCGGCGACTGGTCGCCGCAGCGCTGCGCATGCGCCCGCCCCGGGCCGATGCTGGATGCTGCCGGAGTCGCCGAATGAGGCGGCTCGTGGCAGCGCTGCTGGCCGGCGTGATCGCGGTGCTGGTGTGCACCGGTGCGTCGGCGACCCCGGGACCCGGCGAGGAGGGCGCCGCCGATGCGGTGCGGTCGCAGGAGTACTGGCTCGCCGACTACGGCATCGAGCAGGCGTGGAAGGTCACCCGCGGCGCCGGCGTGAAGATCGCGATCATCGACACCGGCGTGGGTCATGCGCCCGAGCTGGACCCCGCCGTCGTCGGCGGCACCGACGTATCGGGCGCGGGCAGTCCCGACGGTCGCACCCCGGTCGGCGTGCTCGACGCCAACCACGGCAGCTGGGTGGCGTCCCTGGCCGCCGCCCGCGGCACCGGTGCGGACACCGGCATGATCGGGGTGGCGCCGGAGGCGCAGCTGCTGTCGATCTCGATCGGCTTCACCGGTTCGCCGGTGCCGTTCACCGAGCAGATGGTGCGGGCCATGCGCTGGGCCGTCGACCATGGCGCCCAGGTGATCAACCTGTCGCTGACGACCAACACTCTGGACTGGGACCCGAGCTGGGACGACGCGTTCCTGTATGCCTTCGAACACGATGTCGTGGTGGTCGTCGCCGCCGGCAACCGAGGCAGCGGCACCGGCCAGGTCGGCGCCCCGGCCACGATCCCGGGGGTGCTCACCGTGGCCGGCGTGGATGAATCCGGACACGCCAGTGTCGAGGCATCCACCCAGGGCATCACGATCGGCGTCTCGGCCCCCAGCGAGCAGCTGCTGGGCGTGTCGGCCAACGGCGAGGTGGTGCAGTGGAAGGGCACCAGCGGCGCGGCACCGATCGTGTCGGGCATCGTCGCGCTGGTGCGTGCCGCCCATCCTGGACTGAGCGCGGCCAACGTCATCGAGCGCATCATCAAGACCGCCCGGCCCGCGCCCGGGATGACCTCGGTGCCCAACCCGTTCTACGGCTACGGGCTGGTGGATGCCGCGGCCGCCGTCTCGGCCGATGTGCCGCTGGTATCGGCCAACCCGATGGGCGACCTGCGGGAGTGGATCCGGCTGTACCGGCGGGCCCCGGTCGCACCCCAGCCGGTACCCACCGAGCAGGCCGTGACGGTGCCGCCGCTGCCCGAAGCAGAACCCGCCTCGCAGCCGCTCTCGCCGCTGCTGCCCACTCGCGACCGGGTGCTGTACGGCACCCTCCCCCTGGTAGCGGTCACCCTGCCCGCTATACTGGTAGCGCTCGGCGTCACCGCTGCTGCCCGACGCATCCGATCGGCGCGCACCTCTCGCACGCCACGCCGCCAAAAACTCTAGGAGTTTTCCCCCCGTGAACACTGCCGCGACCACTGCGCCCAAGATTCTCATCGTCGGCGGTGGATACGCCGGCTTCTACACCGCGTGGAAGCTCGAGAAGCATCTGCGTCGCGGCGAGGCCGAGGTCACCATGGTCGACCCGCTGCCCTACCTGACCTACCAGCCGTTCCTGCCCGAGGTCGCCGCCGGCTCGATCGAGCCGCGGCACGCGGTCGTCGCGCACCGCCGGCACCTGAAGCGCACCACCGTGATCAACGCGAAGATCACCGGGATCAACCACGCAGCCAAGACCGCGACCATCACCGGCCCGGACGGCCAGAGCTGGGAGCACGCCTACGACCAGATCGTCGTGACCGCCGGTTCGGTCTCGCGCACCTTCCCGATCCCCGGCATCGCCGACAACGCGATCGGCATGAAGACGATCGAAGAGGCCGTCGCGGTGCGCGACCGGGTGATGAGCAACTTCGACCGGGCCGCGGCACTGCCCGCAGGTCCCGAGCGCGACCGGCTGCTGACCGTCGTCGTCGTCGGCGGCGGATTCGCCGGCATCGAGGCGTTCGCGGAGCTGCGGTCACTGGCGTCGGCGCTGCTGAAGGACTACCCGCAGCTGTCGTTCGACGACACCCACTTCCACCTGATCGAGGCGATGGGCCGGATCATGCCGGAGGTGTCGCTGAAGACGAGCGAGTGGGTGCTGAAGGACCTCGCCAAGCGCGGCGCGTACGTGCATCTGGATACGCAGGTCACCGGCGCGGTGAACGGCAACGTCGAGCTGTCCACCGGAGAGACACTGCCGTCGGACCTGATCGTGTGGACGGCCGGTGTCATGGCCAACCCGACCGTGGTGCGCGGCGGCGACCTGCCCGTCGAAGAGCGCGGGCGCATCCGCACCCGCGCCGACCTGCGCGTGGGCACCGCCGAAGCGGCCGTCGAGGGCGCCTGGGCGGCGGGGGATGTCTCCGCGGTGCCGGATCTGAGCGGTGGCGGCGTCGGCGGGTACTGCGTGCCCAACGCCCAGCACGCGGTGCGGCAGGCCAAGCTTCTCGCCAAGAACCTCGTGGCGGTGCTGCGCGGCGAGGCGCCGCGCGACTACCTGCACAAGAACCTCGGTGCCGTCGCCGGCCTGGGGTTGTACAACGGCGTGTTCCAGTCGGGCAACTTCGCCCTGAAGGGCTTCGTCGCCTGGCTCGCGCATCGCGGCTACCACGGTCTGGCCATGCCGACGTGGGAGCGCAAGTGGCGCGTGCTGTGGGGCTGGTGGAACAACCTGTGGCTGGGTCGCGACATCGTCAGCCTCGAGGCCGTGCAGACTCCGCGGGCCGTATTCGAGCAGTTCGCGGCGCGCCCACGCCCGCCGCAGCCGGTCGAGGCCGCGCCGAAGAAGGACGCACCCGCGGGGCCGGCCGAGTCCAAGGCCGCCTCCGACGGCGGGAAGGCTGCGGCCAAGAAGCCGGCCAAGAAGCCGGCCAAGAAGGCATCGGCTTCGGCCTGACGAGATCTCGCAGAGCACCCGCGCACCGGATGGCGCGCGGGTGCTCTGCGCCGGTCGGTAGGCTGGCGCGGTGGGCCCCCATAGCCCAACGGCAGAGGCAGGCGACTTAAAATCGCTCCAGTCTGGGTTCGAATCCCAGTGGGGGCACTTCTGGCGTTCCATACTCCCGACTGGGATCGCGGCATGCGCGCTCGGCGCACATCTCCACTTGACGGGTCGGGTGAAGCGGGCACCTTTGTGTGTCGGCAGGATCTCGCCGCGCACGACTGCCTTCCGGAAGGGCTCGACAATCCGCCTGGTCGTGCCGAACCTGCGTGCCATCCATGCGTGTCATCAGACGGCAACGCCCCCGTCCGAGCTCCCCCAGTGGTCTGTGCTCGGACGGGGGCGTTCTTCCTTCCCCAGGCGAGAAGAATAACAACCCGGTGGCCGGATCAGAAGAACGGATTTGAGCGGTGTCCCCGGCGCGGAGGACAGTGTGGAGAGCCGTAATCGACACGAACCTGAGGATTTGCTCAGGAGTCGAGAGTTGTCCCCCATTTGGGGGACACGCCTCATGTATGGTGAGACTCGTTCGAACGCTCTGGGGGCGTGAAGAACGTGGGCATCCGACACCGGTTCAATCACTGGGGAAGCGAATCGGCAGGATGCCCCCAGAGCTTCCGCTCCCGGTGCCGAGAGGCGTGGGTGCCGCGAGCAGA
>NZ_BAABAF010000006.1:0-254352 GCF_039537285.1 Microbacterium kribbense | reverse complement strand
CGACGAGGAGGTGGCGATCCCAGAACTCAACGCGGCATAATCAACAACAGCTGATCCGCACGGTGTCGAGAAACTCCACCACTCAGCGGGACGTCACCCCTCGGTGCGCGGATGCCTGGCGACCCCCGGCCCTTGCCAGCCGCGAACGCTCGCGCGGCACAAACCGACACCCGCGCATGAAATTAACGGGCGCGCGCGCAAGAAACGGGCGCGCGACGAATCCCGCTCCGTCCAAAACAGGCGCGCGCGCACGAAACAGGCGCGCCTGCGCGACAACGCTGCGCGAACGCAGTCACCCCGCGCGAGGCCGCGCGCGTGGCAACCGAAGCACTGAGTGCGCCGCAGAAGCCTGCCGCACGGCGTGCTCCGGCCACGACGCCGGAAGGCGACACTCTCCTGGCCCGGCCAGGACGACCATCCGCGCACAACACCCGGTCAGCGGCCCGAGTCGTCCTCGATCGCGGGCAGCGGCAGCTCGCGGCTGCGATCCCAGGGCTCGGTCCACCCGAGCCGATCGAACAGGCCCTCCAGCAGCATCCCGGTGAATCCCCACACCAGATGCTCGCCGGCCGCCCCGTGCACTAGAAAGCCAGGACCGCGCCACACTTGACCGTCGCGGTGGATCACCGTCACGCCGCGGTTGGCCGGGTCGAGCAGGTTGGCCACCGGTGCGCGGAACACGTCTGCCGACTCTGCCTCGTCGACGACCCGCACGGGGGTCGGATGCCGCCACCAGCCGAGCACCGGAGTGACCAGGTGCCGCGAGTACACCAGTGGCAGCGGCGGCAGCGTGCCCAGCACGTCGACGCCATCGGGGTCGAGGCCGGTCTCTTCGCGCGCCTCGCGCAGCGCGGCCGCGACCGGGCCGGCGTCCTCCGGATCGATGCGCCCGCCCGGGAAGGCGACCTGCCCCGGGTGCTCGCGCAGCGTCGACGCGCGCGAGAGCAGCAGCACATCCAGGTCGCGCGAGACCGCGCCCGCAGCCGCATCGTGACCACTGAGGACCGAGTCGAGCACCCCGAACAGCAGCAGCACGGCCGCCGGCCGCTGCCGCCCCATGAGCGGCATCAGATCCAGCGGCAACGAGAGGGCCCCGGCCGCCGTCAGCGCACCCAACTGCTCCCGCGCGGGAGAGGGCGTCGGGTGGTCGGCAGGCACCCGCCCAGGCTACGCCAGGGCCGCCACACCCGAGTCACCCCACGGCGGTCAGCGGAACAGATCCTCGTACTCCGCGACCGGGATGCGGCCCGCGGCCGCCGCGATCAGGTCGGCGTCCTGCGTGATCAGCGCATCGGCCTGCAGCACCGCCACGGCCAGGTATTCCAGCGCGCCGATCTGGCCCCGGCCGTCCTGCACCGCATACCTCCATGCCTGCGCGCGCGAACCGCGATCGCCCAGCAGCCGGATCTTCAGTCCCGCGAGGCGTTCCAGCAGCTCCGTGCCGGCCCGCTCGTCGAGGCCGGCGGCCCGCACCTGCCGGTACAGCAGCGCCATCACCTGGGACCTCAGTGCGGCAGCGCCGACCAGGGCGTGCCCAGGAGCAAGCGTGCGCTGGTCCTGGATGAGTCGCAGCCCGGTGGCGGCATCGATCGCGTAGCGCGTCATGGTGTGGCCCCTGCCGCAGTCAGCCGGCGATCGCCGCCGCGATCGGCACGTCGCCGGTATTGAACCGGATGGCGCGCCCGACGGTGGTCTCGTCCGTCAGCACGGCGGCGATGACGGCCGCGACATCGGCCCGGGGCACCGAGCCGGACGCCTCAGCGCGGGTGTCGATGCGCCCGGTCGGCGCCTGCAGGGTCAGGCCGCTGGGTGCGACGATCGTCCAGTCCAGGGCGCTGCCGCGCAGGTGCTCGTCGGCGGCCGCCTTGGCCTCGGCATAGGCGAAGAACGAGTCGTCTGCGGGCACGCCGTGGTCGCGGCTCGCGCCGAAGTACGACACCATGACGTACCGCCGCACACCGGCGGCCGCTGCGGCATCCATCGACCGGACGGCGGCATCGCGGTCGACCGCCCAGGTGCGCGCCGGGTCGCCACCGCCGGCGCCCGCCGACCACACGACCGCGTCGTTGCCCGCGATCAGATTCGTCAGCTGGTCGACATCGAGTGCCTCGACATCCGCGACGACCGGCTGTGCGCCGGTCGCGGCGACGTCCGCCTCGTGGTCGGCATTGCGGATCACGGCGGTGACGGTGTCTCCGCCGCCGGTCAGCAACGGCTCCAGCAGCTGGGCGACCCTGCCGTGACCGCCGATGATCAGAATGCGCGCCATCTCGTCTCCCTACTGCTCGTGCTCGGCCTTGCGACCACCCGCCTCGAGCACGTCGCCCGCGGGCAGTTCCTTGTGGCCCCCGAACTGCAGCCGCATCGCCGACAGCAGCTGATTCGCGTACTGGTCCTCGTCGCGTGATGCGAACCGCTCGAACAGCGCCGAGGCGAGCACCGGCGCCGGCACGCCGACGTCGACGGCGGCCTTGACCGTCCATCGGCCCTCGCCCGAGTCCGAGACGCGACCGGCCAGCCCATTCAGCTCGTGGTTCTCCTCCAGCGCGGCGGCGGTCAGATCCAGCAGCCACGACGAGATCACCGACCCGCGGCGCCACAGCTCGGCGACCTTGGGGGTATCGATCGTGAATTTGTAGAACTCCGGCTCCTCCAGCGGCGCGATCTCGGCCGAGTGCTCGGCCTCGCGCGTGCCGGCGTCCGCATTGTGCAGGATGTTCAGCCCCTCGGCCAGGGCCGCCATGATGCCGTATTCGATGCCGTTGTGCACCATCTTCACGAAGTGGCCGGCGCCGGACGGGCCGCAGTGCAGGTACCCCAGCTCCTCCGGCGCGAGATCGCCCGAGCGGCCGGGCGTGCGCGGGGTGTCGCCCGCACCCGGCGCGATCGTGCGGAAGATCGGCTCCAGGCGCGCCACCGCGGCATCCGGACCGCCGACCATCAGGCAGTACCCGCGCTCCAGGCCGAACACGCCGCCGCTGGTGCCGGCGTCGATGTAGTCGATGCCGACCTTCGCGAACTTCTCGCCCCGGCGCACGTCGTCACGGTAGTTCGAGTTGCCGCCGTCGATGATCGCATCGCCCGGCTCGAAGACCGCGGCGATCTGCTCGACGACTTTTCCGGTGATGGATGCCGGAACCATCGCCCACGCCGCCCGCGGCGTCTGCAGCTTGGCGGCCAGGTCGGCCATGTCGTCGGCGCCGGTCGCACCCTCGGCCACCAGGGCCGCCACGGCATCCTTGTTCGTGTCGTAGACGACGCACTCGTGACCGTCCTTCATCAGGCGGCGCACGATGTTCGCGCCCATCCGCCCCAGGCCCACCATTCCCAGCTGCATGTGCTTCTCCTCGTCACATATCGGTACGGTCGGCAGTCTAGGCCCGGCTCCGCTCGGGCGCATGGGGCCGGCCACCCAGGACGGCGCGGACCCCGGCGGCGGGACTCAGGTCGATCCGCCGCAGCAGCTGGGCGTTCAGCGCCACGACGACGGTCGAGATCGACATCAGGATCGCGCCGACCGCCATCGGCAGCACGAACCCGATCGGCACCAGGACGCCGGCCGCCAGCGGCACCGCCAGCAGGTTGTAGCCGGCGGCCCACCACAGGTTCTGCGTCATCTTGCGGTAGGCGGCCCGCGACAGCTCGATGACCGAGAGCACCGACCGCGGGTCGGAGCTGGCCAGGATCACCCCGGCGGTCGCGATCGCGACATCCGTGCCCGCACCGATCGCGATGCCGACGTCGGCCTGTGCCAGCGCCGGGGCGTCGTTGACGCCGTCGCCGACCATCGCGACCGTGCGTCCCTCCGCCTGCAGGCGGGCGATCTTGCCGGCCTTGTCTTCGGGGTGGACGCCGGCGAACACACGGTCGATGCCGAGCGAGCCCGCCACCGCCTGTGCGACGGCCTCGGCGTCGCCGGTCATCATGATCACCTCGACGCCGAGCCGATGCAGCGCATCGACGGCCTCGCGCGACTCGGGCCGCACCTCGTCGGCGAGCGCCAGGCCGCCGATCACCGCGCCGTCGCGCGACACGTGCAGGATGATCGAGCCGTCCGCGCGCCACCGGTCGGCGTCCGCCACCTCGGCCGCGCCGAGCTCGTCGAGCAGACGCGGGCCGCCGACGCGGATCTCGTGGCCCCCCACCGTCGCGGTCACCCCGACCGCGGGCGACGAGGAGAATCCGGATGCCGGCGCCAGGGTCAACCGTCGCTCCTGTGCGGCGCGCACGATGGCCTGGGCCAACGGGTGCTCGCTGTCGGTCTCGGCGGCCGCAGCCAGCGCCAGCACCGCGTCGACGTCGACGTCGCCGGCTGCGGCGACGGCCGTCACGGCGGGCTCGCCGCGGGTCAGGGTGCCGGTCTTGTCGAAGACGACGGCATCCACGAGCCGCATGGCCTCCAGTGCATGACGGTCCTTCACGAGCACGCCGCCGCGCGCCGCGCGCTCGGTCGCGATGGCCACCACCAGCGGGATGGCCAGGCCCAGCGCATGCGGGCAGGCGATCACCAGCACCGTGATCGTGCGCACCACGGCGTCGTCGGGAGCGCCCACCAGGGTCCACACCACGGCGGTGACGACCGCCGCGCCCAGCGCGAACCAGAACAGCAGCGCCGCCGCCTTGTCGGCGAGCAGCTGCGCACGCGACGACGAGTTCTGCGCCTCGTCCACGAGACGGCGGATGCCGGCGAGCGCGGTGTCGTCGCCGGTCGCGGTGACTTCGACCCGCAGCCCCGAGTCGGTCGCGACCGTGCCCGCCGTGACGGGTTCGCCGATGCCGCGCGCGATCGGCCGGGACTCGCCGGTGACCATCGATTCGTCCATGCTGGCGGTGCCGTCGACGATGCGCCCATCGGCGGGCACGCCGCCGCCGGGGCGGACGAGCACCACGTCGCCCACCCGCAGGTCGGCGGGCGCGACGGTCACGATCTCGTCGCCGTCGACGCGCTCGGCCTCGTCGGGCAGGAGCGCCGCCAGTGAGTCGAGTGCCGAGGTGGTCTGTGCCAGTGACCGCATCTCGATCCAGTGGCCCAGGAGCATGATGACGATCAGCAGGGCGAGCTCCCACCAGAACTCGAGCTGGTGGTGGACCAGCCCCAGCGTGGCTCCCCACGACGCGAGGAACGCGACGGTAATCGCCAGGCCGATCAGCAGCATCATCCCGGGAGCGCGGCTGCGCACCTCGCTGACGGCGCCGGTCAGGAACGGCCGGCCGCCCCAGACGTACATGACGGTGCCGAGCACGGGCGAGATCCACAGCGCCCAGCTCGGCACGCCGTAGCCCAGCAGCATCCCGAACGCGGGCGAGAGCGCCACGACCGGCACGGCGATGAGCAGATTGATCCAGAACAGCCGGCGGAACTGCCCGGCGTGGTCGCCGTGGCCCGCATGGCCGCCGTGGCCCGCGTGACCCGCTTCTTCTACGTGACCGGCGTGGTCTGCATGGTGCGCCTGAGCGGCGTGGAGGTCGTTTCCGGCGTGCATGTCCATACTGACCTCAACGCATACCCCCCAGGGGTATTCCTAACCACTGTGCGAGCTCGTCGAGCTCGGCGCGGACCATCTCCTCTTCCTCGGGCTCGAACGGGAGCAGCTCGTGGATGGCGTTGACCTGCAGCACCCCCTCGTTCCGGTCGATCGCCGCGTCCAGCAGGCCGACGAACCGGTCCCCCATCAGGATCGGATGAGCGAAGTGGCCGTACACGCGCTGCGCCTTCGGTTTGAACTGCTCGAGCACGTACTCGAACTCGAACACCTCGCGCAGTCGCGGGCGGTCGAAGAGCATGCCGTCGTACGGGTTGAGGAAGACAACGCGGCCGTCGACCTCTTCGTCCACGCGCGCCAGCGCCTCGGGGTCGACGCGCCACTTCCACTTCGACCCCTCGACGCGCGCCGGCTCGCCGGCCTCGCCCACCGGAGTCCACGGCGACGTCTGCTTGGCCAGCCCCGCCGCCTGCAGCCGGCGCTCGGCCAGCAGCCGCAGCGCCTCCTCATCGGGGTAATCGGGGACGTCCGGCCCGAAGACGCGCTCGGCGATGTCCCACACCCGCGTACGCCCCTGGCGCCGCGTCACGGCCACGACGCCCTGCCGCGACAGCGCCTCGAGCATGCGCGGGACCTGGTTGGGGCCGTACCAGCCGTCCGCCGAATCGCGCGCGACCTGCGCGGTATCGGGGATCTGATCGGCCGTCAGCGGTCCCTCGGCCCGCAGCCGTGCGATGACGTCTTTGCGGAACGCGTCGTTGGCCTCGAGCCACTGTCTGCCGCGCGCATGCTGCGGCCACCGGCGCATCTGCGGCCGCAGCAGAGGGAGCATGCTCATCGGCCGGAACGTGCCGTCCAGCTCGAAGAGCAGACGGTCGACCTCGACGGCCTTCTGCAGCTGGCCGGGCTCGTACGACCAGCCGATGCGCGACCACAGGGTCATGTGCTGGCACGATGTGATGACGGCCGTCGGGTCGATCTTGATCGCGCCGAGCTGCTCGGCCACCTCGACGACGTCCCCCGGCCGGTCGGCGTCGAGCAGCTGGGCGCGCACGATGATGCGGCGCGCCTGATCGCGGGTCAGCTCGTGTACCACCCGCCCCAGGGTACTGGCGGGCACCGACGTCCGGAAGAGCGCACCGATTCAGCGGGCGGATGTCGCGGCCCGGCCGGCCACGGCGTCCAGTGCGGCACCGGCCAGTCGCTGGGTGGTCCACTCGTCCATCGGGGCGGCGCCCAGCGACCGGTAGAAGGAGATCGACGGCGCGTTCCAGTCCAGCACGGTCCACTCCAGCCGGGTGTAGCCGCGGTCGACGCACAGCGCGGCCAGAGCCGAGATCAGCGCCGTCCCGTACCCGCGCCCCCGCTCGCCGTCGTAGACGAACAGGTCCTCGAGCCAGATGCCGTGCCGGCCCGTCCAGGTCGAATAGGTGAGGAACCACAGTGCGATCCCGACGATCTTGCCGTCGCGCTCGACGACGTGCACGAACGCGTGCGGATCGGGGCCGAACAGCGTCTCGGCCAGCATCGGAACCGTGCCCGTGACGGCATCCGGCTCTCGCTCATAGTCGGCGAGCGCCTGGATGCAGGCGAGGATGCCGGCCTCGTCGCCCGGCCGTGCGCGGCGCAGCACGGCGCCGCCGGTCAGGATCCGGGTGGTGGTCTTGTCGTGCTGTGCGGGCATGCCTCCAGGTTACGGGGGTGCGATCCGGTCCCTTCGCTGCGGCGGCGCCGGCCGGCGAATAGACTCCGATGCCATGGCCGAACCCCCCGCATCCGCCGCGCACGCGCCGAGCGGCGCCGCACTCAGGCGGATCGACGTCGTCGGCGCGGCGATCATCCGCGACGGCCTGATCCTGTGCGCGCAGCGCGGGGCCGGCAGCGTGCTGGCCGGGCTGTGGGAGTTCCCCGGCGGCAAGATCGAACCCGGTGAGACGGCCCGGGCCGCACTGTCCCGGGAGATCGCCGAAGAGCTGCAGTGCGAGGTGACCGTGGGCGCCCAGCTCACCCGCACCATCCACGACTACGACTTCGGCACGGTCGTGCTGACCACATTCGCCTGCCGGCTGACGGCCGGAACGCCGCGGCTCACCGAACACGCCGCGATGCGCTGGCTCGCGCCGGCAGAGCTGGACCTGCTCGAGTGGGCGCCGGCCGACATCCCGACCGTCCGGCTGCTGCAGCATCCGTCCGCCCCGGCGCGCGACTGAGCCTGCCGCGAGCAGACGCGTCAGAGCACCTGGGCCTGCAGGCTCTTCATCGATTCCAGCGTCACGTTCACCCGTTCCGGGAAGACCGCCGGATGCGTGCCGGCCATCGCCTCGATCACCCGCACCACCTGACAGCTGTAGCCGAATTCGTTGTCGTACCAGACGTAGACCACGACGTTGTCGTCGTCGGCGATCGTGGCAAGGCCGTCCACGATCCCGGCGCGGTGCGAGCCGACGAAGTCGGAGGAGACCACCTCGGGCGACTCGATGTAGTCCACCTGCTGGCGCAGCTTGGAGTGCAGCGACACCGCGCGCAGATATCCGTTGAGCTCGTCGCGGTCGGCGGTGTGCTCGAGCGTGAGGTTCAGGATCGCCAGCGAGACGTTGGGCGTGGGCACCCGGATCGCGCTGCCGGTCAGCTTGCCCGCCAGCTGCGGCAGCGCCTTGGCGACGGCCTTCGCCGCGCCGGTCTCGGTGATCACCATGTTCAATGCCGCCGACCGGCCGCGCCGACTGCCCTTGTGGAAGTTGTCGGTCAGGTTCTGGTCGTTCGTGTACGAGTGCACCGTCTCGACGTGCCCGCGCACCACGCCGTATGCCTCGTCGATCGCCGCCAGCACCGGCGTGATCGCATTGGTCGTGCACGATGCCGCAGACAGGATGCGGTCCTCGCCGATCGCGGCCTGGTTGATGCCGAACACGATGTTCTTGACGTCGTCCTTGCCCGGCGCCGTCAGCAGCACCCGGGCCACGCCCTTCGCGCGCAGATGCTGCTCGAGCCCGGCCCGGTCGCGCCAGCGCCCGGTGTTGTCTACGACGATGGCGTCCTGGATGCCGTATGCGGTGTAGTCCACGCTGGCCGGGTCATCCGAATAGATCACCTGGATGAGCGTGCCGTTGGCCAGGATCGTACTGGCCTGCTCATCGACGGTGAGGGTGCCCGCGAACGGGCCGTGCACCGAGTCGCGGCGCAGCAGACTCGCCCGCTTGTGCAGGTCGTCCGCGCTGCCCTTGCGCACCACGATCGCCCGCAGCCGCAGCCCGGACCCGCTGCCGGCATGCGCGATCATCAGGCGCGCCAGCAGGCGGCCGATCCGGCCGAAGCCGTACAGCACGACATCGCGCGGGGCACCGGCATCCACCCGCTCTTCGACGATGTCGCCGAGCTCGGCGCGCAGGAACTCCACCAGGCTCGCACCCTCGCCGCGCGTCAGAAAGGCCTGATGCAGCCGCGCGATGTCGAGGGATGCCGGTCCCGGCGCAAGCTCGGTCAACGCCAGCAGCACCGCGGTGGAGGCGTCCAGGGAGAGTTCGTCGGCGCCGGCCTGCCGGGCGAACTTGTGCGCCTTGATCAGGTCGATGCTGCTCAAGCCGATCAGCCGCCGGCCGTGGATCGAGGTCACCACGCCGCGACCCCGATACAGGCCGCCGACCAGCGGAATCATCCGCTCGGCCTGCTCCTCACGGGCGATCCAGTCGCGGCGGTGGCTGTCGACCGAGCTGTTCACGGCACTCCTTCGTGCACCGCCTGGGTTCATGGCCCGACGGCGCTGTCAGCGGGGATCGCGCACACCGTGCGCGAAAGAGCGGGTTCACCCGCCATTCTATCGGCGGGATCAGGCAGCTTCCGACCGCGCTGACACGATGGAGAGGCGACAATGAAGACACGCAGAAAGAGGTTCCATGAAACGCACCGTCTGGTCGCTGGTCGCCGACATCGTGATCGTCATCGTGTTCGCCGTGGCCGGCCGCGCCAGCCACGCGGAAGCACTCGATCTGGGCGGCATCGCGACGACGGCGTGGCCGTTCCTGGCCGCGCTCGTGGTCGGCTGGGCCGTGACGCTCGCCTGGCGCGCGCCCGCCCGTCCGCTGCGCACCGGCGTGCCGCTGTGGCTGGTCACGCTCGTCGGCGGGATGCTGCTGCGCGTCCTGAGCGCGCAGGGCACGGCCGTGCCGTTCATCATCGTGGCCGCCGTCTTCCTGCTGATCACACTGGTCGGCTGGCGCGTGCTCGCCCGCGTGATCGCGCGCCGCCGCCGGCGCACACCGCGGTAGCCGCGTATGCATGCAGCGGAATGCGCTCTGCCGGCGTAGCGTTGGACCCACCATGCAGCGATTCGGAACGCTCTCGTTCGGTCATTACGGTCCACTCGGCGGCGGGCGACAGCTGACCGCAGCCGACGCCCTGCTCCAGGCCATCGATCTGGCACAGGGGATGGACGACCTGGGCGTGAACGGCACCTACTTCCGGGTGCACCATTTCGCCAGACAGCACTCCTCGCCGATGACCCTGCTGGCGGCGGTGGCCGCGCGCACCGAGCGCATCGAGGTCGGCACCGGCGTGATCGACATGCGGTACGAGAATCCGCTGTACCTCGCCGAAGAGGCCGCCTCGGTCGACCTGATCAGCGGCGGCCGACTGGCGCTGGGCGTTAGCCGCGGGTCACCCGAGTCGGTGGTGCGCGGCTATGAGGCGTTCGGCTACACCGGGTCGACGGACCCGCGCGGCGCGGACCTCGCGCACGAGCACTTCGCGACGTTCATGAAGGCCATCTCCGGTGAGGGCATGGCCGACCGCGACGCATCCAGCCCGTTCGGCGGCGGCACCGGCCGGCAGCGCATCGAGCCGCACTCCCCCGGGCTGCGCTCGCGCATCTGGTGGGGCGCGGGGTCGCGCGACACGGCCGAATGGGCCGGCCGCACCGGCGTGAACCTGATGTCGTCGACGCTGCTGACCGAAGACCGCGGGCTGCCGTTCGACCAGCTGCAGGCCGAGCAGGTCGAGGCCTTCAAGGCCGCCTGGCGCGAGGCGGGGCATCCCGGCACCCCGCGCACGTCGGTGAGCCGCTCGATCTTCCCGCTGGTGACCGCCGAGGACCATCTGTACTTCGGCGGGCGCAGCGACCAGGAGGGCGTCGGCTACATCGACGGGTTCCGGTCGACGTTCGGCAAGACGTACGCCGCCGAGCCCGACGTGCTCGTAGAGCAGCTGAAGGCGGATGCTGCGATCGCGGCCGCCGACACGCTGATGCTCACGATCCCCAGTCAGCTGGGCGTCGAGTTCAACCTGCGGGTCGCCGAGTCGTTCGCGAAGTACGTGGCACCGGCCCTGGGCTGGATCAGCACGCGCAGCTGAGCCGCCGCGACCCGGTGCCGCCGGCCCACTCAGTACAGTGGAAGTGCGCCGGTCGATGACGTCCGGGGCAGCGACCACGGAAAGACAGGGATGATGAGCAACAGCGACGCCGATCGGGAGAAGGACGACGAGATTCTGCGCGCGTGGAGCGTGCAGCTCACCGACGCGCTGGAGGTGCACGGCCTGGACGTCGACATCAAGTCCGTGCTGGGCCTGGCCGGCCGCGCCGCACACGGCGTGCTGCGCCCCGCCGCTCCGCTGACCACCTTCGTCGCCGGGTACGCCGCCGGGATCGCCGCGGCATCGGGCGACGTGACGCCCGAGGCCGCCGTCAGCGCCGCCCTGGACCGGGCATTCCAACTCTGCCGCGAACACGCCGCTGCCGCCGAACAGGCCTGACCGGACTCATCCGCAACGAGAACGGGATGCGGCGCGAAGCGCACCGCATCCCGTTCTCGTTGCGTGTCAGTCGTTCGCGGCTGCCTCCGCGGCCGGCACCGAACGGGACGCCCCGTCGCCCGGCTTGGGCTTGGGCATCCGGGTGATGAACGGCACGATCAGCGATACCAGGGCGATGATGCCGATGACGGTGTAGCCCAGCGTGTAGTTCTTGTCGCCGCCGATCAGCGCCGCGATGATCGGCGGGCCGATGATGCCGCCCAGGCTCCAGCCGATGATCATCAGACCGTAGATCGCACCGGCATGCTTGACCCCGAAGAAGTCACCGGCCGTGGCCGGCATCGTGCCGAAGCCGCCGCCGTAGCAGAGGTAGATCACGGCCGCGAGGATGAAGAACAGCACCGCGTTGCTGGCGTGCGGGATGATCAGCAGACAGACGCCCTGCAGACCCAGCATCAGGCCGAACGCGGTCATGCGACCGGTCTTGCCCGACACCCAGGCCCAGAAGATCCGGCCACCGCCGTTGAACAGCGCCAAGATGCCCACCAGCGCGGCAGCACCGGCCACGGTGTACCCCGCGATGTCTATCGCACTGGAGTTGGCCTGTGCGATCAGCGCGATGCCGACCGTCACGTTCAGGGTCAGGATGGCGGCCAGCAGATACCACTGCGGAGTGCGCAGCGCCTCCTTCTCGGTGAACTGCTTGTAGCTGTCCCGCGCCCGGCCGGATGAGGCCGGCACCCAGCCCGGCACGGCGTAGCCGGCCGGCGGGTTGCGGAAGAACGACGCCCCGATCAGCGCCAGGACCAGATAGCCCACGCCCAGCGGCAGGAACGCCCGGTTCGGCTCGGTCGGCGTCATCGCGATCAGCCACTGCGCCACCGGCGCCGTCAGCACCGCGCCGAATCCGAAGCCGGCCACGGCCAACCCGGTGATGAGTCCGCGCTTGTCGGGGAACCACTTCTGCAGCATCGCGATCGGCACGATGTAGGCGAAGCCGAGGCCGAACCCGCTGATCACGCCGTAGCCGAGCACCAGCAGCCACAGCTGACTGGAATCATGCGACAGCGCGAACGACGCGATGATGCAGCCGATCGCATAGATGATGCCGCCGGCCAGGGCGACCGGGCGCGGGCCCGTCCGGTCCTGGATGCGGCCGCCGATGTAGCTGCCGATGAAGATCATGCCGATCGTGACGGTGAACGGAAGCGAGGCCTCCGGGTTGGTCAGCGCCATCGCGTCCGGCTTCTTCAGCGCCGAACTGAACACGCTCCAGGCGTAGACCGCACCGATCGAGAACTGCAGCAGCAGCGCTGCGATCACGATCCACCATCGTCCCGCCGTCGGTTTTCTCGTTACCCCACCCCTTGTGGCGGCTGATGATGACATAGCTCTACCCTTCTTTTCGGTGTGTGACAAAAGCGCACGGGGCAGCACGACCCGCCGACGACGGTGTCGGAGGCTGTCTCATAACAGGGGGCGCCGGTCGCCCCTGGGCGTCAGCCCGCGGTCGCCAGGGACCCCTCCGAACTGTGCAACCTCGGCTCTCGGATGTTCCCTATCGGTTCCAGTCGCACCACCACCGACTTCGAGGCCGGTGTGTTGCTGCCTTCCGCGGTGAAGCCCAGCGGCACGAGCGGGTTGCCCTCGGGGAAGTACGTGGCGGCACACCCGCGCGAGGTCGGGAACGCGACGGCCTTGAAGCCGTGCACGACCCGGTCGACGTTGTCCGAGAACTCGCTGTGCACGTCGATGAGCTCGCCGTCCTTGATGCCGAGCTCGGCGAGGTCGTCGGGGTGCACGAAGATGACCCGACGGCTCTTCTTGATGCCGCGGTAGCGGTCGTCCAGGCTGTAGATCGTCGTGTTGAACTGGTCGTGCGCGCGCATCGACTGCAGCAGCAGTCGTCCGGGCGGGCACTGGATGTACTCCAGCTCGTTGACGGTGATCAGCGCCTTGCCGCTGGGCGTGTTGAAGGTGCGCGAGTCACGCGGGCCGTGCGGCAGGATGAAGCCGTTGTCCTTCTTGAGTCGTTCGTTGAAGTTGTCGAACCCCTTGATCACGTGCTCGATGTGGTCGCGCACCGTGTCGTAGTTGTTCTCGAACCCGGTCCAGTCGATCGGGCTGTCATCCCCGAAGACGGCTCGTGCGATGCCGCTGACCACGGCCATCTCGGACTTCAGCTTGTCTGAGATCGGCTTGACCTTGCCCCGGGTGGCGTGGATGGCGCACACCGAGTCCTCGACCGTCAGCATCTGCGGACCCGCCGCCTGCATGTCGATCTCGGTCCGGCCCAGGACCGGCAGGATCATGGCCTCATCGCCGATCGTCAGGTGGTTGCGGTTGAGCTTCGTGGAGATCTGCACGTTGAGCCCTACCTTGCGGAATCCGGCCTCGGCGGCGTGGGTGTCCGAGATGGCCGAGACCAGGTTGCCGCCCATCGCGACCCACACCTTGGTCTTGCCGGCGAGCATCGCCTCGATCGCCTGCACCGCGTCGTAGCCGTTCTCCCGCGGCGGGTCGAACCCGAACTCGGCCTGCAGCTTGTCGAGGAACGCCGGCGGCATCTGCTCCCAGATGCCCATCGTGCGGTCGCCCTGCACGTTGCTGTGTCCGCGGATGGGCGACGCGCCCGAGCCGGGCTTGCCGATGTTGCCGCGCAGCAGCAGCAGATTGACGACCTCCTTGATGATGGCCACCGCATCCTTGTGCTGGGTCAGTCCCATCGCCCAGGTGATGATGACATTGTCGGCCTTGAGGTACCGTTCGGCCAGCTCGTCGATCTGCGCCGTCGTCAGGCCCGTCGCCCGCAGCACGGCTTCGGGGTCGAGGTGCTCGACGTGCGCCTGGAACTCCTCCAGCCCCGAGCAGTACTGGTCGAGGAACTTGTGATCGAGCACGGTGCCCGGGTTCGCCGCCTCGGCTTGGAACACGCGCTGCGAGATCGCCTGCATCAGCCAGCCGTCACCGCCGGCGCGGATCTGCAGGTACTGATCGGCAAGGCCCGTGCCGTGCCCGATGATGCCCTTGACCCGCTGCGGGTTCTTGTAGCGGATCAGGCCCGCCTCCAGCAGCGGGTTGACCGCGACGATCTCGGCTCCCGCCTCCTTCGCCTCTTCCAGGGCCGTCAGCATCCGCGGGTGGTTCGTGCCGGGGTTCTGACCCATGATGATGATCAGGTCCGCCTTGGCGAAGTCCTTGTACGCGATCGTGTTCTTGCCGATGCCGATGGTCTGGCCCATCGCCAGGCCGGTCGACTCGTGGCACATGTTCGAGCAGTCCGGCAGGTTGTTGGTGCCGAACGCCCGCGCGAACAGCTGATAGGCGAACGCCGTCTCGTTCGCAGTGCGGCCGCTGGTGTAGAAGGTGGCCTCGTTCGGCGAGTCCAGGCCTCGCAGCCGCTCGCCGATGATCCGGAAGGCGTCGGCCCAGTCGATCGGCTCGTAGTTGTCCTTGCCCTTCGGCTTGTACAGCGGCTCGATGAGCCGGCCCTGCATGCCCAGCCAGTACTCTGACTTGTCCTGCAGGCTGCTGATCGAGTTCTCCGACCAGAACGTGGTGGGGATCGTGACCGGAGTGGCCTCCCAGGTGACCGCCTTCGCGCCGTTCTCGCAGAACTCGAACGTCTTTCGGTGGTCGGGATCCGGCCACGCGCAGCTCATGCAGTCGAAGCCGTCTTTCTGGTTCATGTCGGTCAGCAGCGACAGGCTGCGCCCGACACCCATCTCTTTGAACGCCGGGCCCATGGAGTGAGTGACGCCGGGAACGCCGGCAGCCCATTCCTTCGGCTTGCCGACCTCCATCTCGGTTGCCGCTTCGCTGATGTCCTCGACCGGAGCCTTACCGACCATGGGCACTGCCCTCCTTCATTTGTTCGACGTCGTCGACCGTGCGCCGGTCGAGTGCGTGGGTTCGGCGGGGGTGGGATGCCACCGCCCGGCGGTATCTGAGCTGCACAGGCGAGTCCCATCGCACAGGTGAGCGGTCACCGGCCCTCAGGCGGGAGACTCGTCGTCGAGTCGTTGGACTGCCCACGGGTCAAGACCTATCAGGAATCTCGCAGGTTGGCAAGCAACGCTCCGCACTCGGACGGATGATTCCGGGGCGCAGTAGGCTGACGGCACGATGTCTTCCACACCCGCCGGACCCGCCGAAAACGCCGCCGAACCGGGCCGTCCGCCCGCCGTGGTGGCGGTGGGCCCGGAGCTTGCCCCCCAACGCCTGGCGCGGTACGGCCGGCAGCTCCTGCTGCCCGGTTTCACCGCCGACGCGCAGCGCCGGCTGGCCGGCGCCCGCGTGCTGGTGGTCGGCGCGGGCGGCCTGGGCAGCGCGAGCATCCCATACCTTGCCGGCGCCGGCGTCGGCACGATCGGCATCATCGACACCGACGTCGTCGAGCTGTCCAATCTGCACCGCCAGGTCAGTCACGGCATCCACGACCTCGGCCGCAGCAAGGTCGCCTCGCTCGCCGACACGATCGCCGAGATCGATCCGGAGATCACGGTGCGCAGGCACGAGGTGCGGCTCGATTCGTCCAACGCGCTCGATCTGTTCGCCGGCTACGACCTGATCATGGACGGCAGCGACAACTTCGCGACCCGCTACCTCACCAATGACGCGGCGGCGCTGGCCGGCCTGCCGCTGGTCTGGGGCGCGATCCTGCGCTACAGCGGACAAGCCAGCGTCGCGTATGCCGCATACGGCCCGAACTATCGCGACCTGTTCCCCACTCCGCCGGCGCCGGGCGAGGTGCTCTCCTGCTCGGTGGGCGGAGTGCTGCCGGGTGTGTGTGCGACGATCGGGGCGATCATGTCGACCGAGGCGGTCAAGCTCATCACCGGCATCGGCGAGCCGCTGATCGGCCGGGTGACCACATACGACGCGCGGACCGGACGATTCCGTGAGCTGGGCTACCGGCGCAGCCCCGACGCCGCGCCGATCACCGAGCTGATCGACTACGAGCTGTTCTGCGGGCAGGACACGGCGCCGAAGGTGGCGCGCGATTCGATCGACGCGCCCGAGCTGGCGGCCCTGCTGGCCGCCGGTGCGCCGCTGCAGCTGGTGGACGTGCGCGAGCCGTTCGAGGCGCAGATCGCCCGCATCGACGGCGCGACGCTCATTCCGCTGGGCACCGTCGCCGACGAGATCGAGCAGCTGCGCAGCGAGGTGCCGGTGGTCGTGTACTGCCACTTCGACAGCCGGTCGCGACGGGCCGCCGAGATCCTGCGCGCGGGCGGAATCACCGGCGTGCAGTGGCTGGAAGGCGGTATCGACGCCTACGCGCGCCTGGCTGACACTTCGCTCGCGCGATACTGAGATACTCGACATATGCCCGGTCCCATTGTGACGTCAGACGTCATCGACATTGTAACGCTGCGCGCCGGTGTGGTCTCAGAATCGGCGGGCGCCCTGGTCGAGTTCTGCGGCATCGTCCGCAACCACGACCACGGCCGCGACATCCGGTCGCTGGACTACGAGGCCCACCCGACGGCGCAGCAGGTCATCGAGCAGTGCTGCCGCGACGTGTCCGCGTCGACCGGTCTGCCGGTGATCGCCGCGCATCGGATCGGACCCCTGCAGATCGGCGACGTCGCGCTGTACGCGGCCGTCGCGGCGTCCCACCGCAAAGAGGCGTTCGACGCCTGCGAAGAGCTGGTCGAGAAGATCAAGCGGAACATCCCGATCTGGAAGCGCCAGTACTTCCCGGACGGCGTCTCGGAATGGGTCGGCCTGTAAGACGCGGCTAGCCGCCGGCGAACGGCGGCAGCACGTCGACGCGGTCCGACAGGGCGGTCTGCGGATCGCGGCGCACGACCTGGTCGACCAGGAACGAGCCGGCATCCATCACCTTCTGCATCGGCTCGCCGTAGCGCGCGGCCAGCAGCGCTTTCAAGGATGCCAGCGTCGGCTCGCCCGAGACACTGAGCTGCTCTTGCTCGGTGCCGGCGGCCTCGGCGGCGGCCGCGAAGTACCGTACCGTGACGTTCATCTCGTGCGCACCTGCCTTCGGGTCGTCACCGCCAATATACGACACCCCGGCCGCGGGGCGGCCGCCGGGCGCACGGTAGAGTGCGGAACATGGCCGACGCAGCTGACAGCATCTCGGTCGCCGAGCATCTGTCGCGGATCCTCGCCGACCTCACCCCGCAGCCGCCCCGCCCGGTGCCCCTCGCCGACGCGCTCGGGCTCGTGCTGGCGGAGGACGTCGCGGCACGGGTGGCCGTGCCCGGCTTCGACAACTCCGCGATGGACGGCTATGCCGTCCATCTCGCCGATGTCGCCGCCGCCAGCGCGCAGCACCCGGTCGTGCTGCAGGTGGTGGCCGATCTGCCGGCCGGGTCGCCCGACGACCCCGACCTGGCACCCGGGCAGGCCGCCCGGATCATGACGGGCGCGGCGATGCCGGATGCCGCGGACTGCGTCGTGCCGGTGGAGCTGACCGATGCGGGACTGACGTCGGTGACGATCCGCAGCGCACCCGCGCAGCGGCGCAACGTGCGCCTGGTGGGGTCGGATGTGCAGGTCGGCGATATCGCACTGACGGCCGGCCGGGTGCTCACCTCACGCGACATCGCGGCCGCGGCCGCCGTGGGGCACAGCGAGCTGCCGGTGCACCCGCGGCTGCGCGTCGCGGTGATCTCCACCGGCAGCGAACTGGTCACCGCCGGCGGGTCGCTCGCGCGCGGGCAGATCCACGACTCGAACTCGTGGCTGCTGGCCGCGGCGGTGGCCGAGCTCGGCGCCGACCCGGTGCGGATCGCCACCGTCCCCGACGACGAGGACCGGCTGCGCGCGGCGTTCGAGCAGGTCGCCGGCACGGTCGATGCGATCGTGACCTCCGGGGGCGTCAGCGTCGGCGCCTACGACGTGGTCAAGGCGCTGCTGTCCCCCCTGCCCACGATGTGCTTCGGGCCGGTGCGGATGCAGCCCGGCAAGCCGCAGGGGTTCGGCCGCTGGCTCGACGGCACCCCGGTGTTCACCCTGCCGGGCAATCCGGTCAGCGTGTTCGTCTCGTTCGAGACGTTCGTGGCCCCGGCGCTGCGCCTGCTGCAGGGGCGCACGGCGCTGTCCCGGCCGGTGCTGGAGGGCATCGCCGATCAGGGCTGGCGCAGCCCCGCGGGGCGCGCGCACTTCATGCCGGTGGTCGCGGTGCGCGCCGCCGACGGGCGTCTGCGGGTGCGCCCCGCCGCACGGGGCGGTTCGGGTTCGCACCTGGTGGCGAGCCTGGCCGGGGCCAACGCCATCGCCATCGTCCCCGAAGACGTGACCGAGGTGCAGGCCGGTGATCAGGTGGCGGTCAGCGTCGTGACCGAGCCGCACGTGACCGAGCCGGCACCGGCGGACTGACCCGACCCAGGGCCGCCTCGACGTCACGGGCCGCGGCCAACGCCGCCGTCTCGCCATGCGCCGGACCGATCAGCTGCACAGCGGTGGGCATGCCGTCGCCGCCGACGCCGGTCGGCACCGCGACGGCCGGCAGGCCGAGGAAGTTCACCGTGACCACCAGCCGCAGACCGCGCAGGGCGGCGTCGGCTTCGTCGGGGCCGCCGAGGTCGAACTCGGGTTCGGGGATCGCGCCGGTGAACACCGGGCCCAGCACGAGCGGGAACTCCTGCTGGAAGCCCCGCCACGCCGCCTCGATCACGGCGCGACGCGCCCACGCGCGCCCATAGTCCGCCGCGGTGCGGTAGGGCTGGGCCGCCGCCGTGCTGTCGCGCAGAAACCGCGTCGCCGCTCGTCCCAGCGGCTCCGGCAGCGTCGCCGGGTCGAGGCTCCAGAGCATGTCGGTGCAGGCCAGGCGCCGCCACAGCACGGCGGCTTCGTCGATGAACGGCGGCTCGATCTGCTCGATCTGCCACCCCGCCGCACGCAGGGCGGCCGCGGCGCGGTCGACGCCTGCGCCGACATCCGGATCCACACCCCCACCCAGCGGATCCCGCGTCACGGCGACGCGCTTCGGGCCCGCATACGCGTGCAGCGCGGGAAGGTCCGCCGAGACCGGGTCGCCGACGTCCCATCCCGCCACCAGGCGCAGCGCGCCGTCGAGGTCGGCGACGCTGCGTGCCAGCAGGCCGTTGACGGAGAACCGCTGCAGGGTCAGGGCGACGGGCTGCTCGCGCACCCGCGCCCGCGGCACGCGCCCCGCCGACGGGCGCAGCCCGCAGATGCCCAGTGCGGATGCGGGCAGCCGGATCGATCCGCCGAAGTCGTTGCCCAGGCCGATGGCGCTCATGCCCGTCGCCACGGACACTGCGTCGCCGCCGCTGGAGCCGAACGTCGTGCGCCGCCGGTTCCACGGGTTGAGGGTGCGGCCGAACAGGTCGTTGTCAGTGTCCCACCGCATGCCGAAGTCGGGCATGTTGCCGCGCCCGACCACAATCGCGCCGGCGGCCAGCATCCGCTCGACGACGGTCGCATCGCGCGCAGGCACCGCGTCGGCCTGACCGCGCCACCCCTCCGTCGTGGCCGACCACGACAGGTCGATGTTCTCCTTGACCGAGATGGGCACCCCGGCCAGCGGACCGGGGTCCTCCCCGGCCGCCACCCGACGGTCCACGGCGTCGGCGAGCGCCCGCGCGCGGTCGGCGAAGACGACGGTCAGCGCATTCAACTCCGGGTTGCGTGCGGCGATGCGCGCCAGGTGCGCATCCAGCACCGCAGCGGCCGTGGTCTCGCCGGCGCGCACCCGCGCGCCCAGTTCGAATGCGCCCGGCAGGCGGTCGTCGCCGTGCGCTGGGTCAGTGCTCATCAGCATCCATCCCACCACACCGGCGCCGGACGCGGCCCCACACCCCGTCGCAGCACGTGATAATGGACGCATGGCGCCCGGTTACAGCGCGATCTCGAGTTACTCTCGCGTGCAGATCCTCCACCTTCTGCTGGAGCGACCCGATCGGCTGCTCGTGGAGCTGGTCGAGGCCACCGGGCTGCATGAGAACACCGTCCGCGAGCACCTGCAGCGGCTGATCGAATCCGGCTATGTCGTGCCCCGACCCGAACCGCGCACCACCCGCGGACGACCGCGGATGCGCTACAGCGCGGTCAGCGGGGCGGATGCCCCGTCCAGCCCGGTCGCGCAGCGCAAGGTGCGCGCCGCCGCCGAGCGCGGCGACCTGATGCGCCGGATGATGCCGTGGACCGATACCCCCGCGCTGCCGGAAGCCGCCCACCATCAGCTGGACGCCCTGCTGGAGGATCTGCAGGAGGCCGGTTTCGAACCGGTCGTCGACCCGGCCGCGCTGACAGTGGATCTGAGCCCTTGCGAGCACACGCGCGAGCACCCCGAGCATCGCGACGCGCTGTGCGCCGTGCACGTCGGGCTGATGCGCGGCGTGCTCACCGAAGCGGGCGGCCCGCTCGAGGTCGAGGGACTGCTGCCGACCTGCGATCCGGCGCAGTGCCACGTGCAGCTGACGCTGACGTAGCCGCGGCGACGCGCGCCGCTCAGACCCGCTCGTGCACCGCCGCGCGCACCCGCTCCGGGTGCGCGTAGACGTTCATCGATGCGCCGCGCACGAAGCCGACCAGCGTGAGACCCGACGAGACGGCCAGCTCCACGGCCAGCGACGACGGCGCCGACACGGCCGACAGCATCGGGATGCCGGCCATCACGGCCTTCTGCACGAGTTCGAAGCTCGCTCGGCCCGAGACCTGAAGCACCGTTCCGGCCAGCGGCAGGCGGCCGTTCAGGACCGCCCAGCCGATCACCTTGTCGACCGCGTTGTGACGGCCGACGTCTTCGCGCACGACCAGCGGTGCACCGGTCTCGGCATCGCACAGCGCGGCCGCGTGCAGCCCGCCGGTCTTCTGGAAGACCTCCTGCTGCGCGCGCAGCAGGTCGGGCAGTCGGGTCAGCAGCGCCGCGTCGACGACCATCGGATCGGCGGCGACGTCGAACGCCGAGGTCGTGGCGACCTGGTCGATCGAGGCCGCCCCGCACACGCCGCAGGCGCTGGTCGTGTAGGAGCGGCGCGCCCGCGCCAGATCCGGCGGCGGCGTGCCCGGTGCCAGCGTCACGTCCAGCACGTTGTAGGTGTTGCCTTCGCCGGGTGACGACATCAGCGACAGTCCCGGCCGCTGGCCGGTCTGGAGGATCTGCCCGCCGGTGCCCGGTCCGCCGCAGTGGATCGCCGAGGCGAACTGGTCGCCGTGGGTGATCACGCCCTCGGACACGAGGAATCCCGCGGCCAGCTCGACGTCATGGCCGGGAGTGCGCATCGTGACCGTGAACGGCGAGCCGCCCACGCGGATCTCGAGCGGCTCCTCGACGGCCAGCACGTCGCCGCGACGGGAGACGGCATCCTCATCGTCGCCGCCACCGCCGACGGTGATGCGGACGACCTGTGTGCGCGCGGTGATCCGACCCATTGCATCCTCCGACCGTGTCTGCCACGTTGCGTCTCCACCGTACTCGCCTCCGAGCACCCGTGGGCGGGAGCGTCGCAGGTCGCGCCGGCGGCGCGCACTGCGTAGCGTTCAGGCATGGTGATCACCGTGCGGCGGGCGAGCGTGGCGGATGCCGCGACGATCGCCCGGATCCGGGTGTGCTCGTGGCGCGTGGCCTACCCCGGGCTGATCCCCGATGTGCTGCTGGAGCGCCTGGACACCGGCCGGGAGGCCGAGCTGCGGGCGCGCAACTGGCGGCGTCGCAACGCCGATCCGCGCACAGCGCAGCTGCTGGCCCTCGCCGACGGCGAGCCGGTCGGCTGGGCGGCGACCGGTCCGTGTCTGGACGATGACCGTGGCGCGGCGGCCCGCGGCGAGCTCTATGCGCTGTATGCGGTGCCCGAGCACTGGTCCACCGGTGTCGGCCACGCCCTGATCGGTGCCGCCGAGACGGCGCTGCGCGAGGCCGGCTACCGCACCGCGTCGCTGTGGGTGCTGGAGGGCAACGAACGCGCGGCCTCGTTCTACCAGCGCCACGGGTGGCGCCCGGACGGCGCGGTCAAAGACGACTACCGCATCATCGGCACTGCGGCGATTCCGCCGCTGCGCGAGCGTCGCCGCGTGCGGGACCTGACGCTACCGCGGCAGGCGCATCCCGAACGACCGACCGCCCGGCTCGGATGACAGCGGCACGAAGCCGACGCGCGGATAGAACGCAACGGCGCCGGCGTTGTCGGCGACCGCCGTCAGATGCACGCCGGCAACGCCCAGCTCCGTCAGCCGCCCTGCCAGGGTCTCGATCAAGCGGCGGCCACACCCCTGGCCCTGCAACTGTGGCAGCAGGTCGATGTGCAGGTGCGCGGGGTACCCCAGCGCCTGGAACGGGCTCGGTGCCACCCCGCGCTCATACGCCGACTGCAGCAGCAGGTCCTGTTCGGTCTGCGCGGACGCCGGCCTGGGCCAGCGCGCGGCGAACTGCGGCCACCACCGGTCGGCGAACCAGCGCTCGAACGCGTCGGTGTCCGGCGCGCTGATGATGTATCCGGCCACGGCGCCGTCGTCGGCCTCGACCACGAAGGCGGTGTCCGGATGCCTGCGCACGTAGGGCCAGGCGTACACGGCGGGCCACAGATCGTCATCGGCGAGCACGCCGGTCGCATCGCTGCCGGATGCCGCGGTGCGCACGCAGATCTCGCCGATCGCGGCCTCGTCACCGGAGCGGAACGGCCGGATGCGCCGCGGTGTCATCCGCCGATGTACGACATCTCGATGCGCGACGAGGTGCGCAGCGCCGCCGTGGCGGCGCCGCGGATCTCGGAGTAGTGATCATCGCGCACCGACCACAGTCGCCCGATCATGCCTTCCAGTTCGGCATCGGTGCACCCGTCCCGCAGCATGCCGCGCAGGTCGTGACCGTGATCGGCGAACAGGCACGTGAACAGCTTGCCGTCGGCCGAGATCCGGCCGCGCGTGCACGCCCCGCAGAACGGCTGCGTGACGCTGGAGATGACCCCGACCTCGCCGGTGCCGTCGACGTACTGCCAGCGCTTGGCGGTCTCGGCCGCGTACTGCGGCGGCACCGCCTGCAGCGGGTAGACCGCGGCGATCTTCTCGAGCACCTCGGCCGAGGGCACGACATCCCGCATCTCCCACCCGTTGGTGGTGCCCACGTCCATGAACTCGATGAACCGCACGATCACGCCGGTGCCTTTGAAGTGGCCGGCGATGTCGACGATGTCGCCCTCGTTCATGCCGCGCTTGACGACCGTGTTGACCTTGATCCGCAGACCCGCATCGGCGGCCGCATGGATGCCGTCGAGCACGCGCTGCACCGGGAAGTCGATGTCGTTCATGCTGCGGAACACCTCATCGTCCAGCGAATCCAGCGACACCGTGACGCGATCCAGGCCCGCCTCTTTCAGCGCCGGCGCCAGGTGCGCCAGCGCCGACCCGTTCGTGGTCAGCGCGATGTCGGGCTTGGTGCCCTCGGTGGTGCGCAGCTCTGCCAGCATCCGCACCAGGTCTTCGATGCCCTTGCGCAGCAGCGGCTCACCGCCGGTCAGCCGCACCTTGTGCACGCCGTGGGCGATGCCCGCCTGCACGACCCGCACGATCTCCTCGAAGCTGAGCAGCTGATCCTTGGGCAGGAACACGTAGTCCCGCCCGAAGATCTCCTTGGGCATGCAGTACACGCAGCGGAAGTTGCAGCGATCGGTCACTGAGATGCGCATGTCGCGCAGCTCGCGGCCCCGGGTGTCCTGGGTCGCATGGCCGGGGGTCGCAGCTACTCCGGCACCCGCCGCACGTGCGCCGGTGCGGCGGATCGGCCCGAGCGACGGCTGCGCTGCCTCGTCGAATAGCGTGCTCACTGCGCACTGCTCCTCACTGCCAGAACCCTCAGATCGACTGCCGATAGCCGAAGAACTCGTGGTCCTGGTTGTACCCACCGTAGCCGCCGCCGAGGTCGGCGAAGTCCGCTACGAACTCGATTCCTCGAATCCACTTGACCATCTTGAAGCCCAGCTGCACTTCATTGCGCAGACGCAGTGGCGCCCCATGGCCGTAGGACAGCGGTTCGCCGTTCATGTCGTAGGCGAGCATCGCCAGCTCCGAGCGCATCTGCTCGAGGGGATGCGCGTCGTAGTACAGACCGCCGTCGGGCCCGTCGCCGAGCGAGTAGAACACCGCCCACTTGGCCTCGGGCTTGGGCTGCACGGTGTTCAGGATCTCGGTCATCGACACGCCGCCCCACTTGGCCACGCCCGACCAGCCCTGGATGCAGAAGTGCTGCGTGATCTGCTCGTGGTAGGGCAGCGCCCGCACCTCGGTCATGCTCAGCTCGACCGGGCTCTCGACCAGCCCGCCGATGTGCAGCCGGTAGTCGCGGAAGTCGTTGTCGAACAGTTCGCGGTACTCGTCGGTCTCGGGGTACTTGCCGTTGTGCCACAGGTATGGCGAGATGTCCTTCTCGGTGTACTGGCCGGGCCGGGCGTCCACGTGCTCGAACAGGCGCTGAGCCGGGCCGATCAGGGCGAAGCCGACGCGCTGGATCAGCCGCGGCTTGCGGATGGTCAGCGGCGAGGCGCCCACCCAGCCGACGATGACGACCACCATCGACGCGGCGAAGATCCAGAAGCCGACCCAGGTCTGGTCGTTGCGGTTCGCGTACATGTGGTTCAGGTTCGCCAGCGCCCCGGTCGTGAACACCAGCGTCACGTGGATCACGATGAACATCAGGAACCAGCACAGCACGAGGAAGTGCAGCGACCGGGCGACCTGGATGCTGAACCGCGAGCTGACCCAGCGCATGCGCGTGGACAGCGCCGGCGACATGCCCAGGCCCGTGATCAGCGCGAGCGGCGCCGCGATGAAGACCGTGATGAAGTACGCCAGCAGCTGCAGGCTGTTGTAGGCGTACCAGCCGTGCTCGAGCGGCCAGTTCAGCGACGCGTACTGGATCGCGACCGACAGCGCGTTCGGGAACACGTCCCAGCTGGTCGGCACCAGCCGGGTCCAGTGCCCGGTCACGAACAGCAGGATGACGAAGACGATGCCGTTGAGCAGCCACAGCGTGTCCACGCCCAGGTGCCACCACCGGGCCAGGCCGATCGAGTGGCGCAGCCCGGGCAGGCCGATCCAGCCGGGCACGTTGACCGAGTCCTGCTTGGCCGTCCACAGCGGGTCATCCGGCACCGGCTTCTGGAACCGGAACCATTCCGAACCGGGCGTCGAGTGCCGCGTCCAGTACAGCCGCGGGTGGTCGGTGAGGATCTGCACGCCCGAGCGGATGATGAAGATCATGAAGAACAGGTTCAGGAAGTGCTGCCAGCTCACCCAGGCCGGAAAGCCCGCCAGCTGCTGCGAATCGGGCCGCTCGACGGTGCCCGGGTAGGTGCGCATGAAGTCCTGCACGGCCGGGATCTCGCGCAGCCCCTGTGCCACGGCGATAGCGACGACCAGGGCTGCGAAGCCGAGCGGGATCAGCCACATCAGGTTGAACCACTTGTCGTGTCCGATGCGCACGTGCGGTGCGGTGCCGCGCACGTCGGGCACGGATCCGGCCCACGTGCTCGGGTCGATGGTGTCCTCGGGCTGCTTGAGGCGGGTGCGGAAGGCACGGACGGAGTCGGGTGTGAGCACGGCGTCCGCGGGTGTCGGCAGCGGATCAGGGCCGGCCGGGTCTGCGCCGGCAGAGGAGGTGAGGTCCACACGCCCACGATAGCGGGCGCATCGTCGTTCTCACAACGTTTTCACAAGATGACCGCGGCGGCCGCGCTCACTTCCTGATGCGCACGTCGCGCAGCATCCCGCCGACCACCAGCGCTCCGGCGCCCACGAGCACGAGCAGCCACAGGCCCAGCCAGTATGAGTTGGTGTCGGGGTGGTAGGTGGCGCCCATCACCAGCGGCGGGAAGTAGCCGCCCAGGCCCCCGGCCGCCGCGACCATGCCGCTGACGGCGCCCACCCGCTCGGGGGGTGTGGATGGGCCGACCCATGCGAACACGGCACCCATGCCGAGCCCCATCGCCGAGGCCATCAGCAGGAAGGTGACCCCGGTCACGATGCCCTCCGGAGGCTCCTGACCCACGATGTAGGCGGCCGCGACGATGCCCGCCAACGAGACCAGCGACACCACCTTGGGCCCGAATCGGTCGGCGAGCACTCCACCGATGGGGCGGGCGATGACCGCGGCCAGCGCGAACAGCGCGGTGCGGGTACCGGCGCCCACCGGCTCCACCTGGTCCGGGTAGATGGTCATCAGGTACTTCGGCAGGTAGGTCGAGAACGCCACGAACCCGCCGAAGACGATCGCGTACAGGAACGCCATCTGCCAGGTGACGGCGAGCTTCAGGGTGCCCACGATCTTCGGCAGCAGCGGCTGCGAACTGGATGCCCAGGCCGGCGAGTCGCGCATGAACAACCAGACCAGCACCGCCGCCACCACGAGCAGGCCGGCCACGGCGCCATGAGTGGGCAGGTAGCCGATCAGACGCAGCAGTCGCGGGGTGAAGAAGGCCGCGACCGCGGTGCCGATCATGCCCATGCCGAACACGCCATTGGCGAGTCCGCGCCGTCCCGGTGCCACCCAGGCGCTGGAGAACGGCACGCCGGCGGCGAAGATCGTGCCGGGGATGCCCAGCAGGAACGCAGCCACCAGCAGCAGCGGAAAGCTGCCGATCGAGCCGGCCAGGGCCACCAGCAGCACCGGGGGCACGCCGGCCAGCAGCACCAGCGTGAACATCCGCCGTCCGCCGTACCGGTCGGTCAGCGCCCCCACCGCGATCCGGCCCAGGGCGCCGACCAGCACCGGCATGGCCAGCAGTATCGAGACCTGCCCCTGGTTCAAGCCCATCGTGGTCGTGTAGATGTTCTGCAGCGGCGCGATCAGCATCCACGCCCAGAACCCCACCGTCGAGGCGACGGTGGCCAGCAGCACCTGGCCCAGCCCACCGCGCAGGTCGGGGACCGCCGACGTCGCCGACGCCGTCTTCATCGCCTCAGCCATGTCGGCTCCTCTCGCTGGCGACAACGCTAATGGGCTTTCCGGCGCCGATTCCACCCCCTCGCCGTGTTTATTCCGGCACCGCGATCGGGCCCCGCCGCGGGCGGACCGGCCCGCCCGTCGCATCCGAGGTATTAAACACGGCGCGGGCGGTAGCGCCGCCGCACGCCCCGTCCCATACTGAGGGGACACCGCGACGCCCGAGGAGTTGAGATGACACCGCGCATCCATACCGATCCTGCTACCGATGGGCCGCTCGCCGACACGCTGCTGTCGCTGAGCCGGTTCGTCAGACCGGGCGAGACCTCATCCGACCTGCGCTCGCTGTTTCTGGAGGGCGGCCGTGCCGGCGACGTGTTCTACCGCGACCGCTGGTCGCACGACAAGGTGGTCCGCTCCACGCACGGCGTGAACTGCACCGGCTCGTGCTCGTGGAAGGTGTATGTCAAGGACGGCATCATCACCTGGGAGACCCAGCAGACCGACTACCCGTCGGTGGGGCCGGACTCCCCCGAGTACGAACCGCGCGGCTGCCCGCGCGGTGCCGCGTTCAGCTGGTACACCTACTCGCCCACGCGCGTGCGCTACCCGTACATCCGCGACACGCTGCTGGAGCTGTACCGTGCAGCCAAACAGGTCCACCCCGATCCGGTGGATGCCTGGGCCTCGATCGTCGAGGACCCCGAGGCATCCCGCTCCTACAAGAGCGTGCGCGGCAAGGGCGGGCTGGTGCGCGTGAACTGGGCCGAAGCCGTCGAGATCGTCGCGGCCGCGCAGGTGCACACCGTGAAGAAGTACGGTCCCGACCGGGTGGCCGGCTTCTCGCCGATCCCGGCGATGTCGATGGTCTCGCACGGCGCCGGCTCCCGCTACATGAACCTGCTCGGCGGCACGATGCTGTCGTTCTACGACTGGTATGCCGACCTGCCGGTGGCCAGCCCCCAGGTGTTCGGCGACCAGACCGACGTGCCCGAGTCCGCGGACTGGTGGAACGCGGGCTACCTGATGATGTGGGGCTCGAACGTGCCGGTCACCCGCACGCCCGACGCGCACTTCATGACCGAGGCGCGCTATCGCGGTCAGAAGGTGATCGTGGTGTCGCCGGACTACACCGACAACACCAAGTTCGCCGACGAGTGGGTCGCCCCGCATCCCGGCACCGACGCCGCGCTGGCCATCGCGATGGGGCATGTCATCCTCACCGAGTTCTTCGTGCGGCAGCGCACGGCGCAGTTCGAGGACTACCTGCGCCGGTACACCGACGCGCCCTACCTGGTCACCCTCGAGGACAACGACGGGCGGCTGGTGCCGGGCAAGTTCGTCACGGCCAGCGATCTGGGCGCACAGGCGGCCACGCCGCGCGGCGAGTTCAAGCCGGTGCTGCTGGATGCCGACGGCACGGTCGTCGTGCCGAACGGCTCGCTCGGGCACCGGTTCACCCCCGAGGACCTGGGCAACTGGAACCTCGACCTCGGCGACGTGGTGCCGCCGCTGTCGATCGCCGATGTCCCGGACTGGGACGGCGCGAGTGCCGAGATCGCGCTGCCGCGCTTCGATGTGGCGCCCGAGCCGGGCCAGGAGCACACCGGCGGCGGCGACGTCGTCAGCCGCGGCGTGCCGGTGCGCACCGTGGCCGGCAAGACCGTGACCACGGTGTTCGATCTGATGCTGGCCCGCTACGGCGCGGCCCGCGAGGGGATGCCGGGGCAATGGCCCACCGGCTACGACGACGCATCCAGCCCGGGCACGCCCGCCTGGCAGGAGGAGATCACCTCGGTCCCCGCCGCCCAGGCCGCCCGGATCGGCCGCGAGTTCGCCGACAACGCGCTGCGCAGCGGCGGGCGCTCGATGATCCTGATGGGCGCCGGCACCAACCACTGGTTCCACTCCGACACGATCTACCGCACGTTCCTGGCGCTGACCATGATGACCGGCTGCCAGGGGGTCAACGGCGGCGGCTGGGCGCACTACGTCGGACAGGAGAAGGTGCGGCCGCTGACCGGCTACAACCAGTACGCCGGCGCGCTGGACTGGACCCGCCCGCCGCGGCAGGCCATCGGCACGGCGTTCTTCTACCTGGCCACCGACCAGTGGCGCTATGACGGGCTGCCCGCCAACCAGCTGGCGTCGCCGCTGGCGCGCGGCGCGTTCGACGGGCGCACGACCGCGGACTGCCTGGTCGAATCGGTCAAACGCGGCTGGATGCCCAGCTACCCGACCTTCTCGCGCAACCCGCTGGATCTGTGCGACGAGGCCGAGGCAGCCGGCAAGGAGCCCGCACAGTACATCGTCGACTCGCTGCAAGACGGCTCGCTGCGCTATGCCTGCGAAGACCCGGATGCTCCGGAGAACTTCCCGCGCGTGATGCTGATGTGGCGCGCCAACGTGCTGGGCTCGTCGGGCAAGGGCAACGAGTACTTCCTCAAGCACCTGCTCGGCACCGACTCGTCGGTGCGGGTCGGCGAGACGCCGGCCGGCTCCCGCCCGCGCGACGTGCGCTGGCGCGACGACGCCCCACTGGGCAAGCTCGATCTGCTGATGACGAGCGATTTCCGGATGACCAGCACGACGCTGTTCAGCGACATCGTGCTGCCGACGGCGACCTGGTACGAGAAGTACGATCTGTCCTCGACCGACATGCACCCGTTCGTGCACTCGTTCAGTCCGGCCATCGACCCGCCCTGGCAGACCCGCACCGACTTCGAGACGTTCAAGGTGCTCGGCGAGCGCTTCAGCGAGATGGCGCGCACGCACCTGGGTGTGCGGCGCGACATCGTCGCGGCCCCGCTGCAGCACGACACGCCCGATGCGATGGCGACCCCGCACGGCCGCGTGCAGGATCTGCCGCTGGTGCCGGGCGTGACGATGCCGCGGCTCGTCGTCGTCGAGCGGGACTATCCCGCCCTGGCCGCGCAGTGGGGCTCGCTGGGCCCGCTGACCGAGAAGCTCGGCATGACCACGAAGGGCGTCACCTTCCACCCCGAGCGCGACGTCGAGATGCTCAAGCGGCTGACCGGCACGGTGGCCGGCGGTCCGATGGCTGGGCGCGTGCTGCTGGACACCGACAAGCGCGCCTGCGAGATGATCCTGGCGCTGTCGGGCACCACCAATGGGCGTCTGGCGGTGCAGGGCTTCCAGCAGCTGGAGGCGCAGACCGGCCAGAAGCTGGCGTTCCTGGCCGCCGAGCACGAGGGCACGCACATCACCTTCGCCGACGTGCAGGTGCAGCCGCGCAGCGTCATCACCTCGCCGGAGTGGTCCGGATCCGAGCACGGCGGGCGCCGCTACACCGCGTTCGCGGTCAACGTCGAGCAGCTCAAGCCCTGGCACACGCTCACCGGGCGCCAGCACTTCTTCCTCGACCACGACTGGATGGAAGAGCTCGGCGAGAACATGCCGATCTACCGCCCGCCGCTGGACATGCACCGGCTGTTCGGCGATGCCCAGCTCGGCGAGCGCACGCGCATCGCCGGGCCGGGTGCAGACGGCCAGACCGAGGTGTCGGTGCGGTACCTGACGCCGCATTCGAAGTGGTCGATCCACTCCGAGTACCAGGACAACCTGTTCATGCTCTCGCTCAGCCGCGGCGGCCCCACGATCTGGATGAGCCTGGAGGATGCCGGCAAGATCGGCGTGCGCGACAACGAGTGGATCGAGGCCTACAACCGCAACGGCGTCGTGGTGGCCCGCGCGATCGTGTCGCACCGGATGCCGGAGGGCACCGTGTACATGTACCACGCGAAGGATCGCACGATCGACGTGCCGCTGGCCGAGACCAGCGGCAAGCGCGGCGGCATCCACAATTCGCTGACCCGCATCCTGCTCAAGCCCAGTCACCTGATCGGCGGCTATGCGCAGCTGACGTGGGCGTTCAACTATCTCGGGCCGACCGGCAATCAGCGGGATGAAGTCACGACGATCCGTCGTCGCAGCCAGGAGGTGCAGTACCGATGAAGGTCATGGCGCAGATGTCGATGGTGATGAACCTCGACAAGTGCATCGGATGCCACACGTGCTCGGTCACGTGCAAGCAGGCGTGGACGAACCGGACCGGCGTCGAGTACGTGTGGTTCAACAATGTCGAGACCCGGCCCGGCGTCGGCTATCCGCGCGGCTACGAGGATCAGGAGCGCTGGGGCGGCGGCTGGGTGCGCACCAAGCGCGGCCGGCTCAAGCTGCGCAGCGGCGGGCGGCTGGCCAAGCTCGCGCACATCTTCTCGAACCCGAACCTGCCGTCCATCCACGACTACTACGAGCCGTGGACGTACGACTACGACATGCTGCTGAACTCACCCAAGGGCGAGCACACCCCGGTGGCGCGGCCCAAGAGCCTGCTCACCGGCAAGGACATGAAGATCTCGTGGTCGGCGAACTGGGACGACGATCTGGGGGGTTCGGCCGAGACGATGGCCGACGACCCGATCCTGAAGAAGATGAGCGAGCAGGTGCACGCCGACTTCGAGCAGGCGTTCATGTTCTATCTGCCGCGGATCTGCGAACACTGCCTGAACCCGTCGTGCGCGGCATCCTGCCCCTCCGGCGCGATCTACAAGCGCGCCGAGGACGGCATCGTGCTGGTCGACCAGGACAAGTGCCGCGGCTGGCGGATGTGCGTGTCCGGATGCCCGTACAAGAAGGTCTACTTCAACCACAAGACCGGCAAGGCCGAGAAGTGCACGATGTGCTACCCGCGCATCGAGGTGGGCCTGCCCACCGTCTGCTCGGAGACCTGCGTCGGCCGGCTGCGCTACCTCGGCCTGGTGCTGTACGACGTCGACCGGGTCGCCGAGGCCGCCTCCGTCGAGGACGAGCACGACCTGCTGGACGCGCAGCGCAGCATCATCCTGGACCCGAACGATCCCGAGGTGGTCGAAGCGGCGCGCCGCGACGGCATCCCCCAGGACTGGATCGAGGCCGCGCAGAACAGTCCGATCTACCGGCTGATCAAGGATTACCAGGTGGCCCTGCCGCTGCACCCGGAGTATCGCACGCTGCCGATGGTCTGGTACGTGCCGCCGCTGTCGCCGGTCGTGGACGTGGTCAGCGGATCGGGCAACGACGGCGAAGACGCGCGGACCCTGTTCGCCGCGATCGACAAGCTGCGCATCCCGATCTCGTACCTGGCGGAGCTGTTCACCGCCGGCGACCCCGCTCCGGTGGATCTGTCGCTGCGCAAGATGGCCGCGATGCGCTCGTACATGCGGGGCGTGAACCTGGGCGACGAGCGCGACGAGTCGATCGCCGCGGCGGTGGGCATGACCGGCACCGAGATCGAGGAGATGTACCGGCTGCTGGCGATCGCCAAGTACAACGACCGATACGTGATCCCGGCCGCGCACGCCGAGCAGGCGCGCGAGCTGGAGGAGCTGGCGTGCTCGCTGGACTACGACGGCGGCCCCGGTATGGGCGGACCGGGCAAGTTCGGCACCTCCAGCGGTCACCCGGTGCCGGTGGCGGTGGAGAACTTCCACGCGCTGGCCAACCGGCAGACCGCCGACAAGGTGCCCGCCCCCGGCCGGGTGAACCTGCTGAACTGGGACGGCAACGGGTCGCCGGACGGCCTGTTTCCGCCCGAAGCATCGAAGGAGAAGTGATGGTCGCCCTGCCCCGGCTGCGGGTCACGCCGCGGCGCAAGCTGCCGCCCGCCCTGGCCGCGCTGCGGCTGGACGGCGCGCAGCGGCGCCGCGTGCAGATGGCCGCGTCGGTGCTGCTGGACTACCCCGACGCCGAGTGGTTCGCCCGGCTGCCGACGGTGCGCGAGCTGGTCGCACCGCTGCCGGAGGCGCTGCGCGATCCGCTCGTGGGGTTCATGGATGCCGCCCTCGCGGCGCAGCCGCACGAGTGGGAGCGCCGGTACGTGGTCACCTTCGACCTGAAGCGCAAGTGCAGCCTGTATCTGACTTACTTCGCCACCGGCGACACCCGCAAGCGCGGCACGGCGCTCGTGACGATCCTGGAGGCCTACCGGGCGGCCGGGTACGAGTTCGCCGCCGCCGAACTGCCGGACTACCTGCCGGCGGTGCTGGAGTTCGCGGCGCTGAGCGATTCCGAGATCGCCGGGGCGCTGCTGGCCAGCCACCGCGAGGGCATCGAGGTGCTGCGCGCCGCCCTGGAGGGCATGTCCAGCGAGTGGGCCGCCGTGGTGCGCACCGTCACGCTGTCGCTGCCGCCGATCGACGAGGCCACCCGCGAGCGGTACCTCGATCTGGTCAGTGAGGGCCCGCCCACCGAGACCGTGGGGCTGAGCTTTCTGGGCAACCTGCCCCCGTATCGTATGAGGGAGGACGCATGAACGCCCTGGACATGCTGCTGTGGGTGGCATTCCCGTACATCGCCATCGCCGTGTTCATCGTCGGGCACATCTGGCGCTACCGCTACGACAAGTTCGGCTGGACCACCCGCTCCAGCCAGACGTATGAGAACGGCCTGCTGCGGTGGGGATCGCCGATGTTCCACTTCGGCATCCTGTTCGTGCTCGTCGGCCACCTGGTGGGCCTGCTCATCCCCCGCGAATGGCTGTACGCGATCGGCATCACCGAGCACCTGTACCATATCGGCGCGACTGCGCTCGGCACGGCGGCGGCCGTGCTCACCCTGGTGGGGCTGACGATCCTGATCTATCGTCGGCGCACCGTCGGACCGGTGTTCCTGGCCACCACGACCATGGACAAGGTGATGTACGTGTTCCTGGGTGCGACGCTCGTGTTCGGCACCCTGGCCACGTTCATGCACCAGCTGTTCGGGCCCGGGTACAACTATCGCGAGACGATCAGTCCGTGGGTGCGCAGCATCATCCTGTTCCAGCCGCAGCCGGACCTGATGGCGAGCGCGCCGTTGATGTTCCAGATACATGCGCTGACGGCGACGGCCCTGTTCATCCTGTGGCCGTTCACGCGGCTCGTGCACGTCTTCTCGGCGCCGGTGCAGTACCTGTTCCGCCCCTACATCGTGTATCGCTCGCGCGACGAGCACCGCAGCGGCGCGCGGCCCACCCGGCGCGGCTGGGACCCGGTCAGCGCTCCCGACCCGCAGCGGCTGCGCCGGCCCTGATCACGCCCGCCCGGCCGGTGTGAAGCGCACCTCGGCCGGATCCACCTGCAGCGCCACGATCCGGCCCGGCGCCAGCCCTGCGGCTGCCACCGCGTCCACCGACACGTCGGCGGCCACCTCGGGGGCACCGGTGTGCACGCGCACGCCGGTCAGGGTCTGCTCGAGCCGGGTGACCCGCGCCGTCCAGCGCCCGGGCTCGGATGCCGGTGCCAGTGCCGCGGCGGGCCTCAGGCGCACGTCGGCCGCGTGCACCAGCGCCACCAGTGGGGCACCGGCAACCTGCGCCGCCCGCAGCGACGCGGCATCGTGCGAGGCCAGGTGCACGGCGGCGCCGTCGGCGCGCCAGAGGCCGGCCTCGGCGGTGCCGGGCAGCCGCTGGATGCCTGCGATCGCCGCGGCGAAACCGGTCTGCGGCAACCGGAGCACTTCGCGCACGGGCCCTTCCTGCGTTACGCGGCCCTGCTCGACGATCACCAGGCGCTCGGCCAGTGAGACGGCGTCCACCGCGTCGTGGGTGGCGATCAGGGTCGTGGTGCCGGTCTCGTCCAGCTGCTCGCGCAGCAGGGTGCGGATCTCGCCGGCCGTGTCGGGATCGAGCGAGGTCAGCGGTTCGTCCAGCAGCAGCACCCGCGGGCCGATCGCGAGTGCCCGAGCCAGCGCGACCCGCTGCTGCTGCCCGCCGGACAGCTGCGCGGGCCGGCGCCGGCCGAGTCCCGCAAGGCCCACGCGCTGCAGCCACCGATCGGCGTCGACCCGGGACTGCTGCCGCGGCATGCGGCGGGCCCGCAGGCCGAACGCGACGTTCTCGCGGGCGGTGAGGTGCGGGAACAGCCGCGGCTCCTGCCCGAGCAGCACGATGCCGCGCCGGTTCGGCGGCACATGCGGACCGGCCGGGGCATCCAGCACCTGCTCATCCAGGCGCACGTGACCGCCGCGCAGCGGCACCATCCCGGTGATCGCGCCGAACAGCGTCGACTTGCCGGCCCCGGACGGGCCCATCACGGCGACGACCTCACCGGGCGCCACCTGCAGGTCGGCCGACAGCGTGTAGCCGCCGCGGTCCACCAGGATGCGCGCGTCGAGCCCGGCGGATATCACCGCACCCCCTCGACGGCGCGCGGGCCCTGACCGGCCGGGCGCCAGGCGCGCACCAGCAGCAGCACGGCGACGGCGGTGATCAGCAGCAGCAGCGACAGCGCGACGGCCGCGCCCTGGCTGACCCCGGCGCCGTTGAAGGCCGTGTAGATCGCCAGCGGCATCGTCTGTGTGACGCCCGGGGCGTTGCCGGCGAACAGCGCCGTGGCGCCGAACTCGCCGATCGCGCGGGCGAAGCACAGCACGACGCCCGACAGCAGCCCGGGCGCGGCCAGCGGCAGCGTGACGCGCCACAGGATCGTCCACCGCCCGGCGCCCAGCTGCGCCGCCGCGCTCTCGTATTCGACACCGGAGGTGCGCAGCGCGCCTTCCAGGGCCAGCACCAGGAACGGCATCGCGACGAAGGTCTGCGCGAGGATGACGGCGGTCGTCGTGAACGGAATCTGCAGACCCAGCCCGCCCCACCATCCGGTGCGTCCGAACAGGAACAGCAGCGACAGGCCGCCGACCATCGGCGGCAGCACCAGCGGCACGGTCACGGCGGCGCGCAGCACCGCGGCGGCGCGGGGCCGGGACCGGGCGATCAGCATGGCCAGCGGCACGCCGAACAGCAGGCACAGCGCGGTGGCGACCAGGCCTGTGGCCACCGACAACCGCAGCGCGTCCATCGCCTCGACCGAGGTGATGTCGCTCCACAGCGTCGGCCACTGCACCCGACCGACCAGCGCGGCCAGCGGGACGACGAGGAAGGCGACGCCGATCACTGCCGGCACGAGCAGCACCGGCGGGGCGAATCCGCGCGTGTTCACGGCCGCCGAAACCCGAACGACGCGAGGATCTGCTGGCCCTGCGGCCCGGTGATGAAGTCGACGAACGCGGCCGCGGCCGCCGGGTGCGGCGCATCCTTGAGCGCGACGATCGGGTAGGAGTTGACGACCTTGCCCGCGCCGGGCGGGTCGATCGCGGTGACCGCGTCGGTCGTCCTCGCATCCGTCGTGTACACAAGCCCCGCGTCGGCCTCGCCGGTGCGCACCTTGGTCAGCACAGCCGTCACGTTCTGCTCCAAGCTGGCCGGCGTCACCGCGACGCCGGCGTTCGCGAGCAGCTGCTGCGACGCCGTGCCGCACGGCACTTGGGGTGCGCACAGCACGACCTTCAGCGTCGGGTCGGCCAGGTCGGCGAGCGTGTGCACGTCGCCCGGGTTGGCCCTGGGGACGACGATCACGAGGGTGTTGCGGGCGAAGACCACGGCACCGGTCGCGAGGCCTGCATCGGTGACCTTGGCCATGTTGGCCTGGTCGGCCGAGGCGAAGACATCCACCGGCGCACCGCCGACGATCTGGGTCGCCAGAGTGCTGGAGCCGTCGTAGCTGACCGTGATGTGCACGTCCGGGTGGGCGGCGGTGAACTGCGTGACGGCCTCGTCGAACGCGTCCTTCAGCGATGCCGCGGCCGACACCGACAGGTCACCGCTCAGCGCGGTGCTGCCGGGCGCGTCCGCGACGGTCTTGCCCGCGCCGGGCTCTGCCGACGCGGTCGTCGACGCGCACCCCGCCAGCAACAGGGCGATCGACGCCGCCGCGGCGGCTACGGCGAGCAGACGGCGCATCCGGTTCCCTTTCGGCTCGGGGGTCAGCGGCTCAGGGGCGCGGGGTCTCGACGATGACCGTCGTGGCCTTCACCACCGCGACCGCGAGAGACCCGACCTCGAGTCCGAGGTCGCGCACGGCCTCCGCCGACATCAGCGAGACGACGCGGTGCGGCCCGGCCTGGATGTCGACCTGCGCCATCACCTCGTCGGCGACGACGCGGGTGACCAGGCCGGTGAAGCGGTTGCGCGCGCTGGAGAGCACGTCGGTCGGATCCTGTGCGACATGGGCGAGTTCGACGGCGCGGCGCGCGAGGGCGTCGCCGGGGATCTCGGCGGGGCTCGCGTCGGTCACCGGCAGCGCGCCCTGGTCCACCGCCCGGCGGATCGTGTCGTCGCTCACGCCGAGCAGGCGCGCGGCCTGCGAGATCTTGTAGCTGGCGACCATGGGCTCATGGTATCACCGCGCCTGCGGTTATATCCCTGTTATTATTCCGCACATGCGCAGGCTTCGTCGGCTCCGGTCGAGCCGATTTGGCTCCGCTCGAGCCGATTTGGCTCCGCTCAAGCCGGGGTCGGCTCCGCTCGAGTCGGGCTCGCTGCGGCTCGTTCTGACCCGCCGAGAACGCGCAGACTGCGCGCTGCGCCGGCAGTTCGCACAGTTTGCGCATTCTCGCCGGCGCTGCCGCGGGCACGAGCCCGGGGCGCCGGCCCTCGGGGGCCGCTGGATCCGAGCCGAGCGGTTCGAACTACGCTGAGGAGATGTCGGCGGTCGCACCCCCGCACCCGACCCTCGTGCCCACCACCGGAGGCTGCGCCATGATCACCGTCGAACAGCATCTGCAGCGGATCCTCGCCGTCGTGAGCGTCGTGGAGGCCGCACCGGTTCCCCTCGAGGCGGCGCTGGGCCGCACGCTGCGCGAGCCGCTGCGGGCGGCGGTGGACCTGCCGCTGTTCGACAACTCCGCGATGGACGGGTTCGCGGTCCGATTCGCCGACGTGGCGGGTGCGTCCGCCGAGCATCCGGTCGCCCTCGTCGTGGTCGCCGACCTGCCGGCGGGCACGGCGCTGGACCCCGCGCTGCGGCCCGGCCAGGCCGCGCGCATCATGACCGGAGCGCCGGTCCCGCACGCCGCCGACACGGTCATCCCGTTCGAAGACACCCGGGCCGGGATCGCGGACTCGCTGGCGCACACCGAGGTCGTGGTCGCACCACCCCGGACGGGCGCGTACGTGCGCCGCCGCGGCGAGGACTGCACCGCCGGCGACGAGCTGCTGCCGGCCGGAGTCGTGCTCGGCGCGCGGCAGCTTGCGGCGGCAGCGGCGGCGGGAGTGGCCGAGCTGACCGTCTCGCGCGTGCCTCGGGTGGCCGTGATCTCGACCGGCGACGAGCTGCGCCCGCCCGGATCGCCGCTGACCTACGGCCAGATCCCGGAGTCCAACAGCACCCTGATCGCGGCGCTCTGCCACGAGAACGGCGCCGAAGTCGTGCTGCGCACCTCGGTCGGCGACGAGGGCGACGGGCTGCGCGCGGCACTGGATGAGGCATCCGCTCTCGGCGCCGACGCCGTGATCACCTCCGGCGGCGTCAGCGCCGGGGCCTACGAGGTCGTCAAGAACGTCGCGGCGATGACGTTCGAGAAGGTCGCGATGCAACCCGGCAAGCCCCAGGGCTTCGGGGCGGGGTCGCCGCTGCTGTTCGGCCTGCCCGGCAACCCGGTCAGTGTCGCGGTGTCGTTCGAGGTGTTCGTGCGTCCTGCGCTGCTGGCCATGCAGGGACGCACCGACACGGCGCGGCGCCGGATCCGGATGCCCGCGCTGACGGGCTGGCGCACCCCGCCGGGACGCCGCCAGTACCTGCCGGTGACGATCGAGACGGGCGGCGTGCGGCCGGCATCCTCCGGTGGATCGCACCTCGCGGCGAGCCTGGGCCGGGCGGACGCGTACGCGATCGTGCCTGCCGAGGTCGCTGCCGTCACCGTCGGCGACGTGGTCGATGTCATGCTGGTGTCATGAGCTTCACGCACCTGGATGACGCGGGCAACGCTCGCATGGTCGATGTCACCGAGAAGCAGCCCACCGTGCGCTCGGCGACCGCGCGCGGATTCGTGCGCTGCGCCGAGCACGTGGTCGCGGCGCTGCGGGACGGGACCGTTCCCAAGGGCGACGTGCTGGCCGTGGCGCGCATCGCCGGGATCCAGGCGGCCAAGCGCACCCCCGAGCTGCTGCCGCTGGCGCACGTGATCGGCGTGCACGGCGCGACCGTGGACCTGCGGGTCGAGGACGGTGGAGTGCAGATCGAGGCGACCGTGCGCACCGCCGATCGCACCGGCGTCGAGATGGAGGCGCTGACGGCCGTGGCGGTGGCCGCCCTGGCCGTGGTCGACATGGTCAAGGGCCTCGACAAGGGGACCTCGTTCACCGACGTGCGGATCATCTCGAAGACCGGGGGCAAGTCGGGCTCGTGGCACCGGCCCGACGAGCCCGCGCAGCCGTGACCGAGCGGCACGCGACATTCGGGGCGATCCTGCTGGCGGGCGGTCGGGCCTCGCGCATGGGCGGCATCGACAAGCCCCGTCTCGTCGTGGACGGGGTCAGCCTGATCGACCGGGCGGTGGCCGCCGTGCGCGAGATCGGCGCCGCCCCGATCGTCGCGGTCGGCCCCAGTCCAGACGAGTCGGACGTCCCAGAGCGGCCGGACGCTCCTGGCATCCCGGACGCTCCACGCACCGCCCAGAGCCGTGCGGACGTGCGCTGGGTGCGTGAGGACCCGCCGTTCACGGGTCCGGCCGCCGCGATCGTCGCGGCGCTGGACGCGATGCCCGCGGACTCCGACCCGGACTGGATGTTCCTGTTGGCATGCGACCTCCCCCGGGTGGATGCGGCCGTGCGGCAGCTCGTACGAGACATTGTGCTGCTACCCTCCGACACCGCGGGGGCGTGCCTGACCGACGCATCCAGCCGGCCGCAGTGGCTGACGGGCGCCTACCGCACGCGCGTGCTGCGCACCGCCGCCGCGGCCCTGCCGGAGGGCGGGCGCGACGCGTCGATCCGCGCCCTGCTGGCCGACCTCGCCATCGCGGCGCTGGCCGACCCGACCGGCAGCGCCGAAGACATCGACACATGGGCGGACCTGGAGCACTTCACCACGGGCGGTGCCTGAGCGGCACGCGGGGCAACCGAGCGGTCAGCGCTGCGGTCTATCCGTGGTCCTCGCCGCGCAGCTGCTCCAGCACATGCGTCGTGACGGAGAGGACCACCGGCATCCCCTCTTCGACCGCCTTCGGCGAGCCGGGCAGGTTCACGATCAGCGCAGCCTCGGCGATGCCGCTGACACCGCGGGACAGCATGCCGGCGGGCTTGGCTGCACTGGCGCGCCGGCGCAGTTCCTCGGCGATGCCGGGCACGCGGCGGGTCAGCACCCGGTCGGTGCCTTCCGGGGTCTCGTCGCGCGGGCCCAGACCGGTGCCGCCGGTGGTCACGATGATCCGGATGCCGTCGGTCAGCGCCGCCCGGAGCGCGGCCTCGACGCCGTCGGCGCCGTCCGGGATGACGATGGGGTCTTCGCACGCGAACCCTGCTTCGCGCAGCGCGGCGACCGCGATCGGACCGCTGGCGTCCGCGCGCTCCCCTCGGCTGGAACGGTCGGACACGGTGATCACGGCTGCCGAATACTGCATGACTCCAGCCTAGGAGCACGCCGGGTGCACAACTCCGCCGAAACACGCAAATGTCGGTCGATCACGGCCGATCCGGGGCCGCACGGCCGTTTCAAGAGGAGTTCTGCCCAGGTGCGGCGCCGCACACGACGCCGGGCGCGCACCGCCCGCCCGCACGGCGGGCGGTGAAGCGCCGCCGGCTCAGCGGCGCCCGTTGCCGAAGATGCCGCGGATCACGCCGCTCAAGATCGTCTGGGTCGTGCGCGAGGTGAGGATCTCTGCCAGTGGCGACTTCTTCTGCCGGGTCGAGGTGCGTGTGGTCGACGAGGTCTTGCGCATGAGCCGGTCGTATTCCGCCTGGGACTTCTTCTGAGCCGCGGCCTGCGCCTTGTCGCTGGCGGCCTGCGTCTTGGCCAGCTCCGCGTCGGACTTGGCCTTGGCGGCGGCGGCCTCTTCGGCGGCGTGCGCCTGCTCGGCAGCGTTCATCTTGGCGGTCAGGATCTCGCGCGCGGACTGCGGGTCGATCGCCGTGCCGTACTTCGCCAGCAGCGGCGACGCCTTGATCGCGGCGGCGATCTGCGGGTCGGGCGTGGGCGACATCAACCCGAGCGGGGCGCGCATCCGCGTCCAGGCGACCGGCGTCGGGGCGCCTTTCTCGCTCATCACGGTGACGATGGCCTCGCCGGTGCCGAGCTCCTGCAGCACCCGTTCGAGGTCGTATCCCGAGGTCGGATAGGTGCCGACGGTGGCGCGCAGCGCCTTCGCGTCGTCGGGAGTGAAGGCGCGCAGTGCGTGCTGCACGCGCGAGCCGAGCTGGCCGAGCACGTCGGACGGGACATCCTTCGGGGTCTGCGTGACGAAGAACACACCGACGCCCTTCGAGCGGATCAGCCGCACGGTCTGGGTGATCGAGGCGAGGAAGTCCTTGGACGCGTCCTTGAACAGCAGGTGCGCCTCGTCGAAGAAGAACACGAGCTTGGGCTTGTCGGCATCGCCCACCTCGGGCAGCATCTCGTACAGCTCGGCCAGCAGGTACATCAGAAAGGTCGAGAACAACGTCGGCTTGTCGACGACCCCGGGCACCTCGAGCAGGCTGATGATGCCGCGCCCATCGGCGGCCGTGCGCAGGAAGTCCTGGACGTCGAATTCGGGCTCGCCGAAGAAGACGTCCGCGCCCGCGTCGGCGAACGTGATCAGCTCACGCAGGATCACCCCGGCCGTCGCCGCCGACAGCCCGCCGATGCCCTTCAGCTCGGCCTTGCCGTCGTCTCCCGTCAGGTAGGTGAGCACGGCGCGCAGGTCGGACAGGTCGACCAGGGCCAGCCCCTGCTCGTCGGCGTAGTGGAAGACCAGGCCCAGACTGGATTCCTGGGTCTGATTCAAGCCGAGCACCTTGCTCAGCAGCAGGGGGCCGAATCCGGTCACGGTCGCACGCACTGGGATGCCCTTGCCGATGCCGCCGAGCGCGAAGTACTCGGTGGGCGATGCCGCCGGCTTCCAGTCCTGACCGATGGCCTTGGTGCGCGCGAGGAGCTTGTCGCTGGGTTCGCCCGGTGTGGCGATGCCGGACAGGTCGCCCTTGATATCGGCGGCGAACACCGGCACGCCGTTCGCCGCCAGCTGCTCGGCTAGCCCCTGCAGGGTGCGCGTCTTGCCGGTGCCGGTGGCGCCGGCGACCAGGCCGTGGCGGCCCAGCATCGCCAGCGGGATGCGGATCTGCGCGGACGGCATCGGGGCGGTGTTCACCAGCGCGCCCAGCTCCAGCGCCGCCTCGGTGAACGCGTATCCGTCGACGATCGCCTGCACCGCTTCGGCGTCCAGGGGGCCGGATGCCGCGGCCGGGGCGTCGGCGTCGGCGGCCGAGGCGTCGGCGGCAGCGGCCGCCGCATCCGGCGCGGCGGCCGCCGCATCCGGCTTCGCGGCTGCCGCCGGCTTCGCGGCCGCACCGGCCTTCGCCTTCGCTGCGGCCGACTCCGCTGCCGCCAGCGCGGCATCAGCCTGGGCGGCGGCGAGCGCGGCCTGCGCCGCCGCGGCCGCGGCCCGCAGTCGGGTGAGTTCGGCATCGGCGGCGGTGACATCTTCGGGCGCAGTCATGCGCTCAGCCTAGTCAGCACGTATCGGCGATGGTGCACAATTGGCGCATGACGACGGTGCTGCAGACGGTGCGCAGACTCGTCGCGCCGCTGACCCAGACGCCGCTGTTCCGCCGCATCGGCCGGGTCGTCATGCCGGCGCTCGAGCGCACGTTCCGGGTGCTGAACGGCGGGCGGATGCCGATCAGCGGTCTGCTGGTCCCCTCGCTCACCCTGCACACGATCGGTGCGAAGTCCGGGCAGCCTCGTGACGTCCAGCTGATGTACACCCCCGACGGCACCGGATGCGCGATCGTCGCCGGAACGAACTTCGCCGGGCCGCGGCATCCGGCCTGGACGGCCAACCTGATCGCCCATCCGGATGCCGAGATCACCGTCCGCGGCCGCATCCTGGCCGTCCGCGCCACCCGCGTGCGCGGCGAAGACCGCGAAGCCGCCTGGGCGCGCATCGAGGTGCAGTGGCCGAACTACCGCTCCTACGAGCGCGAGTCCGGCCGCACCGTGCGGCTGTTCCGGCTGCGTCCGGTGCGCGAGCTCGGCCGCCGCTAGCCCTTCGTGGCGCCGGCCATCAGACCCCGCACGAAGAATCGCTGCAGGGCGAAGAAGACCACCAGGGGCACGATGATCGAAATGAACGTGCCCGCCGACTGCAGGTACCACTGGTTGCCCCAGGTGCCCGAGAGCGAGTTCAGCGTCTGGGTCAGCGGCAGCGACGAGCTGGGGGCGAAGATCGTCGCCACCAGCAGGTCGTTCCACACCCACAGGAACTGGAAGATCGCGAACGAGGCGATCGCCGGCATCGCCAGCGGCACGATCATCCGGAAGAAGATCTGGCCGTGCCCGGCGCCGTCCACTCGAGCCGCCTCGATCAGCTCGCCGGGGATCTCCGAGATGAAGTTGTGCAGCAGGAAGATGGCCAGCGGCATCGCGAAGATCGCGTGCGCGATCCACACGGTCGCGAAGCTGTGGTCGACCTCGCGCAGCGTGAAGCCGGGGAAGATCCCGACCCCGGCGACCGTGAGCCCGCGCGAGAACAGGCTCAGCAGCGGCACCAGCGCCATCTGGATCGGCACGATCTGTAGGGCGAACACGCCGACGAACAGGATGCTGCGGCCCTTGAACGGGATCCACGCGAACGCATAGGCGGCCAGCGCCGCGATCGAGATAGGGATCACGGTGGCGGGGATCGCTATGGCCAGCGAGTTGATGAACGACGCACCCAGGGTCAGCGAGGTGCCGCCGGCCGTCAGCGCATCGAAGTAGTTCGACAGCGTGAAACCGGGGTTGGTGAAGACCGTCCACCACCCAGTCGAGTTCGAGTCGGCACCGGGCCGGAACGAGGTGACGAACAGCCCGAAGGTGGGGATCGTCCAGATGACCGCGATGATGGCCGCGGCCAGGGTCGCGCCCCGGGAGGTGAGCCGCTTCTGCGCATCCTTCTCGTCCTTGCGGGTCTGGCGGCTCTGCTGGCCCAGAGTGCGTGCGGCCCGCGTGCTGACGGGAGGATCGAGCTCGACGGTGGCCATCAGCGGATCTCCTTCTGCTTGCGCATCTGAATCACGTTGTAGACGATCAGCGGCATCACGAACAGGAACAGCACCACGGCCAGCGCCGACGAGTGCCCGTAGCTCTGGAACCGCTGCTGCTGATTGACCATCTCGAAGCCCAGCACCGAGCTGTTGGAGCGGCCGCCGGTCATCACCGCGACGATGTCATACACCTTCAGCGCCGCGATCGTGATCGTCGTCAGCACCACGACCAGCGACGTGCGGATGCCGGGGATCGTGACGTTGAAGAACCGCTGCAGGGCGCTGGCGCCGTCCAGCTGCGCGGCTTCGTGCTGGTCGGCCGGCACCGCCTTGATCGAGGCCGACAGAATCACCATCGCGAACCCGGTCTGGCTCCAGATGAACACCACCAGCAGGCAGATGGTGTTCACCAGCGGCTGCGCATCCAGCCAGCCGACCGGCTCGGCGCCGAACCAGCCGAGGATCGCGTTGAGGATGCCGACCTGCTGACCCTGCCGGTAGTCGTAGACGAACTTCCAGATGATGCCGGCGCCCACGAACGAGATCGCGACCGGCATGAACACCCAGAGCTTGAGGAACTTCTCACCGCGGGCACGGTCGACGAAGGCGGCATAGATCAGGCCGATGCCGGTCGCGGCGATCGGGGCGATCAGCGCCCAGATCAGGGTGTTGATCACCGACCAGAAGCCGTAGGCGTTGGTGAACGTCCAGATGTAGTTCTCCAGTCCGACGAACTCGGTGCCGGTCTTGTCGAAGAACGACTGGAAGATCGTCGAGATCGCCGGGTAGACGAGGCCGGTCAGCAGCAGGATCGCCGCCGGTGCCAGGAAGATGATCAGCTGGAAGAGGTACCCCGTCCCCTGCCGGGACCGGTAGTCGGCGAAGAACAGGATCGCACCGGCCAGCAGAGCGATCGCGACCACGTACACGACGGAGTTCTGGTACGGGCGCATCACCATGAAGGCGATCACCGGGATGACGAAGCAGGCGGCCATCCGCAGCACGCTGTAGCCGCGGCCGGCGCGCGGGGCGTATTCGATCAGCAGCAGGATGACGGCGACCAGGATGGCGAACAGCACCACCACGATCGGGATCTGCACGAGCGGGTGCAGCTGGCCGACCCAGACGAAGAAGCTGTTCAGCGAGAACCCGAGGGTGGTCGGCTTGGCGTTCTCGTCCGGGCCGGAGGTGAGCAGGAACAGCAACAGCGCCACGACCAGCACGGCCGCCGCGGCGAGGATGATGCCGGTGACCCGTCGGGACGCTCCGGGCTTTCGCCGCGGATCGGTGAGCTGGTCGGTCATGGTCGTCGCCATTGTCCTGCCCTCCCGTGGGCGTGCGCTCGCCCACTCATGCTGCGGGGTCGGCAGGACGGGCGCCGTGCACTCGTCCTGCCGACCCGTCGTGCGCTAGTTCTCGTAGCCCGCCTGGATCGCCTCGAGAACCTTGTCGGTGGGCATGCCGTCGATCCAGCTGACCATGCCCTTCCAGAACGATCCCGAACCGACCGTGGCCGGCATCAGGTCCGATGCGTCGAAACGGAAGACCGTGTTCGGGTCCTGCATGATCTTCATCGCCTCGACCAGGAAGTCGCTGGAGGCCAGCGACGCGTCGGCGCCCTTGTTCGCCGAGATGACGCCGCCCAGCTTCACGCGGGCATCGGCGAACTCGGGCGTGGTCATGAACTGCTGGACCTGCTTGGCCGCCGCGGAGTCGGCGAAGCGGGCGACGAACTCGCCGCCACCCTCGATCGAGCTGGCGCCGGCCTCGATGCCCGGCAGCACGAACGCGTACACGTCGCCGTCGGGTGCGACGGTGGGTGTGGCGCCGTCCTTCGTCTTGGCGACGAGGAAGTTCGACGACAGGAAGGATGCCTGGTGCGTCAGAGCGCAGGTGCCGTCGGCGACCTTGGCGGCGACGTCGGCGAACGCCGTCGAGTTGATGCTCTTCACGTCACCGAACCCGGCGTTGACGTAGTCCTTGTTCAGCAGGATCGAGCCGACCGCGTCGAAGGCGTCCTTGATCTGCGGGTCGGTGAACTTCACGTCACCGCTGACCCACTGGTCGTAGACATCCGGCCCGGCCTGGCGCAGCACGAGGTCCTCGATCCAGTCGGTGCCCGGCCAGCCGGACGCGTCACCCGATGCGAATCCGACGCACCACGGGGCCGCGTCGGTCTTCTCCCGGATCGTCTTGGTCAGGGCCAGCACGTCGTCCCAGGTCTTGGGGATCTCCACGCCCCACTTGGTGAACTCGGCCGGTGAGTACCAGACGTAGCCCTTGACGTTGGCGAGCATCGGCGCCGCATAGAAGTCGCCGTCGGCGCTGCCGTAGTTCTTCCAGTCCTTCGACCAGTACTTGTCGACGTTGGCGCTGACGGTCTCGTCGGCCTTCTGCACTTCGCCGGTGAGGATCAGCGACTGCAACAGCCCCGGCTGCGGGACGATCGCGAGGTCGGGTGCCGACCCGCCTTTCACCTTGGTGACGATGTTGCCTTCGAAGCCCTTGTCTCCGGTGTACTCGACCTTGATGCCGGTGTCCTTGGTGAACTGGTCGAACGACTGGTTGAGCAGGTCCGCCTCGGACCCGGTGATGCCGCCCGAGATGTGCACGGTCTGGCCCTTCACGCTGTCGTCGCCGGTGCCGCCTGAACCGGTCTCGGCACAGCCGGTCAGCACCATGCTCGCCACGCCCACCAGTGCCAGCGAGGAAATCACGGAACGTCGCATTGACTTGTCCACTGTCATCCTCCTCGTTCGGAAGCAAGAGGCGGCCCCGGTTCGGGACGCCGCAAGCGCTTACAGCGAACGTACAGGCGTCGCGTGGGCTTTTCAACAAAGGCCCATAACAGGTTGATAACTCATGGGAGCGCTCTCATGGCGTGCCTCCCCCGGAACCGGTCAGGGCGTGAGCTGCGGCACCGTGTGCGGGCGGACGATCAGCCACAGTGCCGCCACGCCGACCACGGCGCATCCGATCATCACGACCGCCATCGTCGACGCGGTGATTCCGGCCTCGTGCGCGATCAAGCCCACGATCGGCGAGATGAAGCCGGCCACGGCATTGTTGGCGAATCCGAGCAGCGAGGCGGCGGTGCCGGCGGCCTTGCCGTGGCGGTCCAACGACAGCACCTGCACGCACGGGAAGGTGAAACCGCACGCGGTCATGAACACGAACAGCGGGATGACGGTGCCCCACAGGCCCGCGCCGGCCAGGTCGCAGACCAGGATCGCCACGGCCGAGAGCACCAGCACCGCGGTCGAGAAGGCGAGCACCCACTGCGGGCCGAACCGCGCGGCCAGCCGTGCCGCGATCTGCACGCCGATGACCAGGCCCACCGAGTTGGCGGCGAACAGCAGCCCGTACTGCTGCGGGGTGAACCCGTAGCTCTCCTGGAAGAGAAACGACGAGCTCGACAGGTACGAGAACAGGCCGCTGAAAGTCATCGCGCCGATGACCAGCACTCCGATGAAGATGCGATCGCGCAGCACGCTGCCGTACCGCTGCCAGATCGTCGTGGTGCCGGCATCGACCCGCCGCGCCCGCGGCAGCGTCTCGGGCAGGACGAAGCTCGCGCAGCCGAGCATCACGATGCCGTAGCCGGCGAGCACGATGAAGATGCCCCGCCAGTCCATCACCACCAGCAGCGCCGAGCCGATCAGCGGTGCGATCACCGGCGCGGCGCCGCTGACCAGGGCGAGCCGGCTGAGCATGACGACCAGCCGCCGTCCCCCGAACAGGTCACGCACCATCGCCATGGCCACGACGCCGCCGGCGGCGGCACCGATGCCCATCAGCACGCGGGCCCCGCCCAGCAGCAGCAGGGTCGGCGCAAGCGCCGCCAGCACGCTGGCCGCGACATGCAGCGCGGTCACGATCAGCAGCGGGATGCGCCGGCCCAGCTTGTCGCTGAGGGGGCCGATGATCAGCTGGCCGAGGCCGAAGCCGATCATGGTGCCGGTCAGGGTGAGCTGGACGGCTGCGGCGGTGGTCTGGAAGTCGCGCTCGAGCACCGGGAAGGCCGGCAGATACAGGTCGACGGTGAACGGCCCGAGGGCGGTGAGTGCCCCGAGCAGGATGATGTAGACGACCCGGCGGGCGGTGGAGATCGCGTCGCCCGGGTGCAGCATGATCGGCGCCGTGGCCGGGTCCGGGCCGAGGGTGCGGATCGCACCGGTGGCCGGCGGCAGGCGCAGCGCCGCGGTCACGGTGCGGATCGATCCGGTCAGCGTGCGGGGGGTGTTCTCATCAGCAGTCACGTAGCGGGGTCCGACCGGTCGTAGGAGTGGATGTTCGCCCTGCGTTCGCAGCAGGACGCGAGAGAGCCCCGGGCACCGGCCCGGGGCTCTCGCAGCGAAGCAGAGACTACTTCAGGGTGACCGTGGCGCCGGCCTCTTCCAGGGCGGCCTTGGCCTTGTCGGCGGCCTCCTTGGTGGCCCCCTCCAAAACTGCCTTGGGCGCGCCGTCGACGACAGCCTTCGCGTCGCCCAGGCCGAGCGAGGTGAGCTCGCGGACGACCTTGATGACCTGGATCTTCTTGTCGCCGATCGTCTCGAGGATGACATCGAAGGAATCCTTCTCCTCGACCTCTTCGGCGGGCGCGGCCGGGGCGCCGGCGGCGGCAACGGCGACGGGGGCGGCGGCGGTGACCTCGAAGGTCTCCTCGAACTTCTTGACGAACTCGCTGAGCTCAATGAGCGACAGCTCCTTGAAGGCGTCCAGAAGCTCGTCGGTGCTGAGCTTTGCCATGATGGTTCTCCTTGCTGAGGGTTGTTATGCCGAGGCCGGGATCAGGCCGCGGACTCCTGCTTCTCGCGCAGCGCGTCGACCGTGCGAACGGCCTTCGACAGCGGTGCGTTGAACAGATATGCCGCCTGGAACATCGAGGCCTTGAAGGCACCGGCGAGCTTCGCCAGCAGGACTTCACGGCTCTCGAGGTCGGCGAGCTGGTTGACCTCTTCCGCGGTCAGGGGGGCGCCGTCGAAGAAGCCGCCCTTGATCACCAGAAGAGGATGTGCCTTGGCGAAGGCGCGCAGGCCCTTCGCGACGGCGACTGGGTCACCGTGCACGAATGCGATGGCTGACGGCCCCTTCAGGTCGTCATCCAGCGACCCGATTCCCGCTTTATTGGCGGCGATCTTGGTCAGCGTGTTCTTCACCACGGCGTATTCCGCGTCCTGACGAATACTGCCCCGAAGCTCCTTGAGCTCGGCAACCGTCAGACCGCGGTACTCGGTCAGCAGAACAGCGGCAGAGTTCTCGAAATGCTTCGTGAGCTCGGCGACCGCCTGGTCCTTCTGCGCCATGGCCACTCCTTGTCTGTATGAGATGCTCCGCGATGGCGGGGCACCGGCCTGAAATCACCGGTCTCCTGACACACAAAAAAGCTCCGACGCAAGCGACGGAGCGGAATCAGCAGAATCCTTCATGTCACCTGCGTGGGCCCCTGCGTGGCAGTGCTTCGATCGGAGTGCTCGCGCACGCCGATGACCGACGGTCTTTGGCTATGCACCAGAATACGCCGATGCCGCCCCCGGCGCCAAATCGCACCGCAGCCGTGCGCCGGGAAGCCCTCAGCCGATCAGGCCGCCGGGCGCGCTCAGGCCGGCTCGGCGCCGATGCCCAGGTCGCGGGCGGCCTGTGAGATCGCCGCGGCCAGCTCGACGTCCTTGCGGGTGACACCGCCGGCGTCGTGCGACGTGAGCCGCACCTGCACCTTCGGGTAGGTGACCTCGACGTCGGGGTGGTGATTCGCGGCCTCGGCGAGTGCGGCGATCGCCTCGAACAGGCGCGCGCCGGTGGCGAAGTCGCCCGTCGTGAACACGGCGCTCACGGCGTCGTCGGCGAATCGCCAGTCGCCGACGCCTGCGGCCGCGCGGAACCCGTCCTGCGTGATGATGTCCATGCCCCCGACTCTGCCACTGTGCGCCGTGAATGCAACCCGGTCCGCGGAGGCCCCGCGTCGCGGACGGGGTCCGTCTGCCACCGGGGATACCCTCGAGAGGTGACCCCCGAGCTTGCCGACCGCATCGTCGCGGATTCGCGCGACCGGGTCGGCTGGCTGCGGGCGCGCTCGCGCGGGATCACGGCGACGGATGTCGCGGCCCTGACCAGCGCACGGGTCATCGCGCGCGCGGCCGACGCCAAGCTGCGCGGCACTGGGTTCACCGGCAACGCCTACACCGACCACGGGCGGCGGCGCGAGCCGGAGATCGCCCGGTGGGTCGCGGCGACGCACGGCATCGCGCCCTCATCGGCGCTGTTTCGCGCAGTGGTCGAGCCGCGGCACCTGGCCACGCCCGACGGCATCGCACAGGATGCCGACGGCCGCATCACCCTCGCCGAGATCAAGACGACCAGCAAGGCCTGGCGCAGCATCCCCCGCTCCTATCTGCGGCAGGTGTGGTGGCAGCAGCACGTGCTGGGCGCCGAGCGCACGCTGGTCGCGTGGGAGCAGCACGAGGACTTCGTGCCGGTCGGCGACGAGCCGCGGTGCGCCTGGGTGGACCGCGACGACGCCGAGATCGCGAAGCTCGTGCGACTGGCGACGAGCCTGATCGACGAGCTGCACCGCCGCACGCATCCACGTCCGGTGCCTGCCGGCCCGGCGGCCCCGGCGCGCGAACCGTACCGCGCCCTGGCCCTCGCCGACTGACCATGCGGACAGGTAGTTGACAGAGGTCAACGATCGACCATACAGTTGACTCTTGTCAACAGTTGACGTTCGTCAACAACCTGCGCCAGTGCCGCCGCATCCACCCCGTCCTCATGGAAAGACTCGGATGACCACTCCCCACCCCGTCGCCGGCGCGAAGCCGGCGATGAGCCACCGGCAGGTGCTCGAAGCCCTGTCCGGCCTGATCCTCGGCATGTTCGTGTCGATGCTCGCCTCGACCGTCGTCTCGAGCTCGCTGCCGGTGATCGTGCACGACCTGGGCGGCGACCAGGCCGCGTTCACCTGGGTGGTCACCGCGACGCTGCTGACCACGGCGATCTCGACGCCGATCTGGGGCAAACTCGCCGACCTGTTCAACCGCAAGCTGCTCTACCAGCTGGCCATCGTCATCTTCGTGCTGGCCACCGCCGCGGCCGGATTCTCGCAGAGCCCCGAGATGCTGATCACCTTCCGCGCCGTGCAGGGACTGGGCGCGGGCGGCCTCGCCGCCCTCAGCCAAGTCCTGATGGCCGACATCCTCAGCCCGCGCGAGCGCGGCAAGTACATGGGCCTGTTCGGCGCGGTGATGGCCGTCGCCACGGTCGGCGGTCCGCTTCTGGGCGGCGTGCTCACCGATGCGTGGGGCTGGCGCTGGAACTTCTACGTCGCACTGCCGGTCGCGATCCTGGCACTGATCATGGTGCAGAAGACGCTGCACCTGGCGGCCGTGGTGCGTCGCAAGGTGTCGATCGACTACCTCGGCATCGTGCTGCTGTCGGTCGCGGTCTCGCTGCTGCTGATCTGGGTGACCGTCGCCGGCACGAGCTTCGACTGGTGGAGCGTGCCGACCCTCCTGATGGTGGGCGGTGCCCTGCTGGCGGCGGTGCTGTTCGTGATCGTCGAACTGCGCTCCAAGGAGCCGCTGGTGCCGCTGTCGCTGTTCCGCAACCGCACCTTCACGCTCGCCGTGGTCGCGTCGATCGCGACCGGGATCGCGATGTTCGGCGCCTCCGTGTTCCTCAGCCAGTACATGCAGCTCGCGCGCGGCGCCACGCCCACCCAGTCGGGGCTCATGACGATCCCGATGATCGCGGGCCTGCTCGCGGCATCCATCGTCATCGGCTGGCTGATCTCGCGGTTCGGGCGCTGGAAGGTGTACCTGATCGCCGGCGGCGTGCTGCTGATCGCCGGCTCGTACACGCTGTCGACGATCCACTACGACACGAACTTCGTGCTGGTCTCGCTCTACATGTTCCTGCTCGGCGCCGGCGTCGGCATGACGATGCAGAACCTGGTGCTGATCGTGCAGAACACCTGCAAGCCCGGTGAGATCGGTGTGGCCAGCTCCGGGGTCACCTTCTTCCGGAGCCTGGGCGGCACGATCGGAGTCGCGGTCATGGGCGCCGCGCTGGCGGCCAAGGTCATCGAGCTGATGAAGCAGCAGATGTCCGACCTGGTCGCGGCCATCACGAGCCTCGGCGATCAGGCGCCATACTGGCAGGCGCAGCTGAGCTCGGGCACGATGCCGCAGGTGTCGGACATGCCGCACGCGCTGCGCGTGATCGTCGAGGACATCTACGCGCAGGGCATCTCGCACTCGTTCCTGTTCGCCGTGCCGTTCGCCGTGATCAGCCTGATCGCCATCGTGTTCATCCCGAACACGCCGCTGACCCGGATGACCAACACCGAGCGTCAGCACGCCGGCGAGGCGGACTTGGCCACCGTCTCGGTGGCCGAGGGCATGGAGGTCCTGACCGCCACCGGCAGCATCCCGGTCGCGGGCGCCACGGCCGAGGCGGGACGCCGGGGACCGGACGAGGGATGACCACCGCCGACGCCGCCGAGCACGCCCCCGCCGCGGGCGCCGACCCTGCGCCCGGAGGGCACCGCGAAGCCGTGCGAGAGCTCGAGAGCGCGTTCACGCTGCTGTTCACCCAGCTGCGCCGCGCGTATGCGCAGGCCGCGGACGCCGTGAGTCCGGGCATGCTCCCCGGCACCTTCAAGGTGCTCACGATGATCGACCAGATCGGCCCGGTGAGCGCCTCCACGCTCGCCGAGCGCATGGAGCAGGACAAGGGCCTGATCAGTCGTGCTGTGACCGAACTGGAGGGGCTCGGGCTCATCGAGCGCACCCCCGACCCGGCGGACGGCCGGATCCGTCTGATCAGCCTGTCCGCCCCGGGCCGGGAGCGCTATGAGGCGGTGCGCTTCCCGTTCGTCGACCAGCTCGAGGGCGCCATGATCGAGTGGCCCCTGGCCTCGATCGAGCGGCTAACCGGGCTGCTGCGGGCACTGGCGACCACCATCGTGCCGCGGGCGGTCTGAACCGCGCATCGCGCGTCACGCCACGAGCACCCGACGCCCTTCGGCGACAACCTCGTCGGCGATCAGCTCGAGCAGCGGCGAGCGCAGATTCCACTGCTGCCAGTACAGCGGCACGTCGACCCGATCGCCGCCGAGGCGGACCAGCGTGCCGTCGGCCAGGCCCGCGGCCGACTGGAACGTCGGCAACAGGCCCCACCCCATGCCCCGCTGCACGGCGCGGGCGAAGTCGCTCGACGCCGGCACATAGTGCCGCGGCGGCGTCGCCCGCACGCCCCGGGCGCGCAGCCAGCCGGACTGCAGGTCATCGCGGCGATCGAAGTCCACGAGCGGCGCGTGCGCCAGCGCGTCGACCACGCTGGCGTCGGTCTCGCCCGGCAGCCAGGTCGCGACATACTCCGGTGTCGCGACCGCTTCGTATCCCATCGTCCCCAGCGGCACGACGCGGCAGCCGGCGACGGGCTGCGCCCGTGAGGTGACCGCGCCCAGCACGGTGCCGGACTCGAGCAGGCCGGCGGTGAAGTCCTGGTCGTCGCGGTGCAGGTCGAACACGAGCGGATGCTGCCGGCTCAGCCGCGTCAACGGGGCGAGGAACCAGGTCGCCAGCGAATCGGCGTTCACCGCGAGGGCGACGCTCATCCGCGTGGTCGCGTCCGGCTCCAAGACGGCCACGACATCCTGCTCGAGCAGCGCGAGCTGGCGGGCGAACCGCACCACCGCGGCGCCGGCAGCCGTCGCCTTCGCGGGCCTGCTGCGCACCAGCACGACCTGCCCGAGCCGCTCCTCCAGCGCCTTGATGCGCTGGCTGACCGCGGACGGACTCACGTGCAGCCGGCGGGCGGCAGCATCCAGCGTCCCCTCGTCGATCACGACGGCGAGGGTCTCGGCCAGCTCGAACGGGATCCGCATCGTAAGGCATACTAATGCAGCATCAGAACCCTGAGCTGTGCTTCAGAGTCGCCGGCTCGTAGCGTCGAGATGTGCTCACCTCTGCTCTTGCCGGCCTCGGACTCGGTCTCTCGCTGATCGTCGCGATCGGGGCGCAGAACCTCTTCGTGCTGCGCCAGGGCCTGCGTCGCGAGCACGTGCTGGCGATCGCCGTGATCTGCACCCTCTCGGATGCCCTGCTCATCGTGCTCGGCGTCTCGGGGATCGGGCTCGCACTGCACGCACTGCCGCAGCTGGTCACGCTCGTGCGCTGGATGGGCGCGGCCTTCCTGCTCGGCTACAGCGCGATGGCGCTGCGGCGCGCGGTGCGCCCGACGGGCGCGGCGCTGCGCGTCCGCGCAGCCGGCACGTCGCCCGCGCCGGGAGGCACCGCCGTCGCGACGCGCACGGCGCTGGCTCCGGCGGTGCTGACCTGCCTCGCGCTGACCTGGCTGAACCCGCACGTGTACCTGGACACCGTGTTCCTGCTCGGCTCGGTGGCGAGCACGCACGGGGCCGGCCGCTGGGCGTTCGCGCTGGGGGCGATGGTGGCCAGTGCGCTGTGGTTCTTCAGCCTCGCGTTCGGGGCGAGGCTGCTCGGCCGCCTGCTGGCGACGCCGCGGGCGTGGCGCGTCCTGGACGCCGTGATAGCGGTGATCATGATCGCGCTGGCCGTGCACCTCGCGTTCCCCGGCTGACCGCCGAGCGCGCCCCGAGCGGATGCCGCACCGGTTGGCCGCGGCCGGGCCATCACGGCACGATAGAGGAATGCGACGCGTGCATGTGGTGGTCACCGGGTCGGTGCAGGGCGTCGGCTACCGCTACACGATGCGCCTTCAAGCGCGGGAGGCGGGAGCCGCCGGCTGGGTGCGCAACCGCCACGACGGCAGCGTCGAAGCCGAGGTCGAGGGCAGCGCTGACCAGGTCGACGCGCTGCTCGCATGGATGGCCGAGGGCCCGCCGGGATCGCGGGTCACCGGTGCACGGGTACGGGATCTGCCGCCCGCCGGGTACGTCGGGTTCGAGGTGCGACCGACGGCATGACCGACGACGCCGGCGGCATCCGCCTGGAGGGAACCGCACGACGCCCGTCCAGGTCACCCGCCCGATCAGAATCCTTCCGGCAGCCGCGGGGTGTATCCGGCCTGCAGTCGCGCGATCTCATCGTCGGTCAGCGTCAGCTCGGCGGCGGCCAGCGCGTCTTCGAGATGCTGCGGCTTGGTCGCGCCCACGATCGGCGCTGAGACGGCGGGCTGCGCCATCACCCAGGCCAGAGCGACCTGTGCGCGGCTGACCTCACGCGTCGCGGCTATCTCGCCGACGACCTCGATGACGGCCCGGTCGGCGTCGTCCTGCTGGTGGTAGAGCGTCTTGCCGTACGCATCCGTCCGGGTGCGGAACGTCTCCGCTCCCCAGGGACGTGCCAGGCGACCGCGCGCCAACGGACTCCACGGGATCACGCCGACCCCCTGATCGAGGCAGTACGGGTGCATCTCCCGCTCCTCCTCGCGCATCAGCAGGCTGTACTGGTCCTGCATCGAGATGAATCGCGTCCAGCCGCCGATATCGGCCGCGTGCTGCAGCGTCGCGAACTGCCACGCGTACATCGAGGACGCCCCCAGATAGCGGACCTTGCCCGCTCGCACGAGATCGTGCAGCGCCTGCATGATCTCCTCCCTCGGCACCCGGGGGTCGAGCCGATGGATCTGGTAGAGGTCGATGTAGTCCGTGCCCAGTCTGCGCAGCGACGCGTCCACCTGCGCGAAGATCGCCGCGCGCGACAGCCCGCTGCCCTTCGGTCCGGGCCCCATGCGCATGGCGACCTTCGTGGCGATGACGACCTCGTCGCGTGAGGAGAATTCGCGCACCAGACGACCCGTGATCTCTTCGCTCGAACCGAGCGAGTACACGTTCGCGGTGTCGAACGTCGTGATGCCCGCCTCGATCGCCCGCCGGAAGAAGGGTCGGGCGGCATCGATGCCGATCGACCATTCGTGCGTGCCGGCATCCGGTTCGCCGTAGCTCATGCAGCCGAGGATGATCTTCGAGATGCGCAGGCCCGAGTCGCCCAGTCGTGTGTACTCCATGGCTCAACGATCCCACGCCCGCCCGACCGGATGCGGCCGCCTGCCGCAGGGCGGACAGGTCCCCTCCGCCGCCGGACACAGAACGGGGCCCCACCCGAAGGCGGGGCCCCGTTCTGCACGTCGGGATCAGATGGCGCCCACATCCAGCGGGATGCCGGGGCCGAACGTGGTCGACACCGCACCCTTCTGGATGTAGCGTCCCTTCGAGCTGGACGGCTTCAGACGCACGATCTCGTCGAGCGCGGTGCGCAGGTTCTCGTCCAGCTGCTCGGCGGTGAACGAGGCCTTGCCGACGACGAAGTGCACGTTGGCGTGCTTGTCGACGCGGAACTCGATCTTGCCGCCCTTGATGTCTTCCACGGCCTTGGCCGCGTTCGGGGTGACTGTGCCGGTCTTCGGGTTCGGCATCAGGCCGCGCGGGCCCAGCACCTTGCCCAGACGACCGACCTGGCCCATCAGCTCGGGCGTGGCCACGGCCGCGTCGAAGTCGGTCCAGCCGCCGGCGACCCGCTCGATCAGCTCGGCACCGCCGACCTCGTCCGCACCGGCTGCGATGGCAGCCTCGGCGGCAGGTCCGGTGGCGAACACGATCACGCGGGCGGTCTTGCCGGTGCCGTGCGGCAGGATGACGGTGCCGCGCACCATCTGGTCCGCCTTGCGCGGGTCGACGGCGAGCTTGAGCGCGACCTCGACGGTCGAGTCGAACTTCTTCGACCCGGTCTCACGGGCGAGCCCGACAGCCTCGGTCGGCGTGTAGAACTTGTCCGCCTCGATCTTCGCGCTCGCGGCGCGGTAAGCCTTGGATTTGGTAGCCATGTTCGTTACTCCCTCAACCCTCGACCGTGATGCCCATGGAACGGGCGGTGCCGGCGATGATCTCCGCGGCGGCGTCGATGTCATTCGCGTTCAGGTCGGGCTGCTTGGTCTCGGCGATCTGACGCACCTGCTCACGGGTGAGCTTGCCCACCTTGACAGTGTGCGGCGTGGCCGAGCCCTTCGCGACGCCGGCGGCCTTCTTGATCAGCTCGGCGGCCGGCGGGGTCTTCAGGATGAACGTGAAGCTGCGGTCCTCGTAGACGGTGATCTCGACGGGGATGACGTTGCCGCGCTGCGACTCGGTCGCGGCGTTGTACGCCTTGCAGAACTCCATGATGTTCACACCGTGCTGACCGAGCGCGGGCCCGATCGGCGGTGCCGGGTTGGCGGCGCCGGCCTTGATCTGAAGCTTGATCAGGCCGGTCACCTTCTTCTTCGGTGCCATTGTGCTTTCCTTTCGTGCGTCCGGGGCGCAGTGCTCCGGAACGCGCTGCCACACACCAGGCGGTTCCTGGCAGTGGTGGGGATGGTGGCGCGACGAGCGCGCAACCACGTAAGTCTACCGGATGCCGCAATACGGCGCGTCCGGCGGCCGAGGCCGGGCATTCCGGGTGGGACCGGCGTGTCCGTGCGGGCGCGGGGGCGCGCTAGAGCATCTTCGTGACCTGCTCGAACGACAGCTCGACCGGGGTCTCGCGCTCGAACAGCGAGACGAGGACGGTGAGCTTGCCGCTCGCGGCGTTGATCTCGCTGATCGTGCCGGGCAGACCCGCGAACGAGCCCTCCTTGATCGTGATGGTCTCGCCGACCTCGAAGTCGATCTCGGCGGGGATCGCCCGAGCAGCGGTCTGGCCGCTCTTGGCGGCGCCACCCTTGACGGTGGCGACATCCTTGATCTCGACGAGGGGCTTGAGCATGTTGAACGCCTCTTCGAAGCGCAGCGGCGTCGGGTTGTGCGCGTTGCCGACGAAGCCCGTGACACCCGGGGTGTGCCGCACCACCGACCAGGTGTCTTCGTTGAGCTCCATGCGCACGAGCACGTAGCCGGGGATCCGAACACGCGTGACCATCTTGCGCTGGCCGTTCTTGATCTCGACGACGTCCTCCATCGGGACCTCGACCTGGTAGATGTCCTCTTCCACCTCGAGCGTCGACTTGCGCTGCTCGATGTTGGCCTTCACCTTGCGTTCGAAGCCGGCGTAAGAGTGGATGACGTACCACTTGCCCTCGAGGGTGCGCAGCTCGGTGCGGAACGCCTCATACGGGTCCTCATCCTCGGCATCCGCATCGTCGTCGTCGGGTGCCGGGCGGTCGTCCTCGCCGTTGATGTCGGGGCCGTCGTAAGGGGTGACCTGGTCGGCCGCGTCGGCGGCGGCCTGCGCCGCTTCGTCGGCCGCGTCGTCGGTGAGGACCTCAGCGGCCGCCTCGGCCTCAGCGGTCTCGTCGATGTGCAGTGCGTCGTTCACGATGGCGTCAGCCTCCGGGTCGTCGATTTCAAGGTCATAGCGCTCGTCCGAGTCATCCGCATCCGCGTCGTCTTCGTCTTCGACGTGCAGCGCACCGTGCTCGGCCGCCTCGACCGCGCGCTCTTCGGACTGCAGGACGTTGCCTTCCTGGGCCTCGTCGTCCTCGCTGGACTGCTCGGCGGCCGTCGCCCAGTCGGCGTCGTCGACATGTCTGTCAGCCACTTGTTGTTTCTCTTCCGTTCGTGTCGTCCGGGGTGCGCAGGTCGTCAGGGTGTCGGCGGTGCGCCGAATACCACGTTGGTCATCCAGCTGAACAGGATGTCCAGCCCGTAGACGATGGCCATCATCACGCCGACGAAGCCGATCACCACAATGGTGTACTTGATCAGCTCCTGGCGCGTGGGCGTGATGACCTTGCGCAGTTCAGCGAAGACCTCGCGGATGAAGATGACGATGCGCTGGAAGACGTTCGCCTTCTGCTCGCCAGATCGATCGCTGGCAGCGATGATCTCGCCGTTCGGCTCGTCCTGGACCATCGACCCCACCTGAATCGTCTTCCGTGAATCAGCAAATCGCTGAAGCGCAGGGCGGACAGGAATCGAACCTGCAACCTGCGGTTTTGGAGACCGCTGCTCTGCCAATTGAGCTACCGCCCTATGGACCCGAAGGTCCCGGGATGCCCTCACTCCTGCGCTGCGACCGGCGATCTGAGGGACGTGCCCTCGGCCCGTGGGCACAGCGAAAGAATGCAGACAATACTGCCTCTCCAGTGTAGGGCATGCCCTCCGCGGCCGCGAACCGACCTGGATGCCGCCGCTGTCGGCACCGGTTGCCGCGCGAACCGGCTACGCCCCGACGCGGATGAGCTTCTTGTTCACGAACTCGTCGGCTGCGAGCAGCCCGAGCTCGCGCGACGTGCCGCTGCGCTTGACGCCGCCGAACGGCAGCTCCGGGCTGTCGGCGAGCACCAGGTTCACGTAGACCATGCCCGCCTGGATGCGGTCGGCCACGCGCTGGGCCTGCTCCGGGTCGGTCGTGAACAGGTAGGAGCCCAGACCGTACGAGGTGTCGTTGGCCAGCGCCACGGCCGCGTCCTCGTCGGCGACCCGGTACAGCGTCGCGGCGGGGCCGAACAGCTCCTGCCGATAGACATCCATCTCGGCGGTCACATCCGCCAGCACCGTCGGCGCGAAGAAGGCGCCCTCGCGGGTGCCGCCGGTGAGCACCGTCGCACCCTGCGCACGGGCACCGTCGATCTGCTCCTGCAGGCGCGCCGCGGCCGCCTCGGACGACAGCGGACCGAGCACGGTGTCTTCCGCGGTAGGGTCGGCCGCCTGCACCGCCGCCATCGCCGCGGTGAACTTCGCCGCGAACTCGTCGTACAGCGCGTCGGCGACGATGAACCGTTTGGCGCCGTTGCAGGACTGCCCGTTGTTGTCGATGCGCGCGTCGAAGGCCGCCTGCACAGTGGCATCCAGATCGTCGGTGGACAGCAGGATGAACGGGTCGGAGCCGCCCAGCTCGAGCGCGACCTTCTTCAGGTTGCGCCCGGCGACCTCGGCCACGGCCGCCCCGGCGCGCTCCGAACCGGTCACCGACACGCCCTGCACGCGCGGGTCGGCGATGATCGCGGCGGCCTGCTCGTTGCTGGCGTAGACGTTGACGTAGCCGCCCGCGGGCAGTCCGGCATCTTCGTAGATCCGCTCCAGGAACGCCGCGGACTCGGGGCACTGCGGCGCGTGCTTGAGCAGGATCGTGTTGCCCAGCACCAGGTTGGGCGCGGCGAACCGGGCCACCTGGTAGGCGGGGAAGTTCCACGGCATGATGCCCAGCAGCACGCCCAGCGGCGAGCGCCGCACCACGGCGGTGCCTGAGCCGACGATGTCGATCGGCTGGTCGGCCGTGATCTTCTCGGCGTTGTCGGCGTAGAACTCGATGATGTCGGCGGCGAAGTCGACCTCGCCGACGGCAGCCGCGGTGGGCTTGCCCATCTCGCGGACGATGATCGCGGCCAGCTCGTCGCGCCGCTCGCGATGCAGCTGCGCGATGCGGCGCACCACGGCGGCGCGCTCGGCGACGGCCGTCTGCGACCAGGTGCCGAAGGCGGCGGAGGCCGCGGCCACGGCATCGGCGATCTGCGCGTCGGTGAACGTGTCGTATTCGGCAACGAGCTGCCCGGTGGCGGGGTTGACGACGGCGTACTCGGTCATGCTGTCTCCTACGGCTCGACGGGGATGAGGGTGTACTTCGTGGACAGGTACTCGGCGATGCCCTCCAGACCGCCTTCGCGACCCATGCCGGACTGCTTGATGCCGCCGAACGGGGCGGCGGCGTTCGAGACGACGCCCACATTCAGGCCCATCATGCCCGATTCGAGCCGGTCGATCATGCGGTGCCCGCGGGCGAGGTCTTGGGTGAACACGTACGAGACCAGGCCGAACTCAGTGTTGTTGGCCAGCCGCACCGCCTCGTCTTCGTCGCGGAAGGTGGCGATGGCCAGCACCGGGCCGAAGATCTCCTCGCGCAGGATGGCGGCGCCGACGGGCACGCCCGCCAGCACCGTCGGCTCGAAGAAGGTGCCGTCGGATTCGATGGCCGATCCCCCGGTGCGCACCGTCGCGCCGTGGCCGACGGCGTCGGCCACCAGCTCGCTCGCCTTGGCGACGGCATCCCCGTCGATCAGCGGGCCGATCTGCACGTCCGCCTCGGTGCCGCGGCCGATCTTCATCGCCGTGACCTTCGCCGTGACCCGGTTCGCGAACTCCTCGGCGATCGACTCGTGCACGATGAACCGGTTCGCGGCGGTGCAGGCCTGGCCGATGTTGCGGAACTTGGCGATCATCGCGCCATCGACCGCCTTGTCGAGGTCGGCGTCCTCGAACACGACGAACGGGGCGTTACCGCCGAGCTCCATCGACACCCGCAGCACGCCTTCAGCGGCCTGCGCGATGAGCTTGCGGCCGACCTCGGTCGAGCCGGTGAACGACAGCTTGCGCAGCCGCGGGTCGGCGATGATGGGGCCCGACACCTTGCTCGAGGTCGTGGTGGAGACGATGTTGACCACGCCGTCGGGCAGGCCCGCCTCCTGCAGCAGGGTCGCGAAGAACATCGTGCTCAGCGGGGTGAGCGCGGCGGGCTTGACGACCACGGTGCAGCCGGCCGCCAGTGCCGGGGCGATCTTGCGGGTGGCCATCGCGAACGGGAAGTTCCACGGTGTGATGAAGAACGACGGCCCCACCGGGTGCTGCGAGACGATCATGTGGCCGGTGCCCTCGGGGTTCAGCCCGTAGCGGCCGCCGATGCGCACCGCCTCCTCGCTGAACCAGCGCAGGAACTCGCCCCCGTAGGCGACCTCGCCGCGCGACTCGGCCAGCGGCTTGCCCATCTCGAGGGTCATCAGCAGCGTCAGGTCCTCCTTGTGCTGCTGCACCAGGTCGAACGCGCGGCGCAGGATGTCGCTGCGGGTGCGCGGCGGGGTGGCCGCCCAGGCGTCCTGGGCGGCGACGGCGGCGTCCAGCGCGCGCATGCCGTCGGCCGGCGAGCCGTCGGCGATCGTGCGGATCACGGCGTTCGTGCTCGGGTCGTGCACGTCGAAGGTCTTGCCGCCTTCGGCTTGGACCCATTGCCCGCCGATGAACAGTCCGGTCGGGACCCGGTTCATCAGTTCGCTCTCTTGCTCGGCGCTCATTGCGCGTTCCTCTCGGTGGTCTCGGTGGTCGGGCTGTCAGTGGGCGGCGAGGGCGGCGGCCACGACATCCAGCCCCTCGCTCAGCAGGCCGTCGCCGATCGACAGCGGCGGCAGGAACCGGATCACGTTGCCGAACGTGCCGCAGGTGAGCACGATCACGCCGGCGGCGATGCACGCCTTGGCGATGGCGCCCGTCAGCGCGGCATCCGGGTCGCCGGTTTCGGGGTCGACGAACTCGGCGGCGACCATCGCGCCCCGGCCGCGCACGTCGCCGATGCGCGGGTCGGACTGCTGCAGGGCGCGCAGCCGCGGCAGCAGGATGTCGCCGATCTGCTGGGCGCGCTCGATCAGGCCGTCATGCTCGAACACGTCGATCGCCGCGACCGCCGCCGCGCACGCGACCGGGTTGCCGCCGTAAGTGCCGCCCAGGCCGCCGCCGTGGGTGGCGTCCATGATCTCGGCGCGACCGGTGACCGCCGCCAGCGGCAGCCCGCCGGCGATGCCCTTGGCCGTGGTGATCAGGTCGGGCTCGATGCCGAAGATCTCGCTGGCGAACATCGCGCCGGTGCGGGCGAACCCGGTCTGCACCTCGTCGGCGATGAACACGACGTCGTGGACGTGGCACCATTCCACCAGCGCCGGCAGGAAGCCGTCGGCGGGCACGATGAACCCGCCCTCGCCCTGGATCGGCTCGATCAGCACGGCGGCCAGGTTGTCGGCGCCGACCTGCTTCTCGATCATCGCGATCGCGCGCTTCGCGGCCTCGGGGCCGGTCAGTCCGTCGCGGTACGGGTAGGACATCGGTGCGCGATAGATCTCACCGGCGAACGGGCCGAAGCCGCTCTTGTACGGCATCGCCTTGGCCGTCAGCGCCATGGTCAGGTTGGTGCGGCCGTGATAGCCGTGGTCGAAGGCGACCACGGCCTGCTTGCGGGTGTACTTGCGGGCGATCTTCACGGCGTTCTCGACGGCCTCGGCGCCGGAGTTGAACAGCGCGCTCTTCTTCGCGAACGCGCCCGGAGTGATGCGGTTCAGCGCCTCGGCGACGGCGACATACGACTCGTACGGCGAGATCATGAAGCAGGTGTGCGTGAACTGCGCGACCTGCTGCTGGACGGCGGCGACGACCTTGGGGTGCGCGTTGCCGACGGTGGTCACGGCGATGCCGCTGCCCAGGTCGATCAGCGAGTTGCCGTCGGCGTCGACGACGACTCCCCCGCCGGCGGCGACGGCCGCGATCGGCGCGGTGTGCGAGACCCCGGGGGCAACGGCGGCGGACTTGCGGTCCAGCAGCTCCTGCGAGCGAGGGCCGGGGATGTCGGTGACCAGACGCCGCTCCTGCGGCAGCGTGGGGCCGCCGACGGGGGTGGCGGTCAGGGTGTTCATGCTCATACCGCGAGCGTAGGCCGACACGGCCCCTGGCGCACTCGACACAACGTACATTCGGTGTGACCACCTGGACTTCACGTATAGACTCTGCGGCATGGAGCAGACCGACGCCACGACCGTGCGCGCCCTGCTGTCACGGCGGGATCTGCATCTGTCGCTGGCGGTCGCCGAGGACGACCTGACGCCGGGCGCGCTGGAGCAGCCGGTGCGGTGGGTGCACAACTCGGATCTGGCGGATCCGACGCCGTTCCTGTCGACCGGGCTGGCGCTGCTGACGACCGGCACGCAGTTCGGCGAGGGCGACGATGCGGGCGCGTACACCGCCTACGTGCAGCGGCTGGTGGGCAGCGGCGTCTGCGCCCTGGGCTTCGGCGCCGACGTCGTGCGCGCCGGCATCCCCCCGCTGCTGACCCGGGCGTGCCGCACCGCCCGCCTGCCGCTGTTCGAGGTGCCCTACCGCACCCCGTTCATCGCCATCGCCCAGGCCAACGCCCAGGCGATCGCCGCGCAGGCGTATGCGCGACGCAGCTGGGCGCTGGCCGCGCAGCGGGCGATCGCGCTGGCCGCGCTGCGGCCGGACGGCCTGAGCGCCACGCTGGCCGAGCTCGCCCGGCAGCTGGACGCCTGGGTCGGCCTGTTCGACGCGGCCGGGGCGCTGGCCCGCGAGCATCCGGCCGGGGCGCTGGACGGCGCGACGGCGGCCGCTGTCGGCGACGAGGTGGCGACGGTGCTGCGCCGCGGCGCCCGCGCGGGCTCGTCGCTGCAGGTCGGCGTCACGCCCTTCACGCTGCAGACGCTGGGCCGGCGCGGCCATCTGCGCGGCGTGATCGCGATCTCGACCGGCAATCTCGACCAGGAGGGCCGCGACCTGGTCACCTCCGTCATCGCGATGGCCGGGCTCGCGCTCGAGCAGAACGAGGGGCTCGCGCGGGCGCGCTCGCTGCTGCGGGCCGGGGTCGTCCAGTCGCTGCTGTCGGACGATCCGACCCTGGCCCGCCGGGTCGCGCGGGACATGTGGGGCGGGCTGCCCGCCGCACCCGTGACCGTCGCGATGACGGATGCGCCGGCCCGCGAGGCGGTGACCGAATGGCTGGAGCTGCGCGCGCACGAGCGCGGCCGGCGGCTGTTCTTCGGCCGCGACGAGCAGAATCTGCTGATCGTGGTGCCCGAAGGCGACGCCGACGACCTGGCCGAGCTGGCGGCCCGGTTCGACCTGCGGATCGGGGCATCCGAACCGGGCGGTTACGGCGCGTTCGCGCGTGCCGCCGACCAGGCCGCGGTGGCGCTGCGCCGCGGCGTCGGGGCGCTGTCGTGGTTCCGCGACGTCGCGTCGTCGGGCGTGCTGTCCACGCTGCACACCGACGCCGCCCGCACCCTGGCGCGCGCGGCGCTGGCGCCGCTCGCGACGCACGACGAGGACGCCGGGACCGCGCTGGTCGAGTCGGTGCGGACCTGGCTCGAGCACGACGCGCGCTTCGACGAAGCGGCTCTTGCCCTCGGCATCCACCGGCACACGATGCGTGCGCGCATCGCCCAGGCGCAGCAGCTGCTCGGCGTCGACCTGGGTTCGTTCGCCGCGCGCGCCGAACTCTGGGTGGCGCTGCGCGCGCTGGCGTGAGCCGGTGCGGCGCACCCGCACACGTGGCGGGCTGCGCACCGGTCACGCCGGGGCGTGGGCCTGCAGGAACTCGTAGACGTCGGTCGTGTCCACACCCGGGAAGGCGCCGGTGGGCAGCGTGGCCAGCAGTGTGCGCGGCGTCGACACATTCGGCCAGGCGTTGTCGCGCCACGCCGACTCCAGCTCGGCCGGTGCGCGCCGGCAGCACACCTCGACAGAGTGCTTCGAGACGCCCCGGTGGGGGGTGTCGCGCCCCAGGAACCACTTGGTGTCGTCGAAGCGCACCCCCACGCTCACCGAGTGCGCCCCTTCGCTGGACGGCTGCACCCGCGCCGTGCACCAGTACGTGCCGCCTCCGGTGTCGGTGTACTGGTAGTACGGGTTGAACTGGTCCTGGATGTCGAACACTTCGCGGCTGGTCCACTTGCGGCAGCACATCTGCCCCTCGATCGAGCCGAGCCGGTCGCTGGGGAAGTTCACGTCGTCGTTCTCGTACGCCTTCGTGATGGTGCCCGATTCGTGCACCTTCAGGAAGTGCACCCGGATGCCCAGATGCACGGTCGCCAGGTTCGTGAACCGGTGCGCGGCGGTTTCGTACGAGACCGAGTACGCATCGCGCAGATCCTCGATCGAGATCGCGCGGTCTTTCTTGGCATCCTGCAGCGACCGCACCGCGTGCTCCTCGGGGATCAGCAGCGCGCCGGTGAGGTAGTTCGTCTCCACCCTCTGCCGCAGGAAGTCGGCATAGCTGGTCGGCTCACCGTGCCCGAGGATACGGCTGGACAGCGCCTGCAGCACGGCCGTGCGCGGGTCGCCCTTGGCCGTGAGCCGACTGGACAGGTACAGCCGTCCGTTCTTCAGGTCGGCGACGCTGCGGGTGGTCTGCGGAAGGTCGGGCACGTAGTGCAGCGTGAACCCCAGATGCGCGGCGATGTCCGACGCGGTGCGCTGGGTCAGCGGGCCGCCCGGGTGGTCGACCGCCTGCAGGATGCCGCGGGCCTGCTGCTCGAGCTCGGGGAAGTAATTGTTCTGGGTGCGCATCAGCCGGCGCAGTGCGACGTTGGCCCGCCGGGCCTCCTCGGGGGTGGCCGCCCGCTCGTCGCGCAGCCGGTCGATCTCGCCCTGCAGCGCCAGCAGCGCCCGCAGTGCGTCGTCGGGCACGGTCTTGCCGATGCGGAACGGGGCGATGCCCAGCGCCTGGAACGTCTGCCCCTTCATCGCCCGCGCCAGTGCGATCTCCATCTCGCTGCGCTCGTCCAGCGGCTCGGACTCCAGCAGCGCGTCCAGCGTCGTCTCCAGCGCCCGCGCGATCGCGCGCAGCAGGCTCAGGCGCGGCTCGCGCCGGCCGTTCTCGATCATCGACAGCTGGCTGGGCGCACGCCCGACGGCCGCTGCGAGCGCGTCCAGCGTCATCGAACGGGCGGTGCGCAGCTGCCGGATCCGGCGGCCGATGGTGAGGGCATCCACCCCTTCATCGTCCATCGCGATCACGGGGTTTTCATCCTCGAGCAGGTCGGTCATGGGGCGATTATCTCACAAACACAGAACTTTCCCGAAACTTCACACCGATTTTGGTCGGATGCTGCCGCCTACTTCACACACAGTGGAGGTACGACCACCGGGCGCCGCAGCCCCGCATCCGAAGGAGAACGCCATGACGACCCACTCCACCCCCGGCCCGCTCCGCGCCGGCGACCAGGTTCAGACGGCCGCCGAACTGCAGGAGATCTGGGACACCGACCCCCGCTGGGACGGCGTCGCCCGCAGCTACACCGCCGCCGACGTCATCCGACTGCGCGGCACGGTCCGCGAAGAGAACACGCTGGCCCGCCGCGGCGCCGAGACGCTGTGGAACCTGCTGCACACCGAGGACTACGTGCGGGCGCTGGGCGCCTACACCGGCGGCCAGGCCGTGCAGCAGGTGCGCGCCGGCTTGAAGGCCATCTACCTGTCGGGCTGGCAGGTCGCCGCCGACGCCAACCTTGCCGGCCAGACCTACCCCGACCAGAGCCTGTACCCGGCCAACTCGGTGCCGCAGGTCGTGCGCCGCATCAACAACGCGCTGATCCGGCAGGACCAGCTCGAGCACGCCGAGGGCACCGTCACCCGGGACTGGCTGGCGCCGATCGTGGCGGATGCCGAAGCCGGCTTCGGCGGACCGCTGAACGCGTACGAGCTCGCGCACTCGATGATCACTGCCGGCGCCGCCGGCATCCACTGGGAGGACCAGCTGGCCAGCGAGAAGAAGTGCGGCCACCTGGGTGGGAAGGTGCTGGTACCCACCCAGCAGCACATCCGCACCCTGAACGCCGCGCGCCTGGCCGCCGACGTCGCCGGTGTGCCGACGGTCGTCATCGCCCGCACCGACGCGCTGGCCGCCGACCTGCTCACCAGCGACATCGACGAGCGCGACCGCGAGTTCCTCACCGGCGAGCGCACCCCCGAAGGCTTCTACCGGGTGCGCCCGGGCATCGCGCCGGTCATCGCCCGGGGCCTTGCCTTCGCCCCGTACGCCGACCTGCTGTGGGTCGAGACCGGCGAGCCCGACATCGAGCTGGCGCGCGAGTTCGCCACCGCCATCCACGCGCAGTTCCCCGGCAAGCTGCTCGCCTACAACTGCTCACCGAGCTTCAACTGGAAGCGCCACCTGGGCGATGCGCAGATCGCGACGTTCCAGGCCGAGCTGGCAGAACTGGGCTACGCCTTCCAGTTCATCACGCTGGCCGGCTTCCACGCCATCAACTACGCCATGTTCGACCTCGCCCGCGGCTACGCGGACCGCGCCATGAGCGCGTACGTCGAGCTGCAAGAGGCCGAGTTCCTGGCCGAGGCATCCGGATACACCGCCACCAAGCACCAGCGCGAGGCCGGCACCGGATACTTCGACGTCGTCGCCACCGCGCTCAACCCGGACAGCGCGACTCTGGCACTGGCCGGCTCCACCGAGGCCGCCCAGTTCCACTGACCCCCAGACCCGGATGCGGGCTGTCGCCGATTGAATCCCTCCGGCAGCCCGCACCCGAACCTCTCCGAAAAGGACACATCATGACCCTCACCGACACCACCATCGATACGGGGCCGAGCATCGGCATCCGTCCCACCACCAACCCGATCCCCACGATGAGCTCCGAGCCCTCGATCGAGGTGCGCGGGCCGCGCCACGACCGGTACGACGAGATCCTCACCCCCGAGGCGATCGCGTTCCTGGGCGCGCTGCACGACCGGTTCGCCGGCCGCCGGCACGACCGGCTCGCCGAGCGGATGCGCCGCCGGTTCGAGATCGGCAACGGGCGCGACCCGCACTTCCGAGCCGACACCGCGCACATCCGCGAAGACCCGAACTGGCGGGTGGCGCCGCCGGCGCCGGGCCTGATCGACCGGCGCGTCGAGATCACCGGCCCGACCGACCCAAAGATGACCATCAACGCCCTCAACTCCGGTGCGCGGGTGTGGCTGGCCGATCAGGAGGACGCCACGAGCCCCACCTGGCGCAACGTCATCGAGGGGCAGCTGTCGCTGCGCGACGCGATCCGCGGGCAGCTGAGCTACACGAGCCCGCAGGGCAAGGAATACCGGGTCACCGCCGAACGCACGCCCACGATCGTGCTGCGTCCGCGCGGGTGGCACCTCGTCGAAGAGCACATCCGGTTCACCGACCGCGCCGGGCGCCAGATGGCGGCATCCGGATCGCTGGTCGACTTCGGGCTGTACTTCGTGAACAACGCGCAGGCGCTGATCGATGCCGGCGCCGGGCCCTACTTCTACCTGCCGAAGCTGGAGAGCTCGGAAGAGGCGAAGCTGTGGGACGACGTCTTCACGTTCAGCGAGCGCTACCTGGGCATCGCGCACGGCACGATCCGCGCGACCGTGCTGATCGAGACGCTGCCGGCGGCGTTCGAGATGGACGAGATCCTGTTCGAGCTGCGCGACCATTGCGCAGGGCTGAACGCGGGGCGATGGGACTACATCTTCTCGATCATCAAGAACTATCGCGGGCGCGGCGCCCGGTTCGTGCTGCCCGACCGCAGCGAGGTGACCATGACGGTGCCGTTCATGCGCGCCTATACCGAGCTGCTGGTGCAGACCTGCCACAAGCGCGGCGCGTTCGCGATCGGTGGGATGAGCGCGTTCATCCCGAACCGGCGCGACCCCGAGGTCACGGCGCAGGCGATCGAGAAGGTGACCGCCGACAAACGGCGCGAGGCCGGCGACGGCTTCGACGGCACCTGGGTCGCCCACCCTGACCTGATCACGACCGCGCAGGCCGAGTTCGACGCCGTGCTGGGCGAGCGCCCGAACCAGATCGACCGGCAGCGCGACGACGTGCACGTCACGGCGCGGCAGCTGATCGATCTGCGCATCGGCCGCCCGATCACGGCGGCGGGCGTGCACGGCAACGTGTCGGTGGGGATCCGCTACATCGAGGCGTGGCTGCGCGGGCTGGGGGCCGTCGCGATCGACAACCTGATGGAGGATGCCGCCACCGCCGAGATCTCGCGTTCGCAGATCTGGCAATGGATCCACCAGGACCGCTCCACCGCGGAGGGGACCCCGATCACCCGGGAGTACGTCGAGGAGCTGATCGACCAGGTGCTGGCCGAGGTGCCGCGGTCAGGCGGCGACCGGTTCGCCGACGCCGCCGAGGTGTTCCGCGAGGTGGCGCTGCGCGAGGAGTTCCCGGCGTTTCTGACCCAGGGCGCGTACGCGCAGTTCCTGTCCGAGCAGGACTGACGCCGCACCGACACGGCCCGTCTCGCGCCGCCGCCTCCTCGGGAGGCGGCGGCGCGAGACGGGCCGTTCGCCGCGTTCAGGCCGCGAACGCCCGACCACCAGCGCGGGCAGCGTGGGCGGCGCTTCAGGAGGACGAACGCGCGAGCAGCCCGAGCAGTGCGTCGGGTGCGGTGAACGCGCGATGTGCCCGATCGATCAGGCGGCGGCAGCCGTCGAGTTCGACCGTGACGCTCTCGCCGCGCGGCGAGAGCGGGACAACACCCGGTGGCGCTGTCGGCGCGACGCTGCCCGCCTGCGCGTCGGTCGGGCCTGCCGCCACGTCGCCCGATCCGGGCGGCGTCGTGCCGCGGGTGGCCGCCGGCGGCACGAGCACGATCAGGCGCGTGGCCGGATCGTCGCACGCGGCGGGCGCAGGACGCGCCGCCGCCGCGACATCCCACAGTGCGGCCACCGCCGCGGCATCCAGTCCCGTCGACCCGGTGAAGGCGGGCGAAGAGACCGAGGCGTCCGGGGCATCCGACTGCGGGAGGTCGGCCTCGTAGCGGCACAGCGCCATCGCACCCGGGTCGGGCAGGGAGGGCACGGCATCGGCCGGATGGCCCAGAACGACGAGCGGCGCGGTCATCGACGGGCAGCCGTCGCGTCGCGCGGCGGCCGAGTCCACCAGCTGGCCGGGCTCGAAATGCTCGTCGACGACCGTGAGCGCGTCGACCGCCGCGAAGACGGCGCCGGTGCGCGGCATCCCGCATCCGTCCTTCGGGTACGCGACCGGCACGAAGCGCCCTCCGTCGTCGCCCAGCCACAGCAGCGGTCCGGCGAAGCCGATCGCCGGGCACGCGCCGTTCCACACCGGCTCGTCGGGTTCGGCGAGCGCCGCCAGCAGCGGGCCGAAGTCGCCCTCGTAGCGGGTCAGACGCGTGCCCGACCACGTGCCCTGGGCGTCGTCGCGCGTCGCATGCGGGTCGCACAGGTACGCCGCAGCGGGTGCGAACCCGTCGGGCACGCTCCCGCCCGCACTGCCGTCGTCGGCCGCCGGGCAGCCCAGTGCCGCCACCGGCGTCGCGTCCGGGCGCGGGATCGGCGACGCGAACGGCCCGCCCGCGCAGGCCGCCAGCACCCCGGCGACCAGCACCGCGAGCACACCGGCCGACACGCGCCGCAGAGCCTCCATGCCGCCACCTCCGTTGCCGGGAGCCTATCCCGGGCGAGGTGCCCGCGCGAGGGCGGGCAGAACTCCTCTCATCCGTGCGGCAGCGGCCGCGAATCGGCCGCTTTGGCGGCCCGAGCCCTCGGATCGACGGAGTTCTGACCGACGACCGCCGCCGCCACCGGCGGCCATCGTCGCCGAACCCGGCCGCGGTTGCGGCTGCCGCAGCGGCAGCCGCTCAGCCGATCTCGCCCGCGGCGACCGTCTCGGCGAGCATGTGGACCCGTGGCAGGTGGTGGGCGCCGTAGAAGTCGGCAGACGTCAGGCGCGCGGCGTCCTCGTCCGACGACCCGTCGTGCGCGAGCACCGCGACGACGGCGAGCGCGTGCATCCAGCCACCGGCGAGCGTCCCCAGCAGCATCAGGTACGGCACGCTGACCGCGTAGGCGTCACGGGGCGCGGCGGCGAAGCCCAGCACCGACGCGGTCGCGCGCCGGGATGCCGCCACCGCCCGGGTCAGTCGCTCGGCGGTGCGGGCGGCCACCGGGTGCTCCTGCCGCTGCAGCTGCGCGATCGTCTGCTCGATCCGGCCGAACAGCACCTCGGCGGTCGCGCCACGGTCGCGGACCACCTTGCGGCCGACGAGGTCGTTGGACTGGATCGCAGTCGTGCCCTCGTAGATCGGCATGATCCGTGCGTCGCGGTAGTGCTGGGCTGCTCCGGTCTCTTCGATGAAGCCCATGCCGCCGTGCACCTGGATCGCATCGGATGTCACCGCCACGGCGTCCTCGGTCGTCCACCCCTTCAGGATCGGGACGAAGAACTCCGCCAGCGCGGTCTCGTCGCGGTCGAACAGGTCGGCCGTGTGCACGCCCAGTGCGCGCATCGCGAAGATCCGGCTCGACATCGACAGCAGCAGTCGGCACACGTCCGGGTGCTCGGCGATCGGCGTGCCGGCAGGGCGGTCGATGACCGCGCCCTGCACGCGCTGCGCGGCATAGCCGGCGGCCTGCTGGTAAGCGCGGTCGGCGATGCCGGTGGCCTGGAAGCCCATCTCGGTGCGGGCCGAGTTCATCATGACGAACATGCCGGCCAGTCCCCCGCCGACCTCGCCGACGAGGTAGCCGGTGGCGTCCTCGTACGCCAGCACGCAGGTCGGCGACCCGTGGATGCCGAGCTTGTGCTCGATCGCGACCGTCGTGATCGCGTTCCGGTCGCCCAGGCTCCCATCGTCGTTCACGAGGAGGCGCGGGGCGACGAACAGCGACAGTCCCTTCGCACCGGCGGGGGCGTCCGGGGTGCGCGCCAGCACGAGGTGCACGATGTTCTCCGCGATGTCGTGGTCGCCCCACGTGATGAAGATCTTCTGGCCGCTGATCCCCCACGTGCCGTCATCGCGCGGCGTCGCGATCGTGCGGATCGCGCCGAGGTCGGTGCCGGCATCCGGCTCGGTGAGGTTCATCGTGCCGGTCCACCGGCCCGAGACGAGCTTGGTCAGGTAGGTCTCGCGGATCTGGTCGGATGCCGCGGCATCGAGCGCGTGGATCTGCCCGGCGGTCAGGAGCCAGCACAGCGCGAACGCCGCGTTGGAGGCGTTCCAGATCTCGCCGAGCCCGGCGCGGACCACTCCGGGCAGGCCGTCGCCGCCGGCCGTCACGGGGGCTTCGGCGGTGATCCAGCCGGCCTCGACGAACGCCTGGTATGCCTCGGCGAAGCCGTCGGGCAGGCGCACGTCGCCGTCCACCAGCCGGGCGCCCACACGGTCGCCCACGGTGTGAAGGGGCGCGAGGACGGAGGCGGCGAATTCGCCGGCGCCGGCGATGATCTCGATGGCGTCGTCAGCAGACAGCTCGCCGCCGGTGGCGCGGTCCACGAGGTCGAGGCCGAACGCCTCGCGGTAGAGGAACGCATAGTCGGACACGGGCGGGACATAGGCGGATTCGGCGGCCATGGCGGGCTCCTCACACAGTGGGTCGGTGGGACTGAGGGCCAGTCTACGCGACACTGAGTCTCATCTTTCCCGGGATGCACGAGGCGGGTTACGCTTTTGGTGTGACCGAACACGCTCCGCTGTCTCGCAAACTGTCCGCCATCGCCGAATCGGCGACGCTCAAGGTGGATGCCAAGGCGAAGGCCCTGAAGGCCCAGGGCAAGCCCGTCATCTCGTACGCGGCGGGCGAGCCGGACTTCGCCACACCGCAGTTCATCGTGGATGCCGCGGCAGACGCCCTGCGCGACCCGAAGAACTTCCGTTACACGCCGGCGGCGGGCCTGCCCGAACTGCGCCAGGCGATCGCCGCCAAGACGCTGCGCGATTCGGGCCTTGCGGTCGACCCGGCGCAGGTGATCGTCACCAACGGCGGCAAGCAGGCCGTGTACGAGGCATTCCAGGCCGTGCTGAACCCGGGCGACGAGGTGCTGCTGCCGGCGCCGTACTGGACGACGTATCCCGAAGCGATCCGGCTGGCCGACGGCATCCCGGTGGACGTGTTCGCCGGCGCCGACCAGCACTACAAGGTCACGGTCGAACAGCTCGAGGCGGCGCGCACCGACAAGACGACCGCCCTGGTGTTCGTCTCGCCGTCGAACCCGACCGGGTCGGTGTACACGGCGGAGGAGACCCGCGCGCTCGGGCAGTGGGCGCTTGAGCACGGCATCTGGGTCATCACCGACGAGATCTACCAGAACCTGGTCTACGACGGGGTGAAGGCGACCTCGATCGTCGAGGCGGTGCCGGAACTTGCCGCGCAGACGATCCTGGTCAACGGCGTCGCCAAGACCTACGCGATGACCGGCTGGCGTCTGGGGTGGATGGTGGGCCCGGCCGATGCCATCAAGGTGGCCGCCAACCTGCAGTCGCACCTGTGCAGCAACGTGAACAACATCGCCCAGCGCGCGGCGATCGCAGCGCTGCACGGCCCGCAGGACGAGTCCGAGGCGTTCCGTCAGGCGTTCGACCGGCGCCGCAAGCTGATCGTCGGCGAACTGTCGAAGATCGAGGGCGTCACGGTGCCGACCCCGCAGGGCGCGTTCTATGTCTACCCCGACGTGCGCGGCCTGCTGAATCGGGAATGGGCGGGCACCACGCCGACCACGTCGCTGGAGCTGGCCGACCTCATCCTCGATGCGGCCGAGGTCGCCGTCGTGCCGGGTGAAGCGTTCGGCCCGAGCGGCTATCTGCGCCTGTCGTACGCACTCGGCGACGACCAGCTGCGGGAGGGGATCCAGCGCCTGCAGCGCCTGTTCGCCTGAGCACGTCCGTCCGTCGCTTCAGCAGTAGATGGATTTCGTCTTGAGGAAGTTGCCGAGTGCCTCGGGGCCGTTCTCACGCCCGAGCCCTGACGACTTGTAGCCGCCGAAGGGTACCGACAGGTCCGGCCGATACCCGTTGATGCCGACCGTGCCGGTCTCGATGCGACGCGCGAGTGCCATCGCCCGATCGTCCTGGGCGGCGAACACCGCGCCGCCCAGACCGTACGTCGTGTCGTTCGCCAAGGCAACGGCCTCGTCCTCGTCCTCGTACGGGGCCACGATCACGACCGGACCGAACACCTCCTCCTGCGCCAGCGCACTGGCGTGGTCGACGTCGACGAAGACCGTGGGCTCGAAGAAGTAGCCGTCCGCGCCGGGCAGGTCGCGTCCGCCGGTCACGGCCCGGGCGCCGTCGGCGATGCCCGCGTCGACGTATCCGCGCACCCGTGATCGGATGCGTTCGGAGACCAGCGGGCCCTGCTCGGTCGTCTCGTCACGCGGGTCCCCGAGCACGAGGCCGGCGGCGACGGCAGCGAGTCCGTCGGTGAACTCGTCGAGCCTCGTGCGCGGCACGAGCACGCGCGACAGCAGGAAGCACGTCTGCCCGCTGTTCATGAACGAAAGACTCTTCAGCTGCTGCAGCGTCTGCTCGGCATTCGCGTCGTCGAGGACGACCGCCGGCGACTTGCCGCCGAGTTCGAGGGTGACGGGGATGAGCCGCTCGCCGCACCGTGCCGCGATGACCCGCCCTGCGGCGGTCGATCCGGTGAAAGCGATCTTGTCAACGCCGCGGTGGTCGACCAGCGCCGCACCGGTTCCACGACCGCCGGTGACGATGTTGATCACCCCCGCGGGCAGACCGATCGCGTCCGCGGCCTCGGCGAGCACGAACGCGTCCAGCGGGGTCTCGGCAGCCGGCTTGACCACGACGGTGCAGCCGACCGCCATCGCCGGAGCGAGCTTTGCAGTCAGCAGCGATTGGGGGAAGTTCCACGGCACGATGAGTCCGCACACCCCGACCGGCTCCGACCGGACGACCGACGAGCCCGCCCGTGTGACGTGGGAGCGCTCCTCTTCAGGAACGAACTGATCGGCGAGATCCGCGTAGTAGCGCATATGGGCGGCTGGTACGGCCCCGTTTGTCACGCGCGACATCGACGTCGGCTGCCCGTTCTCGTTGGTCACGAGACGGGCCGTCGCGGGGCCCCTGCGCTCCAGCTCGTCTGCGAGCCGGCGCATCCACTCCGCTCGTTCGGAGGCGGCCATCCGCGGCCACGGTCCGTGGTCGAATGCCTCCCGTGCTGCCCGGACGGCGACGTCGACATCGACTGCGGAACCATCGCCCACCTCGCCCACCAGGCTCCGGTCGTATGGATTGCGCACCTCGATGCGCGTTGATGTCACCGCCGTCGACCACCGCCCGCCGGCATACACCGCACGGGCGCCGACGAGACGCTCGTCTTCCACCGTCATGCTCACGACATCCTCCTGTCGCGCCTCGTGTTCATCCAGACGCGCAGACGCGTTCTTGCACCCGCTGACCGGGATCTCTCTCCCGGCAGACGCACTCTCATTATCGACGGCTCTCACCCGCCACAAAACAGCACTTCCGCACGGTGGCAACATGATGAGGGGAACAAGTCCAGTTGCCCGCTCAATCCTCGACGGTCTCGATCGCGTGGGTGATCTGCGCCGCCGCCGACCGCACCATCTCGACGTAATCCTCCAGATGCTGTTCAGCGACGTTCACGACGATTCCCACCGCGGCGACCACACGGTCGTGACCGTCGAAGACCGGAGCCGCGATGCCGCCGGTGTTCTCGGTGACCTGGCCGGTGGTGATGATCCACCGTCGTTCGCGTACTAGCTCGAACTCGCCGCGCAGCACTGCCGGGTCGACGTCGCTGAACCGCGTGCGCGCCTCCAGCGGACTCGCGAGATACGCATCCTGCACCGCGGAATCGGCGTAAGCGAGCAGGATGCGCCCGTTCGCGGTCAGATGCAGTGGCATGCGCCCGCCGATGCGGTTCGTGCTGATCGTGCCATGCGCGCTGCGGAACGACTCCACATAGACGGATTCGAACCCGTCACGGATCGAGAGATGAACGACCAGCACACGCAACATCCGGTGCAGGCGCAGCAGTGCGGGGACGGCCCGCTCGCGCAGGCGCAGCGCCGCGCCCGACGACGCTGCGAGCTCGAGCATCTTCGTGCCGAGCCGGTAGCGGCCCTCGTCCGTGCGCTCGACGGCGCCCCAGTCCAGCAGTTCGTGCATCAACCGGTGCGTGGTCGTCATGCTCAGGCTTGCCCTGCGGCTCACCTCAGCCATGCTCAGCGCCGACGACGCCGTGCGGAACACCTCGAAGATCGCGAGCACCCGGCCCGCGGCCGTCGGGCGGGGAGCGGCTGCCTCGTCCTGCATAAGATCGCGCACCTGTGCGCCTCCCCCGTCCGATCTCCCTGTCCGTCCTCGGCATCCATTCTCCGGCGACGATAGTCAGTGTGCCGTAGGGAGGCCACTGTCTTCCGTCGGGTGGAATCGTACGTCCCGCCGACGAAAAGGCCTGATCAGGATTCCGGCACATCAATCGCGGTTTGGACGATGTCGCGCTCGCTCGGGCCGACGCCGACCGGCTACGGCCATGCTCGAGTGCTGACCGACGAGTGCTCGCGCGTCGTGCAGGATCACCCCGTGGATACTCCACCAGATCGCCATACGCCTCGTCGAGCTCATCGCGTACCTATGTGCGCGTGATCAATTCGCCCCACCCCAGATCGCCGCAGTCGTAGGGGCTCACCACTAAGGCGGCTTGCGGCATCCGGCTTCTGCGGCACGGAAGAGTCGGTTCCCCAGCGCCGCCCGATCAGGTTGACTGAGCACCACTCTCTCGAATCCTTGACAGCCACGAAGGACACACGGTGATCGACAAGTTCGCGCCTGACCTCAGGGAGGTGCTGGACATCATACGGTCCGGTGCCTCGATCGCAATCGGTGGATTCGGCAGCTCCGGACGACCGGATGCACTGATCAACGCGCTGTGCGACTTGGACCGTCGCGACCTACACGTCATCGTGAACAACGTAGGGCACGATTTCACCGGCGTCGGCCGTCTCGTCGTGGAAGGCAGAGTGCGACGTGTCACCGCCTCTTTCCCCATCCTTCAAGAGTTCTACGACGAGTACTTCGCAGGCAAGATCGAGTTGGAGCTGATCCCGCAGGGTACTCTCGCGGAGCGCTTGCGGGCGGGAGGCAGCGGGATCGCGGCGTTCTTCACCCCGTCGGGAGCCGGGACGATGCTGGCCGACGGGACCTTCCCGTTGTCATATTGCGATGGCAAGGCTGCGACGTACATACCGGAGAAGGAGACCCGCGAGATCAACGGTCGTCGATACGTGCTGGAGTACGGCATCGTCGCCGACTTCGGCTTCGCCAAGGCCCGTAAGGCCGACCCGAAGGGCAACCTGCGCTTCCACTTGACGGCACGCAACTTCAACCCGCTGGCAGCCATGTCCGGTCGGATCACTTTCGCGGAGGTCGAGCAACTCGTCCCCGCGGGCGAGATCGAACCCGATGACGTGCACCTGCCCGGCATCTTCGTGGATCATGTGGTCATGACTGCCGCACCTGTGCCGGCGAAGCCGGCGCAGACCATGGAAGAGAGCATCGCATGACGGCCGGCCGCACCGAGACCGCGCGCTTTGCAGGTCTGCGCCGCGATGACATCGCTCGGCGCCTCGCAGAGGACTTGGTCGACGGCTACACCGTCAATCTCGGCGTCGGAATCCCGCTTGCCGTGCCGAATTACGTCCCTGAGGACCGCGAGATCCTTCTGCACGCCGAGAACGGCGTCATCGGCATGGGACCGTACCCGGGGGTCAGTCATGAGGACCCCGACCTGACGGACGCCGGCAAGCAGCCCGTCAGCCTGAAGACCGGCGCAGCCATCGTCGATTCGGCGACATCCTTCGCAATCGTCCGGGGTGGCCACCTCGATGTGACGATCCTCGGGGCGCTGCAAGTGTCCGAGGTCGGTGACCTCTCCAACTGGTACGTACCAGGCCGCAACCCTGCAGTCGGCGGCGCGATGGACCTCGTGGCCGGCACCCCCGAAGTCTGGGTGTGCATGGAACACGTCGACCGCAGAGGCGAGCCGAAGCTCGTGCCGCAGTGCACCTTCCCGGTGACGGGCTTTCGAGTGGTCACGCGGATCTATACGAACCTCGCGGTCTTCCACGTCATCGACGGGCATCTGGTCCTCAGGGAATATGCGCCGGGTGTGAGCGCGGCCGACGTGCGGGCCAGCACGTCGGCCGCATACGCCGAAGACCTTTCTCGCTGACCCTCGCCGACGACGACCGTAGGACGGCCCTGCCATGCCGCCCGCTCCGGTTCAGGCCCGTGCTCTGCCCTCACGAACTCGCCTGATTCTCTCCCGTTCACGTCGGCCGACAGCCTGGTCGACGTCGCGAGCCCTGCAATCCGCGCCTCGCCTTTCGCCCGATGGAAGTCGCCTGGATAGAACCTTCGGAGTCGGCGAGACTCCGATGAGTCCGGCCCGCCGTCGAGTCGAAAGCAGTTCGACGCCCATGGCCGGATGCCACCATCCGTCCTGAGCCAAGGGAACATGACATGCCGGAGAATGCGAAGGCAGGGCAGTCAGCCAAACGGCTGTTCGGTGCGCTCGCCTTGTTGGTGAGTTTCGGACTAGCAGCCACCGCCTGTACCGCCAGTCCACCGACGAGCCCAAGCGCGGCGGGGGCCGACGCCGGTACTCCGCAACGTGGCGGAGCCATCACGGTTCTGCTGGACGCCGGCTTCGCCGGAGGCTGGGCAACCGGCCTCGACCCTGCGACCAGCAACACCGTCGGCGCGAACCTTTCTCAGATGTCCGCCATTTATGGCGGCCTGTTCGTCTTGAACGCGGACAAGGATGGCAAGAACGGCAGAATCGAGCCGACCCAGGCCGAGAGCTTCAAGTACTCGAGCGATGGCCTCACGCTGACGATCAAGCTGCGCAGCGGCATGACCTTCAGTGATGGCACCCCCGTCAATGCCGACGCCGTCCTGTGGAATTGGGTTCGAGACCTGGACTCGGGTTCCACCTCCGCCCCGACGAATGTTCTGCTCGCCCGGAACATGAAGCCGAAGATCAGCTCTGAACTCAAGCAGAGCATCCTCGATGCGTTGCCTGCCGGTTACGATCCGGTCAAGGTGGAGCAGGACATGGGGGCCATCGTTCCGGTGGACGATCTCACCGTCGAGGTGCACTTCAGCGCGGTCAATGCCACCTTCATCAACGGCCTGCCGGGCACTAACCTCAATTGGCTCGCCTCGCCGACCGCCTACAAGAAACTCGGGGCCGCGGCCTTCAAAGTGACACCCGTCGGTGCCGGCCCCTTCACCATCGCCAGCAACACGATGAGCCAGAAACTCGCCCTCGAGCGGAACCCGCATTACTTCAAGTCAGGGCTGCCCTATCTCGACAAATTGACCTTCCAGTCGGTCACCGGAGACCAGGTGGCCTACCAGACGCTTCAGGCAGGTCAAGCGGACGCCATCGAAGGCCTCAGCACGGTGTCGCTGATCACCAAGGCCCAGAGCAATCCGGATCTCCAGGTCACGCTGATCCCGCCGACATCACCGTACGTGATCCAGCTGAACACCCGGATGGCGCCGTTCGACAACATCAAGGCCCGGGAAGCGATCTATTACGCGACCGACTGGGCTGCGATCAACAAGGGTGTCTTCAACGGCAACGGTGAGCCCAGTGAGTCCTTCACAGCGTCGGCCGGCCTCTTCTACACGCCGAAGGTTCCCGGCTACCGCACCTTCGACCTGGCCAAGGCCAAGGCCCTCGTCCAAGAGCTCGGTGGGCTGAAGATCGTTCTGAACACGATCAGCACCGGAGTCGCACCGGTGGTGGTCACCGCGCTGCAGACCCAGTGGAAGAAGGCGGGCATCGACGTCGAGTTGAAGACCCAGGCGCTCGGCGACCTGATCAGCACCTTCATCAGTGGCCAATGGCAGTCGTTCCTGCAGACCGCCGGCGCATGGGATCCGGCCACCGGGATCGGCGTCGGGGTCCGCTTCGGTTCGACGTCACCCTTCAGCGGCACCCCATTGCCGAAGGGAGCGGCCAATGCCAAGGACGCGCTGAAGCAGCGACTGACAACGCACCTCGACGATCTGCTGGCCAGCGCGGCGGGGACGCTCGACGTCGCCAAGCGCGGCGACCTGTACAAGCAGGTAGCACAGATCATCTCGGATGAGGCGTACGCACCCTTCGGGTTCGCGTTCTCACCGGCGGAGATCGTACGCAAGGGCGTTCACGGCCCCGGCCTGACCACACCGATACCCGCGGTGGCCGTCAACACCGGAATCCTCTACGACCAGGTCTGGGTCAGCAAGAAGTGACGAGTTCCGCCCTGATTCCGGTTGTCCGGTCCGAGGAGCGCACATCGCTCCTCGGACGGGTGGCCGGATCCCCCCTGGTCAGGCTGGCAGTCAGGCGGCTGCTCGTCTCGGTGCTGATCGTGTTCGCCATCACCGCCATCGTGTTCGCACTGCTGGAAGCGACATCCGGAGACATCGCCCGCAAGCAGGCAGGCATGAGTGCCTCCGAGGAACAAGTCGCTGCCCTCCGTCACCAGATGGGTTTGGACACGCCTCCCGTCGTACGCTATTTCTCGTGGCTGGGAGCGGTCTTCCGCGGCGACTTCGGCCATTCGCTGATCAGCGGACAGCCGATCAGCACCCTTCTCGCAGAGCGCCTTCCTGTCACGATCGAATTGGTCGTGCTGGCGTTCGTGGTCTCACTCGCGGTCGCGGTGCCGATCGCAGTGCTCGCCGCCCACAAGCCCGGTGGCATCTTCGATCGCATCGTGATGGTCATCTCGATGACTCTGCTGGCACTGCCGAACTATGTGCTGGCACTCCTGCTGGTGATCGTGTTCTCCGTTATGCTGCGCATGCTCCCGGCAATAGGGTATGCGCCGCTGGATCAAGGGGTCATTCCGAATCTGATCTCGGTGACGATGCCCGTGCTCGCCCTGTCCATTCCGCTCTTCGCCTTCTACACCAGGTTCCTACGGGGTGACCTGGTAGAAGTCATGAATTCCGAGGATTACGTCGAGACGGCGCGTTCCAAGGGTGCGGGCCCCTGGCGGGTCCTCTGGCAGCATGCGTTCCGCAATTCCTCGTTCGGGATGCTCACCATCGTGGGCCTCAATGTCGGCGGGCTGGTAGGCGGCACTGTGATCATCGAGCAGATCTTCGCCATGCCCGGCCTCGGGGTGACGCTTCTGCAGGGCGCACTTGCAGGCGACAGCCCCGTCGTCTTGGTCTGCGTCATCATCTTCGCAGCGATAGCCGTCGGGGCGAATCTGGTCGTGGATCTGATGTACGCCGTTCTCGATCCGAGGATCCGCTATGGCAGTCACTGAAACCTCCGTCAGCATCGCGCCCGTGGCGACGGTTGCCGGCATGCGTGCGGCGCAGATCCGCCATCGTCTGATGCTGTGGGTTCCCGCGGGGTTCGTCATCGCGCTCATGGCCGTGTGTTTCATCGGCCCGTTCGTCCTGCCCTTGCCGGCTCCGATCGGGGGCGACATCCTCAACAGCAGCCTTCCGCCGGGTGCGCCCGGACATCTGCTGGGCACCGACGCCAGCGGCAACGACATCCTCTCGCGTCTCATCTACGGAGGTCGCTCGTCATTGATCGTCGCGATCACGGTCAACGCGGTCGGCTTGGCGATCGGCGGTCTGATAGGAGCCATTTCGGCCTATGCCGGAGGCGTGACAGACGCGATCATCATGCGCGCACTCGACGTGCTGATCGCGTTCCCCTCGCTGGTGCTGATCATCGTGATCGCGCAGGGACTCGGTCCGAGCCTGTCGACGACGATACTGGCCCTGATCGCGTTCAGCGTCCCTGCGGTGGCGCGCTTGTCGCGTTCGGCGGCGCTCCAGGTCACCAGCATGCCGTTCATCCAGGCCGCACAGTTGAGCGGGAGTCCGGCATGGCGGGTGCTGTTGCGCCACATCGCGCCGAACATCGCTCCGCAGCTGCTCAATTTCCTGGCACTGGGCATGGGCATCATCATCGTTACTGAAGGTGCCCTGAGCTTCCTCGGACTCGGCATTCCGGTCCCCGATCCGAGCTGGGGGAATATGATCTTCGACGGCCAGCAGGCGCTGTCGGCGACCCCTCTGCAGGTGTTGTGGCCAAGCCTTGCGCTGCTCCTCACGGTGCTCGCCTTCAACCTGCTCGGCGAAAACGTGCGAGACGAGATGAGCACCCGATGAATGTGGTGGAGACGGAGGTCGGCGTGGAGGCTCCTGTCGGCATGGCCCCGAGCGGGGCGAGCGGGAGCGGGAAGGAGCCCCGACCGATACTCGAAGTCAACGACCTGCGGGTGACCTTCTCCCGCGCAGGCGCACCACCATTGCATGCGGTCAATGGCCTCTCCTATTCGGTGCGGAGCGGGCGCACACTCGCGATCATCGGCGAGTCCGGATCAGGCAAGTCGGTGAGCGTGCGCGCTCTGATGGGCCTGCTGCCGCCGAGTGCGTTCGTGACGGGTTCGGCCACGCTGAGCGACACCGAGTTGATCGGCATGAATGAGAAGGCTCTGCGTCAGATCCGAGGAAACGACATCGCGATGGTCTTCCAGGATCCCGCCCGGTCGCTCAACCCGACCATGAGCGTCGGAAAGCAGATCGGCGAAGCCGTCCGCATGCATCTCCAGATCGGTCGTAAAGAGGTGGCCGAGCGCGCCGTGGAGCTGCTGAAGCTCGTGCGGCTGCCGGCGGCAGAGCACCGGTACCACGAATATCCCCACCAGCTGTCAGGTGGGATGCGTCAGCGCGTCATGATCGCGATCGCCCTGGCGGCGAACCCGAAGTTGTTGATCGCCGACGAGGCGACCACGGCGCTGGATGTGACGACACAGGCGCAGATCATGGAACTGCTCGTCGATCTGCAGGAACGGCTCGGCACGGCGGTCATCATGATCAGCCACGACCTCGCACTCGCTGCCAGCTACGCGGACGATGTGCTGGTGATGTACGCCGGCAAGATCGTCGAGCGCGCCGACACGAAGACCCTCTTCCGGCACGTACGGCATCCATACACCAAGGCGCTGCTCGAGGCGATCCCGCAGCTGGGGGTCCCCTCGCACACGTCGCTCAAGACGATCGCCGGCGAGCCGCCGGACCTGAGCGCGCTGCCCGTCGGTTGCGCCTTCCGAGCCCGTTGCCCGCGCGCCGTCGACATCTGCGCGATCAAGGAGCCTCCGCTGGACGAACACGAACCGGGCCATCGCTTCGCCTGCTGGAACCCGCATCCGGCATCGGGCGACAAGGACACCGGCATCCCGATCGATATCCGCACGAGGGATGAGGACCTCTCGTGACTGACACCGACCAGATGACGCTCTCGACCACCGCGACGAGGCTTGAGCCGCTGCTGTCCGTGCGCAACCTCGTTCAGGAGTTCGTCAGCAGGGGTCCAGGCGGCGTCAAGACCGGCGTCGTCCACGCCGTCTCGGACGTATCGCTCGACCTCATGTCGGGCGAGACCCTCGGAATCGTCGGCGAAACGGGATCGGGCAAGACCACGCTCGCCCGCTCCATCATCCAGCTGGATCGGCCACAATCGGGCGAGGTCATCTTCGAGGGCCAGAACCTGGTCGGGATGTCGAAGCGTCGGCTCAAGCAGGCCCGCGCGAACATCCAGATGGTCTACCAGGATCCCTTCGGTTCCCTGAACCCACGGTGGCGGATCCAGGATGTGGTAGAGGAGCCGCTGCTCGGTTATACCCGGATGAAGAGTGCCGCGCGCCGTGAAAGGGTGCGAGAACTCCTCGATATGGTCGGTCTGAACCCCGACGTCTACCTGCGACGGCGCCCCATGGAGTTGTCCGGGGGCCAAGCTCAGCGGGTGGCGATCGCCCGGGCGATCGCCCTGAATCCGAAGATCATCATCTGCGACGAGGCGATCTCCTCTCTCGACGTGCTCATCCAGGCACAGATCATCAATCTCTTCGAGAAGCTGCGTGCAGAGTTGGGGCTCTCGTACCTGTTCATCGCACACAACCTGGCCACGGTCAAGCAGGTCAGCGACCGCGTGGCGGTCATGTATCTGGGACGTATCGTCGAGGTGGGGCCGTCCGAGCAGATCTACAACGCACCGCTGCACCCCTACACCCGGGCGCTCTTGGACTCCGTCCCCGGACTTGATCCAGAGACCGGGGTCGCACACCGGCCCGTCGCCCAGGAAGGCGAGACGCCGTCACCGCTGGACCCACCGAGCGGATGTCGCTTCCGCACCCGCTGCCCGTTCGCACAGGATATCTGCGCCGAGGTGAATCCGGCGTTGATCGAACACCGGCCGGGTCACCTGGCCGCGTGCCACTTCCCACTCGACGATCCCGATGGGGTGGCTGCGGCCCTCAAGTGACTGGGTACGCCGATCCGTAAGGCATTGACAGTAGCCGGAGGACCATCTGTCGGAGTCATCCGACCTCTCAGATGGCGGCTTCGACCCGCTTGGCGTGTGCGTCCGTGGTGTCGGGTCCACGGCCCAGCCACCGCAGCGCGTTACGGTGGCTGATGTCGCGCCACTGGTCATCAGGCAGCTTCATGTCGCGCAGAGTCTTCGCTCCAGGCTCTTCCCGCGGCATCGCGGGGAAGTCCGACCCCACCAGCAGCCGGTCGGCACCGAGCAGATCGATCAGGTACCGGATCGCCCGGTGGTCGAACACCATCGAGTCGTAGTAGAAGCGGCGCGCATACTCCAGCGGCGACGGCCCGTCATCGGGCATCACGGCACGCCGCGGGTCGCGGGGCCCCTCGTTCCACGAGCCGCCCCAGAAGTAGTTCGCGCGGGGAACCATGAGTGGGAAGCCCCCGGCGGCATGGCTGAACGAGATGCGCAGATCGGGGCAGGCGGCTGCCGTGCCACCGAGAATCAGGGATGCCGCCGCCAGTGCCCCCTCGATACCCACCACGTATGTTCCCATCGCGGCCGTCGGCAGCCGGTCCGTGGAAGCCGGCATAGCATGGACGAACACCGACAGCCCGAGACGTTCGGCCTCCTGGAAGAACGGCAGGAACCGATCGTCGCCGATCGAGCGCCCGAGAACGTTCGAGGCGATCTCGACACCGGCGAGCCCTCGCGCCCCGATCTCGGCGAGCTCGCCGGCCGCGGCATCCGGATCCTGCAGCGGCACCATCCCGAGCGCGAGGATACGGTCCGGCGCGTAGGCGGCGAGCTCGGCGGCCACATCGTTCACGTGCTGGGCGAGGGCGAGCCCGTCGCGTGCGGGCAGGTCGTAGCGCAGCAGCGGCGGCATAGGACTGACGACCTCGGCATCGATGTCGGAGGCGTCCTGCGCCTCGACGCGGCGCTCGGCAGCGAAGAAGACCTCCCTCGCCGGGAACCGCATCTTGCCGAACACGAGCAGGCGGTCGGCGGACCCCTCGATGGGTTCCATCTGCGGGAAGCACGCCGGCGCGTGATCGGGGTATTCGCCGGGCAGGAAATGGGCGTGGGCGTCGATGATCACGGGCTGTCTCCTGGATGTGTCAGACAAGGCCGGGGTGGACGGACACGTGGATCGCGGTCTTGTCGTCGGTGTCGCCGGCCAGCGTGTCGATCGCGAGTCCGACGTCGTCCAGCCCGAACGTGTGGGTGTGCAGCTTATCCAGGGGGAAGCGACCTGACTCGATCAGCGCGATCGCCTTCTCGTTCGCGGTGGAGTCCACCCCGAACGCGCCTTTGATCGTCAGAGCGCGGTTGATGATGACATCGGTCACCAGCGGGATCTCACGATGGCCCTTGAGCCCGGCGAGCACGACGCGGCCACCGTGGCGAGTGGCCAGGAGTGCATCGGTGACCGGCTGCGCGGCCATCGGGGTGACGTCGAGCGTGACGTCCACGCCTCGTCCGCCGGTGAGGTCCTGGACGGCCTGAACGACGTCGACGGCGTCGTCACCGTCGACGGTGAAGGTGTGGTCGGCGCCCAGCTCGCGGGCGATCGCGAGCTTGTGCGCGTCGCGCTGGAGTCCGGTCACGATGACGGTCTGCGCCCCCGCCGCCTTCGCGGCGATCACGGCGGCCAGACCCCGCTGCCCGGAGCCGAGCACCAGCAGACTGTCGCCCAGGCCCACTTCACCGAGATCGATCGCCCAGCGCACACCTGCGCCGAGCGGGTTGTACATCGCAGCGACGTCGACCGGCAGGGACTTGTCGATCTTGTGCACGATCGTGTTCGGAGACAGGTAGAGGTATTCGGCGAATCCGCCCCACAGGCTGGGCTCGACGTCGACACCGGTCACGCCGTGCCCATACTTGCGGAATGGGCAGGCCTGGTAGTTCCCCTTCAGGCAATCGCTGCAGGCTCGACAGGGCACGATCACCTCGAGGGCGACACGGTCGCCGACCTGCACCCCCCAGCGCGAGGCCGCGCGATCGCCGATCTCCTCGATGATGCCCATCGGCTCATGGCCGGGGATGAACGGGTCGCGGTTCATCCCGATGTGGCCGCGGTAGATCTCGACGTCGCTGCCGCAGATGCCGTTGGCCTCCACGCGCAACAGGCCGTCGTCGGCTCCGGTCACAGGTCGCGCGAACTCGCGCATCTCGATCGTCCGGGGCCCGGTCTGGACCGCGGCGCGCACCATCTGAGGCATCTCTGCTCGCCTTCGTATCGGGTGGTCAGCCGGCCACGGGCAGGCTGATGGGGACAGACATCACCGGGGATCCCGGTGGGAAGCGTGCGGGGCCAGGCCCCCGGCGCCGATCGGCACCGAGGTGCCGGACCAGTCGGCGAACAAGCGCACGACCATCGATATCCCCGCAGTCCGCGATCCGCCGACCGCCACGAGGATGCTCGATTCGGCGCCGTCGGCGATCGTGCGCTGGAATTCCTCCGGGCGGTCGGCGTTGCCGGGCTGGCGTACTCGCGTGTCCACGAGGTCCTTTCCGGCGGCGGCCAGAGCCGCGGTCGTCCGTCCGGACCGTTCGGCGAGCCACCGCTGCACGTCGGCGCGACTGAAGCCCGCGTCGGCCAGCAGATGCGCATGCTCCGGGCACAGGATGACGCCCACGCCGGCGTTCTGGAAGATCCAGGAGCCGGACCGTCCGATCGTGTCGGCGAAGTCCCCAAGCAGCTGTTCGGGGTCGGCGGTGTGGCGATTGTCGACATACTCGCACGTGCGCAGCAGGGTGGTCGTCACCGCGTCACCGGGCACGCCGAGGTCGGTCGCGAGCGGCGGCCACGGGCTGTCCTCCTCGTTCTCGCCGAAGCAGATCGACCATCGTCCGGGCACGCCCTGAGTGGCCTGCTCGAGTTCGTGCGGGATGACTCCGAACACGTTGCGCACGATAAGTCCGATCGTGCGCGCCACCGTCGCATTGGGTCGGAATCCGGGCCCGAAGATCCCGCCGGTGCTGTTGAACCCGAGCTGCTCGCGGATCGGTCCGTTGACGATGATGAGGGGCGCGGGCCCGCTCGTGGACTGCCAGCCGCCGCCCATCGCGGCGCGTTCGCGCATGAGAGCCGCCCATGCCGCCAGCACCACCGGGAAATACTCCGGCTTGCAGCCGGCCATCGCGGCATTGATGGCGGCGAGGTCGACGGTCACCGTCCGATCGACCTGCGGCATCCGCCCGATCACCTCGCCCGGCTCACGGCCGCCCGCGGCGAGGAACTCGTCCACGAGCGATCGCGTGGGCGGCACGAGCGGCAGCCCGTCGCTCCAGCCCTGCGCATAGCAGTACTCGATGGCGCGCTGAGCGGCATCCGGGTCGACGTCGGTCTGCACGGCGGTGCTCATGCGGCTTCTCCCGCCGTCAGCGCCTGCACGATCTCGGGAAGCAGCAGCCGCGCGCGCTCCTTGACCTGATCCGGCGTGAGGACGGCCATGGGATGCTGGGTGGTGATCCACTCGTAGTCCGGCGCCCCCTGCACCTTGGCCATCGTGCGGCCCGTCGTCAGGAAGGCATCGGTGAGCACGACCGCAGCAGGCAGACCCGCTCGCTCGAAGTTGATGCCGTCCGCCACCGCGGCTGCGCTACAGGACCCGCAGTCCCCGACTCCGGTGACCACGACGTCGCACGCACCCTGATAGCGTGCGACGATCTCGTCGTCGATCGGCACCGAGAAGCTCTTCTTCGTCTCGATGATCGACACTCCGGCCGCACCATACTCCGACACGAGCAGGTCGCCGACCTCGGTGAGAAACAGCAGCGCGTTGTGCTTGGTGTTGTCAAGCAGGCCGACACGGGCACCGGTCAGTCCTGACGGGCGCGGCGCATGAGCGCCCTGCACACCGGTATCGGCCACCGCGGCACGACCGGTCGGGTCAAGGATGGTGTGGGACATGGGAACTCCTCTTCTGGCGACCTGAGCCGGCGGCCGGTCAGGCCAGGGCCGGATCGTGGATGATCACGCCACGGATGTTGCGCCCGGCGACCAGATCGTCGTAGGCCTCGTTCACCTGATCCAGCGAGTACTTGCGCGTCACGAGCTCGTCGAGCTTGAGATCACCGGAGTCGTACAGGCGCAGCAGCCGCGGGATGTCGTACAGCGGATTGCAGTCGCCGAACAGGGCGCCCCGGATCTGCCGCTGATAGCCGATGAGCGCACCGGCGTGCACATGCACGGCCTTCTCGGTGAAGTGCCCGACAGCGGTGATCGTCACCTTGCCGCCCTTGCCGGTCATCAGGACCGCGGCATTGATCATCTCTTCGGTGACCGCATCGGGGGTCATGATCGCGTGATCGGCAAGCTGACCCTTCGTCATCGAGCGCACGTAGTCGTGTGCCTCCTGGGCGGTGGCGAAGGCTGCGGTGGCTCCGAAGATCTTGGCGTGCTCGCGCTTGAATTCGATGGGATCGACGACGATGACGTCCTTGGCGCCCGCATACCGCGCGCCCTGCACGGCATTGCTGCCGACGCCGCCGGCACCGAACACCACGACGGTGTCCCCGGCGCGCACACCCGCGGCATAGACCGCCGAGCCCCACCCGGTGGGCACACCGCAGCCGACCAGCGAGGCGATGGGGAACGGAATGTGGTCGGGAAGCGGCACGACCGCCCATTCCGACGCCACGAGGTACTCGGAGAAGGTACCCAATGAGCAGAATCCGCCGTAGTCCTCACCATCGCGATGGAAGCGATAGGTGCCGTCCAGGAACATGCCGGTGCCGGCGTTCAGTCCCTTCACGCACATATTCTGGTGCCCGGTCGAACACGGGCGGCACACGCCGCACGCCGGGATGTAGGAGAGCACCACGCGGTCGCCGGTCTTGACGCGGGTGACGTTCGGGCCTACCGACTCGACGATGCCAGCGCCCTCGTGCCCACCGACCACGGGCATCCGGACCCGGGCATCCCCTTCGGTGATGTGGTGATCTGAATGGCACAGCCCCGACGCGACCAGCCGGATGCGGACCTCATGCTCCTTGGGGTCGTCCAGCTGCAGCTCGGTGAGCTCCCACCCCTCGTGAGCCTGGTGCGCGACTGCCGCGCGTGTCGTTATGGTTGCCATCTCTGCCTCTCAGAACGTCCGGATCGCAGCGGGACGCATCGACACGGTCTTGACCTGGGTCCACTCGAGCACCGAGTCGGCACCCATCGTGCGGCCGAAGCCGCTGCTCTTGTAACCGCCGAAGGGCCCGCCGATGACACCGGCGCCCAGCGCGTTGTTCACTACCACCTGCCCGGCCTGCAGCGACCGGCTCATCCGGATGGCGACACCCACATCGCGGGTCCACACCGAGGCGACCAGGCCGTAGTCGGTGCCGTTGGCGACCTCGACCGCCTCCCGCTCGTCGTCGACGGCGATCACCGACAGCACGGGGCCGAAGATCTCCTCTCGCGCGATCGTCATGTCCGGGGAGACGGCGTCGAACAGCGTCGGCTCGACGAAGAAGCCGTTGCCGTAGTCATCGCCGGAGGGAACCCCGCCACCCGTGACCAGTTCGGCGCCGGCGTCCTTGCCCGCCTCGATGTAGCCGAGCACCCGGTGGTGCTGCTTCTCATTGATCAGCGGCCCCATGTTGACCGGCTGGTGCCAGGGCCCGACCGTGATCTTCTGCATCTGGGTGGCGAGCCGTTCGACGAGCTCGTCGTGGATGCTGCGCAGCACGACCACCCGCGACCCGGCGGCGCAGATCTGGCCGGTGTTCAACGTGATGCCCGACACCATGGCCGGCACGGCGGCATCCAGGTCCGCGTCGGGGAACACGACCTGCGGAGACTTCCCGCCCAGCTCCAGGTGCAGCGACGTCAGATTCTTCGCGCACGCCGCCATGACCAGCGATCCGGTGAACGGCGACCCGGTGAAGCCCATCCGTCGGATCCCCGGGTGCGCGGGCAGCGCGGCCCCGGCCTCGTGGCCCAGGCCCGTGACGACATTGATGACACCGGCGGGGATCCCGGCCTCGATCGACAGCTTCGCGAGCGCGAGCGGCGTCAGCGGTGCGTCCTCTGCCGGCTTCATCACGATCGTGTTGCCGGCCGCGATCGCGGCGCCCACCTCGGTGACGAACATCGGCCCCGGCGCGTTCCAGGGGATGATCGCCCCGACCACCCCATAGGGCTCGCGCAGCGTGAAGCCGAGCGTATCCGGCGAGTAGGTAGGCAGTGAGACGCCATGGACCTTGTCGGCCTGGCCGGCGATGAACCGCAGCTGGCCGGCCATCGGCGGCGGCCCCCAGTGCGGACGACCCACCTCCTGCGACTCGATCTGATCCAGTTCGCTCACGTGCAGGTCGATCAGATCGGCCCAGCGGAACAGCAGCGCCGCGCGCGCGGTCGCGTTCAGGTCGCGCCACGCCGGGAAGGCGCGCTCGGCCGCCTGCACCGCCGCATCGATGTCGGCCGCGTCGCCGCGCGGCACCGATGCGAGACGCTCGCGATTGGCCGGATTGATGACATCGATGGTGCGCCCCGTGGCCGAGGGCACCCACTGGCCGCCGATCAGCTGAACGCCATCGACGACCAGCGACTCGGGCAGAGTCGGAGCGGAACTTGTGAGGGTCATGATCGTGTCCTCCTGGGATCAGCTGTCGTGGTCGATGAGGACGACGCCGCGGATGTTCTTGCCGTCCAGCATGTCCTGGTAGCCCTGATTGACCTCGTCGAGCGAGTAGCGACGGGTGATGAGCTCGTCGACTTTGAGCTGGCCGCTCTGGTAGAGGCTGACCAGTCGCGGGATGTCCACAAGCGGGCTGCACCCGCCGTAGATGCCGCCCTGGATGCGGCGCTGGTACCCGATGAGCATGCCGGGATTCTCGTCGATCCAGCCGTTTCCGACCGCGGTGACGGTGACCTGCCCGGTCTTGCCGACGATGTTGATGGCGTCGTGGATGACCTTGTCGTGCAGGACGCCGACGGTGATGATCGCGTGATCGGCCAGCTCGCCCCGGGTCTCGTGGCGCACGAACTCGGCGGCGTCCTCAGCGTTGTCGAAGGTGTGCGTCGCGCCGAAGACCATCGCCATCTCGCGCTTGAACTCGACGGGATCCACGACCACGACGCGCTCGGCGCCGGCCATCGCCGCCCCCTGCACGGCATTGCTGCCCACGCCGCCGGCGCCGAAGATCACGACGGTCTGCCCCGGCCGGACACCGGCGAGATGCACCGCCGACCCCCATCCGGTGGGCACGCCGCATCCGATCACGGCGCCCACTTCGAACGGCAGATCCTGCGGGACCGGGACCACGGAGTGTTCCGAGACGACGCTGTACTGCGAGAAGGTCCCGAGCACGCACAGCCCGCCGAAGTCCACACCGTCCTGGTGGAAGCGGAACGTTCCATCGGGGAATTCACCGGTGCCGGCGTTCTTGCCCTCGTCGCAGAGATTCTGCCGACCCGTGGAGCAGTACCGGCACTTGCCGCACACCGGTATGAACGAGAACACGACGCGATCGCCGACCTTCACGCGGGTGACCCCGTCACCGACGGCATCCACGATCCCGCATCCCTCATGCCCGCCCACGACCGGCATGCGCATCGGCGCGTCACCCTTCTGAATGTGGTCATCCGAGTGGCACAGGCCCGCCGCGTGGATCTTGACGCGCACCTCGTTCGCGTGCGGCGCATCGAGTTCGAGCTCGGTGACCTCCCACGGCGTGCCGGGGGCTCGACACACCACTGCACGCGTCGTCATGCTCGTGCGTTCCTGCTTCTGACCGTTGTCCGCAACGGTGCGAGTGGCCATGCTCATGTGATCTCCCGGTGGACGGTGCGTCACCGGCGTCGTGGCGTCGGTGCCTGCTCTCTTCCTCTACCGTGTCCCGTGTCGCTCCAGGTGGCCAGAAGGCTTTCACCGCACGGAAGGAAAGCGGCAAACGGCCCCCTCCGCCGGTTGACTGACCACGTGAGCATCGAGGAGGTCCACATGATGGAGAGCGTCGACGGCAAGGTTGCCGTCATCACCGGCGGGTCCAGCGGGATCGGCCGTGGGATCGCGCTGGCCTGCGCGCACGCCGGCATGAAGGTCGTCGTCACCGGGCGCAGCCAGACCCATCTGGCCGACACGCAGGCCGTTTTCGCCGAACACGGACTGGACGTGCACGCGATGTCGGTGGATGTCACGGACCTGGCTGCGATGCATGCGGCGGCAGACGAGATCATGCAGCGGTTCGGCCGCATCGACGTGCTCGTCAACAACGCCGGCATCGGACTGACCGGACCGGTCGCCTCGGCCACCCCGAGCGACTGGGACTGGGTCATCGACGTCAACATCAAAGGCGTCGGCAACGGCATCCAGGCGTTCCTGCCGAAGATCCGAGCCCGCGGTGAGGGCGGCGCGGTCGTCAATACGGCGTCGATGGCAGGCCTCATGCCGATCGTCGCGGGCTTGTACTCGATGACGAAGGCGGCTGTCATCGCACTGTCCGAAGCCCTGCACATCGAGTTGCTCGGCGAGGGCATCTCGGTCTCGGCGTATTGCCCCGGCCCCACCCACAGCAACATCGCCGGTGCGGTGGCCAACCGTCCCGAACGGTACGGGACGTCCGGTTATCCGGTGCCGCCGAAGGAGTTCACTGAGGCCGCGAAGGACCGGCCGTACATGGATGCTGAGGAGGCCGGGGAGCGTGTCCTGGCGGGGATCCGCCGGGGCGACATGTTCATCCTGACCCACCCGGAGTTCAAGTCGGGCGTCGTCGAGCGGCACGCGACGATCGAAGCGGCGTTCCCCGACGAGCCGATCGACCGGGTCCGGGAGGCCGCGATCCCCTTCCTGCTCTCCTCGCCGGTGTACGACACCGACCACCGGCTGCCCTCTCCGCGCGCGGGCGCGCCGGTGGAGTGAGCCGGGTGCGGGATGCTCCGGCCGCCGTTGCGACCGGCACCCCGGATGAGATCACTCGAGCGTGTGCACGTCCACCGGGTAGTGCACATCGATCCGGTCCGCGCTCACGCCCAGCAGCGGCGACAGCATCTGCCGCATGAAATCCTTCGGGACCAGGCACTCGGCGCAGGCCTGTGGGCCGGCCTGGATGCGCGCGACGGCCGACTCGTCGCCGAGCTCCACCGACAGGTGGTAATCATCTGCCTCGAGCGCCCTGCGGAACTCGTCGAGACTGGTCTGGTCAATGCTCACGTTGTGCTCTCCTGGATCTTGATCCTCGGTCCCAGGTTAGGACGCTCGCAAGAATCAGGCCTTTCTGGATCCCATCAGGCGGAAGGTTGTGGGGTGCATGGCGGCGACCTCATCGACTGGCGCGGACGCCCTTCCACCAGGCGGAATGGGTCGACTGCGTCGGAATGCATGTGCGCAATCATGATGGCACCCCCGCTCTGGGAGACGACGACGTTCCGGAGGTAGGACGGCTATGACCGTGCACTCGATTCACTCCACCCAGTCTGCGCGCTCCTGCGCCCCAGACGACGGCAGTCAGAGGACCGCCGCCCAGCGTGTGCTCGCCGTTCTGGAGGCATTCGACGAAGAGCATCTCACCCTCACGCTGAGCGAGATCAGCCGGCGCGTGGGCCTGAGCCTGAGCACGGCGCACCGCCTGGTCGGAGAGCTGCGCCAGTGGGGTGCGCTCGAGCGCTCCGCCGAGGGCCGGTACGCGATCGGCATGCGGGTCCTGGAGCTGGGCTCGCTGGAGCCGCAGGGTCTGCGGCTGCGCGAGGTCGCCCTGCCGCATCTGGGGGACCTGCAGGCGGCCCTGAACGCGGGCGTGCACCTCGCGGTCCGGGACCGCTATGACACCGTGTACGTGGAATATCTGCGCGGCCGTGATGGGGCGAACGTGCTCAGTCGACTGGGCGGCCGGTGGCCGTTGCACGCCACGGGCACCGGCCAGGTGCTGCTCGCGAACGCGCCGCAGGCGTTCCAGGACGAGGTGCTGGCCATGCCGTTGCAGAAGTACACGCGCAAGACCGTCGTCGACCCTCGGGAACTGCGCCGCACGCTGGCGGAGGTGCGGCGGACCGGAGTCGCCATCGCGGACGAATCGATCACCCAGCACGCCGTCGCCGTGGCGGTCGCGATCCGCGGCCCCCGCGACCGGGTCGTCGCCGCGCTGAGCGTGACCCTGCACCGCGACGCGTGGACCCCCACGGCCGCGCTGCCGGCCCTCACCACGGCTGCGCGGGCGATCTCGCGTGCCCTGGGTGCTCCGTCGGCACGCCGCATGCCCGCCACTGCGGGCGTCGCGGTCGGCTGAGTCGCCGATCAGCGGAAGTACGCGATCGACCGGAACTCGAGGCTCTGGCGCGAGACGGCCGGTTGCGCCTGCGCATCCAGGAAGGTCGTGCGCATGACTCGCCATGGGCGTGAGTGGTCGCTGTCGTGCACGACGAAGAAGAGCACCTCGTCCGGCGTCATGTCGGGGTAGACCCACCAGCGATGCGTTGAGCGGAAGCGGAACCTGGTGTCCCGCGCCGACGCGGCGTCGACGTCCCCCGGATCGACCCATACGGTCTTTCCGGCGCGACCGGGCACGCCATCGGCATCGGGCACGCTGCGGTAGTCGCACAAGGCGAGCGGCCAGTCCTGGGGGGCCGGCGTGATCGGACGCCAGCACACCGTAGTCACGGCCCGGCGGAACCCCGCCTCGCTCGGGAACCGGACCGCGAACACCCTCCGGGCCTGTTCGAGTGCGTCCTCGGCAGTGAGCTCGACGTGCGCGACAGGCAGGTCATGTGCACCACCCTTCTCCATCTCGGCGGCGTCCTCCAGGCATGCGCCCAGCAGAGCGACGTGCGCGGCACCCAGCCGGGCCGCGACGAATTCCTCGACCTCACGGGTGTACACCCGGTCGATCTCGTCAGGGTCGGCGAAGTCACGGACGGCGCTGGGCCAGTGCACCAGTTCGAACCCGTTCTGCTCCACGCTGAACGGACGGTGCACGGCCCGCGCGTCGTACATCTGCAGCGCATACGCCGCATACGACCCGCCTTCACCGGAAGTGTCGGATTCCCGCCGCACGTCGCCGACGACGTCGTCGGACAGATAGTTGATCACCCCGGGGAGGGCCGGGACCGTGGTCGGCCGGTCTGTGCGCATCTCGCCCCTCACCATCGATGGTCTACGCGCCATGAGGAACGCGTACGAGCCGTAAGCGTACTGAGCATCCGGGAACGGGTGCGCGCCGGTTCCATGAGGCGGAAGTGGGCGCGGCTCACTCCTGGGCGATCAGCTCGGCGATGCGCTCGCCGATCATGACCGCGGTCAACGCCGTGCCCCGCGAGGGGACCATCGGCAGCAGGGACGCGTCTGCGATGCGCAGCCCACTCGTGCCGTACACGCGACCGTGGGCGTCGGCGACGGCATCCGCATCGGCCACATCGCCCATGCGCGCCGTGCCGCACGAATGCAGTGCGGTGCTCACATGCGCACTCGCCGGCTCCGTCGGGCCGCGGCCGTCGATCCAGTCGGGCAGGTCCGCCGCGGCCACGACATCGGCCATCTCTGACGCGCGCAGCACACGTGCCGCGACGCGGATGCCGTCGCGCAGCGCCTCCCGTTCACCGGCGTCCGACAGGTAGCCGTAGCGCACGACGGTGCCGCGGTCCAGACCGATGCTCCCGCGCGAGGACGGGTCGGCGAGAGTGACGCGCAGCTTGTGCGCGCCTCCGGCGCTGCGGTCGCCCGACTCGATCACGCTGGAGGGCAATGCGGCGAACAGCAGCTCGATCGCGTGCGACGCCACGGTCCCCGCCGGGGCGTTCCAGGCCGCGGTCCATGCCGCGGGCAGGTCGTCGACGGCGACATCCGGGCGCACCCGCCAGGGCACATCGACGGCGACGTGGTCGGACAGGTTGCGCCCCACGCCGCGTCGGGCGGACACCGGTTGCACCGACGAGTCACGCCGCCCGGAGTCCCCGATGCCCGATCGCAGCAGCAGCCGGGGCGTCTCGATCGCGCCGGCGGTCAGGATCACCTCGTCGGCCGGAACGAACTCCGCAGCCGTGCCGTGGTCGATCTCGACGCCGATCGCCGCGCCGCCTCGGAACCGCACCGTGTGCACGTGCACTCCGGCTCGGATCTCGACACCGGCCGTGCGCAGAAGCCCCCAGTAGGCGCGATCGACGCCCCACCGCTGCACCCCGAGCGCATTGCGGGGCAGCAACCCGGCTCCCGACGCACCGCCGGCGTTCTTGTCCGCCTCGATGATCGCCCCGGCCGCACCGGCCGCGGCGAGGAAGGCCTGGGTCAGCCGTTCCCGCGCGCCGCTCCGACGCACGGGCATCGGGCCTGCCCAACCGTGCACCGGACTGTCCGGGAAATCCAGGTCGGACTCCAGTCGGCGCAATGCCGGCAGGCAGGCGGCATACGACCACTCGTCGCCTGCGACCGCGGCCCAGGCCGCGAAGTCGTCCGGGTGCGGTCGTTGGAAGTAGGCGCCGTTGACGGCCATGCTGCCACCGAGCACCCGGCCGCGGGCGATGCGCCATGGCTTGCCCGGCCAGAGCTCGGCCCGGTACGTCCAGGTCAGCGGACCGTCCGGAAGTCCGCCGTGCACGGTCCAGGCTTCACCTCCTGCGCCGGGAGAGGCGGGTCCCGATTCCAGCAGGACGACGTCATGCCCCGCCTCGCCCAGGCGTGCTGCGAGCGGGATGCCCGAGCCGCCGGCACCGATGATGACGACGCGCGGCATGCTACAGCTCGACGCCCACCAGCACCGGTTCAGGCTGCAGCAGCAGGCCGAACTCGGAATGCACGCGCAGCCGGATGTAGCGGGCCAGCTCGGCCAGCTCGGCCGCCTGGGCTCCCCCGCGGTTGGTCAACGCGAGCGCGTGCTTGCCCGACAGGGCCGCGCGCGAGCGCGGCAGATGGAACCCCTTGCTGAACCCGGCGTGCTCGATCAGCCACGCCGAGCTCACCTTCACGCCGGGAGTCGGCCCGCCCAGCGCCGGCGCGACGCCGGCATATGCCTCCAGCGGAATCACCCGCACCGGGTCGGGGTCGGGTGCGATCGGCCACCGCGGACACTCGTCAGGCAGGGTACGGGCGAAGGATGCCGTGACCACGGCATTCTGGAAGAACGACCCGGCACTGTAGGTATCGGGGTCGGCGGCATCGAGCACCATGCCCTTGCGTGCCCGGATGGCCAGGATCTGCTCGCGAACCTGAGCCAGTGCGATGGCGTCCTCGGGCTCCAGCCCGAGCGCCGTGCGCAGCTGCTCGCCCGGAACGCGGTGCGGGGCATCCTGCCGGCGCAGCTCGAGGGTCAGTGACAGGATGACGGCGTGCCGGCGCGGCACCGACCCGTAATGGTGCTTGAGCACCGACGTGCGGAAGCCGAGACCGAGTCCTGCCGCCGGAACGGTGGACACCGTACCGGTCGCCTCGTCGATCAGCTCCACCTCGACGAGGGTCTGCACGATCTCCTGCCCATACGCGCCGACGTTCTGCACCGGCGCGGCGCCGGCGGTGCCGGGGATGCCCGACAGCGCCTCGATGCCGGCAAGGCCGTGACTCACGGCGAATGCAACCACCCGGTCCCAGCCGTGCCCGGCCTGGATGCGCAGCCGCTCGAACCCCTCGCGCAGCGCCGGCAGCCGCTCGATGCCCTCGGTCAGCACCCGCACGACCGACCCGTCGAACGGGTCGTCGCCGACGAACAGGTTCGACCCGCCGCCCAGCACGAACCAGTCGTCGCCGCCGGACCACACCTGCCCGAGCACGTCGATCAGCTCGGCACGCGTGCGCGCCTCGAACATGCGATCGGGGGCGGCACCGGTGCGCAGCGTGGTCAGCCGCGACAGTGGCACGGGTGGCACTTCGGTCATGTCAGTCGAGCCGCACGCGCACCTGGGCCTTGCCCAGGACGGTGGTGTCAGCGTGCGTGACGGTCAGGTCGATGCGGGCGGCGCCGTCGTCGACGACGCCCACCTTCGCGACGACGGTGACGTCCGCACCGGTCTCGGCGTCGACGACGACCGGGCGGGTGAACCGCACGCCGTATTCGAGGATGCGCCCGGCGTCGCCGAGCCACTGCACGACGACCGAGGATGCCAGTCCCATCGTCAGCATGCCGTGCGCGAGCACGCCGGGCAGGCCCACCCGGGCGGCGACGTCGTCACGGTAGTGGATCGGGTTGAAATCGCCGGACGCCCCGGCATAGCGCACGAGCGACTCGCGGGTCAGGTGCACGGTGCGCTCGGCGACCACGTCGCCGACGGACACGGCTGGGCCCACGCGCCCGGAGGCTCCGGGCGACGCGCCAGCGGCGTCTGGAGTGGGCGCGGGGATCATTCGTCTCCCCCGATCAGCAGCACGGACGTCGCGGTGACGACATGCGCACCGCCGGCATCCGAGATCTCAGCCGTGCTGGTGACCATCGCGCCTTTGCCGACCGCGCGCACCCCGGTGATCGACAGCCGCGCGACGAGCTCGTCGCCGGCGACGATCGGGCGGGTGTAGGAGAAGCGCTGCTCGGCGTGGATGGTGCGCTCCAGCGCGATGCCCGAGTCGGGCTCGGCCAGCAGCTGCTGCAGGGTGAGGTCCTGGATGACCATCGCGAAGGTCGGCGGTGCGACCACGTCGGCATAGCCGAGGGCAAGCGCGGCGCCGACATCGGTGTGCTGCGGTGCGGTGGCCAGCACGGCCCGGGCGAACTCGCGCACCTTCTCGCGGCCGACCAGATACGGCGCGGTCGGCGGGAAGGCGCGACCGACGAGCTCGGGGTTCACTGGCACCCGGCAAGTCTATCCGGGCAGGCCCGCACAGGCCCCGTCGTGTCCCCGAGCTCGGAGCGGTCAGTCTTCGACGACGAGTGCCGCGCGGCGCTGGATCTCCTCCACAACCGTCGGGTCGGCCAGCGTCGTGGTGTCACCGAGCGTCTTGTTCTCGGCGACGTCCTTCAGCAGTCGCCGCATGATCTTGCCCGAGCGGGTCTTGGGCAATTCGGGCGTGAACACGATGTGCGCCGGCTTGGCGATCGGGCCGATGACCTTCGCAACATGGTCGCGCAGCTCTTTCGCCTTCGCGGCATCCCCGTCGACCCCGCCCTTGAGCGTGACGTACGCGACGACGGCGCGCCCCGTGATCGGGTCGGGCTTGCTGGTGACCGCCGCTTCGGCCACCTCCTGATGGTCGACGAGCGCGCTCTCGATCTCGATGGTGGACAGCCGGTGACCCGACACGTTCATCACATCGTCGATGCGCCCCATCAGCCAGAAGTCGCCGTCGGCATCCACCCGGGCCCCGTCGCCGGACAGGTACCGCCCCGGGAACTTGCTCCAGTACACGTCCTGGTAGCGCTGGTCGTCGCCATAGAGGCTGCGCAGCATCGACGGCCACGGGCTCGTGATGGTGAGGTATCCCGCGCCTGCTCCGGGCGGGATCACCTGGCCCTGCTCATCGACGACCTCGGCGACGATCCCCGGGAACGGCCGCAGAGCCGCGCCCGGCTTGAGCTCGGAGACGCCCGGCAGCGGCGTGATCAGGATCATTCCGTTCTCGGTCTGCCACCACGTGTCCACCACCGGCGTCTTGCCGCCGCCGATGTTGTCGCGATACCAGATCCACGCCTCGGGGTTGATGGGCTCGCCGACCGACCCGAGGATCTTCAACGAGCTCAGGTCATGGCGCTGCGCGTACTCCGGCCCCCACTTCATGTGGGTGCGCACCGTGGTGGGCGCGGTGTACAGCACCGTCGCCTGGTACCGCTCGATGATGTCCCACCAGCGATCTTTGTCGGGGAAGTCCGGTGTGCCCTCGTACATGATGGATGTCGTCGCGTTCACCAGCGGCCCGAACACGATGTAGCTGTGCCCCGTGATCCAGCCGATGTCGGCCGCGCACCAGTACACGGTCTCGGGTTTGATGTCGAACACGTAGTAGTGCGTGGTCGAGGTGCCCAGCAGGTACCCGGCGGTCGTGTGCATGACGCCCTTGGGCTTGCCCGTGGTGCCGGAGGAGTACATCACGAAGAGCAGGTCTTCGCTGTCCATCGGTGCGCACGGGCAGGATGCGGCATCCTCACTCTTTCCGTCGACCATGTCGTGCCACCAGATGTCGCGGCCGTCGTGCCAGACCACGTCGTTGCCGGTGCGCTTGACGACGATGTTCGTCACCACCGATGGGCAACTCTCGATCGCGGTGTCGGTGTTGCCCTTCAGATCGAACACCTTGCCGCGCCGCCACGACCCGTCCTGGGTGACCACGTGCGTGCACTGCATGTCGTTGATGCGGCCGGCCAGCGAGTCCGGGCTGAAGCCGCCGAACACGACGGTGAACGCGGCGCCGATGCGCGCCAGGGCGAGCATCGTGACCGGCAGTTCCGGGATCATGCCCATGTACACGGCCACGTGCGATCCGCGCTCGATGCCGACGCTCTTGAAGCCGTTGGCGGCGCGGACGACCTCGCGCTGCAGGTCCGCATAGGTGATGCGGCGCTTGTCATCGGCGGGCTCCCCCTCCCAGAAGTACGCGACCTTGTCGCCGAGCCCGTTCTCCACGTGCCGGTCGACGCAGTTGTAGCAGGCATTGATCTTGCCGCCGGTGAACCACTTCCAGTGCGGCGCCTCGCCTTCGCGCAGGGTCGTGTACGGGGTGAACCAGCTCAGTCTGCTGTTCGCCTCGGTGGCCCAGAACTCGTCGGGGTCCCGGTCGTAGATGTCGGCCTTGGCGTTCGCGTTCGCTGCGAGGTCGGCGGGCGGCGCGAAGGTGCGCGCCTCGTGCAGCAGGTTGGCGATGTTGGTGTCTTCGGTGTCTGCCATGACTGTTCCTTGTCTCCTTCGTCTCGGTGCGGTCAACGGGCCGTCGGCGCCAGCGGCTTGACGGGTAGCACGGTGCGCTTGAACGTGAAGTTCGTCACGGTGGCGAACGAGCCGTACCACGCGAAGATGGCGGTGAGCACGCCCAGGTAGCCGCCCAGGATGCCCAGCCACGACGCCCCGGCGAGGTCTCCGATGGCCAGCGCGAAATACGTCAGCGTCAGCGCGATGAACACCAGGAAGACCACGAGATTCGTCTTGCTGGCGGCGACCGTCATGTACAACGTGAAGATGCCCCACGCAATGAGGTAGATGCCGACGGCCTTGCCCTCGACGTCCGCGGGCAGCTTCGTCGCGGTGAGCAGATACCAGAACGACAGCCAGAACGCGCCATATGAGCTGAACGCGACCGCCCCGAAGGTGTTGTGGTTCGCGAATTCCCACATGCCGGCGGCCAGCTGGGCGATGCCGCCGTAGAACAGCGCCAGCCCGAGCACGACGCCGGATCCGGCGGCGGCGAACCAGCCCGCGTTGTAACAGCTCAGCACAAACGTGGTCATTGCGAAGCCCGCCAGTCCGAGGCCGGCGGGGTCCCCGAAGGGGATCGATGCGGCGGGGGCGGTGGGAGGTACCTGCGATCGTTGCAGTGGTACTGACATCCTGTCATCTCCTAGTCGAACCGGCTGCGTCGCCGGCTCTGCGGGTTCATGCTACGCCGTGCAGGCCGGCTCGATAAGGGGCCTTCCAGACAGCGCCCCGGGCGCCGGCGGCGGCCTCATCCCCACGTTGCCGAACCCATCCATCGTCGAGCCCATCCCCTGTTGCCGAGCCCACAGACTGTAGCGTGTGGGGTCGGCAGTGGAGGGTGGGTTCGGCGGAGAGCGGCGCTCACTGCCCGCGGGCGGCGCGTCCGCCGCCCCACGCCTTGACCGCCATCTGCGCGGCGATGAAGACGACGAACACGGCGAACAGGATGTTGCCGGCCACCGGGTCGATCAGCTCTGAGATCGTCGCGCCCAGAGCCGTGGTGGCACAGGCCGAGACGCCGATGAGCACGGCGGCGAGGATGTCGACGTTGCCGCGCCGCAGATTGCCGGCGGTGCCCGACAGCGCGGTGGGGATCATCATCATCAGCGACGTGCCCTTGGCGATCAGGTCGCTGGCGCCGAAGCCGAGCATCAGCGCCGGCACGATGATCACGCCGCCGCCCACGCCGAGCAGGCCGGAGAGGGTGCCGGTGACCAGGCCGGTCACGATCAGCCCGAGCGTGGACAGCAGCGTCAGCTCGAGCTGCGCGTCACGGGACGGGATGATGAAGAACAGCCCCACGATCACGACCACCAGGAATGCGACGAAGATCCAGCGCAGCACCGTGACCGACATGCGCGCCAGCAGCGACGTGCCGATCTGGGCGCCCACCACGGCCGCGGCGGCCAGGATCAGCGCCGGAATCCACGCGACTGCGCCGTGCACGGCATACGAGATCACTCCGACCGTGGCGATCGGCACGATGGCGGCCAGCGACGTGCCGGCGGCCAGTCGATGCTCGAACCGCGCGAAGATCGTCAGCAGCGGCACGATCACGGTGCCCCCGCCGACACCGAACAGGCCCGACATGAGGCCGGCGGTCAGCCCGATGGCGATCAACAGCAGAATGGACTTCGCGCCGCGCCCTCGAATGCCCATCGATCGACAAGCCTAGCGCTGCGGCACGGTGCAGGTGACCTGGTCGGCGGTGGTGCCGGTGATCGAGCCGGGCAGCGCGACGGCGTCAGACGGTGAGCTGGACGGCCCGGGCGTCGCGGTGCCGGTGGGGCCCGGGGTCGGTGCGACGACGTCGCCCTCGACCTTCATGCCGTCGGCCGGACTGGCCTTGCCGGTGAGGGTGAGCGCCTTGTTCTCCTTCAGCGCCGTGAACAGCACGTCGGCGGCACTGGTCATCGGCAGCACCCGGTTGTTGTTGGCGGCGTCATAGTACGACGGGTACTGCACGAACACGATGTCCTTGTAGGGCACCGACTTCATCGCGAGCGCGATCTGCACCATGCGCGTCGGGTTGGCGAGGTTCTTATCGAGCACGAGCTGCTTCTCGGCGACCTGCTGGACGGCGGTCGTGGCCAGGCTGAACAGCTTGGTGGGGTCGCCCAGCACGCCGCCGGACTGCAGCTTGCGCACCAGCGACGACATGAACTGCTGCTGGTTCGAGATGCGGTTCAGGTCGGAGCCGTCGCCGATGCCATGCCGGATGCGCAGGAATTGCAGCGCCTGCGCACCCACCAGGGTGTGCTCACCGGCGGTCAGATGCAGACCGGTGTTGCGGTCGTTGATATCGCCGGTCACGCAGACGTTGACGCCGCCGATCGCGTCGGACATGTGGATGACGCCGGTCCAGCGGATCGCTGCGGCGAACTGGATGTCCACGCCCGTCAGCTGCTGCACGGTCAGGGCCGTGCACGCCAGCCCGCCGTAGCTGTACGACACGTTCATCATCTGCGCGCTCATCGCCGAGTACCGACCGCCGTCCGGCGACGGGCACGAGGGGATCGGCACGATCATGTCGCGCGGGAACGAAACCACGGTCACCCGGCGCGGATGGTCGCCGATGTGCACCAGCATCGTGACGTCGTTGCGCTCGCCGCCGTCGTCGTGCTTGCAGCGCGGGAACAGCTTCAGATCCTGGCCCTGGCACGAGTCCGTGCCCACCAGCAGTAGGTTCACCCCGCCCTCGATCTCGCCGATGGACGGCGGCAGCGACTTGGAGTGCTCGAGCGTGACGGCCTGATCGCTGATCGTGGTGGTGGTGTTCCACACCGCGAACGCCGCGGTGCCGGCAAGACCCAGCACCACCACCGCCAGGACCACTCCGACGATCGTGGCGATCTGCGCGAGCGGGTGCGGCGAACGAAGGCGCCCGTGCTGCGCCAGCGGCGCGCGGGTCGGCTTCGCGCTCATTCGTGGTCCTCTCGGGCCTGGGGGAAAACTGCTCCCGAATTCTACGTGACCCGCCTTCGCGCGGCGTCAGGATGCTCCCAGGATCGGCCTGGGACCGGCTGCGCTCACACGACGTAGCGCACCGTGCGGCGGGCGATCAGATAGACCGGCGCCGACCCGAGGATCAGCAGCGCCAGCGCATACGGGGCGGCCGCAGTGAAGTCTAGGGACTCGCCGCCGGTCGTGCCCCACAGCCCGGTGGCCAGGGTCTGCACATTGAACGGCAGCAGCATCAGCGTGGTGGTGAGCTCTTTGCTGGCATCCAGCCCCACCAGCAGCGCGCCGGTGGCGATCCCCGGCAGCGCGATCGGCAGCGACACCCGCCACAGCCGCTGCCACGCGCGCTGGCCGAGCGAGGCGGCGGCCTCTTCGTACCGCACGAATGCCGCCTGCAACCCCACCGCCTGGTTCGAGATCGCCAGGGGCAGGAACATGATGACGTACGCCACGATCAGCAGCATCGGGGTCTTGTACAGCCCGGGCACCAGCCGGGTTGCCAGAAAGACCAGCGCCAGGGCGAGCACGGCGTTGGGGATCGAGTGCGCCAGCCACACCGACCGCTCGGTCAGATGCGAGGCCGGGGACGGCCGGCGGCCCACCCACCACACCACCGGCAGTGCCGCGACGGTGGCGACCAGGCCGGCCGCGACGCCGTAGCCGAGGGTGACGGCGGCGGCCGAGCCGACCTGCGACCAGGCCTGCCCGGTGGCACGGTGCGGCGATGCCAGCCCCCGTGCCGTCATGAAGACGGTCGGTCCGATCGCCGCCAGCGGAATCAGCAGCGCCGCGATCAGGACCGGCCCCCGCGCCCACGCCAGCTGCGCGCGCCGTGCCGGGCGCACGGCCTGCGAGCCGATGCTGAGCTGGTCGGTGCGGCCCGAGACGGCACGGCCGCCCAGCAGCAGCAGCAGCGCGAGCCCGGCCAGCAGCAGCGAGATCGATCGCGCCGACGCATAGTCGCCGTAGTCGAGCATCTCGGCCATGATCGTCGTGGTCAGGGTGCGCTGTCCCAGCTGCACCATCGCGCCGTATTCGCTGAGCACGTGCAGCGCCACGATCAGCAGACTGCCCGAGATCGCGATGCGCAGCTGTGGCAGAGTGACCCGCCAGAACACGCTCCACCGCCCCGACCCGAGGCTGCGGGCGACCTCTTCCTGTGCCGGGTCGGCGTTGCGCACCGCGATGACGCACGCCAGGAACACATACGGGTACAGCGTGAGGGCCAGCACCGCCGTGGCACCGCCGAACGAGGTCACGATGTTCAGCCGCGGCGCGAACACGAGGTTCATCGAATACGCGGCATAGGCGCTGACGAAGCCGGGAACCGCCAGCGGCGCGGCCAGCAGCACGGTCAGCACGCGGCGCAGCGGCACCGTCGTGCGCACCACCACCAGCGCCGTGACCAGGCCCGTCACCAGGCAGGCCGCCGCCACCGAGACGGTGAGGCCGATCGTGCGCCAGATGTCGGGAACGGTCGTGGGGTAGCTGAACAGCTGGGTGATGTCGGTGGCCGAGAAGCCGGCCAGGAACAGATAGGCCAGCGGCAGCAGCGACAGCACGCCGACGGCCACCGCGATGACCGCGATGGCCGTGCGGCCGCCGACCGCGCTGCGCATCAGCTGGACATGCCGAGGCTCTTCAGCAGATCCTGCGCCTGCGTCTGGTCGGCATAGATGCTCATGTCGTATTTCGGCGACTGCACATCGGTGATGCTGCCCACGATGCTGCTGGACGTGCCGACCCCGACCGGGTACTGCCCCTCGGACACGTCGATGCCGCCGTCGGCGATGATCTTCTGCCCGCCGTCGGGGTCGGTCAGCCATGAGATGAACCCCGCTGCGGCGGCCTGATGCTTGCTGTTCTTCAGGATTCCGGCGCCGGAGGAGAGCACCAGGTTGCCGGCGTCGACCTCGGGGAAGTGATAGATCTTGCTGGTCATGTGGTCGGGTCCGCCCACTTCGCCGGCCTTGACCCACCAGTAGTAGTGGTTGGACAGCCCCATGGCGTGCTTGCCGGCCTCGACGGTGTCGCGCACATTGCCGTTCTTGTGCTCGTTGACGCCGTTGGCCTTGACTGCCTCGAGGAACGTGCGGGTCTTGTCCACGCCGATCGTCGAGATCAGATACTGCGTGGTCGCCACGAACGCCCCCGATGGCGCCCACGCGAACTTGCCTTTGTACTGCGGCGCGACGATGTCCAGCAGCGTCTTGGGCAGATCCGCCTCGGCGATCAGGGTCGGGTTGTAGTAGAGCACCCGGGCCCGCGCAGCGTAGGCGACCCAGAGGTCCTGCGGCGAACTGAGCCCCGGCTGCACGTGCGCCATCGTGGCGGCGTCCAGCGGCGTCAGCAGCCCGGCGGCACCCAGCTGCGCGGCGGGGGCGGGGTCCTCCGAGAGGAAGACGTCGGCGGGCGACGCGGCGCCCTCGGCCTGGATCTGCCCGACCGTGGCATCCTGCTGGATGTCGAAGCCGACACCGGTCTTCTTCGTGTATGCGGCCGTCAGCGCCTTCACGAGCGCGGGATGCTGGTCGGTGTAGACCGTCAGAGTGCCCGGATCGCTGCCGGACGGGCCGGGGGCCGGCGATGCCGAGCAGCCGGCCAGCAGCGCGACGGCGGCCGCGGCGGTGATGGCGATCGAGGTGCGCAGGATGGTGCGGTGTCGCATGAAGTTCCCTTCTCGGTGCATGGTCATAGGCATGGCGATAGTGGCCGAACGGCGCTCTCGCGTGCAGCTCAGGCGGCGGCGCGTTCGATCGGATAGGTGCTGACGGAGCGTTCCACGGTCAGACGGACGTCATCGCCCACCCGGTGCGGGTGGTCGCCGAGGACACGTACCGTGACGTCCCCGCCCAGCTGCGCCACGTGCACGCGCAGCAGCCCGTCATGGCCGTAGAACGTCTGCTCGCGGACGGTGCCGACCAGCCCCGGTGAGCGGGTGTCGGCGACGTCGCCGATGCGGATGTTCTCGGGTCGGATCAGCACGTCGCACGGGCCGGTGCAGCCGTTGGCCATCGCGACCGGCAGCGTGCCGAAGGCACAGGACACACAGGCCCGATCGGTGCCCGCACCCACCAGTTCGCCTTTGATGACGACGGCTTCGCCGAGGAACCGGGCCAGCTGCAGGTCGGCGGGCTGGAAGTAGGTCTCGCGGGGCGGGCCGACCTGGATGACGCGCCCGGCGCGCATCACGGCGACCCGATCGCCCATCGCGAGCGCCTCTTCCTGGTCGTGGGTGACCATGATCGTGGTGGTGCCCAGCCGGGTCAGGAGCGCCCGGACCTCGCTGCGCAGGTTCTCACGCAGGTATTCATCCAGCGCCGAGAACGGCTCGTCCAGCAGCACGACCTGGGGGCGCGGCGCGATCGCACGGGCCAGCGCGACCCGCTGCTGCTGACCGCCGGACAGCTCGTGCGGGCGCCGCCGGCCGAACCCGGCGAGGCCCACCAGCTCGAGCGTCTCGGCGACGCGGTCCCGGCGTTCGCACGGGTGCAATCGGCGCAGGCCGAAGCCGACGTTCTGCGCGACCGACAGGTGCGGGAACAGGGCGCCCTCCTGCGGCACCAGGCCGATGCCGCGCGCGTGTGCGGGCACGGTGCGCGCCCCCTCGGCGACGATCGGGCGGCCGGCCACCGTCACGGTCCCGGAATCCGGCGTCTCGAAGCCGGCGATCACCCGCAGCAGCGTCGTCTTGCCGCAGCCCGAGGGCCCCAGCACCGTCATCAGCTCACCTTCGGCGACATGGAAGTCGACGTCGTCCAGCGCGAGGATCGATTCCTGCGCGCCGACGGCACGTCCGAAGACCTTCGTCAGGTTGTGGGTTTCGAGCACTCAATCACTGTACCAGATAGGTAAGGCTCACCTTATCTAACCGCCTGCGTCGCTTCGGTCTGCCCCTCGTCAGGCTGCGGGGCACCGCCCGGTCAGCACCGCTGATACTGCCGCGCGTGCTCGACGACCCCGGCGAACCGGAACGGGCCGGGCGTCTCGACGGCGGTCTCGTAGTCCTCGCCCTGCACCGCGTCGACGTTCTCGTGCAGCGCCCGATAGCGCGCGTAGTCGATCGGGGTGCGGCCGGCCAGTCGCTGCCGGTCGTCGGCGTCTCGAAGCAGAGCGCGGTAGCCGGGCTGCACGATGCCGGTGAACAGCTCCGAGACGCTGCCCGAGCCATAGCTGAAGAAGCCGATCCGCTTGCCGGCCAGGTCGGCCTCGTCGCGTTCGAGCAGCGAAATCAGGCCGACATAGATCGAGGCCGTGTAGCTGTTGCCGGTGTGCCGGTTCATCGCCAGGCTGGCGTCGATCTGCGCGCGACGCTGGTCCGCGTCCAGATCCGATCCGGTGATCGTGCACAGCCGGTTGTGCGCCTTGACGGCCATCTTCGTGAACGGCTGGTGGTAGCAGAATCGGTCGATCTGGTCGATGTCGACACCGCCGCGCGAGCGGAACTCGCCCCACGCGCCCTCGAGCGAGCGGAGGTAGGCGCCCAGCGAGTACTTGCCGTCCACGAGCGCGGTGGACAGGTAGTTGGGCCGCCAGAAGTCGTGGATGTCGTCGGTGTGCAGGCCCGTGATCGGCTCGATCTCCACCAGCGCCGGGTCGGCGGTGACCAGGAACGCGACGGCGGCGGCGCCTTGCGTGGGCTCACCGCTGGAATCCAGCGCGTAGCGGGCCACGTCGCTGGCGATCACGAGCACCTTCTCGCGGCTGTCGCGGGCGACCACGCCGAGCGCGAACTGCAGCGCTGCGGTGGCTGAATAGCAGGCCTGCTTGAGTTCGACGACGCGGCAGTTGGGCCCCATGCCCAGCAGCCCGTGCACGAACACGCCGGCCGACTTGGACTGGTCGATGCCGGACTCGGTGGCGAACAGCAGCGTCCGGATGCCGTCGGAGCCGTGCCGTGCCAGGATCTGCGCGGCGGCCTCGGCGCCCATCGTGACGATGTCTTCGTCGGCGGTGGCCACGCTCATCTCAGACTGCCCGATGCCGACATAGTACTTGTTGACGTCGATGCCGAAGTGGTCGGCGAGCTGCTGCAGGTCCAGGCTGAAGTGCGCGGTCGCGAAGGCCAGGTCGGTGATGCCGATCGGTGCGGATGCCCCGGTCATCGCGGGTCCTTCCTCTCGAAGGTCAGGTGCGCCGACATCAGCTCACCGGGATTGGTCAGCGCGGCCATGAGCGACAGTTCGCCGCACAACACGGTCGCCGCGCACAGCACGGCCAGCCGGCGCGCGTTCTCGCCGGGCTCGCGCGGTTCGATGCACCCCAGTCGCTGCAGGTTCTCCGCCACGAAGGCGAGATCCTTCCCGTTGCCGACGGTTCCGACGATGAGGTTGGGCAGTGTGCAGGAGAAGTAGAGGTCGCCGCCGCGCACTTCGGCGTGCGTGATGCCCTGCGAACCCTCGACGATGTTCGCGGCATCCTGCCCCGTGGCCAGATAGAAGCCCAGCAGCATGTTCGCGTAGTGCGCGTTGCCCGAGCGCAACCCACCCGCGACCATCGTGCCGATCAGGTTCTTGCGCACGTTCAGGTCGGCGATGGCCTGCGGGCTGGTGTGCAGCCGACGCCGCACGACCTGTTCGGGGATCAGCAGCTCGCAGACCACGTTCTTGCCGCGCCCGAGAATGCCGTTGACGGCGGTGGCCTTCTTGTCCGAGCAGTAGTTGCCGGACACCGACCCGTAGGCCAGACCCGGCACGGTGCGCAGGATGTGGTCCATCAGCCGATCGCTGGCCAGGGTCACCATGTTGTGCCCGGACGCATCGCCCGAGCTGATCTCGAACCGGACGAACAGCAGATTGCCGACGATCTGATGATGCACGTCGAGCAGCTTCGCGTACCGGCTGGCTTCGGACACGACCCGCGCGAGCTCGTCGTGGTGCTCGGCCAGGGCGCGCACCGCGGCCAAGGCGGCACCGGCATCCTCGGCCTCGAACAGCACCGAGCGACTCATCCGCTCGTCGACCAGGGTCGCGACGATGCCGCGTTCGGTGAGCGTGGAGATCTTCGCACCCCGACCCACCGACGGCCACAGCGGGCTCTCGTAGGTGGCCAGCGGCACCTCCTGCAGCCCGGTCATGACGTTGCCGCTGATCGAGATCGGCCCGACCCACTTCATCGGCACCGGAGCGGCGCTCATCGTGCGATCAGTCATCGTCATCCCCTGCGCTCGCATTCGGAAGGCGGGGGGCGCGGCGGGCCCCGGCACGTTGGCTGCGTCGGCTGTATCCCGCGGCGTCGATGCCGCGCAGCCCGCAGAATTCGCGCACGCTCCCCCGCAGCAGCACGTCGGTGTCACCCAGATCCGCCACCGTCACGGCACCCAAAAGCGCCTGCAGCTGCGCGATCTGCTCCAGCCAGGTGCGGATCAGCGCGATCAGCGCATCCTGCCCGTCGCGCAGCAGCGCGTGCAGGAACACGCCCGAGACGCCGACGGCGCGTGCGCCCAGCGCGAGCGCGCGCACCACGTCCAGCGGGGTGCGCACGCCGCCCGAGGCCAGCAGCGCCGGCAGCGCGCTGCCGGCGGGCGCGTCGGCGCCGTCGAGCAGACAGCAGACGGCGGATTGGCCCCAACCGGCCATGTAGCCGAAGTCGCCGCCGTCGCGGCGGGAGTTCTCGATGCGCGCGAAGTCGGTGCCGCCCGAGCCGCTGACGTCGGCGACGGTCACGCCCAGGTCGGCGAGCTGCTCGAGCGTGGCGCGGCTCAGCCCGAAGCCGACCTCTTTGACGATCACCGGCACGTCGACGGCGTCGATGATGGCGGCGATCGCGTCGGGCCAGGCCGAGAAGGCGCGATCGCCTTCGGGCATGACGGTCTCCTGCACGCTGTTCAGGTGCAGCTGCAGCGCGTCGGCGCGCACCAGTTCGATCGCGTGCGCCGCCTGGTCGGGGCGCGCGTCGGCGCTGAGGTTGGCCATCACGAAGCCGTCCGGATTCTGCTCGCGCAGCACCTGGAACGTGCCCGCCGTCGATGGATCGCGCAGCGCCATGCTCATCGATCCGGACGCGATCGCGACGCCGGTCTCGCGCGCGGCGATCGCCAGCGAGCGGTTGATCTCGCCGGTGCGCGCGCTGCCGCCGGTCATGCCGTTGATGTAGAGCGGTGCGCGCCACGACACTCCGGCGAACTGGGTGCGCAGGCTCACCCGATCGCGGTCGATGCCGGCCAGCGCGTGGTGCATGAACCGCACGTCGTCGAAGTCGTTGCGCGCCGGCGGCTCGGCGTGCTGCGCGTCGGCCAGCGTGACGTGCTGGTCCTTGCGCTCACTGCTCATCGATGGCCCCCTGCGCGGTGTGCACCTCGATCGCGAGATGCCGGATGTCGTGCTGTTCCCACTCTGTCAGCATTCCGTGCACATCGGCCCCCGCCGGTGCCAGCACGATGCCGCAGTCGCCGCCGCCGGCGCCGGACGACTTGCCGGCCGCCCCGGCGTCCGCCGCGGCCGCGCACAGGGCCGCAAGACCAGGGGTCTCGATCTCGATGCCGGCGTGGCGGGCCAGATCCCCCAGCGCCATCCGGGCGCTGCGGATCGCGGCGAGGGTCGCGGCAGCATCCTGCTCGTCGAGGGCGGCGATCAGGGCCTGCACGGCGCTGCGGCTGTCGGCGAGGAACTCACGGTATCGGGTCTCGCCGCCGCGGATGCGACCCTGCAGGCTGCCGACGAGCCGCTCGGTGGACGCGGGCTGCCCGGTCCAGCCGACCAGCAGCCGCAGCCCGGCCGGTGCCGGCAGCCGGCGCACCGACAGTCCCGGCCACGGGCGATCCAGCAGCCGCTGCACGCCGTCCGCTTCGGCGGCGGCGTGCAGCTGCACCCGGTCGGGCGCGCTGTAGGCGATCCACCCGCCGAACGCCGAGGCGGCCAGGTCGCCGCCGGAGGATGCCGGAGAGACCCGCACCGTGGCGATCAGCGCGGTCTGGAAGATCTGCAGCGCGGTCAGACCGAGGCCGTAGAACCGGTCCAGCGCGCGGATCGTCGCGATCGTGACTGCGGCCGAGGAACCGAGCCCGAACTTGCGCCCCGAGACGTCGTCGAGCTGACTGGAGATGCGGATGTCGTAGAACCGGGGCGCGATGGCGCGCTCGGCCGCGAGCTGCTCGATGACCTGGATGGCCGAGAACACATAGTCGAACGGCCGGTGGTCCTGATCGGGGACGACGCCGTCTTCGCTGCGCGTCCACAGCAGCGGCTGCCGGCCGTACTGGTCGGACGAGATGCTGCCCCGCTCCCGGCCGGGCTCCAGCTCGACGGTGACGTAGCGGTCGACCGCCACCAGCACGGCCGGCTCCCCCGGCTCGACGACGGCGTACTCGCCGGCGATGAACAGCTTGCCCGGCGCCTGCTCGCGGATCACGCGGACACCCCTGCCGGGGCCGGGTCGGATGCCGGCACGAGCCGGGCACCGGGACCTGCGTGTGCGGCGATCAGGCGGTCGGCGGGCAGTCCGGTGCGCTCGCGCAGCGCGTCGCGCACGGCGGCCACATCGCCGTCCCGGCACAGCAGCACCACGTTCGGTCCGGCGTCGGCGGTGGCCCAGGCGTCCAGCCCGTCGGCGCGCAGAGCTGCGGCGGCATCGAAGAGCGCGATGCTCTGCGGGGTGAGATAGCGGATCGGCGGCCGGCTCGCCATGATCGCAGCGTGCATCCGCAGTGCGTTGGACTCGGTCAGCTCGCCGATCGCGGTCACATCGGCGCGGCCGAACGCGGCGAGCATCTCGTCGAGGTCGGCGGCGGTCGCGGTCGCCCATGCGTCGGCGTACGGCGAGGTGTCGCGGGTGCGGCGCATCGCTTCGCGGCTGGAGACGGCCTTGGTCCCGGCATCCACCACCGCGATCACCATGCCCAGCGCGGGGCCGGCGACCGGCTCGGCGAACGAGGTCGCGTCGTCGGTGCCGGCGTACCAGACGGCGGTGCCCGAGATCACCGAACGGCAGGCCGAGCCCGATCCGCGCCGGGCGAGCCGGCTCAGGTCGCGCTCATCCAGCGCCAGCCCGTAGGCGTCGGCGGCGGCGACGGCCAGCGCCGCGAACCCGGATGCCGACGAGGCGAGTCCGGCACCGGTGGGCACCGAGTTGCGGGTGTCGACCCGTGCCCGCGCCGTAATGCCCGCCTGCGCGCGCACCAGGTCGAGAAAGGCGGTGATCCGACGTGCCGCGCTGCCGGTGGCGACGGCGCCGTCGAAGGTGATCGCGTCGGCGGCGGCATCCGCGTCGGCGGTGAGGGTGGTGGTCGTCGGGAATACGTCCAGGGTCAGCGAGAGGCTGCCGGTGCAGGGCAGGATGAGGTCTTCATCCCGCTTGCCCCAGTATTTGATCAGGGCGATGTTCGGGTGGGCGACGGCGGTGCTCATGCGGCGAGGTCTCCGGGATGCAGCAGCCAGGTGCGCTCGGCCCCCGCGGCGCGCAGGGCGGCGGCGACCCGAGTCGCATCGGCGTCGGTGTCGGCCAATGCCAGCAGGCAGCCGCCGCGTCCGCCGCCGGTGAGTTTGGCGCCGAGTGCGCCGGCGGCGTGTGCGGCGGCGACGAGGTGGTCCAGCTGCGGGCTGCTCACGGTCAGTGCACGCAGCAGCTCATGGGTCTCGGCCATCCGCCGGCCCAGCGACACCCGGTCGTCGGCGGCGAGGTCGCGGGCCGCGGCGGTGGTGTGCGCGTCGATGCGCGCGAGGATGCCGCCGATGCGCGCAGGCTCGGCGGCCTTGAGCGCGGCGACATCGGCGACCGCGCCGCGGGTGCCGCCGGTCTGACCGGTGTCGGCGATCACGAAGACGCCGCCGAACGTGCTGCCCAGTCGCCGCACCTGCCCGGCGCGGAACCACATCGCCGTCTCGGAGACGACCGAGCGCGCGTCCAGTCCGCTCGGGTTGCCGTGTGCGACGCGTTCGGCGGTCTGCACCAAGGCGAACAGGGCCTGCTCGTCGAGTTCGACGCCGCAGCTGCGCGCGACGGCGGCGCTGATCGCGGCGGCGACGGCGGCGCTGGAGCCCAGTCCCCGCTCGGCGGGGATCTCGCCGTCGATGCGCACAGCCAGGCCGGCGTGCGGGGCACCGAGCGCGGCCAGGGTCGCGGTGATCGCGGTGACCGGGGCGTTCAGCTGTGCGGGGGCGGCGGCGACCGGGCCGCGGTAGAGCACCGAGTCGATCCACAGCGGGCGGTCGGTGCGGGTCACCGACGCCGTCAGAGTCAGACTGTGCACCGGCAGTGCGACGGCGGGACCGCCGTAGACGACGGCGTGCTCGCCGAGCAGAATCACTTTGGCATGCGCACTGGCCGACACCTGTGCGACCACGCGCTGCGCCGCGGTGTCGGGGCCGGGGTCCTGGAGACGACCTGACAAGCGGGCCATGTGTCGTCTCCTGGGGTGCGGTGTGATGCGCCCTGACGGCGGCGCGCTCTCGATTTTATCCGCTGCCGACAACCTCCAGCTGAGACCTCGCCGAATGGGCGCGGCGAACGCCGCGTCACGCCGCGGTCGTGCGGGTGCTCTCGGCGGCGGTGAGGCGCATGCCGACGCGGCGCGAGGCGCGGAACGCCCACCACGCCAGCGGATGCCGGCTGCCCTTGCGGTACACCCGGTGCGGCACGTGCTCGTCCTGCGGGCGCGGGCAGCCGGCGGCCGCGCAGACGCTCGGCAGGATGACCGCGCTGGCGGCTTCATAGCCGACGTTGGACGGATGCAAGTGGTCGTGGGCGGAGAACATGTCCTTCGGGTCGCGCCGGAACAGCGGCCCCAGCGTGTCGGCCAGCGACACGGTGCGCCCGCCCGCGCGCAGCACGACGATCGCCTGGCTGGTGGCCATCAGCCGCGTCGCCCAGTGCGCGAAGAATCGCAGCGGCTGCGAGAACGGCTGCACGGTGCCGAGGTCCGGGCAGGTGGCGACCACGACCTGTGCGCCGCCGTGACGGAGCTGGCGCACCACCTCGGCCAGCGGCCACAGCGCATCGGTGAGGCGTTTGAGGTGCATCACGTCGTTGGCGCCGATGATGATGACCACCACGTCCGGGGTGATGGCCTCGCGCAGGTGGTCGAGTTGGGCCACCAGCGCGGTGGACTCCGCGCCGACCACGGCGACGTTGGCGAGCTGGACGGGTCGGCCGGATGCCTCGACCAGCCCTTGGGCGAGCAGGGGGCCCGGGGTGCGAGTCGGGTCGTCGGCGCCGTAGCCGACCGCCAGCGAGTCGCCCATCATGCCCAGCTGGATGGGCACGCCCGGCAGGTCTGCGCCGAACTCACCGCTGCGCGGCATCACCGGGCCGATCCGCGTGGGCGCCAGCTTCTCGCGGACGAACAGGCCCTCGGCGGTGGTGACGGCGCCGATGATCACCAGCGTGCCGATCAGGGAGCCGGCGGCGAGCGCGACACCGCGCAGCATCCGCAGCGCTGTCGGCATCCGCCCGGCGCCTTCCCAGCCACCTGCGCCCATGATCTTCAGGCTAGCGCGGCACGCGACGGTGTGGGGCGCCGTCGTATGCAGCCCGCCGCCGGCGGCATCCGGAGTCAGCCGCGACGGTACTGCGACGCCATCGGGCAGTCGAACGGGTCGCGTGCGGCGAGTCCGACGCGGTTCAGGTAGGCGATGACGATGGCGTAGGAGCGCCACAGACTCGTCTCGGTGTAGGGCACGTCGTTGGTGCGGCAGTAGTCGCGCACGATGCCCCGTGCGTGGGACAGATACGGCCGGGCCATGCCGGGGAACAGGTGGTGCTCGACCTGATAGTTCAGGCCGCCCATCAGCCAGGTCGCCCACCAGCCGCCGCGGATGTTGCGGGAGGTGCGCACCTGCTTGCTGAAGAAGTCGAGCTTGGCGTCCTTCGCGATGATCGGCATGCCCTTGTGGTTGGGGGCGAAGGTCGCGCCCATGTAGACGCCGAACACCGCCAGCTCCACGCCCATGAAGGCGAAGGCCATGCCCAGCGGCAGGAACAGGAACACCGGCACGAGCACGGCCGCAAAGCGCAGGGCGAGCATGCCCAGCTCGGACCAGCGGGTCTTGATCTTGCCGCGCGAGGCGAGGTGGCGGACGCTGAGCAGATGCAGGTTCAGGCCCTCCAGCGTCAGCAGCGGGAAGAACAGCCACCCCTGCTTGCGCGTGATCAGACGCTGGATGCCACGGGCCTTGGCCGCGTCCTCGTCGAGGAACGAGATCGTGTCGATCTCGATGTCGGGGTCTTTGCCGACCTTGTTGGGATTGGCGTGGTGGCGGGAGTGCTTGGAGTCCCACCACGAGTAGCTCATGCCGACGATGCCGCCCAGGATCAGCGCGAGCCGGTCATTGCTGGGGCCGGTGCTGAGGATCGCGCGGTGCGCCGCCTCGTGCGCGAGGAACGCCACCTGGGTGAACAGGATGCCGAGGGCACCGGCGATCAGGAGCTGGTACCAGCTCTCGCCGAACAGGATGAATCCGGTGATGCACCCGCCGAACCCGACGGCGATCGCGGCCGCGACGACGATGTAGAACCACAGTGCGCGGCGCATCAGCTTGCTTTCGCGGACGACGCGTGCGACCTGGGTGTAGGCGTGGGCTACCGGGGGAAAGGTCTCGGTGCCGGCGTAGGTCTGGCGGACGGGTCCGAGTCGGGCCGGAGTGCCGGTGGCGATGGTGGCGATGATGCACCCGATTTCGATCGTGACCGCGCTGTGCGGGGTCGTGGCAAAGCCAAGGGCGGCTGCCGATCGCTTACCTTACGGTACGCCCCCACACATACGCCGGGCGGCATGTGCGGCGGATGCTCAGCGCAGCACGCGGGCACGATGCCGACGCGGGCGCGCGGCCTTCGGTGCCGCCGCGCGGGCGGCGAACGGGCGCGTCACGGGCGCGTCGGACCCTGCGGATGCCGTGACCTCGGCCAGCGCGGCACGGGCGGCACCGAGCGTCGAGCGGAAGGCCACTCGGTGGCCGGTGCCGTCGTGCACGAGGAAGCCGGCGCCATGGCCGGCGACGTAGCCGGCGAACTCGCCGTTCACGGTTGCGACATGGACGTCGTCATCGGCTTGACGCCAGGACAGGCGCGCGGAAGGAAGCGGGGATGCGGTTACAGCAGAGATGATCATTCGATTCGTTGAATGCAATCGACGCCTTCTTCGGCGGATTGCGAGAAGCAGAAGCAGCAGCGCGGGGGCGCTATGACACGGGATCCGGATCACGGACCACATCGCGTGCTTCAACTATAGCGGATGACCCGCGGCCGGTGTCATGCTGACCTGAGATCCAGCCGAGACGGCAGAGCAGACCGGAGCCTGTGCAGATGGCAAGCACCTCAACCAGGAAGGCGGCACGGGCCGCGGAGTCGAGCCCGTTGGTGCGGGGGCTCGCCCGGGGCGGGTTCGCCGCGAACGGCGTCGTGCACGCGCTGATCGGAGCGATCATCTTCGTGATCGCGTTCGGCGGCCGGGCGGAAGGGGATCAGACCGGCGCGTTCAAAGCCATCGCCACGGCGCCGCTGGGGTTCGTCGCGTTGTGGGTGATGGCGACCCTGCTGGCCGGGCTGGGCGTCTGGCACGGCCTGGAGGGAGTGCTCGCCCGGGGCCGCCCGGACGATGTGAAGAGCACGGCGAAGAAGTGGGGGCGGCGCGTCTCGCAGTGGGGGCAGACGGCCGTCTATCTTGCGCTGGCGGTGGTGTCGGCCTCGGTCGCCCTCGGGGCGCGGCCGAACAGCACGAAGACGGCCCGGGGCGCGAGCCATGCGGCACTGCTGCTGCCGGGCGGCCCGATCGTGCTCGGCCTCGTCGGGTGCGTCGTGACGGCGATCGGCATCGGGTTCGTCGTCCGCGGGATCCGCCGCGGCTTCCGCACCCAGCTGGCACTGCCTTCCGGCCCGCTCGGCACCGGGATCGTCGCTCTGGGCGCCGTCGGCTACATCGCGAAGGGCGTCGCCCTGGCCACCGTCGGTGTTCTGCTGGTCATCGCCGCCGTGCGCGTCGACCCCGGTGCGGCAGGCGGACTCGACACCGCGATCACGGCGCTGATAGCACTGCCGTTCGGGCCGTGGCTGGCGGGCATAGTCGGGATCGGCTTCGTCGCCTATGGCCTGTTCTGCCTGTTCCGCGCGCGCTACGCGCGGCTGTGAGGCCCGCCACCGGTCCGTGGCCACAACGGGTCTGACACGACAAAACCCCCGGAATTCCGGGGGTTTGAATCCGTAGCAGGAGAGAGATTCGAACTCTCGACCTCACGATTATGAGTCGTGCGCTCTCACCAACTGAGCTACCCTGCCGCAAGGCATCCGGGCGAGCCGGAATGCATGCGAGCCCCGAGTCAGGATTGAACTGACGACCCCTTCCTTACCATGGAAGTGCTCTGCCACTGAGCTATCGGGGCGCGGCCCGAATCGCTTCGGGCAACCAGAAAAGAATATCAGAGCCGCACGGTGGTGCCGAACCGGCTCAGCACTTGTTGTGCGCCCGCAGCCACGGCAGCGGGTCGATCGGCGTGACGCCGTTCTGCAGGATCTCGAAGTGCGTGTGCGCACCGAACGAGAACCCGGTATTGCCCGTGCGTCCGAGGTACTCGCCGACCTGCACCTTCTGCCCGACGCGCACCTGAATCGACCCGTATTCCATGTGCGCGTACCGGCTGGCCCAGTGCTGGCCGTCGATCTCGTGGTCGAGCACAACGGTGACGCCGTACCCGCCGCCGCTGTTGGTGGCGATGCGCACGACGCCGTCGGCGATCGCCTGGATGTGCGCGCCCCGACCCGGAGTGAAGTCGACGCCGGTGTGGAACTCGCCGGGCCGCGGACCGAACCCGTAGGAGATCGGAACGCCCACGGCGAACGGCCACTGCACGGCGCATGCCGTGTTGTTCGTGAAGACCCGGTTCGACAGATTCGAGATGCCGGTCGTGCCGGCCATCACGGCCAGCCTCGCGGTGGTGTAGTTCGCCGACCGGTCGAGGTCGGTCGGCGCCGGACCCGAATCGGCCGGAGCCACGTAGGCCTGGATCTCGCCGCTCGCGCTGGCGCTGACATCACCGGCGCGCTGCGCACCGGCGGCCCCGACGAGGTGGGTGGACGGCGACGCGACCGCTTCGGCCGGCAGGGTCGCGCCGACGGTGAGCAGGCCCACCGCGACGACGGCGCTGAACGAGAGGGATGCTGCGGCCAGCCGCTTGATCGCGGTGTGCTTCCTCTTCGGCCGCGCGGCCTTCGGCGCCGGTGCCGACTCGTCCGCGTCGACGCGTGGCTCGGGCCGCACCTGGGTCGGACCGGTGAACGAGAGCCGCCGCACTGCCTCTTCGAATTCGTCGGCGGTCGGAACGGGCACCGCCTGGTCAGGGGTCGCGTGCGGGGCTGTCACGGTTGCCGGCGACACCGTCGCGGACGCCGCTGCCGGCACGACGGCCCTGGGCAGGTCGGTCGCGGGTGCGACCGTCATGGGCAGTGCGGTCGAATGCAGCTGCGCCGACGCCGACCGCTCGGGCTGCAGCACGGTGGTCGACAGGACCGGCGTCACCGCCGCGGTGCGCTGGCGCGCACGGCGCCGCGTCAATGGGACAGCCGCCCCTGCGGGGGCGGCCGGCGAGGTGGTGCTGGCGTCTGCCGAGGGGGCGGCCGCCACGTCGGAGGAGGTGGCGCGGGACGCGACGGCGACCTCGGACGCGGTCGACTGCGCGACGATGCCGTCGTCGACGACCGGCTGCGCAGCGGCATCCATGGTCTCAGGCACGATCACCGCGATCGTGCCTGCCGATGTCCCGTCGACGCGCCCCACGGCCACCGGAGCCGCCTCACGGGACTGCTCCTGTCGGCGCGCCTGCGCACGGGTCATCGCGACCGGCTGTGCCGTCTGCGCGCGCGCTACCGAGGCGCGGGCTGCGCGGCGCGTCAAGGCGGCGTCAGCCTGGGGGGCATCAAGGGACAAAAGGGAGGAACTCTCGGGTCGTGTCGCGGGCAACGGTCTTACGTCGGGCTCTGATCACCCCGCCGCTCGGGTCAGCGAAGGTAACGAATAGGTAAACACTAGCGCCGGTTCGCTGGGAACGCCATGCACACCGCCGATATATCACTATCGATGTCGCTATCCACATCACTACCGATCGTCGATGGCGCCCCTCAGCCGGTCGAACAGGGCAGTGCCGGCGGCGATGGTCATGGTCTTGCCGGGGCGTCCACCCGGGGTGCCGCCCACTCGGCCACCGGCTTCTTCGACCAGCAGCGCGCCCGCCGCGTGGTCCCACGGGTTCAGGCCGCGTTCGAAGTAGCCATCCAGCCGTCCTGCGGCGACGTAGGCGAGGTCGAGCGAAGCCGCGCCGGCGCGGCGGATGTCGCGCGCGAGCGGCATCACCCGGGTGAGGCGGGCGAGGTCGCCCACGTGCGTGGCGGGGTCGTAGCCGAAGCCGGTCGCCAGCAGGGCGCCTGCGGGGCCGGTGTGCTCATTGACCGCCAGCGCGTGTCGCGCGCCGTCGACCTCGAGCCACGCCCCCTGACCGCGGGTCGCGCCGAACTGCTCGCCCAGCGCCGGGGCGACGACGGCGGCGGCCAGCGCCTGCCACTGGGCGGGTTCGGGCTCGCCCTGCACCGCCGCGATGCTCACGGCATAAGAGGGGATGCCGTAGGCATAGTTCACGGTGCCGTCGATGGGATCGACCACCCAGGTGATGCCCGTCGTGCCCTGCTGCGCGCCGGACTCCTCACCGAGAAATCCGTCGCCGGGCCGCTCGCGCGCGAGCCGCTCGCGGATCAGCGCTTCGACCTCGCGATCCGCCGCCGTGACGATGTCGGCGAGTGCCGATTTCGTCGCCGCGATGTGCACGCCCTCGGCGCGGCGCAGCTTCGCGAGGCCGGCTGCGTCGCGCGCGATGTCGGCGGCGAGGTGGGCGAGGTCGTCTGCGGGTGCCATATGCCCACGGTAGCGCCGTAGCGCGACGCCGGTGGCCGCCGCCGGGCTACTGCTGAAGCGGCTGCGGCGGGAGGTCGGTGGCCGGTCGGCTGCTGCGGCGGGATGCCGGTGGCCGGCCGCCGGTCCACTGCTGCTGCGGCGGCAGCGGCGGCGCGGGCGGGAAGCCGGGGCCGCCGGGCATCGGCGGTTCGGCCGGCGGCGCCGGCGGCATCGGTCCCGGAGCGGGCTCGGGAGCCGGCCAGCCGGGTGCGGGCTCCGGCGCGGGTGCCGGCCAGCCGGGTGCCGGCTCCGGCGCGGGTGCGGGCTCCGGCGCAGGTGCCGGGGAAGGCCAGGGCTCCGGTGCGGGCCCCGGCGTCGGGTCGGGCACACCGGTCGGCGCGGGCCAGTCCGCATGACCCCCCGGCGCGGCATAAGCAGGCGACGGCGTGGACCCGCCCGCGGCGGCCTGCCACGAGGCATCCGGAGCCGCACCATACTGCGGCTGGATCGCCGGGGCCGGCTCGGTGGCCGCCCACGCCGTCCCCGGTTGGCCCCACCCGTCCCGCCCGGCGGGCGCCGGCGGGGCGGTCGGGCGCCCGGTGTAATAGGCATTCCAGTCGGGCTGACCATCCGGCAGCACCGGCAGCGGAGTGCGGCCATCTGAGTAGGTCGGCCATGCGGCAGCGGCCGGCGGCGCGGCGTGCGGCAGGCGCGGCGCGAACAATGCGTTCACGAGCGGCACCAGCGCGGTGCCGACGGCGGCGAGGATGGCGATCGACACCGTCAGCCGCCAGTAGATGTCGTGGAAGTGCACCCATTCCTTGAGCATCAGCGGGAACACCAGCGCCAGCGCGAGCAGGCCGACCAGCACGATCGTCGCCCACGCCACGGCGCTCGTGAACGTGGTCGCGTGCCGCTCCCATGCCTTGACGTACAGGCGCACGTGCAGCACCGCCAACTGCAGGATCAGTACGATCAGCAGGAACGACATGAAGCGTCCGCCGCCGCCGCCGAAGTCGTCCAGCGCGCTGTCGCGGAACGGCAGCCAGATCATGACGGCGCCGATCAGCAGCGTCACGACCCAGACCACCATGCTGGTCAGGGCGAACCAGACCGGGCGACGCGGAGCGAGATAGGTGTCCATCAGCGCGACGCCGGCGAAGGCCACCATCAGCAGGATCGTCAGGAACGCGCGCCCGACGATTCCGCCGGCGGTGCCGACGAGCACCATGATCACGCAGACGATCGCAGCGGCGATGAGTGCGCCGATCGCGACCCAGATCGCCGCTCTCAGGATCTTCGAGTTCGACGCATCCTGATCGGATCGCATCGCACGGGGCCCAGTCATGGATGTCCTCTCGTCGGCGGGCGTCGCCCACCCGTCCATCCTGACATGCCGACCCCTGTCCTGCGAGATTCCGTGCAGGCTGTGGATGGACGCCGCCACGGGCACGCTGAGACGACGAAAGGCCCCGCGGGGGCGGGGCCTTTCGGAACGTGGCGAGTGAGGGATTCGAACCCCCGAAGTCGAAGACGGCTGATTTACAGTCAGATCCCTTTGGCCGCTTGGGTAACTCGCCAAGTGCGCACCCGCCCAGCTTGTCCAGTCGACCGGAGGCGCGAGCATCCATATTACCCGGTGTGACACCCGCCCGTGAACCACATCGCACCCGTCCGCGCACCGCCGAGGTGGTGCTTCGCACCGCGAGAAGGCGCGTCCTACGCCGAGGTGGTCATCCCACCGCCGAGAAGGCGTGCTCTGCGCCGAAAAGGTGCGTTCCACGCCGAGAACGCCTGCTCTGCGCCGAGAAGGTGCGCACCACCTCGGCGCACAAAGGACCTTCTCGGCGGAATAGGGACCTTCTCGGCGGGCAAACCACCGGCGCGTCGGAGTGAGGCGGCGGGATCAGGTGCCGAGGCGGTCCAGGTCCATCGCGACGGCGTCGGGCAGGCGCAGCAGCGCGCCGTGGAACCGGACGGTCGCGGCGGCGATGCGCAGCGCACGCTCGAGCGCATCCGCCCAGGCCGGGGCACTGGCCGGGGCATCCTGCACGATCGAGGCCACCAACGCGGCCAGCACGGCGTCACCACCGCCCATCGTGTCGATCACCGGGCCCGGCAACTGCGCCACCGGTGCCGTGATCTGGTCGCCCCCGGCCTGCAGCGCCGCACCGGCGGCGCCGGCCGTGGCCACCACCACCTGGGCGCCGGCTTCGGCCAGGCGCACCCGCAGGGCGTCCAGGGCGCTCGAGTACAGCAGCGCGGCGTCGTCGTCACCGACCTTCACCAGCGTGCACCGGGGTACGAGCGACTCGAAGCCGTGCACGAACTCGGTCCGGTCGGCCAGCATCCCCGAGCGCGGATTCGGGTCGATTGCCAGCGGGCGCTCCCCCACCGCATCGGCCAGCTGGCGGGCCTGCGCCGCGTCGTCGAACGGAAAGCAGCTCACCACCGTCATCGGCGCCGCCTCGATCGCCGCGCGCTCGGCCGCACCGAACTCCACCCGGCGCGCCCGTGCGGCAGCGTTGAACTCATAGACCGGTTCGCCGCCAGTTCGCAGCGACACCGCCCGCGACGAGCCCAGCGCAGACGGGGTCGCCAGCAGCGACACGCCGTAATCCCGCAGGTATGCGCGGATGTGCTGGCCCGCCTCGTCGTCGCCGACCATCGCGATCAGCGTCGCCGGCACCCCCAGCCGCACCAGTCCCACGGCGACGTTCAACGCGGCCCCGCCCACGAGCTCGGTGACCGAGCTGCCCTCACGCAACTCGTCGATCAGTGCGTCGCCGATCACGACGACCGGGGCATCCTGTTCCATGCGCGCCAGTCTAGACAGAAGCCCCGGCCGGGCCGGGGCATCCTGTTGCGGCCTACACGGTAGCGGGCGTCGCCGCCGCGGTCGCCGCCGGTGCGACAACGCCCGGCAGGCTCCACGCCGCGAACACCGGCCCCTCGGCCGACAGCAGCACCGCCCCGTCGTCGGCGGTGCCGAGCGTCGCGGCGCCGAACACGCTGACGGCGGCCGCCGCGCCGAGCACCAGCGGTGCCGGCAGCTCGAGGTCGACATCGCCGCGCGAGGCGAGCACCAGCACGGCGTCGTCGGCGCTCTCGCGCACGAACACGATCGTCTCGTCGTCCACGTGCAGCCAGCGCAGCCCCCCGGTGCGCAGCGCGTCGAATCGGTGCCGCAGCCCGATCAGGCCGCGGTACAGCGCGATGCGCGCGGCGATCTCGGGCTCGTCGATGCGATCCCACGGGATCGGTGTGCGACTCATCTCGCCGTCCACCCCGGTCAGCCCGAACTCGTCGCCGGCGAACACCACGGGCAGGCCCGGCAGGGTCATCGCCAGCCCGACAGCCAGCGGCACCGTGCCCGCGGCCGCGTGCGTGGCGAACCGGGCGGTGTCGTGGGTGTCCAGGGGCTGCATGCAGCCCAGCCGCACCCGCCACGGCACTTGGGAGGTGAACCGCTGCAGCTGGTCGACGAACTCCCGCGCGGTGTAGCGCGGCATGCCGGTCGGGATGCCGAAGAACCAGGCATCCGCGGTCGGCTCGGACAGCCACGCCCAGATGCCGCGCGTGAATGCCGGGTAGGTCATCGCGCCGTGCCAGGCGTCGCCCTGGATGTCGCTGGCGGCGTCGTTGGTCGACTCCGCCAGCAGCAGCGTGTCGGGATTGGTCTCGACCATGGTGCGGCGCAGCGTCTGGCGCACCTGCGCGTTGAGGTCTTCGGCGCCGAGGCGCCCGGTCATGTTGGCCACGTCGATGCGCCAGCCGTCGGCACGGTACGGCTCGGCCAGCCACTTGGCCACCACCGAGTCGGATCCTTCGATGAACCGGCGCCGCAGCTCGGTCGAGTTCCAGTTGAACTTCGGCAGGCTCGGCACGCCCAGCCACGACTCGTACTCGGTCTGTGCGGCATCGCGGAAGTAGTAGAACGCGCTCTCGGGCGCCCCGGGGTGCCGAAAAGCGGCCTGGAACCACTCGTGCGCGTCGCCGGAGTGGTTGCTGGTCAGGTCTCCCATGATGTGCAGCCCGCGCTCGTGCACCGCGTCGATCAGCCGCAGATACGCCTCGTCGCCGCCGAGCAGCGGATCGACCCGATCGAAGCTCGAGGCGTCGTAGCGGTGGTTGGACCGGGCCGGGAAGATCGGCGTGTGGTACACGATCGTGAAGCCGAGGTCCTGGATGTGGTCGAGGCGGTCCACGATGCCATCGAGGTCGCCACCGTAGAACTGCCCGCTGCGCCCCGGCGGCAGCGGGTCGAGTGGAGTGTCCCAGCCGACCGGGATCGCCCAGTCCGGTATCGGCCGCGTGTCGGCGGCGGCCGAGCGCGCGAACCGGTCCGGGAAGACCTGGTACATCACGGCGTGATCCAGCCACGCCGGCGGCGCGTTGCCGGCGACCAGCGCGAAGTCGACCGCGTCGAGGGCCTCCAGGTGGGTGAAGCCGCCCTGGGTGAGCGTGCCGGTGGTGCCGTCGGCGAAGATCAGCTGCCAGCGGTAGCCGTGCCGCGGGTTGGCGACCGTGATGACCGCCGACCACCATTCCCAGCCGTCGGCATCGCCGTCGCGGGATGCCTCGGCCCACACCGGCTCATGGTCGGGGTTGGAGCGCACCAGCGCCCGCGCGATCGGCGCGGCACCGGTCGGCACCCGCAGCCGCACCGTGACGCGGTCGCCGAGGGCCGGATGCCGGGTGGAGACGTGCAGGGGCGAGCCGTCGTGGTGCGGGTGCAGGGTCACGCCGTCCATTCTCCCCACGTCTGCGCACTCAGCGCTCAGTAGGATGAGCGCATGGCTGACTCATCCTTCGACATCGTCTCCACCGTCGATCACCAGGAGGCGGACAACGCCCTGAACCAGGCACGCAAAGAGGTCGAGCAGCGCTACGACTTCAAGGGCACCGGCGCGTCGATCACGTGGAGCGGCGAGCAGATCCTGATCACGGCGAACACCGAGGAGCGCGCGAAGGCGGTGCTGGATGTCTTCCAGACCAAGCTGATCAAGCGCGGCATCTCACTGAAGAGCCTGGAGTCGGGTCAGCCCGAGGCCAGCGGCAAGGAGTTCCGCATCTCGTCGAGCCTGAAGGACGGCATCTCGCAGGAGAACGCGAAGAAGATCAGCAAGATCATCCGCGACCAGGCGCCGCGCGGCGTGAAGTCGCAGATCCAGGGCGACGAGCTGCGCGTGCAGTCCAAGAGCCGCGACGACCTGCAGGAGGTCATCCGGGTGCTCAAGGCCGCCGACCTGGACGTCGACCTGCAGTTCACGAACTACCGATAGAGCACCGGCGCCATGCGCAGCGCGCGCGGCAGCCAGTGCGCCATCACGCCGTAGGCGGCCGCACGCGGTTCCGGGTAGGACAAGAACACGTCGTGCAGCGCCCCCTCGATGCGGCTGACGGTGACCAGTCGGCCGAGCCGGGTGGAGACCCGGGCGATGTCGTCGACCACGAGCACCGAGTCGGTCGTGGTCATCTGTTCCGACCACGACAACGGCGGGGTCGACCGCGCCGACAGCAGCACGAGCACCGGGCAGCCGGCATCCATCCCCGCGGCGATGCGACGATGGCCCTCCAGCACCGCACCGAGCCAGGCCGCATGCACTCGGAACCCGCGGGCGGGGCGCCAGTCCGCACGGTATTGCGTGCCGGCCACGGCGCCCACCTCGTGCTGTGCCCGGGTGTACAGGCCGAGATCGACGGCCGGCAGCGGCGCATGCGGGTCGAGGTGCGCTCGGGCCTGCACCAGCGGCATCAGCGCATTGCGGCCCATCGCTCCCAGCTGCAGCTCGAGCCACGGGCTGTTCAGGATCAGCGCATCGGCCCGGCCCGGGTGCCGTGCCGACCAGAGCGCGAAGATCAGCCCGCCCGTGGAGTGCCCCTGCAGCACGAGCCGGCGACGCGACGGCGAGCCGGCACCGTGGCCCATCGCCGACAGGGCCGCGTCGATGTCGGCGTCGTACCACTGCAGGTCCGCGATGTCGCCGGGAGTCTGCTCGGGGCGCAGGCTGCGCCCGTATTTGCGCAGGTCCACGGCGTAGAAGCGGGCGCCGCGCGAAGTCCAGAAGCGCGCCAGCTCGGTCTGGAAGAAGTAGTCCGACCAGCCGTGCACGCTGAGCACGTCGACGTCGGAGAACGGACCGCGCCCCCGTGCGAGCAGACCCGGCAGGCTGCGCACCAGGGTCGCCACGACATGTCCCTCAGAGTCCTGGCCGAGGCTGAGCGTGCGCTGTTGGAACGACGGACCGAGGATGTCAGGCTCCCACTGCATAGCCCCACAGTAGAAGCTGCAGGCTCACGCCGTCGCCGGACCGGAGGCGGCGCGCCGCGGGCGGGCGGCGCCGCGCAGCGCCGCCCGCAGCGCGATCACCGCCGTGGGCGACCAGAAGTCGGGAGTGAGTCGGTGGATCATTCGGCGCGGGAGATGCGCACCATCTCCTCACGCGGCACGACCTTCACGCGAGCCCGCTGGAACGGCTCGCCGAGGGCGATCTCGTGCGCGTCCAGCCGGTGCCAGCCCTCCAAGTCGGTCCAGGCGACGCCGCGCTGCGCCAGCAGCGCCGGGATCGCCTCGAGCCCGGGGTGCGCCGGGTTCCACCACGACGCCTGGTCGTTGATGATGTGGCGCACCGTCTCCATCGCGTCCGACTTGGTGTGGCCGATCAGGCCCACCGGACCGCGCTTGACCCACCCGGTGACATACACGCCGGGCACCTTCTCGTTGGAGTCCTTGCGCAGCACCTGTCCCTCGCGGTTGGGGATCACGCCGTGGCGCTTGTCGAACGGGATGCCCGGCAGCGGCGTGCCGAAGTAGCCGATGGCGCGGTAGAAGCCCTGCACCGGCAGCTCGCGCAGCTGCCCCGTGCCGGTCACGCCGCCGTTGTGATCGGACTGGGTGCGCTCGTACACGAACGAGTGCACCTGGCCGAAGGCGTCCGTCTTGATCTCGACCGGCTTGGCGTAGAAGTGCAGATGCAGACGACGGGATGCCTCTCCCCCGGCGTTGTTGGCACTCGGGCGTGCGCGCCAGGACTGCAGGATGCGGTCGATGACCATGACCTGCTTGTTGCTGGCGATGGCGGCCTTGGCCGCATCGTCGTACTCGAAGTCCTCGTCGTAGAGCACGATGTCGACATCGCGCAGCTCGCCCAGCTCGCGCAGCTCGAGCGGCGTGAACTTCACCTGCACCGGACCGCGGCGGCCGAAGATGTGCACGTCGGTGACCTTGGAGGCGGCCATATCGTCGTGCACGTTCTGCGGGATCTCGGTCGGCAGCAGGTCTTCGACGTGCTTGGCCAACATTCGGGCGACGTCCAGTGCGACATTGCCGTTGCCCACGACTGCGACCGACTCGGCATGCAACGGCCACTCGCGCGGCACGTCAGGGTGCCCGTCGTACCAGCTGACGAAATCGCCGGCACCGTGCGAGCCGGCCGCGTCGATGCCCGGGATCGGCAGCGGCGCATCGTGCACCGCGCCGGTCGCGAAGATCACGGCGTGATAGTGGTCCTTCAGGTCGTCCAGGGTCAGGTCGCTGCCGAACTCGACGTTGCCGAAGATGCGGATGTCGCCGCGGTCCAGCACGTCGCGCAGCGCCGTGATGATGCCCTTGATGCGCGGATGGTCGGGCGCGACGCCGTAGCGCACCAGCCCGTAGGGCGCGGGCAGCTTGTCGAACAGGTCGATCGAGACGTCGAACTTGCGTTCTGCCTTCAGCAGGTTGTCGGCGGCATAGATGCCGGCCGGTCCGGCGCCGATGATGGCAAGCCTGAGCTTGGTCATGGAATCCTTTCAGGTGGGCGGTCGCGGGCGCGACGAGCTGCGCCGCGGGCGATCGCCGGGTCAGCTGCTGCGGTCGGCGACGGCCTCGGCGAAACGCGTGAGCGCCTCGCGCACCGGCCCGTCCGGCAGCGGCTCGATGGCGGCGATCGCCGCTTGGGACCATTGCCAGGCCAGTCGCCTGGTCTGTGCGGTGGCGTCGTGGTCGCGCAGCGCGGCGAGCGCGTCGTCGAGGATGCCGGGGTCGGCGCCCGCGGCGATCTCGGCCACGCCCGCATCGATGCGCTGACGCAGGTCGACGGCTGCGGCATCCGTCCGCTGCGCGAGCAGCAGGTAGGGCATCGTCGGCACGCCGGCGCGCAGATCGGTGCCGGGCACCTTGCCGGTGTGGCCCGGGTCGTCGCTCAAGTCGATGACGTCGTCGAGCAGCTGGAACGCCACCCCGGCTTTCTCACCGAACTGGACGACGGCCTGCTCGTACTCGGCGGGGCCGTGGCTGAAGAGCACACCGGCCTGGGCCGATGCCGCGATCAGCGAGCCGGTCTTGTCGGCCAGCACCTGCAGGTAGAACTCGACCGGGTCATCGCCCGGCTGCGCGCCGATCGTCTCGTGCATCTGCCCGAGCACCAGGCGCTCGAACGTGTCGGCCTGCAGCTGGATGGCCCGCTCGCCGTTGCGCGCCATGATCTGGCTCGCGCGCGAGAACAGCAGATCGCCGGTGAGGATCGCGATGTTGTTGCCCCAGACCGAGTGCGCCGCCGGAACCCCGCGCCGCACGTCTGCGTCATCCATCACGTCGTCGTGGTACAGCGAGCCCAGATGGGTCAGCTCCAGCGCCGTGGCCGCTTCGATGACGGCGTCGGTGACGCCGTCGCCGAGCTGGCACGTCAGCAGCACCAGCATCGGCCGCACCCGCTTGCCGCCGGCCTCGTACAGGTAGCGCACGGTGGCGTCCACCAGCGGGTCGGTCATCCGCAGCTCCGCGGCCAGGTTCTGCTCGACGCGCGCGAGGCCGTCTCCGACGGTGCGCATCAGCTTGCGGGAGCGGGCGCCGGCGAACACGCGTTCGGTCAGGCCGAGACGACTCGCCACGCGCGAGCCCGGCGCGGAAGAGCTCGGGGTCACGTGTTCCAGCCTACCTGGCGCAGGATGGGCGATTCGCGCGGCTCAGGCCCCGGTGACGGGCTCGGTCGGCGCTGCGCCGGGCTTGGACGCCCGGTGCAGCGCGACGATGCCGAAGGTGAGATCGCGATAGGCCACCCCGGTCCAGCCGGCATCCCGGATCCAGCCGGCCAGCGCCCGCTGGCCCGGCCAGTCGCGGATGGACTCGTTGAGGTATTCGTACGCCTCGGCGTTGCTGCTGACAGCCCCCGCGACCACCGGCAGGATGCGGTTGTTGTAGAACGCGTACAGGCCGCCGAAGACGCGCGACTGCGGGTGCGAGAACTCGCAGATGACCAGCCGGCCGCCGGGCTTGGTGACCCGCAGCATCTCGGCCAGCGCCCGCCTCGGGTCGTGCACGTTGCGCAGCCCGAAGGAGATCGTCACGGTGTCGAACGTGTCGTCCGCGAACGGCAGGGCCGTGGCATCCGCCTGCTCGAACGTCAGGTTCGCGACATCCGCATGCCGGCGGCGGCCTTCGGCGATCATGCCCGGCGAGAAGTCGGCGGCCACGACGGCGGCGCCGCGGCGGGCGAGTGCGACGGAACTGGCGGCGGTGCCGGCGGCGAGGTCGAGGATGCGCTGACCTGCGCGCGGCGCGACGGCGCGGGCGGTCGCAACGCGCCACAGCTTGTCGTTGCCCAGGCTGAGCACGGTATTGGTGCGGTCGTACCCCGCCGCGACCTGGTCGAACATGCCGCTGACCCGGCCCGGGTCCTTGCCGAGGTCGGCCCGATTGGGCACGGCGGCGCGCGGGTCGCCGCCGCGCGGATCGGTGCTGCCGGGGTCGGTGCCGGGCGGTTCAGTGCTCACCCGTCGAGTCTATGCGGGGCCTGGCACGGTGCTGCGGCTACGGCGCGAGCGCGGCGAGGGCCGTCAGCCAGTCGGTGCCGGTGGCCGGGTCGAAGGGCGGGGCGGATGCCTCCACCCGGTGTTTGAGGTCGGCGGCCAGCGGCGGCAGTGCGGCGACGACGTCGGGCGGATAGCCCAGCTGCGTCCGGTGCTGATCCCACTCGTCCTCGTCGTCGATCCAGATGCGGCCGTCCGGGGTGCGGACGACGTCGAGGTCCATGTCGATGCCGGTGGGAAGGCTGTCCTGCCAGTGGAGATCCCAAGCCAGATCGATGTAGATGAGATAGGTCGACGCGGTGTTGACGGTCACTGCATAGGTGCCTGTCGGTGGGATCAGCGTCACGTTGGGCCCGGCGGCGATCAGCTCGCGGCCCGGCCGGGTGCTGCGCATGCCGGTGCGCTGCCCGACCCAGTCACCCCACCGGTCGGCGCCGAGGTACACGCACTCGTGCTGCCAGTGCGGGGACCCGTCCCACTTGCGCCAGGCGAACATCAGCCGGCTGCCGGGTGCGGGCCGCGATGGGTCGCTCACGCCCCCAGCCTAGGCCTGCCCGCGTGCCGGGCTGGGCCGGGCCCGCGGGCGCGGGGCGGGCAGGGCGGACCGCGACGCCGGGGCGGGCGGGCATCGTAGGCTTGACGGGTGACCGGAATGCCCGCCCCGCGCCTGCACGTGCACACCCGCGAGGTGGACCCGATGCCCGATCTGCTCGAGTTCGCCGATCCGGGCGCTCCGCTGGCGTGGCTGCGCCGCGGCGAGGGCATGGTCGGCTGCGGCATCCGCACCCGCATCGACATCTCGGCCGCCGAGCACGAGCCGCGCACGCCGGCGCTGGCGCGCGCGTGGACGCTGCTGTGCGCAGACGCTGTCGTGGACGACGAGGTCGATCTGCCGGGCACGGGGCTGATCGGGTTCGGCGCGCTGACCTTCGACGAGCGCTCGGCGGCGGCCAGCTCGATCGTCGTGCCCGCGTTCGTGGTCGGCACCCGCGGCGGGCGCGGGTGGGTGACGAGCATCCAGATCGAGGGCGCCGAGGCGGAGGCGGACGCCGCGGGTGCGCCGCAGTCGATTCCCTACGGCCCGCATTGGGCCGGCACGCTGGGACCGGGGGCGCTGGATGCCGACGGCTACCAGAACGCCGTGCGTCAGGCGCTGGCGGCGATCGCGACCGGTGAGGCGGGCAAGGTCGTCGTCGCGCGCGACCTGGTCGGCACCGTGCCGGAGGGCGCTGACCTGCGCCGGCTGGTGCATGAGCTGGCGACCGGCTACCCCGACACCTGGGCATATTCCGTCGACGGCATAATCGGCGTCAGCCCCGAAACGCTGGTGACGGCCCGGCACGGCCTCGTGACCGCACGAGTGCTGGCCGGAACCCGACCGCGCGGGGCCGACGCACCCGAAGACGCCGAGGCATCCGCCGCCCTCGCCGCCAGCGCGAAAGACCTCGACGAGCACGGCTACGCCGTGCACAGCGTGCTGGATGCACTGGCCGGGCACACCACGACGCTGCGCGCCAGCGAGCAGCCGTTCACGCTGGAGCTGCCGAACGTCTGGCATCTGGCCACCGATGTGGCCGGCGAGCTGTCGGACGGCTCGAGCGCGCTCGACCTGATCCAGGCACTGCACCCCACCGCGGCGGTGGCGGGCACGCCGACCGAGGCCGCGCTCGAGGTGATCCGCCGGGTGGAGCCGTTCGACCGCGGCCGCTATGCCGGCCCGGTCGGCTGGATCGGCGCCGACGGCGACGGTGAATGGGCGATCGCGCTGCGCTGCGTGCAGGTCGAGCCGGAGGCCGTCGGCGGCGTGATTCCGGTGGTCGCGCACGCCGGAGCCGGAATCGTGGCCGGCAGCGACCCCGAGTCGGAGCTGCTCGAGACCCGCGTCAAGTTCCGCCCTATCATCGACGCGATCGCCTGACCCGCGCGGCGCACGCCGCCGAGGCGGTCACGTCGCGCGCAGGCGCTCCTTCTCGACCTCGACGTCGAAGCCGGCGGCCGGCCAGCGCGGGCCGATGTCGTGCAGGGCGTCCAGCATCAGCGACTGCACGGCCAGGCGCGCGTACCACTTGCGGTTGGCCGGCACCACGTACCAGGGCGCGGCAGCGGTCGAGGTGCGCTCGAACACGGTCTGGTAGGCGGCCATGTACTTCGGCCACAGCATCCGCTCGTCCACATCGGAGGGGTTGTACTTCCAGTGCTTGTCGGCCCGGTCCAGCCGCTCCATCAGCCGGTCGCGCTGCTCGCGCGGCGAAATGTGCAGCATCACCTTCACGATCCGGATGCCGCGGCCGACCAGCTCGGATTCGAAGCCGTTGATCGCCCCGTAGCGCCGCTCGATCTCGTCGGCCGGTGCGAGCTCGCGCACCCGGCCGATCAGCACGTCCTCGTAGTGCGACCGGTCGAACACGCCGATCATGCCGGGCCCCGGCACCTGGGCGCGGATGCGCCAGAGGAAGTCGTGCTCCAGTTCTTCGGGCGTCGGCTTCTTGAACGCGGCCAGTGACACCCCCTGCGGGTCGACTGACCCCACCACGTGCCGGATGATGCCGCCCTTGCCCGCGGTGTCCATCGCCTGCAGCACCAGCAGCACCGCGGCATCCGTGCCCGGCGCACGGCTCGCGGAGAACAGCCGCTCCTGCAGCTCGCTGAGCTCATCGGCGCCGTCGACGAGGTCTTCGATCGAGTCGCGCTTGCGCCGGCCGTACCCGGGAGTGGCCTCCGCGTCGACGCGGTCGAGGCGGAACCCGGAATTCACGCGCAGCAGCGACGAGACGTCGCCGGTCCAATGCTTCTGGCTCTTCGAGGTCATGAGCCCATCATGGCCGTCCGTGTCGGGCTCGCGCTACCGCGGCAGCGGCACCTCGATGATGCGGCGGTCACCGGCGGTGCCGGTCAGCGCCTGATCCAGCTCGGCACGCGTCGTCGCCCGCTGATACTCCCAGCCGTAGCCGGCGGCGAGCTGCTCGATCGCGACCTCGTGCGGCGTGTACAGCACGCGGTCGATCGCGGCGGCATCCGCCGTGGCCCCGACCTCGAGCCCGTCGAAGATCGTGCCGCCGCCGTCGTTGCCGACGATGATCTGGATGCGCAGGTCCGGCTCGGCCGCCGACAGCAGCAGCGCGCCGATGTCGTGCAGCAGCGCCAGATCGCCCAGCAGCACGCGGGTCAGTCCCGCGCCGCCGTCGGCCTGACTGGCCGCGGCGATGCCGATCGCCGTCGCGATCGTGCCGTCGATGCCGGCCAGGCCCCGATTGGAGTGCACCGGCACCTTCTTGCCGGGCAGGATGCCGTCGGCGACCCGCACGAGCCGCGACGAGCCGAACACCAGCCGGTCGTGCGGCCAGGTCGCACGCCACACGCCGTCCACGAGAAGCTCCCGGGTCAGCGGGGTGCGCATGAGCTCGACCTCGGCCGACAGCGCGGTCAGCCGCACCTTCGGCACCGCCGACGACAGGCCGTCGGCGTCCGGCGCACGGGGGGCGACGTCGACGGCGTGCGCGCGCGAGGCCCGCAGCCACTGCCCGAGCCAGTCCCGATCGGCCGGCCCGTCGGCGACGGTCGCCGCGTCGATCGGCACGGTCGCGCCGTTGAGGTTCAGCGCCTCGCCGGGCCCGCGCACGGCGAGCACCTCGATCCCGCTCCGTTGCAGCAGCGCCGTGACCTCGCGGGACAGCGTCGGATGCCCGAACACGACCGCCCGCTGCACCCGGCCGCCCAGCTCCGGTTCGCGCAGCAGGTCGCGGTAGCCGTGCACGAGGTGCCGGCCGAAGCGTGCGCCGCTGACGATCTCGGCCACCAGCGGCCAGCCGCCCGCGTAGGCGAGGTCTTCGGCGCCGGGGCCGGCACCGGCCCCGGCGATCACGATGGTGCGCGGGCCGCGGTCGAGGACGACTTCGGCCCTGGGGCGAGCGCGGCGAGGCGCGACGTCACCCGCGCGGCGTCTCAGCTCGGTCGCGGCCCTCCCCCGTTCAGCGGCCGAGGAGACATCGCTCCCCCGCCGGGCGGCCGAGGCCAGCCATGCGGGCAGTGTGCCCGACAGCGGTTCGCGATACGGCAGGTTCAGGTGCACCGGGCCGGGCGCGCCGTCGCGGGCGAAGCCGAGCGCGGCATCCATCGCCTCGTCGGCGACCGCGCACAGCGCCGCGGCCTGGGCCGACGACCCGGTGTCGTCCACCTCGGTCGGCACCGCCAGGTCGCGCTGCCAGCGCACGTGGTCACCGTAGATACCGTGCTGGCGGGTGGTCTGGTTCGCGCCGATGCCGCGCAGCTCGGGCGGCCGATCGGCGGTCAGCAGCACCATCGGCACGCCGGAGTGGTCGGCCTCGAGCACGGCGGGCAGCAGGTTCGCGGTCGCCGTTCCCGAGGTGCAGATCACGGCCGCCGGCATCCCCGTCTCGCGACCGATGCCCAGTGCGACGAAGCCCGCGACGCGCTCGTCGATGCGCACGTGCAGGGCGATCGTGCCGCGGCGCTCCAGCTCGGCGGCGACCAGGGCGAGTGCCTGCGAGCGCGAGCCGGGGCTGAGCACGACGTGCCGGATGCCACGGCCGACCAGGTGCGCGAGCAGCGCGGCGGCGGCATCGGTGGCCGGACTCGGCTGAGCTCGCGCCGCCGATTCGGGCTCAGTGCCCACGTCGGGGGCCGGAACCGGGGTGCGGATCGTCGTCGTCGGTGTCGAGCCGGGACAGCTCCTGCTCGAGCTTGCGGATGCGCTCCTCCTGCTCGGCGCGGGCGCGGTGATCCGCGCGCACGGTCGGATGTCCGCCGCCGAGGCCGCGCAGGAACTCGGGGTCGTCGTCGGGTGCGCGCACGGCGGCGGCGCCGGCCCGGCCGACGGCGAACCAGAGGATGCCGCCCAGGATCGGGAAGATGATGACGATCAGCATCCACACCGGTTTGCTCACACCGCGATGGCGCCGCGGGGGCTGCACTGCGGCATCCACCACCGTGAACACCCAGAAGATCACCGCCACCAAAGCGAGGATCAGAAGCAGCCGAGCCATGCTCTCATCCTAAGCCGACGGGCTGTGCGCGGCCCCGGCGCCCGGCATCCTCACGGGTGCGGTGCGTAGGATGGAAGGCGTGAAGACCCGCTCCGCCATCGTCTATTCGGTGCTGCGTCTGCTTGTGTTCCTGGTGCCGCTGGGGATCATGATGCTGTTCCCGATCTTTCGGGACATGTACTGGATCGCGCTGATCTTCGCGACCCTGATCGGCATCTCACTGTCGATCATCTTCCTGCGCCGCCCGCTGAACGACGTGTCGCAGGGTCTGGCCGAGCGCCGCGCGGCCCGCACCGCGACGCACGCCAAGACGGCCGCCGAGCAGGATGCCGACATCGAGAACGCCGCCAACGATGCCGCCCGGGGGGTGGCCGATCCGGCGACGGACGCCGCAGCCCCGGCGCCCTCGGAGCACGGTGCGCCGACCCAGTCCGTGCCGGACGCCGGCGCCCCTGGTCAGACGGTGCCGGATCGCCGGCATCCGGCGAAGTCCGACCGCGCCTGATCCGGTTCAGCCGAAGAACGCCCACATCAGCAGCGCGCCGTAGGCCAGCGCGGTCAGCGAGGTCACACTCAGCGCGACGACCAGTTCGCGCGGCTCCCGGTAGGTCCACATGATCAGCAGCGCAGGCAGACCGCCCAGCAGCGCCATCATCACCAGCCACGCGACCGGGTAGAACACCGCGATCAGCGCCGCGATCGCGAACGCCAGCACGATGCAGGCGGTGAACAGGATCTGCGAGCCGCGCCGCCCGATCAGCACCGACAGGGTGCGCTTGTCGGCGGCCCGGTCCTGGTCGATGTCGCGCAGGTTGTTGGCCACCAGCACTGCGACGGCCAGGAGTCCCGCGCCGATGCCGCCCAGCCAGGCCTCCTGCGGGGCGGACTGCACCTGGATCCACGTCGTGCCCAGGGTGGCGACCAGGCCGAAGAAGACGAACACGAACAGCTCGCCCATCGCGTGGTAGCCGTATGGCCGCTTGCCGCCGGTGTAGAACCACGCCGCGACGATGCAGACGGCGCCCACCGCCAGCATCCACCACTGCCCGGTGCGGATCACCAGCGTCAGCCCCACGATCGAGGCCGCCGCGAAGAAGGCCAGCGCGACGATCAGCACGGTGCGTGCGGGCACCCGGCCCGAGGCGGTCAGGCGGGTCGGCCCGACGCGGTAGTCGTCGGTGCCCCGCACGCCGTCGGAGTAGTCGTTGGAGAAGTTCACGCCGATCTGCAGGAAGACCGCGACCAGCAGGCAGCCGAGGGCCAGTGCCCAGTGGAAGCGGATGTCGATCACATGTGCCGCACCGGTGCCGATGAGCACGGGCGCGACCGCCAAGGGCAGCGTGCGCAGCCGGGCGGCGCCGATCCAGTCGCCGACGGTCGGAGGGAGGGTCTGCCGCGGCGCGGTCTTCGCGGGGTTGCCGCGAGCCTGGCGCCGGGCGGCTGCGGTGCGCGGGCGGTTCTTGTTCGGGGTGCGGGCCACGAGGGGAAGTCTAGGCGACGCGCTCAGCGCGTCACGGCCCGAGCGATCGCCGCGCGGTCGGGCTTGCCGCTGTGCAGCGTGGCCATCTCGTCCACGAACACGAGCCGGGCGGGTCGGGCATGCGGGCCGATCTGGTCGGCGACGGCGCGGCGGGCCGCCTCCAGCAGGTCGGCCTCGGTGTCGCGGGGTGCCGCGCGCGGGTCGGCATCGGGGGCCACCGCGCCGCGCGCGACCACGATGACGGATGCCTCGCCCCAGCGCCCGTCCGGCACCCCGACCACGACGGCACCCGCAAGACCCGCGACGTCGCGCACGACGCGCTCGACCCGATCGAGCGAGATGTTGATGCCGCCCGAGATGATGACGTTGTCGATGCGGCCGTGAACGCGCAGCACGCCGGCGTCGACGGCTCCGGCGTCGCCGGTGCGGTACCAGCGGGTGCCGTCGGCGTCCCGCGGAAAGGCGGCGTCGGTCAGCGCCGCGTCATCCAGGTAGCCGTCCGCCAGGACGGGGCCGGACAGCTGCACCTCGCCGGCTGCGACACGGATCGTGACGCCGTCCAGCGGCACCCCGTCGTAGACGCAGCCGCCGCAGGTCTCGGTGGCGCCGTAGGTGCGCACGATGCGGGCACCGGCATCCTGCGCGCGCCGGCGCACGAGGGCCGGCAGCGCCTGCCCGCCGACCAGGATCGCGGCGAACACGCGCAGTGCCGCCGCGACCGCGTCGTCGTGCTCGGCGGCATCGAGCAGCCGGGTCAGCTGGGCGGGCACCAGCGAGGTGTACAATCCGCCGGCGGGCATCGCGAGCGCCGCCGCGGCGAAGGCCTCGGGACGGAACGACCCGTCGAGCAGCACCGGCTCATGGCCGGCCAGCAGCGAGCGCGACAGCACCTGAAGACCCGCCACGTAACCGGGCGGCAGGGCCAGCAGCCACGGTCCGGCGCCCACCCGGGTCGCGGTCGCGGTGCCGCTGGCGATCAGCGCGGCGCGGCTGAGCACGACGCGCTTGGGAATGCCGGTCGATCCCGACGTCGTGATGACGGCGGCCGTGCCGTCCGCGACCGTGGTGGTCGCATCCCGCGTCGTGCCCAGCCCCAGCGCGGGGCCGCTGCCCTCGAGCATCGCGTGCAGCCGCGGCAGCACGTCGGCGGCGGTGCCGTCGACCGCTTCGAGCCTCATGCGCGGCCGTCCCCCCGGTCGCAGAAGCAGGCCCGATCGCGGCCCCGCGCACCCAGACGGCCGCGAAGCCGCATTCCCGCCTGCTTCTGCGACACCCGGCGCCCGACCCCGCGCATCAGAACTGCCAGGGGTAGGGCGACCAGTCGGGCTCGCGCTTCTGCAGGAACGAGTCACGGCCTTCGACGGCCTCGTCGGTGCCGTAGGCCAGGCGCGTCGCCTCGCCGGCGAACACCTGCTGCCCGACCATCCCGTCGTCGACGGCGTTGAACGCGAACTTGAGCATCCGGATCGCCGTGGGCGACTTGGTCAGGATCGTCCGGGCCATCGCGACGGCCTCGCGCTCGAGGTCGGCGTGCGGCACGACCCGGTTCACGGCGCCCATCTCGTAGGCGCGGTCGGCCGAGTACTCCTGGGCGAGGAAGAACACCTCGCGGGCGAGCTTCTGCCCGATCTGGCGGGCGAAGTACGCCGACCCGTAGCCGGCGTCGAACGAGCCGACGTCGGCGTCGGTCTGCTTGAACCGGCCGTGCTCGCGGCTGGCGATGGTCAGGTCGCACACCACGTGCAGCGAGTGCCCGCCGCCGGCTGCCCACCCCGGCACCACGGCGATGACGACCTTGGGCATGAACCGGATCAGCCGCTGCACCTCGAGGATGTGCAGCCGCCCGGCGCGGGCCGAGTCGTGCACGGCGGCCTCGTCGTCGGAGTACTTGTAGCCGTCGCGGCCGCGGATGCGCTGGTCGCCGCCGGAGCAGAACGCCCAGCCGCCGTCCTTCGGGCTCGGGCCGTTGCCGGTCAGCAGCACGGCGCCGATCTTCGGGTTCTGCCGAGCGTCGTCCAGCGCCGTGTACAGCTCGTCGACGGTGCGGGGCCGGAAGGCATTGCGCACCTCCGGCCGATTGAACGCGATCCGGGCGATGCGGCCGTCGGTCGAGACGTGCGCGGTGATGTCGGTGTACGCCTCGGCACCCGGCGCGAGCTGCCATTGCGCGGGGTCGAACAGGTCGGATACGCTCATCCGTCCAGCCTACGCACCCGGCCCGGCCCGGCCCGCGCCGGGCAGGTATCCCGCCGCGCGTGCGAGACTGGATGACGGACGCCGCCTGTCGGCGGCCTCCGGAAGGCAGGCATGAAGATCACCCGGTCGTCGGACTGGCGCAGCGACCTCCCCTTCGAGACGCCGATGATCGCCGACACCGTGATGCCCGGCGATCCGGCCCGCTGCACGACGTGCGGCATCGGCTCCGAGCTGCTGCCGCGCACCGCGCTGTGGGCGGTCAAGCATCGGCATCCGCACGACCCGGCCGGGACGGTGCGCCTCTACTGCGCCGCACACACGCCCCAGGTCCCTGCTGCGGCTGCCGTCACCGCCGAGCGCCGCGCAGCGGCGCCGCGCACACCGCGTGCCCCTCGGGCGCCGCGGAGAACCCCGCAGCCCGAACGGGTCGCGGCGGTGTGCCCGAACTGCTTCGTCGAGGTGCCGCCGACCGGTGTGTGCGGTATGTGCGGCGAGCGCGTCGCCTGACTCTCAGCGGTTGTGCGCGTCGCGCCAGGCCAGCCACCGGGCGACCAGGCGGTGATCGAAGTCGGGCCCCTGCAGCGCGAGCGTGAACAGCCGCACGCCGGCGTCGTAGAGCCCATCGGCGTCGTTCTCGTCGCGCCGGTGCAGCTCGTTCGAGATCACCAGGTCCGAGACATCCCGCCCCTCGCGCTCGGCCCAGCGCTCGATGACTCCGATCTTGTGCCCGAGGCCGTCGGCGGGCACGAAGCTGTGCCAGATGTCGGCGTGGCGGGCGACCAGGCGCAGCGTCTTCTGCTCGCCCTTGCCGCCGATCATGACCGGGATGCGCCGCGTCGGCGGCGGATTCAGCACCGTCCACCGCGCCTGGATGCGCGCCAGGCCCTCGGCGAGCGCGTCCAGGCGAGTGCCCGGCGTACCGAACGCGTAGCCGTACTCGTCGTAGTCGCGCTGGAACCAGCCCGCACCGGTGCCGAAGATGAACCGCCCGCCGCTGATGTGGTCGAGCGTGCGCGCCATGTCGGCCTGCAGGTCGGCGTTGCGGTAGCCGTTGCAGTTGACCAACGTGCCGAACTCGATGCGCGAGGTGCTCTCGGCCCAGGCGCCGAGCATCGTCCACGCTTCGAAGTGGGTGCCGTCCGGGTCGCCGTAGAGCGGAAAGAAGTGGTCCCAGTTGAACACGATGTCGACGCCGGCGTCCTCCAGGGCGCGCACCGCGTCACGCAGATCGGCGTATTGCACTTGTTCGGGCCGCAGCTGCACGCCGAGGCGCACCGGGGTGTCGAGGAGCATCCCCTCAGCCTACGAGCCGTGCGCACCCTCGCGCCGTGACGCCACCCGCCGGCGGCCCGGCTCTCCGTTCGGTCGTCGCATATGGCGGGTTCCGCGCCGACCAGGTCGCCATATGCGGCGACTCAACGCGGAGCCCCACGCACACGCCTGCTCCGGTCGTCGCATATGGCGGGTTCCGCGCCGACCAGGCCGCCATATGCGGCGACTCAAGCGGGCCGGGCTCACCCTGCTGCCGCGCACCGCGCGAGGCGCTGCGCGCGAGGGCGGAAGCGGGGCAGGATGGATGCTGTGACCCTGCCTGCGATCGAAGAACTGCGCGATGTCGCGCGCGTCGTGGCCCTGCCGATGGCGACCCGTTTCCGCGGCGTGACGGTGCGCGAAGCGCTGCTGCTGCACGGGCCGGAAGGCTGGACCGAGTTCTCGCCGTTCGTCGAGTATGACGACGCCGAAGCGGCGGCGTGGCTGGCCGCGGCGATCGACTTCGGGTGGAACCCGCAGCCGGCGCCGGTGCGCACCGAGATCGGGGTGAACGCGACCGTGCCGGCGGTGGCGGCAGCGGATGTCGCCGCGGTGCTCGCACGGTTCGACGGCTGCCGCACCGCGAAGGTGAAGGTCGCCGAGCGCGGCCAGAGCCTGTCCGACGACCTGGCCCGGGTGGCCGCCGTGCGCGCGGTGATGGGCCCCGAGGGGCGGGTGCGCATCGATGCGAACGGCGGTTGGAACCTCGACGAGGCCGACCGCGCCATCCACGCCCTCGCCGACCTCGATCTGGAATACGTCGAGCAGCCCTGCGCCACCGTCGACGAGCTCGCCGAGGTGCGCTACCGCACCAAACACCTGGGCGTGCCGATCGCCGCCGACGAGAGCGTGCGCAAGGCGACCGACCCGCTCGCGGTGGCCCGCGCCGGCGCGGCCGACCTGATCATCGTCAAGGCGCAGCCGCTGGGCGGCGTCGCCCACGCGCTGCAGATCGTCGCGGCGGCGGGGCTGCCTGCCGTGGTCTCCAGCGCGCTGGACACCTCGATCGGCCTGGCGATGGGCGCCGCCCTCGCCGCCGCGCTGCCCGAGCTGGACTACGACTGCGGGCTGGGCACGGCATCTCTGTTCACGATGGATGTCGCAGCCCCGCCGCTGGTCCCCCGCGGCGGCGTGCTGCCGGTCGGCCGGGTGGAACCCGACGCCGCCCTGCTCGACGCGGCCGCCGCCTCGCCCGACCGACAGGCCTGGTGGCTCGCACGCCTGCAGCGCTGCCACGCGGCACTCGTCGCACACGGCTGAGCAGGCGCACGCGGCACTCGTCGCACACCCCTGAGCGGCACCCCTGAGCGGGCGCCGCTACTGCCCGAACCCCTCCACGACCGCCGCGGCCAGCACGAGGGTGCGGGTGCGCACGAGCTCACCGGTGGCGGCATCGTCGAGCCGCTGGATGAGCGCGTTCACCGACGTGCTCTCCCACAGCTCGAGCATCAGCTGCGCGAACGCGCTCGCGGGCATCCGCAGCCGCATGCCATACGTCGCGACCAGGTCGTCGACGATCGCCGCGACGCGCTGCACCATGTCGGCCAGCCACGCCTGGTAGGCCGCCGCGATGCGCTCGTCGCGCATCGCACGGGTGCGGATCTCGCTGGTCAGCAGCACGCCCTGCCGCGAGTCCAGCGACAGGTCGACGAGCCACTGCACGACCTCGACGGGTCCGGCCGGCCGGCCGGCGTCGTCTTTGAGGGCGCGCACCCGCTCGGTGATCGTGGTCAGCTTGTGCTCCGAGACGGATGCCGCCAAGGCGAGGAACAGCTCGTCCTTGGAGTCGAAATTCGAATAGAAGGCGCCGCGGGTGAAGCCTGCGCGCTCGCAGATGGCCTCGACCGACGCGCCGTCCAGGCCGACTTCGGCGAAGACGGCGAAAGCCGCGTCCATCAGCCGGGCACGCGTGTTCTCGCGGCTGCGGGTGGCGGCCTGTGCGGGCGTGTCACTCATGCTCCCCCTCCGTCCTCGTCGTGTCTGAGCGTAATTCACATCGGGCATCCAGCTTCGGCATTGCCGTCGAAACTACGATACACGTATGTATCCGATACACTTCTGTATTGAATACACCGACGCATCGGAATAGCCGCACTCCCGGAGGACCCGTGTCCACACTTCTCGCCGCGCTCGGCCGCTGGTCGTACCGTCACCCCTGGCGCGTGCTCGTGAGCTGGCTGATCCTCCTGGGGCTGGCCGGCGGCGGCGTCGCCCTGTTCGCGCAGGGCACCGACAATGCGTTCTCGATCCCGGGCACCGAATCGCAGGCCGGGCTCGAGCAGCTCAGCCGCACCTTCCCGCAGGTCTCCGGCACCAACGCGCAGTTCATCGTCGTCGCGCCCGAAGGCGAGAAGGTGGATGCCGCACCCTTCACCGACGACATCAAGACGACGATCACCCGGCTCGAGAAGGTGCCGGGTGTGATCGCCGTCAGCGACCCGTTCTCCGGGCAGATCCATGGACTGATTTCTGACGACGGCACCGCCGCCATCGTGCAGCTGCAGTTCAAGGGACAGGTCACTGACGTCAGCGATGCCGCCAAGGCCGCCCTCGAACACGTCGTCGACGGGCTGCGCACCGAGCTGCCGGCCGGATCGCAGGTGGCTCTGGGCGGTGACCTGTTCGCGACGTCGCTGCCGACGATCTCGATCACCGAGGCGGTCGGCGTGATCATCGCCCTGCTGGTGCTGATCGTCACGTTCCGCTCGTTCGTGATCGCCGGGATGCCGCTGCTGACCGCGCTGCTGGGGGTGGGCCTGTCGATGGCCCTGATCTTCGTCTCGACCGCGTTCGCTTCGGTCTCGTCGACCACGCCGCTGCTCGCGCTGATGCTGGGCCTCGCGGTCGGCATCGACTATGCCCTGTTCATCATCTCGCGACATCAGGACCAGGTCCGCAGCGGCATCGACGCCGAGGAGTCGGCCGCCCGCGCGACGGGAACCGCCGGCTCGGCGGTCGTGTTCGCCGGCGTGACGGTGATGATCGCGCTGATCGGCCTGAGCTTCGCGAACATCCCGTTCCTGACCACGATGGGCATCGCCGCGGCCGTCGCCGTCGCGGTCGCGGTGGCCGTCGGGCTGACGCTGACGCCGGCGTTCCTCGGCTTCGCGAAGGGGCGCGTGATCGGCTGGCGGCGGCGCCCGCGCACGGTCGTTGAACGAGCGAGCGCCGCGACCGAGTCGGAACGCAACGAAGACACCGCCGACGACGTTTCGACTCGCCTCGCTCGCTCGAGGACCGAAGAGAAGAAGGGGTTCGCCGCGCGGTGGGTCGCCCTGGTGACCCGCCACCCGGCGGTCACGACGATCGCGGTCGCGGTCATCCTGGGCGCACTGGCCATCCCCGCGGGCAGCCTCGCGCTCGCACTGCCCAACGCCGGCATGCTCCCGAAGGACACCCAGGCGCGCCAGTCCTATGACCTGGTCGCACAGCATTTCGGCCCGGGGTTCAACGGCCCGCTGATCATGACCGGCACGATCGTCACGAGCAACGACCCGCTGACGCTGATGCACGACATCGGCGACGACATCGAGAAGCTCCCCGGTGTGAAGACCGTGGCACTGGCCACCCCGAACGAGACCGCCGACACCGGCATCGTGCAGATCATCCCGACCACCGCCCCCGACGACCCGGCCACCGCCGACCTGGTGCGCGAGCTGCGCGCGCAGCACGACCACATCCTCGACACCTACGGCGTCGACATGAAGGTCACCGGCTTCACGGCGGTCGCGATCGACATCTCCGACCGGCTCGGTGCCGCGCTGCTGCCGTTCGGCGTCTTCGTCGTGGGCCTGTCGCTGATCCTGCTGACCGTCGTGTTCCGCTCGATCTGGGTGCCGCTGAAGGCCGCCGCCGGCTATCTGCTGTCGGTGGCTGCCGCTTTCGGCGTCGTCTCGCTGGTGTTCATCCACGGCTTCGGCGCCGACCTGCTGCACGTGAGCCGGGTCGGCCCGATCATCAGCTTCATGCCGATCGTGCTGATGGGCGTGCTGTTCGGCCTGGCGATGGACTACGAGGTGTTCCTGGTCTCGCGGATGCGCGAGGACTTCGTGCACGGCCGGCGCCGCGGCGACGGACGCAGCGACCGGCGCGTCGCGCTGGATGCCGTGCGCAGCGGCTACACCGCCTCGGCGCGCGTGGTCACCGCCGCCGCGGTCATCATGTTCGCGGTGTTCGCTGCGTTCGTGCCCGAGGGCGACTCGAACCTGAAGCCGATCGCGCTGGGACTGGCCGCGGGCATCGCGATCGACGCGTTCACGGTGCGGATGACGCTGGTGCCGGCGGTGATGGCGCTGCTGGGTGCGAAGGCGTGGTGGATGCCGAAGCGGCTGGGCCGCCTGCTGCCGCATTTCGACATCGAGGGCCAGGCCGTCGAGCACGAGATCGAACTGGCCGACTGGCCCGAGCCGCACACCACCGCGACCGTCGTCGCGCAGGGGCTGGAGCTGGCCGACCACGAGGGCACGACGCTCTACAGCGGCGTCGGACTGCGTGTCGAGCCGGGCGGATCGCTGATCCTGGGCGGCAGCGACCGGCGCCGTTCGCGCGCGCTCGCGCTGACCCTCGCCGGCCGGGCCGCCCCGACCACGGGCCGGCTGAAGGTCAACGGGCACGTACTGCCCGGCCGCGCCATCTGGGTGCGCGCACACGCCGGCGTGGCGATGCTCGCCGCGGCCGCCGATCCCGCCGCCGAGGTGCGCCGGGCACTGCGCCATCGCACTCGACTTCTCGTGATCGACGGACTGGATGCCGTGACGGCGCCGGCCGCGCGCGATCAGGTCACCGCAGCCCTGCGGGATGCGGCATCCATCGCCCCCACCCTGACCGTCATCGCGACCGCGGTCGACGCGGTCTCGGCCCGTGCGCTGCTGGCCGACGCCGGCCGCTTCGGCGCCGCCGTGCTCGACGTCGCGCCACCCGCGCCCCGGCACCACATGCCCGCCCCCACCGCCGCTTCCACCGAGGTCACCGCATGAAGACGTTCATCGAACGCGCCCGCACCCGCCGCCCGATCACCTGGCTGACGCTGATCGGCGTGCTGCTGCTGCCGGTGGTCATCGGCGGCCTCTTCGTGACCGCGCTGTACAACCCGACCGAGCGACTCGATTCGATGAATGCCGCGATCGTGAACAACGACCAGGCGGTCACCCTCGACGGCCGGCTCGTGCCGCTGGGCCGGCAGCTGACCGCCGGGCTGGTGAAGGGCACCGGCGCCGAGTCGAGCAACCTGGACTGGACGATCTCGAACAGCTCCGACGCGAAGAAGGGGCTCGCCGACGGCACCTACCAGGCGGTCGTGACGATTCCCCAGGGCTTCTCTGCTGCGGCGCTGTCCCCCGGACAGGAGCTGGCCGGCAAGGACGACGCCGCTCGGCAGGCGACCATCCACGTGCAGACCAACCCCGAGGGGCGGGTCATCGACGACGCGATCACGGCGCAGATCACCTCGATGGCGGCATCCGTGCTCGGCCAGTCGCTGTCCGGCGCGACGCTGCAGAACGTGTTCATCGGATTCACGACGCTGGGCGACCGGCTCGGCACCGCCGCGGGCGGCGCGGCGACCTGGGCCGACGGCGCAGACAAGAGCGCGAACGGCGCGACGAGCCTGGCCGGCGGCGTGGATCGGCTCGCGACGGGGGCGGACAAGCTGGCCGACGGCGCGGGCTCGCTGGCCTCGGGCGCGAACGGCATCTCATCCGGCGTCAGGCAGCTCTCGTCGGGGATGTCCGGGTGGGCCGCGGGGGCGAGATCGGCCGCCGGCGGCCTGAACACCTGGGCTTCGGGCGCGCAGCAGCTGGCCGGCAGCACCGGTGAGCTGGCGGGCAACCTGTCGAAGATCGCCGCCGGGCTGGCGCAGGCGCCGCAGATCCCGCAGCAGGTCGTCGACGGGGCGCACCAGCTCGCCGCCGACAGCGAGCAGATAAAGAGCACCGTCACCGACACGGCCGACCAGCTCGCGACCGCGGCGGCCGAATGCCGCGCCCAGGGCGGGTCGGAGCAGCTGTGCACGCTGCTGGATCAGATCTCGGCCGGCGCCGGCACGGCGCTGCCGCAGCTGACCGACATCATCGACCAGTCCGGCGCCATCGCCCAGGGCATGGAGGGGCTCCGTCAGCTCCCCCAGCTCGCGCAGGGGCTGTCGGCGATCTCGGCCGGCATGGACCAGGTCTCGGGCGGCATGACGGGGCTTGCCGCCGGAGCCACCAGCGCGTCGGCCGGGGTGGCCAAGCTCGCCGACGGGGCGGGATCGCTGGCATCCGGCGCATCCCAGGCGGCATCCGGAGCGTCGCAGTGGGCCTCGGGCGCCCAGACCTGGGCCTCCGACGCGCGGACGTGGGCCGCGGGCGCCGACCAGAGCGCCGACGGCGCGGCCGCGCTGGGCACGGGTGTGACCACGCTCGCCGACGGCGCCGACCAGATCTCGGGCGGACTGCACAAGGCCGCCGATGCGCTGCCGTCGCTGACCGATCAGCAGGCGACGAGCCTGGCGTCCGTGGTCGCCGACCCGGTGGTGGCCAGCGGCCTGGGCACCAACATGTTCGGTGCGTCGGCGATCCCCCTGCTGGTGATCCTGGCGCTGTGGTTCGGCGGGCTGGGCTCGTTCGTGGCGCTGCAGGCGGTGTCGCGCCGGGCCCTGACCTCCCGCCGGCCCTCGGTCATGCTCGCGCTGCGCGCGCTGGCACCGGCGGCGATCATCGGCGCCGTGCAGGGGATGCTGGTGGCCGGCATCGTGCAGATCGCCGCCTCGTACGACTGGGCCACCTGGTCGGTGTTCGCCCTGGTCTGCGTGCTCGCCGGCGTCGCGTTCGCCGCCGTCAACCAGGCGCTGGTGGCCGTCTTCGGCGGCGCCGGCAGGTGGATCGGCGCGATCGTGGGCGTGCTCGTGGTGGCCACCGGCGTGGTCTCGACCGTGCCCGGCGTCCTGGTGACGATCGCGGGGCTGATGCCCACCGCGCCGGCGCTGTCGGCCGCGCTTGCCGCCCTGACCGCATCCAGTGGAGTCGGCGCCGGCATCGCCTGGCTGCTGATCTGGACGGTGCTCTCGTTCGGCGCCACGGTGGTCGCGGTGATGCGCCGGCGCACGACGAGCGTGCAGGCACTCCTGACCGAGGTGCCGGTCGCCGCGTAGTCCGCGACATGGGGGCCCGACCGCACGTCTCAAGCAACTTCGACCGGCCAGGCGACGAACGGGGATGCGGACCCGCCTTCGACGTGCCGGGATGCTGGGACGTTGCCGTCAGCCGCGGCCCCGTGACCGTCGTCCACTTCTGGCTCGCGGTCCACTGAGGGCCCGCGCGAGGCGATCTGACCCGGCCCCTCAGCCCCGCGGGATCAGTCGCACGGTCGGGAGGTACGCCGCGTCGCGGTTCTGGTCACGGGTCAGCAGCAGCATCCCTGACACTGCGGCGTGCGCACCGATGCAGGAGTGCCCATCGCTGCGGTGGCGTGCGTCAGCACAGAAGCCGCCGGAGATTCAGTCGACGCGATTCACCGGTGTGACCCCACCGCAACGGTAAAACGCGCCGGCTGAATCTCGCCGCGGGATTTCAGTCGGCGGAATTTGCGGATCTGCGCGGGAAACTCGGTAAAACGCGCCGACTGAACGATTGATGCCGGTGCGTGCGACCCTCGAAGATGCGCGCGCTATGCGCGTGCGCGCGGTGACTCGGCGCCCGGGCGCCGGGCTCAGGCAGACCTCAGTTGGTCAGGCCGCTGTAGGCGTGCAGACCCTTGAAGAAGACGTTGACGATCGCGAAGTTGAAGATCACCGCGGCGAAGCCGATGATCGACAGCCACGCCGACCGGGTGCCGCGCCAGCCGCGCGTGGCGCGGGCGTGGATGTAGCCGGCATAGAGCACCCAGATCACGAACGTCCAGACTTCCTTCGTGTCGAAGCCCCAGAACCGGCCCCACGCGTCGTTGGCCCAGATGGAGCCTGCGATGAGGGTGAACGTCCAGAAGATGAAGCCGATGATCGCGAACCGGTAGGCCAGCGACTCCAGCGCCTCGGAGCTGGGCAGCGTCTTGAGGTACCTCCAGCCGACCTCCTTCGGATGATCGGATCCGGCCGCCACGATCAGCTTGTGCTCACGGTGCGTCTGCAGCAGCTGCAGGAACGACAGACCGAAGGTCAGCGCGAAGAACGCGGTCGCCAGCGACGCGACGAAGACGTGGATGACCAGCCACGGTGACTTCAGCGCATCGGGCAGCACCGCCACGGCCACGTAGAACGACAGCGTCGCCCCGCCCAGCAGCAGCACCACCAGGCCGGTGATCAGCGCGCCGAGGAACCGCAGGTCGTAGCGGAACAGCATCGCCAGGTACACCGCGACGATGAGCACCGTGCCGGTCAGGGCGAACTCGTACATGTTCGCCCACGGCACCCGGCCGGCCGCGACCCCGCGCAGCACGTCGCCGCCGAGGTGGAAGAGGAAGCCCAGCCACACCAGGGACGTGGCGATGCGGGCGAACACGGGCCGCACCCGCTGCGCCGGCGCGATCGCCAGCGGCGAGCGCGACGACCCGATCGAGCCGCCGCCACCCCCGGCCATCACGAGTTCGCGCTCGCGCACGGCGGCGGCATCCTTCGCGTCGAGCACCTGCGCCGAACGGCGCGCGAGATCGACCGTGTAGAAGATGAACGCGAGCGCATAGATCGCGACGGCTGTCCAGACCAGCAGGACCGAGATCTCGTCGAGGGTAGGCATGGCAGTCAGTTTACGCTCGCCGAATCGGCCGCCGGTCCGGCCTGGCCGGCCTTGCCGAGCGCATCGCCGTGCTTGCGCGCGAGTGCCTCGACAGCGCCGGCCAGGGTGGGGTCCTCACCGCGCGCGAGGCCGGCGTACTCCAGCCGCACGGTGCCGCCGTCCGGCGTCGCCTTGACCCACATCCGGCGCCGCGGCACGAACAGGGCGAGCATCAGGCTGCCCACCGCCAGCAGTGCGAACAGCAGCACCCACGGCGCGGCCAGGTCGCGGTGGATCGACAGTGACGCGAACCGCTTCACCGACTCGGACGAGTCGGTGGCGCCGGCCGGTGAGGCGTCGTCGAAGGTGATCGAGCCCAGTCCGTCGGGCAGCGCCGAGGTCTGGCCCGGCGACAGCTCGATCGATTTCACTCCGGTGGTGCCGCCGGTCAGCTGCGTCATGCCGCTGGTGTCGAGGGCATAGACCGAGCGCGGGATGCCGCCATCGATGCCGAGATCGCCCTGATAGACGTTCATGGTCAGCACCGGGTTGATCAGCGCGGGGAACGCCGAGGTGAACGCACCAGAGGAGGTCGCGACCTGCGACGGGTAGAAGAAGCTCACGATGCCCAGCTGCTGGCTCAGGCCGTCCGGCACCTTGATCACGCCCAGCGAGGTCAGGTTGTTGTCCTGCGGCAGGAACGGGATGGTGTCGTGGAAGACCACGTCGCCGGCGGGGTTTCGCACCGTGACGGTGGGCGCGTAGCCGTTGCCGAGCAGGTAGACCCGGTCCCCCGAGATGCCCAGCGGGTGGTTGACCTTGATGGTGTCGTCGACCGCCTCGTGGCCGGGCAGCCGCGTCGTCATGTGGGCGACGAAGTCCCCCGCCTGGCCGGTGGTCTGGTATTTGACGTCGAACTTGTCCAGCCGCATCGTGAAGGGCGTGAGCGTGTCGGGGTTGACGAACCGGCCCGGGTTGAACGACGAGTAGTCGGTGCCCACCGAGTTCACGAACGTGGTGCCCTCGACGATCACCCGCTGCCCGGTGTAGGTGAAGCCGCCGCCGATGCCGACGGCGATCAGCACGCCCAGCAGCGCGATGTGGAAGACCAGGTTGCCGCTCTCGCGCAGATAGCCGCGCTCGGCCGACACCGAGAACGCGCCGCGGGCGTCGTAGCGCTGCACCCGGTAGCCGCCCGCCTTCAGCTGGCGGGCCGCGATGTCGACGGCACGGGATGCCTCGGCGGCGGCATCCGCACCGGGGGTCAGCTCGACCAGTGACTCGCGGTGGTCGGTGAGCCGGGACAGGCGCACCGGCGTGCGCGGCGGGCGGGTGCGCAGCGCCTTCAGGTGGTGCTTAACGCGCGGGATGACGCAGCCGATCAACGAGATGAACAGCAGGATGTAGATCGCCGAGAACCATGCCGAGGTGTACACGTCGAACAGCTGCAGCCGATCGAGCACCGGCGCCAGCCCCGGGTTGTCCTGGAAGTACTGGGTCACGCCGTTCGGGTCGGCGCTGCGCTGCGGCACGATCGAGCCGGGCACCGCCGCGATCGCCAGCAGCAGCAGCAGCACCAGCGCGGTGCGCATGCTGGTCAGCTGCCGCCAGCCCCAGCGGATCCAGCCGATCGGGCCGAGCCGCGGCGAGACGATCTCATCGCCGGGTTCGTACTCGATGTGATCGGGCGGACGCAGCGGATCAGCGGTCGTGGTGGATTCAGAGCGCGGGTGTGACACCTGCGATCACCCCCTGCAATTGGGCCATGAGCGCGCCCCAGACGCCGGTCACCATCAGCACCCCGAGCACGATCAGGAGGGCGCCACCGACAAGATTGACGAAACGGATGTGCCGGCGCAGGAACGCCACCGACTGCGTCGCCCAGCCGAAGCCGAGCGCTATGAGCAGGAACGGGATGCCCAGGCCCAGCGAGTACGCCAGGCCCAGCACGGCGCCGCGGGACGCGGATGCCGAATCCAGTGACATCCCGAGGATGACGCTCAGGGTCGGACCGATGCAGGGCGCCCAGCCGACGCCCATCGCGAGGCCGAGCAGCGGCGCGCCGACCAGCCCCAGGTTGCCGCGCACCTGCGGCTTGAACGTGCGCTGCGCGACGCCGAACACCCCGATGAAGACGAGGCCGAGCAGGATGATCACGACGCCCATGACGCGCGTGATGACGTCTTTGTAGGTGAGGAAGAACAGGCCCACCGAGCCGCCCAGGATGTTCATCGCCATGAACACGACGGTGAACCCGCCGATGAACAGCAGCACCCCGCCGACGAGGCGGCCGCGGGCCGGCGCGATCGTCTCGGTCATCACGGCCGTCGGCGCCGCCGCCCCGCCGGCGGCGGGGGCCGGCCGGCGCGGCGCGACCGCTCCGCCGATGAAGCCGAGGTAGCCGGGCACCAGCGGCAGCACGCACGGCGACAGGAACGAGACCAGGCCGGCCAGCACCGCGATCGGGACCGCGAGCCAGAGCGCCCCGTCTGCGACCGCGCCGATCACGACGTCCCGCTCTTCGCCGAATCGCCCGGAGCCGAGTCGCTCAGGGCCGTGCGGATCAGCGACGTCAGGATCGAGGCATCCGGGAGCTGGCCGATGATGCGCGCGGTAGGGCGCCCGTCGCGCCCGAGCACGACCGTGGACGGCGTCGCGCTCAGCGGCACGATGTCGGCGAAGGCCGCGGTGACCGACTTGGTGTCGACGTCGATGACGCTCGGATAGGTGACGCCGAACTCCTTCGCGAAGCTGCGCGCCGTGGCCGCCTGGTCATAGGTGTTCACGCCCAGGAACGCGACATCCTGCCCCCTGAACTGCTGCAGCGACTTCTCGAGCTGCGGCGCCTCCTGACGACAGGGCGCGCAGTTGGCGTACCAGAAGTTCACGACCGTGACCTTGCCGGCATAGTCCGTGCTCGAGACCGGTTCGCCGTCATCGAGGGTGCCCGAGAAGTCGACCGCCGCCGGCCGGTCCCCCGGCCGGAACTCCTTGACCGCGAAGTCGCCCGCGATGTAGCCCTTGCCGTCGCCGGCGCGGTACTGGCTGGCCAGGTCGCCGCCCCCGCTCGAGCAGGCCGACAGACCCGCCGCGACGATCAGGGCGACCAGGACGGATGCCGCGGCCTTGCCGAATCGCCGCCGGCGCACGCCTTCTCGATTCGCTCGCTCAGCGGCCTGTGTCATCACACTGCTCCCACATCGACGGCGCCCGCGGCGGACGCAGGCTCGGCATAGCCGACTTCGACCCAGGTGCCGGCGTCGCGCTGAAAACTCGTCACACTCGACAGCGCGCACCGGCGCCGGCGCGGGTCGTGCCGGGCGGGCAGTCCCGCCACGTGCAGGTGCGTGACCCAGATCGGCAGCTGATGCGAGACGATCACGGCATCGCCGGCCTCGGTGCCGGTCCAAACGTCCGTCATCGCCGCATCCATCCGTGCGATCACCTGTGCATACGGCTCGCCCCAGCTCGGCACGGCGGGGTGGGCCAGGTAGCGCCAGTTCAGCGGGTTGGCCACCGCCCGCTTCATGCGCTGGCCCTCGAAGACGTTGGTCGGCTCGACCACGCGCTCATCGATGACCGGCTCGATGCCGAACAGCTCGCTGAACGGCTCGGCGGACTCGCGCGTGCGCTGCAGCGGGGAGCAGACCAGCGAACCCACCGGGCGATCCAGCCCGTGCACGTAGTCGGCGGCCTGCCGCGCCATCCGCCGGCCGGCAGCGCTGAGCGCGAAGTTCGGCAGTCGCCCGTACAGCACACGGCGGGGGTTGTGGACCTCCCCGTGGCGCACGAGATGGAGGCGGTCGGCGGGCACCGTTCAAGTGTACGGTGAGCGCGCTTCAGAGGGCGCTGAGAGCGGCACCGCCGCAGGCATCCGGTCACTGCACATCCCCCACGTAGACTGGACTCTCGTGACTGAACGTATTCTCGTAGGCCAGCTCGCCGCTCGCACCGACGGCCCCGTCTCCGTCTCGGGGTGGGTGGAGACCGTCCGCGATCAGAAGAAGGTGCAGTTCGTCATTCTGCGCGACGAGACCGGCGCCGTGCAGCTGGTCAACCCCGCCACTCGGCCTGCCGAAGACGGCACCTCTCAGGATGCCGCGGCGCTGGAACTCACCGACGCCATCTCCAACCTCGCCCACGGCACGTTTCTGACCGTGACCGGCGACCTCAAGCACGACGAGCGGGTCAAGCTCGGGGGCCTGGAGATCAAGCTGCACAGCCTGCAGGTCGCCGCAGCCGCCCTGCCCGAGACGCCGATCGCCGCCGACAGCAGCATGGACAAGCGGATGGACTGGCGCTTCCTCGACCTGCGCCAGCGCCGCAACAACCTGATCTTCCGCGTTTCGACGACGCTCGAGCACGCGATGCGGCAGTACTGGATCGACCGCGACTACATCGAGCTCCATTCGCCCAAGCTGATGTCCAGCCCGTCCGAGTCCCACGCCGAGCTGTTCGCGCTGGACTACTTCGGCGACCAGACCGCGTACCTCGCGCAGAGCCCGCAGCATTACAAGCAGATGGCGCAGGCGGCCGGTTTCGGCAAGGTCTTCGAGATCAGCGACGTGTTCCGCGCCGACCCGAGCTTCACCAGCCGCCACGCGACCGAGTTCACGAGTGTGGATGCCGAGATCAGCTGGATCGACTCGCACCTGGATGTCGCGGCCATGCAGGAGGAGCTGCTGGCCACTGCCATCCAGGCGGTGAAGGACAAGCACGGCGGCGAGATCACGGAGCTGTTCGACGTCGAGGTGACGGTGCCGACGCTGCCGTTCCCGCGCATTCCGCTGGCGCAGGCCCACGAGATCATCAAGGCCCGCGGCTACGAGTCCCCGCGCACCGACGGCGACCTCGACCCCGAGGGCGAGCGGCAGATCTCGGCGCACGTGGCCGAGACCTACGGCCACCAGTTCGTGTTCATCACCGACTACCACCCCGAGATCCGGCCGTTCTACCACATGCTCGACGAGGCCACCGGGCTCACCCGCAGCTACGACCTGCTGTTCAACGGCGTCGAGATCACCACCGGCGCACAGCGCGAGCACCGCATCGAGGTGCTCGAGGCGCAGGCGGTGGCCAAGGGCCTCAAGCTGGAGGGCCTGGCGCACTACCTCGACTTCTTCCGGTACGGCATGCCGCCGCACGGCGGGTTCGGAATGGGCCTGGCCCGGGTGCTGATGCTGCTGCTGGGCGAGGCGTCCATCCGCGAGGTGACGTTCCTGTTCCGTGGGCCGACCCGCCTGGCCCCCTGAGCCCGCGCGCCTGGCGCACCTGCCCGGGTTCGGAGGATTGCGCGTACTTCGGAGCATCCTGCGCCGGGGGTCTGAGTCTCATGCGATCCTCCGAACTCTGTGAGCGCCCGTCCCCTTTCCCCCGTCGACGCATGCCGCTAGCGTGATCCTCGAGCGAGCATCCGCCCGCTGCAACTCGAGGGAGAGGGGCCGGATATGGCCGGCAAGTTCGAATTGTGGGTAGACAAGGGCGGCGATTGGCGCTTCAATCTGAAGGCGTCCAACGGCCAGGTCATCGCGACCAGCCAGGGCTACTCATCGAAGGCGAGCGCGCTCGGTGGCATCGAGTCGATCAAGACGAACGCGCCGGCGGCCGCGACCGTCGAGATCGAGAAGTAGGCCTCAGAGCTCGAAGTCGACCGCGACGCGGTCGGAGATGACGCTGCGGATGTAGCCGAGCACCTCCTGGTGGACCGGGTGCACCGCGTAGGCCTCCAACCCGTCGCGGTCGGCGACGTCGACTACGAGTGCGACGTCCCAATCGCCCGGTGTGATGCCCGGACCCGCCGACAGCGCCCGGATCGCCGGCACCACTCCGACCAGAGCCTTCACCCGGCGGGTGATCTCCGCCGCATGCTCCGCGCGCGTCGCGGCATCGGTGGCCGCGAGCGTGAACGCCACGACGTGGCGGATCGTCACCGGACCGGCCCGGTGAACTCGGCGGCTCCGGCCGTGCGCGCCGCATCCAGCAGCGCGTCGTGAAGCCGATCCGGCGCGACGCGCCAGTGCGCGTGCAGCCGGTCGTCGATGAGCACCACCGGGATCTTCTCCCACCACTTCGCGAACAGCTCTGCGTCCTCGGCGATCGACTTCTCGACGACCTCGACGCCCTCGGCCACCTTGCCCGGCAACTCGGCCACGACCTGCACCACGACACCATGCGCGACCTCGCACAGGTGGCAGTCCGGCTTGCCGATGAGGGTCACTGTTGTCACTCGTTCATCTTACCGGCAGGCGGATGCGCCGGCACGGCGGACGACGCCGCGGATGCACGAAGCGCCCGTCCATTGGACAGGCGCTCGGTGTCGATGCCGCTACTTCTTGTTGCGACGCTGGTGGCGAGTCTTGCGAAGCAGCTTGCGGTGCTTCTTCTTCGCCATGCGCTTGCGGCGCTTCTTGATGACAGAACCCACAGAAAACCTCACTATGTCGGGGTCTGGACCACAGGAGAACCTGCGTCCGGGAACGGGCAGACGGAAAAATGCCTGGTGTCAGTCTAACCGACGTCGGCGATGGGCCGGTGCATGAGTTCGGCCACGGCCGACTCCGGCACCCGATAGCTGCGCCCGAACCGCACCGCCGGCAGTTCACCGGAGTGCACGAGTCGGTATACCGTCATCTTCGAGACGCGCATCAACTCCGCGACCTCGGCGACCGTGAGAAAGCGCACATCGTGCAGCTCAGCCATGGTCCCCTACCTTTCCCCAGCGCCAGCCTATCCAGGCAACTCTATGGGGTAGGTGGGATCGGTGTAAACCCACGTGACGAGTGGGACGGAAGTTTCGGCCGTGCGGACGCCCGCGCGGCGGCATCGGTGATGGCCCGTTTCAGTGCGGCGGCATGCTCGGCGCTCTGCCGCGCCTGCGCATACGCGACGGCTCCGGCGCCGGCCGCGCGCAGCGTGGCATCGTCGGCGATGGCGGCGATCAGAACCTCGGCGAGCCCAGCGGCATCCGGCGTCACGGTCCCCAGCGCGGCCGCACCGAACTCGGTCGCCAGCGCCGGATCCGACACCAGCACCGGCCGGCCGCGGGTGAACGCCTCCAGGGCGATCATCGGCTGGTTGTCGAAGCCCAGTGAGGTGATCAGCACGGCATGGCTGTCAGCGATCAGGGCCGCGACGCGGTCGGCCGAGACCGCGCCGTGGAAGGTGACATCGGGCTGCGGCTTGCGCGTGCCGCCGGCCACGTGCAGGTGCACCCGGCCGGGGCCGAGCCGCTCGCCCACGATCCGGATCGCGTCCAACGCGACATCCACCCGCTTCTCGGGGGCGAAGCGCGCCGCCCACAGCAGCGTCAGCGGACCGGCGGCGGGCGGGTCGGTCAGCTGCATCGGCTCGGCGACGTTCGAGAACGCGCGTGCCTGCGCCACGCCGGCGTCGCGCAGCGCCTGCGCCTGGTGCGCCGACGGCGACAGCACGACATCGGCGCGCAGCGCCACCCGCAGCGTCATGCCGCGGAGGGCATTGTCGATCGGGGTGCTGCCGGTATAGCGCGGGGCGGACGGCAGCCCCGTCAGGCGACGGTGGAACCAGCGCACCACCGGCGCCAGCGGCGAGAGCAGCACGGGTGCCCGCCAGAAGAACGTGTGCACGGTGTGCAGCACCGGCACCGCGCGCCGCGCGCCGACCGCCAGCACGGCTGCCGCCAGGGCGAACTCGGAGTGCACCACCATCGCGGCGACACCGTGCCGGTCGATCAGCTCGCCCAGTGTGGCCGCAAGGCCGTCTCGCCGGCCGAGGATCGGCAGGTCCAGGCCCGGCAGCGTCCAGCGCACGTGCGGCGACACCGGGATCACGTTCGCGGTGCCGGCCAGCACATCGGCGTCGGGGGCGACGACCACGACCGTCCATCCTTGATCGGCGAGGCTGCGCGCCTGCCGGACGAACGCGGTCTGCGCGCCGCCGAGATAGCGCAGCGAATAGTCGCACACGAGCATCACCGCGGCTGCGCCGCGCCCGGCGGGATCGGTCATCGCGGGCACGCGTCGCTCAACGACCGGGGAATTTCTTCAGCGCGCTGCCCAGAGCGTGCTTGGCCGATGCGGCAGCCCGGCCCACCGCCTCGGCGGCGTGCGCCGCCGGTTCGGACAGCGTCGCCGCCGGCATGGGCTCGGGCGCGCTCAGGAACGGCACGATCCAGTCGTCGACGGCATCCAGCGGCTGCGGCAGCAGGCGATAGAACCGGTGCTGGCCCTCTTCGCGCACGGCCACCAGCTCGGCCTCGCGCAGCACCTTCAGGTGCTTGGAGACGGTCGGCTGACTCACGCCCAGCTCGGCCACGATCTGCGACACGCTGGTGCCCGCGGCGCTGCCGGCGGATCGCTCGAGCAACAGCCGGAGGATGTCGCGACGGGTGCCGTCTGCAATCACGTCGAAGATGTCCGCCATGCCCATAGGTTAGCCGGGCAGCGGACTGAGTACCATGACACGGGTGATGCCCCATCCGGACGAGGTCGCCCGAGTGCGGTCGCTGCGGAGCATGCTGCGCACGGCCGCCGGCGCCGTGCGCGATGTGCTGCGCCAGGTCACGACGGCCTCGCCGGCCCGCTTCGCCGTCGCCGTGTTCCTGGTTCTGATCGCCCTGTTCACGGCGCTGCTGTCGCTGCCGGCCGCCAGTGCGACGGGGCGGGCGACGCACTTCGCCGACGCGCTGTTCACCGCCGTGTCGACGGTGTGCGTGACCGGACTGTCGACCGTCGACATGGGCACGCACTGGTCGCCGCTGGGGCTTGCGATCATCTATGTCGGCGTGAACGTCGGCGCCATGGGGGTGCTGACGTTCGCCTCGATCCTCGGCCTGATCATCTCCAAGCGGCTGGGTCTGCGCGCCAAGCTGATCGCGGCCGGCGACTCCAACCCACTGCGTGCGCACGGCGGCCCGATCAACGAGGGCCAGACGGTGCGCCTGGGCGAAGTCGGGTCGCTGCTGGCCACGGTCGCCTTCTCGACCCTGATCATCGAGGCCGTGCTCGCGCTGCTGATGTACCCGTCCCTGGTGATCGGCGGGGTGGAGCCGCTGCGCGCCCTGTGGGAGGCGCCGTTCTACTCGGCGATGTCGTTCACCAACACCGGGTTCACGCCCAACCCGGGCGGGCTGGCGCCGTTCCAACACGACTACTTCTTCCTGACCGTGATGATGGCCGGGGTCTTCCTGGGCTCGCTCGGCTTCCCCGTCATCTATGCGCTGTGGCGGCACCGCTGGCGCACCCGGCAGTGGCCGCTGCACGTGAAGCTGACGATCATCACGACGATGCTGCTGTTCATCGCCGGTGCGCTGGTGTTCCTGGTGCTGGAGTTCAACAACCCGAAGACGTTCGGCGATCGCAACGCCTGGGACACGATCTTCCAGTCCTTCTTCCTGTCCGGGATGACCCGGTCCGGCGGCTTCTCGACGGTCGACATCTCGCAGCTGCACGGGTCGTCGCTGATCGTGGGATCGATGCTGATGTTCGTCGGCGGCGGTTCGGCGTCCACCGCCGGCGGCATCAAGGTCACGACGCTGGCCGTGCTCGCCCTCGCGGTGTGGTCCGAGGCCAAGGGGCGCCCGAGCGTGCAGGCGTTCGGCCGGCGCATTCCCAGCGACGTGCAGCGCGTCGCACTGTCGGTGGTCGCCTGGGGCGCGACCCTGGTGGCGGTCTCGACGGTGACGATCGCGCAGATCACGCAGGCGCCGATCGCCGACGTGCTCTTCGACGTCATCTCGGCGTTCGCCACCGTCGGCCTGTCCACCGGTCTGACCGGCGACCTGCCCGATGCGGCGAAGTTCGTCCTCGCCGGCACCATGCTGTTCGGCCGCGTTGGTACAGTGACACTCGCCGCGGCGATCGCCGCGACGTCCCGTTCGCAGCTGTATGCGCTGCCGGTGGAAAGGCCGATCGTTGGTTGAGCAGATCCGCAGCGACGCGCCCGTGCTGGTGATCGGGCTGGGCCGATTCGGGGCCGCGTGCGCCGGCGAACTGGACCGGCTGGACCGGGACGTGCTGGCCATCGACGAAGACCTCACCCTGGTGCAGAAGTGGTCGGAGCGGGTCACCCACACGGTGCAGGCCGATGCCCGCAACATCGAGGCGCTGCAGCAGATCGGCGCGCAGGATTTCCAGGTCGCGGTCGTCGCCACCGGGTCCTCTATCGAATCGTCGGTGCTGATCACGGCGAACCTGGTCGACTTGAAGGTGCCGCAGATCTGGGCCAAGGCCGTCTCGCAGTCGCACGGCAAGATCCTCGCCCGGGTGGGCGCCAACCACGTGATCTACCCCGAGCGCGAGGCCGGCGAGCGCGTCGCGCACCTGGTGTCGGGGCGGATGCTGGATTTCATCAGGTTCGACGACGACTTCGTGCTCGCCAAGATGTACCCGCCCAAGTTCATCCGCGGCGCGGGGCTGAACCAGTCCGGCGTGCGCACCAAGTTCAACGTCACGGTGGTGGGCGTGAAGAGCCCCGGCAAGCCGTTCCGCTATGCGGAGGCCGACACGGTCGTGACCAACCACGATCTGATCATCGTGTCGGGCACCAACTCCGACATCGAGCGGTTCTCCTCGCTCGAGCGCTGACCGCTCACGCGCCGGCGGCGAGCTCCTTCGCGCGGGCCAGGGCCGCGTCGGTCGCGCGGGCGAACACGTCGTCCAGGTGCGCGTCCTGCAGCACCGCTACAGCGCGCTCGGTGGTGCCCTTCGGGCTGGTCACCCGGCGGCGCAGCTCGGCGGGGTCTTCGCCGGATGCGGCCAGCAATGCGGCCGCGCCGATGAAGGTCTGCTCGGCCATCGTGCGTGCGGCGGCCGCCTCGAAGCCCTTGCCGACGGCGGCCTTGGTGAGCTCTTCGACGAGCAGGAACACATATGCCGGACCGGAGCCGGAGATCGTCGACAGCGCGTCGATCTGCGCCTCGGGCACCTCGATCACGACTCCCACCGTCTCGAACAGCGCCCGCACCACCGCGGCCTGCGCGTCGCTGACCGCCGAACCCGAGGCGAGCCCCGTGACGGCCTTGCCCACCAGCGCCGGCGTGTTCGGCATCGACCGGACCACGGGCGTGCCGGCCGGCAGGATCCGTTCGAACGTCGCGATCGGCACACCCGCCGCGATGCTGACCACGGTCGTGCCCGGCCGCAGCGCGTCCGCGATCTCGTGCAGCAGATCGGGGACCATGACCGGCTTCACGCCGACCAGCACGACGTCGGCTGCGGCCGCGGCATCGCGGTTGCCGCTGGGCTGCTCTTTCAGGGCGATGCTGCGCACACCGGCGAGCTCCCGCAGCGCCGTGGCCTTGCCGACGGTGCGGTTGGTGACGGTCAGTCCGGTGGCCAGGCCCGAGCCCGCCAGGCCGTGCACGATGGCGCCGCCCATGGAGCCGGCACCCAGAATCGCAATGGGGGGGAGCATGCCGCTCATCCTATGACCCGAGGTCCAGCCGTGGGCGGACGGGCGCGGTTATAGTCGAGAGCAGGAGCGCTGAGGAGGCCGATCCCCATGACCGTCTTCGACGGAATCGCCGCACGCATCGTCGACACATCCCGCCTGCACGTGAACATCCTGGAGCGCACCGGGGCAGACCCGGACACCCCTGCCGCCCGCACCGTCGTGTTCGTGCACGGCAATGTGTCCTCGTCGCTGTTCTGGCAGGAGATCATGGAGGATCTGCCCAGCGACATCCGCGCGATCGCGGTGGATCTGCGCGGCTTCGGCGACACCGAGTCGCTGCCGGTGGATGCCACCCGCGGGGTGCGCGACTTCTCCGACGATCTGCACGCCGTCATCGAGGCGCTGCAGCTGGGCCCGGTGCACCTGGTGGGCTGGTCGATGGGCGGCGGCGTCGTGATGCAGTACGCGCTGGAGCACCCTGTGCTCAGCCTCACGCTGCAGGCGCCGGTCTCGCCGTACGGCTTCGGCGGCACCCGCCGCGACGGCTCCCGGCTCACCGACGACGACGCCGGGTGCGGCGGCGGCGGCGCGAACCCCGACTTCGTGGCCCGGCTGACCGCGCACGACACCACGGACGAGGCGCCGACCTCGCCGCGCAGCGTGTTCCGCTCGTCGTACGTGTCGGCGGACTACGTCACGGCGCACGAGGACGTCTGGGTCGAATCCATGCTGAGCACCTCGACCGCCGAGGGCAACTATCCGGGCGACAGCGTCGCCAGTGAGAACTGGCCGGGTTTCGCCGCCGGCGCCAGCGGCGTCCTGAACACGATGGTGCCGCGCTACTTCGACACCTCGGGCATCGTCGATCTGCCCACCAAGCCGCCGATCCTGTGGGTGCACGGCACCGCCGACGCGATCGTCTCGGATGCCTCGTTCTTCGACCTGAACCAGCTCGGCAAGGCCGGTGTCATCCCCGGCTGGCCGGGTGAGGATGTCGCCGCCGCGCAGCCGATGGTCAGCCAGACCCGCGACGTGCTCGCGGCCTACCAGGCCGCCGGCGGCCAGGTCACCGAGCTCGAGGTCGACGGGGCCGGCCACGCGCCGCATCTGGACCGCCCCGGCGTGTTCCGCCGGGCGCTGCTGCAGGCGATCGGCTACATCGGCCCGCAGCACAATCCGTCGCCGCCGACCGAGTCGATCATCCTGAAGTCCGAGGACTGACCCGCTGCGGCCTCCCTGTGCGACCCACCGCCCGTCGCGCTGTCGGCGGATGCACGGTTCCGTAGACTCGAGCGCATGAGTGCAACCGGCGGCGGCAAGGCCATCCTCGCGGCGTTCCTGGCGAACCTGGGCATCGCCGTGGCGAAGTTCGTGGCGTGGTTCTTCTCCGGCTCGGCCTCGATGCTGGCCGAGGCGATCCACTCGGTCGCCGACAGCGGCAACCAGCTGCTGCTGATGCTCGGCGGGCGCCAGGCGCGCCGCCACGCCGACCGCGAGCATCCCTTCGGCTACGGCCGGGAGCGGTACGTGTATGCATTCGTGGTCGCGATCATCCTGTTCTCGGTCGGCGGCCTGTTCTCGATCTACGAGGGCGTGGACAAGCTCACCCACCCGCATGAGCTGACCAACGTGTGGATCCCGATCCTGGTGCTGGTGATCGCGATCGTGCTCGAGTCGTTCTCGCTGCGCACCGCCGTGCACGAATCGCGCCCGCACAAGCAGAAGGGCGAATCGTGGCTCGCGTTCATCCGGCACGCGAAGGCCCCCGAGCTGCCGGTCGTGCTGCTGGAGGATGTCGCCGCCCTGACCGGTCTGGTCTTCGCCCTGCTCGGCGTCGGCCTGTCCTTCCTCACGCACAACCCGGTGTTCGACGCGATCGGCACGCTGCTGATCGGCACGCTGCTGATCCTGGTCGCGATCACCCTGGGCATCGAGACCAAGAGCCTGCTGGTCGGCGAGGGCGCGAACCCGGCCGACCTGGACCGCATCCTCGGCGCCGTCGAAGACGGCCCCGAGGTGCAGAAGATCATCCACCTGCGCACCCTCTATCTCGGCCCCGACGAGCTGCTGGTGGCGGCCAAGCTGGGCTTCCCGGCCGACAAGCCGCTCTCGGCGGTCGCCGGCGACATCGATGTGGTCGAAAAGCGCATCCGCGCAGCGGTGCCGATCGCGCGCGTGATCTACCTCGAGCCGGATGTATACCGCCCCGGGCTCGATCCCGCGCCACCGACCGACGCGGTCGTGCTGAAGTCGGCGGACTGATGGAGTTCGTCGTCTTCACCGAGCCGCAGCAGGGGTTCAGCTACGACCATCAGCGCCGCTTCGCCCAGCTGGCCGAGCAGCTCGGCTTCGACGCCTACTTCCGCAGCGACCACTACATGCGGATGGGACCGGGTTCACCGCTGCCCGGACCGACCGATGCGTGGACGACGCTGGCGGGCCTGGCGCTGCAGACCTCGCGCATCCGCCTGGGCACACTCGTCTCGTCGGCCACGCACCGGCACCCGGCGGTGCTGGCCATCCAGGCCGCGCAGGTCGACGCGATGAGCGGCGGTCGCGTCGAGTTCGGCCTCGGCACCGGCTGGTTCGAGGCGGAGCACCGCGCCTACGGCATCCCGTTCCCGCGTCAGAGATTCGGGATGCTGGCCGAACAGCTCGAGGTGATCACCGGGCTGTGGGCCGCCGACGGCGCCTATTCGTTCGCCGGCGAGCACTACACGCTGGTCGAGGCTCCGGCACTGCCCAAGCCGGTGCAGAGACCGGTGCCGATCATCGTGGGCGGCGGCGGGGTGCGCCGCACCCCGGCGATCGCGGCCCGATTCGCGAGCGAGTTCAACATCGGCTTCCAGCCCGACGAGGTCGTCGCCGAGAAGTTCGCGGGCGTGCGGGCGGCATGCGAGCGCGCCGGGCGCGACACCGCGACGCTGAAGCTGTCGGTGGCGCTGCCGACGCTCATCGGCAGCGATGAGGCCGAGCTCTCGCGCCGCGCGGCCGCGATCGGCCGTGACCCGGGAGCCGTGCGCGCCGACGACGTCATCGCGGGCCTGCCCGACGAGATCGTGGCGCGGGTGGCGGGCCTGCGGGACCTGGGCGCGCAGCGGGTCTACTTCCAGCTGATGGATCTGCGCGATCTCGACCACCTCGCACTCCTGGGCGGCCTGCTGCCGCAGCTGCGGGCGCTGTAGCCCGGATCGCCCAGGAAGGCTCGTTGAGCGAGGAGCGCGGCGACTGTTGGGACCTAGCGCCGTTCGTCGAAGAACTCGCGCAGCAGCTCGGCCGCAGCATCCTCGCGCACACCGGCGACGACCTCGCAGCGGTACGGCAGCCGCCGGTCGCGCAGCACGTCATAGACCGACCCGGCCGCCCCCGCCTTCTCGTCCCACGCACCGAAGACCACCCGCGAGACGCGCGCCTGCAGCACCGCTCCCGCGCACATCACGCACGGCTCGAGCGTGACCACGAGGGTGTGCCCGGTCAGATTCCACGAGCCGATGGCGGCCGCAGCCTTGCGCAGCGCGACGATCTCGGCGTGCGCGGTCGGGTCGCCGGTCTCGGTGCGCTCGTTACGGCCCTCGGCGACCTGCCGGCCGGCGGCATCCAGCACCACCGCGCCCACCGGCACGTCGCCGGCGCGCTGCGCCTGCCCGGCCAGGGTCAGCGCGCGGTCCATGGCCGGCTCGAACGACGAGGTCACGCCTTCAGAGTACGGGCCCGTGCCCTACTCTGAAGAGATGCGCGTGCACATCGCCGACCACCCCCTGATCACCCACAAGCTGACCGTTCTGCGCGACCAGCGCACGCCCTCACCGGTGTTCCGCCAGCTCACGCAGGAGCTCGTCACGCTGCTGGCCTACGAAGCCACGCGCAACGTGCGGGTCTCCCCCGTGCAGATCACCACTCCGGTGACGAGTGCCACCGGGGTGCGCATCAGCGAACCCCGACCGCTCGTGGTGCCGATCCTGCGCGCCGGGCTCGGGATGCTGGAGGGCATGGTCACGCTGCTGCCGACGGCCGAAGTCGGCTTTCTGGGCATGGTGCGCGATGAACAGACGCTGCAGCCCACGACCTACGCCGAGCGGCTGCCCACCGACCTCAGCGACCGGCAGTGCTTCGTGCTCGACCCGATGCTGGCCACCGGCGGATCCCTGGGGGCGGCGATCGACTTCCTGTTCGACCGCGGTGCGCAGGACATCACCGCGATCTGCCTGCTCGGCACGCCCGAGGGCATCGCCAAGATCGACGAGCAGGTCGGCGACCGCGACGTCACGCTCGTGCTGGGCGCCCGCGACGAGCGCCTGAACGAGCACGGGTACATCGTGCCCGGCCTGGGCGACGCGGGCGACCGGCTCTACGGCACGGTCTGACCGAAACGGCGCTACAGCCAGCGCCGCTTCTTGAAGATCAGGTACAGCGTGCCGGCGAAGCCGAGCATCAGCGCGATCGCGAACGGGTAGCCCCAGCGCCAGTCCAGCTCGGGCATGTTCGTGAAGTTCATGCCGTACACGGTGCCCACCAGCGTCGGCGCGAAGATGATCGCCGCCCACGACGAGATCTTCTTGATCTCGTCGTTCTGCGCCAGCGCGGCCTCGGTCTGCCGGCGCGCCACCAGGGCGGAGTGCACCGTCAGCGCCTTGTCCAGCAGCGAGCGGAACTCGCTGACCCGCTCATCGATCCGGATGACGTGATCGAGCACGTCGCGCAGCGAGCGCTGCACTTCGACATCCACCTCGTACTTGTCGTACCCGCGGCGCAGCCACTCCAACATGCTGGCCAGCGGCTTGACCGCCCGCTGGAAGTCGCCCACCTCGCGGGAGAGGTCGTAGATGCGGCGCGAAAGGGCGTCGTCGTCGCGGTCGCCGAACAGCTGCTGCTCGATCTCGTCGATGTCGTTCTCCAGGCCCTGCACGATCGGCTGGTACTCGTCGACGACGCGGTCCAGGATCGCGTACAGGATGGCCTCGGGTCCGCGTTCGAGCAGCGAGCCGTGCGACTCCATCCGGCGGCGCACCCGGCCGAGGTCGGGCGATTCGGCGTGTCGGATCGTGATGACGAAGTCGGGCCCGACGAAGATGTGCAGCTCGCCGAACTCGACCTCTTCGCGCTCGTCGACGTACCGAGCCGGACGCAGCACGATGAACAGCGTCTCGCCGTACCGCTCGATCTTCGAGCGCTGGTGGCCGCGGACGGCATCCTCCACCGCCAGCGGGTGCAGGGCGAACTCGCGGGCCAGCGACGCCAGTTCGGTCGCCGTCGGGCGATACAGCCCGATCCAGGCCAGGCCGCCGTGGTCGGCGAGCTGGTCGTAGGTCTCCTCCAGGCTCGTGGGTGTGTCCACCCGCAGTCCGGCGACGTAGATTCCGTTGTCGATGAGCATGCGCGGCTCCGATGTCAGCGCGCCGATGGCGCGTGAAGAACGTGGGGGCAGAAGCGCCACGACCACGCTCGGATGCGGCCGACTCAGCGAGTCAGCGCACCACCCGGCGCACGGTCGACGGCGCAGCGACTATGACCGGCCATCGCCACCACCGCCTTCCGCAGAACTGATCGGGCCGCAGGTTCCGGCCCGAAGGGTCAGTCTACCCGGTCAGCCGTTGGCCTGACGGCCGGTCTCCTGCTCCCAGAACTCGAGCTGCTGGGTGAGCGCCTTGGCCAGCTCGAACACCTGCTCGGGTGGGATCCGGATGCGGCTGACCACCCGCGCCGGTACGACCGCCACCCGCTGCCCGGTCTCGGCGTTGGTGTCTTCGCGGGGCGGCTGGGCGAGGGTCACGAAGTCCATCACGAACACGGTCGGGGTGTGCCACACGTTGGCGAAGTCCGCGTACTGGCCGGGAATGATCTCCGGCGGCAGGTCGATCTCGAACTGCTGCGGCAGGTCTTCGTTCATCGGCATCCTCCGGATCGCTTCTGTCGAGTCTACGGGCGCTGGTGCAGCCGCATCACGGCTGCACCAGGCGGGCGAACGCGCTCAGCCGGGTCACGCCGTCCGGCGTGCGGGGCAGGTCGTCGAGCAGTCCCGGACAGTAGAGCAGGTAGGCGGTGTGCTTGGCGCGGCTCAGGGCGACGTTGAGCCGATTCTGCAGCAGCAGGAACTCGAGCCCGCGTGGGGCGTCCCGGCCGCTGGAGGCGGCCAGCGACACGATCGAGACCGCCGCCTCCTGGCCCTGGAACCGGTCGACGGTGCCCACCCGCACGCCGCCCAGCCCGGCATCGGACAGGGCGCGTTCGACGACGACCTGCTGGGCGTTGTAGGGCGTGACGACGATGATGTCGTCCTGCGTCAGCGGCCGCGGCGGCAGCGGCAGGTCCGCCTGCACGTCGGTCCATGCCCGGCCGATCAGGCCGAGCGCCAGCCGCACGACCTCGGCGGCCTCTTCGACCGACTCGGTCGCATTGCCGTGGTGGCGCACCGCCACGGCGTGCACGCCCGGCTCGACGCCGTCGATCGCGCGCAGCGCCGCGCTGGTGCGCGAGGCGAGCTTTCCGTCGTAGGACAGCTGCGAGACCGGCGCCGCCACGGCCGGGTGCATCCGCCAGGAGCGGTCCAGGAACCGCCCGAACGCGGGCGGCAGCACGGCCGCGCCGGCCATCACCCAGCCCAGTGCCGACTCGTCGACCGGCTCGGGGTGGGTGCCCTGGCTCACCTGCGGCAGCTGCTGCGGATCGCCCAGCAGCAGCAGCCGCGAGGTCGCCGCCGCCACCGCTATCGTCGAGGCCAGCGAGAACTGGCCGGCCTCGTCGATCACCAGCAGATCCAGCGACCGGCGCGGCACACGCTGCGGGTGGCTGAAGTCCCATGCCGTGCCGCCGACCACGAAGCCGCTCTCGGCGTGGGCCTCGGTGAACCGCCCCAACGCGTTCTTGGCGAACGTCGTGAACGTCACCTCGCCGGTGGCGCCGGTCTTGCGCGCCTTGCCGACCAGTTCTGCGGGCACACCGGCATCCACCACCTGGTCGAGCATGTGCTCGACCACGGCGTGCGACTGCGCGACGACGCCGATCTTCCAGTGGTGCTCGCGCACGAGGGTCTCGATCACGTGCGAGCCGACATAGGTCTTCCCGGTGCCGGGCGGGCCCTGCACCGCCAGGTAGCTGCGGTCGAGGTCGCCCAGCGTGGCGACGATCGCGCCGATGTGGTCGTCGCCGGCCCGCTCCGGGTCGCTCAGCCCGCCGGAACGCGTGCGCGGCGGACGGCGGCGCAGGATGTCGGTGGCGGGGTCGGCGGGAAACCCGGGCGACGCCTGCACCAGTGCATCGGCCCACTCGTCGATCGCGCCCTGCTGGCTGCCGGCGCGCGGCGGCGCCTCGGGCGTCAGCGCCGTCGGCAGCGCCGCCCAGGTCACCCCGTCCACGCTGTTCTCGGCCACGACCGCGCCGTCGTCGAGCACCTCGAGGATCTCGATCGGATGCGGGGCGTGCACCCAGCGCGGCATCGCCCGAGTGGGGAACGGTGCGGGCGTCTCATACAGCGCGAAGGGCCGCGTTCCCTCGGTCAGCCGGGTGCCCGGTGCGAGCTCGCCGCGCAGTCGCAGCGTGCGGCGGATCGAGCGGGGGCCGGGATGCCAGTCCTCGAGCACCTCGCTGTGCGCGGCGTCGACCGCCACGACATCACGGGTGTCGGCCCACTGCGACAGCGGCTCGCCCAGGCGCAGGAAGTGCGCGGCCCAGTACGTCTTCGCCTCGCGCGGGTAGTAGTCGATGGCCGCCGCCGCCAGACGCAGCGCCTCGACGTCCGGGTCCGGCTCGGCGGGGCCGGCGGCTGCGGAGCCCGCGACCTCGGCGGCATCGGCGAGTCGGCGCAGCGTCTCGGCGCGCGGCGACGGCTGGTAGGCGCCCTCCGGCGCCTCCACCTCGCGCGAGGGCACCAGGCCCGACTCGCGCGCCCGCTCGACCAGCCAATTGCGCAGCCGCCGGGTCGACACGCAGTCATAGCGGTTGTAGTCGGCCAGATCGTCCAGCACCGACCGGGCCGCGGCATCTTCGCCCGCGTCCTGCAGCGCACGTGCCTGCACATATTTGACGATCGAGTCGTCGCCGCGCTGCACGTCGCTGGTGCGCACCTCGGCGCCCATGTACAGCGGCTCGAGCTTCTTGATCGAGTAGGAACGCGACCCCACCTTCACGGCCCGCCGCACCACGGGGTAGAGGTCGACGAACACGCCGTCGCGCAGCAGCGTGTCGACGTCGGCCTCGCGCACCCCGTACCGGGCGGCCATCGCCTGCAGATGCGCCGTCTCATACGGTGCGTAGTGGTAGATGTGCATGCCCGGGTGCTGTGACCGCAGCAGCGCGACGACGTCGAGGAACTGCTCGAGCGCGACGCGCTCCTGCGCGAAGCTGTGCGCCCACAGGGCGGAGTACTGCTCGCGCACGTCGACCCAGCCGAACAGGTAGTCGATGCCCCATTGCCGGGCCGGCCCCTCGGTGTAGAGCGGGTCGCCCTCGAAGTCGAAGAAGATGTCGCCGGCGTCCGGCAGCGGCAGCGAGCCGAGCGCCTTCGGGAACACCACCTGGTAGGTCGGCACCGCGGGGCCGGTGACGTCGGTGCCTTCGGGCGCGGGCACGCCGGCGGGGCTGGCCAGCTGCAGAGCGGCCTGGGTGCGCAGCAGCCCGAACGTCTCGGTGCTCATCTTCGCGGGCGGGGTGGATGCCGCGGCCAGGTCGTCGATCGTGCGGATGCCGGCATCCCGCAGCCGCTCGCGCTGGGTGGGCCGCATGCCGGCCACCAGCAGCAGGTCGCGGGAGGCCACCACCTCCAGGTCGCAGGTCGCGCACCGGCCGCATGCCACCACGGCCAGCTCGCCGCGCTGATCGCCCCACGCGATCGCATCTCCCGCGGCGCCCAGGTCGAGTCGCCGGTCGGCCACCAGCGCCCGCAGCCGGTCGCGGCGCAGCCGGAACACCGGTGCGATGTCGTCGACGCGATGCACGCTCGTGGTGCCGTCGCCCAGCAGCAGTTCGACGCGGTCGGCCCGCGCGATGCCCAGCCGGTCGAGCTGATCGGCATATGCCGCCAACTGCATGAGTGCGGTGACGCGGGCGTGCCGGGCGAGCTTGGCATCCTGCACGATCCAGCGGCCATCCTCGCCGCGCACCAGGAAATCGGCATAGCCGACGAACTCGGCGGTCTCGAAGGTGGCCTGGTAGACGACGCGGACGGCCGGATCGGCCAGCGCCGCCAGGGTCTGTGCGACGGCACCCGCGAAGCCGGCCGCGTCGGATGCCGGCGCGTAGGCGATCTGCGCCACCGCATCGGGGTATTGCCGCCGGTAGCGCTCCAGCACGCGCAGCTCGTGCGCGTCGCCCAGCCGCGCGGCACGAGCAAGCGTCTCGTCCTCGGGGTCGGGGACCTCGGGCACGCGCTGCAGCCGCGCGTCGATCTTGCGCAGCCAGGCGAACTCGCACTCGGCGGCGGTCTTCAGATCGCTCGCGCTCCAGACGAGCCGGCCTTCGTCTTCGATGTATCGCATGCCACCCCTCTCGGTCTCGACCCTACTGGCGGGCTCCGACCTCGCCGGCGGCGGGGTGGCACGCAGCGCCGCCGACACGCCGGCACCCGCATGGGCGCGAGCCGACCGGCGCGGTCGGCTCGCCCGAACGGGCCCGCGCAGGCCCGGTCTGCTACTCGGTGGCGACCGTGCCGTAGGCGAGGGTGATCACGTACGCGCCGGTGGACAGATCGACCAGGTGGAAGGCATCCTTGCGCTCGGGCGCCCAGGCCTTCGCGAACGGCGGGTCCAGCCGCACCGCCTCGGGGCGGATGCTCACTCCGCGCGGGTCGGCCTGGCGCACGGCCTGCACGCGCGACCAGTGCACGACCAGGCTCTCGTCGGTGGCCTCCTGCCAGAAGCTGCTGCCCCAGAGGTGCGAATGCGCGCGAATCTCGTGCAGTGCGGCCTCGTCGGCCTGCCGGGCGCGGATGTCGAGCCCGACGAGCCTGGTCGGCTCGAAGACGGCCACCACCGACGCGGTGCGGAAGCTCGCGGTGCGGACCATCAGTGGCACCTCGCGGCCGTCCACCACGGCGATCAGCCGGGTGTGGTGCCCGAACTGCACCGGCGCCTCACGCTGCACGTTCACGAACGCGGCGTCGATCTCGAGCCGCTCGGCGAGGATCGCCTTCGCCAATTGCCGGATGCGGCTGCCCGCCTCCGTGCCCGGCGCCCAGCCCAGCAGGACCGAGACCCCCGGCACCGTTTCCAGCTTCGTCGTTTCCAGCTTCGTCGGTTCCATCTCGACCACTCTCTCCGTCGGAGTCCGTGTCTTCCATCATGGCCTGTCGACCGCTGATCGTCGTCACCGACGTGGAAAACGGCCGGGCGGTGCGTCCGGCGGCGCTGTGCGATCGGCGCCGCGGTGGAAGACTAGGCGCATGGCACGACGGGCGACGATCGTCGGCAGCGGTCCGAACGGGCTGGCCGCGGCGGTCGCGCTCGCTCGCGCACACTACGACGTGCGGGTCATCGAGGCGTGCGCCACCGCCGGCGGCGGGGCGCGCACGGCCGAACTGACCCTGCCCGGGTTCCGGCACGACGTGTGCTCGGCGGTGCACCCGGCGGCGCTGAGCTCGCCGTTCTTCCAGGCGTTCGGCCTGGACCGCCTGGACTGGATCGTGCCGGAGGCATCCTTCGCGCACCCGCTGGACGGCGGCCGCGCGGCGATCGCCTGGCGGGATCTCGACCGCACGGTGGTGGGCCTGGGCGCCGACGGACCCGCGTGGCGCGCCGTGGTGCGCCCGCTGAACCGGCACCTGGCCCAGGTGGCCGAGTTCACCGGCAATCAGCTGATCCGCGTGCCGCGGCATCCGATCACGGCGGCCCGGTTCGCGCTGCGGATGGCGCAGGTGGGGACCATGACCGGGCGACGCGTGTTCGGCACCTTCCGCACCGAGGCCGGCGCCGCCCTCTACACCGGCGTGGCCGCGCACGCCAACACGCGGCTGCCGTCGCTGGCCGCTGCCGCCTCGGCGCTGTATCTGCTCGCACACGCGCACTCCACCGGCTGGGCCTATCCGCGCGGCGGCTCCGCCACGATCTCGGGCGCGCTGGTCGACGACCTGATCACGCACGGGGGGTCGCTCGACCTCAGCCACCGCGTCGAGGATCTCTCGGCGCTGGACTGGGGCGACCCCGACGCCGGTGATCTGCTGCTGCTGGATGCCGCACCGCGGCTGGCGCTCACCCTGCCGGACGTGCCGGCGCGCTATGCGCGTGCCGTGCGCAGGTATCGGTACGGACCCGCCGCCGCGAAGGTCGACTTCGCCCTGGACGGCCCGGTGCCGTGGACCAACCCCGATGTCGCCGCCGCGGCCACCGTGCATGTGGGCGGCACGCGGCACCAGATCGAGACGAGTGAGAACGCGGTCGCGGCCGGCGGCGTCACGGACCGGCCGTACGTGCTGCTCGTGCAGCCAAGCGTGCTCGACGCCAGCCGTGCGCCGGACGGCCATCAGACGCTGTGGGCGTACCTGCACGTGCCACCGGGCTCGACGCTGGACCCGACCGAGCTGATCAGCCGGCAGATCGAGCGGTTCGCGCCCGGCTTCCGCGACCGGATCCTGGCCACCCACGTCATGACGGCGGCTCAGCGGCACGCCTACAATCCCGCCGATATCGGCGGCGACATCCTCGGCGGCTCATTCACACTCGCGCAGGCCCTGCGCCGGCCGGTGCTGTCGACGACGCCGTGGCGCACGCCGATGCGCGGGGTGTACCTGGCCTCGGCGGCGACCCCGCCGGGGCCGGGCGTGCACGGCATGCCCGGCTGGCTGGCCGCCCGACAGGCGCTGCGCGACACGACCGATCGGCACCTGGGCCTGCACGACCTGTTCGGGTGAGCGCATGCGGTGGCGGGCAGAACTCCTCTCATCCGGGCACTTCCCGGCCCGGGGCGCCGCTGTGGCGGCCCGCGGCGTGCGGATCGAAGGAGTTCTGCACGCGCGGCTGACGAGGCGATGAGATGGACGGGTTCGCGGCGGTCGACTTCGGCCTGGCCCGGGAGGTGCTGCAGCGCGGCATCGCGGCACTGTTCATGGTCGCGTTCGTCTCGACGCTGAACCAGTTCCCCGCCCTGCTGGGCGAGCACGGCCTGCTGCCGGCGCCGCGGCTGCTGTCCTGGGCGCACTCGAGCACGAGTCGGGCCCGGATGCTGCGCCCCACGCTGTTCCGCCGGCTGCGCTTCACCGACCGCCGGTTGCGGGTGCTGTGCGTCAGCGGCATCGCCGTGGCCGCGGCGCTGGTCGCCGGCATCCCGCAGCTGGGCCCGCCGTGGGTGCCGATGCTGTGCTTTCTGGCGCTGTGGCTGGGCTACATGTCGATCGTCTCGATCGGCCAGACCTTCTACGGCTTCGGGTGGGAGATGCTGCTGCTGGAGGCCGGGTTCCTGGCCGCGTTCCTGGGCTCAGCCGACCAGCCGCCGTCGGTCGCGGCGATCGTGCTGTGCTGGTGGCTGGTGTTCCGGCTGGAGTTCGGCGCGGGCATGATCAAGATCCGCGGCGGCCGCGAATGGCGTGACCTGACCGCACTGACCTTCCACCACCAGACCCAGCCGATGCCGGGGCCGTTCAGCCGCCGGGCGCATCTGCTGCCGGGCTGGATGCACCGGCTCGAGGTGCTCGGCAACCACTTCGCGCAGCTGGTCGTGCCGTGGTTCCTGTTCGCCCCGATCCTGGGATTCTGGCTGCCCGGCCCGGTGCCGGCGATCATCGGCGCCGTCGCGGCGTCGCTGATCATCGCCACGCAGCTGTGGCTGGTGGCCACCGGCAACTTCGCGTGGTTGAACTGGGCCACCATCGTGCTCGCGTTCTCGGGCTACGGCATCCCGGGCATCGGCGCGGCCGGCCCGCGGCCGGACACGGTCACCGGCGGCCTGCCCCCGTTCTGGCTGGCCGTCACCTGTGCCGTGGCGGCGCTGTATCTGGTGGTGAGCTGGTGGCCGGCGCGCAACCTGATGGCGCGCCGGCAGCTGATGAACGCGAGCTTCAACCGCTGGCAGCTGGCCAATGCCTACGGTGCGTTCGGCACCGTCACCCGGGAGCGCATCGAGTACGTCATCGAGGGCACCCTGGACGACGATCCGGATGCCGCGACCTGGACCGAGTACGTCTTCAAGGGCAAGCCCGGCCCGCTGCGCCGCCGTCCCGCGCAGTTCGCGCCGTACCATCTGCGGCTGGACTGGCTGATGTGGTTCCTGCCGCTGGGCCGGTCGCTGGAAGGGTGGTTCCAGGTGCTGCTGGTCCGGCTGCTGGCGGCGGATGCCCCCACCCTGAAGCTGCTGCACGCCGACCCGTTCGACGGGCGCCGGCCCCGGTGGGTGCGGGTGGTGTCGTACCGGTACCGGTTCACGACACCGGCGCAGTTCCGCGAGTCGGGCCGGATCTGGATTCGGGACCGCCGGCATCTGCTGGTGCGGCCGCTGTCGGCGTGACGGGCCGGGTCACGCCGGGTCGAACGCGCGCTGCTGCACCGTGCTGGGACCGTGCCGGGAGGCCACCACCAGCAGCTGCGCCGGCAGCTGCTCTTTCATCGCCTCGACGTGACTGATCACGCCGACGGTGCGACCGCCCTGGCGCAGCTCGTCGAGGGTGCGCATGGCGAGGTCCAGGGTCTCCGGGTCGAGCGATCCGAACCCTTCGTCGATGAACAGCGTGTCGAGGCGGATGCCGCCGGCCCGGTCGGTGACCACCTGCGCCAGGCCGAGCGCCAGCGCGAGCGACGCGAGGAACGTCTCGCCACCGGACAGCGACTGCGCAGGGCGCGCCTGGCCGGTGTAGGCGTCGACGACCTCCAGCCCCAGGCCGCTCGCGCCGCGGCGTGCCGCGAGCGCGTCGGTGTGTGCGAGCCGGTACCGGCCCGACGACATCTCATCCAGACGCAGGTTCGCGGCGGTCACGATCTGCTCCAGTTCGGCGGCGAGCACGAACGTCTCCAGGTCCATCTTGCGCTCGTTGCGGCCGGCGACGGCGTTGGCCAGGCCCGCGACCAACTGCCGCTGCGCCTCGAGGTCGGCGATCTCGCCGTGCGCGGCGCGTGCGCGCCGCCCCAGCGCGGTCAGCGACGCGACGGCCTGGTGCGCCTCGGCGGCGGCGGTCACGCTCGCGTCGACCTGATCGCGGGCGGCGGTCATCGCGGCGGCACTGGCCTCCCGCGACGGCAGCGGGTCGGGCGCGTCGACCAGAGCCAGCTCGAGTTCGAGCAGCCGCGCCTTCTGCACCGCGAGCGCGGTCGTGTGCGCCTGCACCCGATCGTCGAGCTCGGTGCGCTCGGCGTCGGTGCGCAGCGCCGCGGCGGCAGCGGCCGCGTCGTCGAAGTCGGAGGCCGCGACCCGCTGATCGCGGTCGGCGGCAGCGTCGGCGGCCGCAGCGGCCGCCGCCGTGAGTGCGGCGATCGCGTCGCGCAGCGCGATCGCCGCGGCGCGCCGCTGCTGTGCGTGCTGGACGCGCAGCGCGACCGTGGCGAACTCGCCGCGGGCCTGCTGCACGGCGCTGGTCGCGGCGGTGATCCGCTCGGTGAGCGTCGCCGCCTGCTCGCGCAGCGCGGCCCGCGTGGTGCGCAGCGCGGCGATCTGCTCCTCGAGTTCGGCGCTGCGCCGGTCGATGCCGCTCCGCTGCTCGCCCAGGGCAGCTGCCCGCTGCGCGGCCTGCGCGGCGGCGGCGGCGCGCCCGGCGGCGGCCTCGAGCACCTCGTCTGCGGCGGGCACGTCCAGTCCGCCGGCCAGAGCGGCGGCGGCGGCCCGTGCGGCACGCAGAGTCGAGGTCGCTTCCGTCGCCGTCGTCGCGGCGGCGTGAGCCCGATCGCGCGCCTCGTCGGCCGCGGCGAGCTCGTCATCGGTCACGGCATCGGCAGAGGGCTCGGCGGGATGCGGATGCGCGGTGGATCCGCACACGGCACAGGGCTCGCCGTCCACGAGCTCGCCCGCCAGTGCGCCCGCGCGCTCTTGCACCCGACGGCGCAGCAGCGTCGTGGCAGCCACCGCGGCATCGGCGGCGGCGCCGGCGGCGGCGAGCTGGGCGCGCTGGGCGGCGTCGACCTCGTCGCGCAGCGCCTCGACCCGGCCGGCCGCCTCGCGGCGGGCCTGCGCCTCGGCCAAGGCGGCACGCGCGTCGTCACCGGTCGCGGCGAGTCGGTCCGCAGCGGCGTGCTCTTCCTCGATCGTGCGGCGCCGTGCGGGCAGCGCGGTGCGCTCGGTCTCGAGTTCGGCGGCCTGCTGCTCGGCCTCGGCGAGCGCGACCTGGCACCGTTCCCGTTCGTCGCGCACGGCTGAAAGAGCGCGCTCCTGCTCGGCCGCGGCCGCCCAGACCGCCAGGTGGCCGGTGACCTCGTCGATCAGCGCGTCCAGTTCGGCCGCGGTCGACGTCGGCGACCCGTCAACCTGCGTCCACGCCGTGCGGGCCGCCGCTTCCGCGGTCCGCGCGGCGTCGACGATCGCGGCGGCGCGGTCGGCGGCCTGCAGCGGTGCGCGCAGCGCCTCGGCCCGGCGGGCACGGGCCAGATCGGTGCGCGCGGCGTCGATCTCGGCGCTGCGCGCGTCGAGCGCGGCGACCCCGTCACGCGCGCGCGCGCGTTCGGCCGCACGCTCGTGCACCTGTGTCAGTTCGGTGTGCGCCGCAACCGCCGCATCGCGGGCGAGCACGGCCGCGTCGTGGGCATCGGCGAGCATTGTGACCCGGTAGGTGCCCCGCTCGGTGGCACGGTCGAGCTCGTCGAGGCGATCGGCGAGCGGGCGCTGCGCGACCGGCCCGGCGGCGGCCTCCGGCCCGACGGTACCGCCAGCGCCGGCGGCGACATCCGACCCGAATCCGTGGCTGCCGACGGTGCGCTCGGCTTCGCCGACGAGCACCTCCAGTTCACGCAGGCGGCCGGCGACGGCCGTTTCGGCGTCGCGACGGCGCTGGTCGAGTGCCTGTTCGTACTGCGCGTACGTGCGCGAGCCGAACAGCGTGCGCAGCAGCGCCTGCCGGTCGTCGTTGCCGGCGAGCAGGAACTCGGCGAACCGGTTCTGTGCAAGCAGGATGACCTGCTGGAACTGCTCGCGGCTCAGCCCGAGCACCTCGCCGAGCAGCTCGCCGGCCTCGCGCGGCCTGGCCGCACGGCCGATCCACACGCCGTCGACGAGCTCTTCGACGATCGCCCGGTGGCCCTCGGTGGTGAAGCCGGTGCCGCTCTTCTTGGGCCGTTCGTACTCGGGCGAGCGGGTGACCCGCCAGCGCCGGTCGCCGACGGTGAACTCCAGCTGCACCTCGGTGCGGTCGCCGGGCGCGCAGAAGTCGCTGCGCAGACGCTTGGCGACGCCTTCATAGCGCGGCACCTCCCCGTACAGCGCGAAGCCGACGCCGTCCAGAATGCTCGACTTGCCCGCACCGGTGCGCCCCGCGATCAGGAAGATGCCGTCGCCGTCGAACGCATCGAAGTCGACGACCTGCCGGGCGTGGAACGGGCCGAAGCCCTCGAGCTCGAGTCGGTGCAGCTTCATGCCGACGCCTGGGCGGCGACCCGCTCACCGACCACGTCGCGGATCAGCTCGGCCTCGAGGTCGGTGGCCCCCTCACCGCCGCGCACGTGCGCGAGGAACGCGTCGACCAGCTGCGCGTCGTTGCCGGCGGCGCCCACCCGTGCCGTGAACGTGCGGGTGTCGGTGACGGTGGCCGCGGGGGCGTGCCGCACCTCGGCGCAGAACGGAAAGCGCTGCTGCAGCCGCCGCATCGGGTCGACCTGCGCGGCGGTGTCGGTGTAGCGCGCGCTGACCCAGGCATCCTGCGCATCGTCGAAGCGCGGATCGGTCAGCAGCTCATCGAGCGTGCCCTCGATCGCCTGCAGCGCGCGGGGCACCGGCAACGGCAGCCACTGCACGTCGGCCAGGCCCTCGGCATCCAGCTCCACGAGCCACGACCCCCGCGGCTTGTCGCGTTCGCCGAAGCTGTAGTGCAGCGGCGCGCCCGCGTACCGCACCGCCTCGCTGAGCGTGCTGCGGCCGTGGATGTGGCCGAGCGCGACGTAGTCGATGCCGTCGAAGACGGCGGCCGGCACGATGTCGAGGCCGCCCTGCTGAATGTCGCGCTCCAGATGCGGGGTGGCCGCCACGCCCGAGGTGAAGCAGTGCGACATGACGATGGTGCGGCCGCCACGCACCGCGGCGTCGGTGCGCACCATGTGCATCGCGTGGCCGACCGCCTGTGCCTGTGTGCGCACGCCGGGCCACAGCCGCCGCACCAGGGTCGGCTCGAGGTAGGGGATGCCGTAGACGTGCACGGGTCCGTGTGCGTCGGCGATCGTGATCGGCGTGGCCAGGGCCGCCGGATCGGTCCGGACGTGGATGCCGTCGCGCAGCAGCTTCGCCTGGAACCCGAGCCGCGCCGCGGAGTCGTGGTTGCCACTGGTGACGATCACATGCGCACCGGTCTCGCGCAGGCCCGCCAGCGTGTCGGTCAGCAGCGTGTAGCAGTCCGGTGCGGGCGCGGCCGAATCGAACACGTCGCCCGAGACGAGCACGACGTCGACCTCGTGCTCGCGCACCTGGGCGACCAGTGTCTGCAGCACGTCCCGCAGCGCCGGCAGCGTCGCGTTGCCGTGGAAGGTGCGGCCGATGTGCCAGTCGGAGGTGTGCAGGATTCGCATGTCACCCACGGTAGGTGCAGCCTCCGACATCGCGGCCGAGGCGGGCCGTGCAGCGGCCGAGAGCCCGGGGCATTCGGTGGGCGCGTATGCTCCGAACATGGGTGCCGATCGTGCCGAGACGACGCCCGGCCCCGCCCCGTATCCGTTCACGCATGCGGGTGCGACGATCGTGGTCGAGGAGCACGGCGCCGGCGCGCGCACCTTTCTGCTGGTGCACGGCATCGGCCTGGGTCGCGGTGTCTTCGGGGAGCTGCCGGCCTCCTGGCGCCGCACGGGCGCGTCATCACGATCGATCAGCCCGGGTACGGGGCGGCGCCTGAACCTGCGCGCATCCTGACGATGGAGCGCACCGCCGACCTGGTCGCGGCGTTCCTGCGCGAGCGCGCGCCCGGCCCGGTCGTGGCCGTGGGGCACTCGATGGGCACGCAGGTGGTGCTCGAACTGGCGGTGCGGCATCCGGATCTGCTGGACCGGCTGATCCTGGCGGCCCCGACCGTGGACGTCCGCGAACGCACCGCCCTGCGGCAGCTGTCGCGCCTGGCCGCGGACCTGCTCGGCGAGAGCCCGATCGTGCTGGCCCGGGGCATGCGCGAATACCTGCGCGCCGGCCCGCATCTGCGCCGCAAGATGCGCGCGATGCTCGCGCACCGGCCCGAAGACGTCTTCGGGCGCGTGGCGGCGCCGACCCTGGTGCTGCGCGGCGAGCACGACCTGGTCGTTCCGGAGGCCTGGTGCCGATTCGTGGTGGACGCGATCCCGGATGCCCGGATGACCCACATCCGGAACCACGCGCACGAGACGATGATCCGCGACCCGAAGCTCGCGGCCGCGCAGATCCTGTCCTTCGCCGGCGTCGAGCCGCATTGAGTCGAGCGCCGGCGCGGTTATGCGGCCGGGTGCCGTTCCTTCAGGATGCCGGCTCGGTCCGGGTTCGCGGTGAACCAGTCCGAGACGTACCAGCACACCGGCAGCACCTTGCGGTCGCCGCGCTGCTCCAGGTCGGCGACGGCATGCTCGACGAGGAGTCCGGCGTAGCCGTGGCCGCGGAAAGTGGGCACCGTATAGGCGCGCGTCATGGCGACGGTGCGCCCGTCGTCCCGGTAGTCCAGCGCGCTGACGAGATCGTCACCGCGGTAGAGGGCGTATCGCGACGCGTCGGGTTCGTCCGCGAAATGCAGGTCGGTCATGGGGCCAGGCTAACCCGGTTGCGGGCACCGGGCGCCATCCCCGCCTGACGTGCGGCACATCCATAGCCGTGGCACTGCGTCGCACCCGGCACGAAACTCAGGCGCACGCCTGCGTGTTGAGCACTTTGCTGCGTTTGATCGCCGCAGGCGGTGGTGCGCAGAGCGATTTGACTGATGCCGCCAGAATCCGTCATAATCAGCCTCATGAGTCATAACACGCGTCCGCTGTCCGCCCGGGAGGCGAACGGGACTGTCGGCACCATGATGCCGCGACGTGTTGTGATGTGTTGTCGAATGTGCCGCTGAGTCGGTAACCCCCGCCGGGCTCGCGCACGCCGCCTTCGCAACCTCGAAGGCCGTGCCGCTGGAGCCCCCGAGCACCTCGTCGCACGCACTGCGCAAGGATGCCTCGCCCTGGCCCGTTCCGGGCCCTGATCGCAACACCCTCGTATCCCCAGGCCGGTCAACCGGCCGTCGGGTCTTTCCGTCAAGGACTTCTCCCATGTCGAACACCGCACTCCTCGAGCGTCCCTCCACCACCACCAGCCCCGCCCGCCCGGCCCTGCGCCTGGTCACGGACCGACCGGCCCCGGTCGCGCCGGCCGCGCCCGAGCGCCATCTGCCCGCCGGCACCACGCCCCGCGGCTTCGCCCTCTACGTCGGCTTCGACGAGATCAAAGCCGCGGCATCCGGCGTCTCACTGGGCACCATCGTCGACGCGCTGCGTCGGACGCTGGCCGAGGTCGCGCCGGCGGCCGAGACCTACGCGACCGTCGCCATCGCCGCGCAGGGCACCGGCGGTCGCGACGTCGACGTCGTGCGGCTCGCGCTGCACGAGCCCAGCGCCGTCGCCCGCACCAGGGCCGAGGAGGAGCCGGACGACGACGTCGCCACCGGCCACGTCGTCGTCGACATCTCACGCAAGCGCGTCGTGCTGGACGGCGAGTCGGCCGCGCTCACGTTCAAGGAATTCGAGCTGCTGCAGTACCTCGTGCTGCGCGAGGGCCGCACCATCGAGCGCACCGAGCTGGTGTCGTCGCTGTGGCAGACCGGCGGCGTGGATGCCCCCGGTGAGCGCACGATCGACGTGCACGTGCGGCGCCTGCGCGCCAAGCTCGGCCGCTACGAGGACATCGTGCGCACCGTGCGCGGGGTCGGCTACCGGTTCGACCGGCACGCCGACGTCGTGATCAACTACGGTCACGGCACCCCGTCGCCCGACCGGTTCTGAGCCGGATCACCGGCACCGGGCCCGGCCAGAACTCCGTCGATCCCGGCACCAAGGCGCCGAAAAGGGCTGTTCCGCGACCTGAACATCGCGGATGAGAGGAGTTCTGACCGCCCCGCCGGGCGTGCCATCTGCGCGGGCGGTCGGCAGGTGCATCGTCGCGCGTCACGCGCGCTTTTGCACCCGCCGCCCGAACGCCCAGACGACGCACCCCAGTGCGCACGCCGCGGCGATGACGATGCCCAGGTTCAGCGCCGACACGCCGAACGCGCCCGTCACCGGCGAGCCCAGCACTCCCCCGAAGAACTGCGCCGACCCGGTCAGCGCCGACGCCACGCCGCTGGCCACCAGGGTGGCCTGCCCCCAGCTGTGCGCCCCGGGCAGCACGAAGCCGGCGCCCGCGGCGAACAGCGTGGATGCCGCCCACGGCACGCCCTGCCCGGCGTCGACGGCGGCCGCGACCGCCAGGACCAGTCCGCTGACCGTGCACACCGCCAGCCCGACGCCGGTCGCCCAGGACGCCGGCCGACGGCGCACGACGACGCGGAAGACGAGGGTGGCGCTCAGCATCGCGACGGCGTTCGTGCCGAACACCAGCGCGAACGCGGCGGGCGGGTGCGCGAATTCGCGCTCGACGATGAAAGACGCGCTGGCGATGTAGGCATAGAACGCGAACGAGAACACGCCGATCGCCAGCGTCGCACCCACCAGGCCGCGGTCGCGCAGCCCGCGCGCCATCCCGCGGAGGACTCCGGAACCCGCCCGCACCCGCTCGTGCGCGGCGAGCGTCTCGGGCACGAACAGCGCGAACGCGACCGTCGCGACCGCGCCGAGGACGGCGAGGGTGACGAAGTCCGCACGCCACCCCCAGGCGTGTGCGATCGCGGCGCCGCCGGCGGGGGCGACGATCGGTGCGATGCCGGTCACGACCGACATCATCCCGATCCGCGAGGCGGTGACGCGCGGCTTGGCCGAGACATCCCGCAGCACGCTGCGCGCCACGACGATCCCGGCCGCGCCGAACAGTCCGGTCGCCACCCGCACCGCGATGAGGACGCCGGCGGTCGGGGCCAGCGCGCTGGCGAGGGATGCCGCGGTCCAGCCGATCGCCCCGATCAGCGTGATCGGACGCCGGCCGAACCGGTCGCTGAGCGGCCCCCAGAGCAGCTGCCCGACGGCGATGCCCAGCAGACACGTCGTGATGCTGGCCTGCGCGAGCGCCGTGCCGCCGCCGAGCTCGTCCTGGATCAGCGGCAGCGACGGCGTGTAGATGTCGATCGACAGCGGCGCGGCGGCGGTCAGCAGCGCGAGGATGACGAGGGTGCGCACCGTCCGCATGCGCGTGCCGGTGGCCCGGTCAAGCGCTGCGGCGGTGGGCATGCACCGACTCTAATCAGCACTGTCGGGCAGGTACGCGAGCACGTCGCACTGCACGAGTGAGCCGCCCTCCAGCGCGGCGCCCACGCTGTGCCGGGCCGGGCGATCGGCGGGGTCGGGGAACATCGCGACCCATTCGCGGTTCAGCGCCTCCCGGTCGCCCCGGTCGGCGAGGTAGAACGTCATCTTCGCGATGTCTCCGGTCGACCCGCCCGCGGCCGCCATCAGCGCGCGCACGTGTGCGAACACGTGCGCGCACTGCGCGTCCAGGCCCTCGGGCATCTGACCGGTCTCGGGATCGCGGCCGGTGAACACGCCCGAGACGAGCAGCGGGCCGATCCGGCAGGCGGCGGGTATCGGGTTGCGGTGGGCGAACCCGCTCAGGTGGATGCTCTGTCGACGCGGCATCCTCTCATCATTCCGCAACGACCCGGTCACCCGCGAGGACGCAACGAAGAAGCGGCCACTGCGCCGCGCACCCCTTGCGGATGTCGCAGGCCCCGGCGACACTCGCAGCATGAGAACGAACGACGGTGCTGCCCGATGAGCCCTACCGATGCGGCCGACGAACTCATCGTCGCCGATGCGCCGGCCTGGCGGGGCTGGCTCGACGCGCACGAGTCCGACTCGGACGGCGTGTGGCTCGTGCTCGCGAAGAAGGGCACGACCGACCCCACGCGGCTGACCTACGCCGAGGCGCTCGACGAGGCGCTGTGCAGCGGCTGGATCGACGGGCCGAAGGGCTCCCGCGACGCCGTCACGTTCCGGCAGCGGTTCACGCCGCGGCGCGCGCGGTCGATGTGGTCGGCGCGCAACGTCGCGCACATCGCCCGACTGACCGCTGAAGGCCGCCTGCGCGCCCGAGGTGACGCCGAGGTCGACCGGGCGAAGGCCGACGGACGCTGGGATCGTGCCTATGCGGGTTCGGCGACCGCTGAGCCTCCGGCCGAACTGCTCCGCGAACTCGACATGATCCCGGGCGGGCGGGCGACGTTCGACGCCCTCACCCGCGCCGAGCGCTATTCGATCCTGCATCCGCTGATGACCGCGCCGTCACCCCAGACGTTCGACGCGCGGCTGCGGCGCGCCCTCGAGCGTCTCGCGCCGAAGCCCGGCTGACCGCGGGCCCCCCACCGCCGGGCGCACTCCGGCACGGGCATAGCCTGGATGTCATGCAGCAGCCGGCACCCGCGCGTCCGCCACGCCCTGCGAAGGCGACGCTGGTCGCCGGGCTGGACGTCACGCGCGACGGATGCCTCGCCGTGATCTGCGATGTCGCGTCGGGGGCTCGGGTGCGCATCGGACGCGCGCGCACGGCGACGCCGAACGACCCGGCCGGGTGGTGGCAGGCGCTGCACGACGCGATCATCGACGCCGGCGGGTTCGGCGACGTCTCGGCGTTCGCGCTGGCCGCGCACCCGGGCCTGGTCGCGCTCGACGCGCAGGGCGAGGTCGTGCACGCCGACAGCCCGACGCCGGGCAACCCGACCTCAGGCGGTTCGGCATCCGGCGCATCCGCCCGCGCCGCGCAGGCGCTGATCGGCGAGATCGGCGCCGACGCGCTGATCGATCGCACCGGCGCGCTGCCGGATGCCGCGACGCCTATCGCCGCCGTGCGCGCGCTGCGCGAGCAGGAGCCGGATGCCGCGGCCCGCGTCGACGCCGTGCTGACACCGCACGACTGGCTCACCTGGCTGCTGCGCGGATTCGGGCCGCAGGGGCCGAACGGCCCGCGGCTGGAGGAGCTGGCCACTGACCGGTCCGAAGCCAGCGCGACCGGGTGGTGGAACCCGACCACCGGCAAGTACGAGCACGCGCTGGTGGCCGCGGCGCTCGGCCATGCGGCGATCAAGCCGCGCGTGATGCGCCCGGACGGGTGGGGCGGTGAAGCGGCGAAATGGCCGGAGCTGCACATCCGCACGGCGCGCGTGATCGGGGCGGGTGCCACGCGCCGCGCGGCGGCCGTGCTGGGCGCCGGCGTGCGCGGCGCGGCGCCCGAAGACGCGATCGTGCTGCTGGGTGCGCGGCCCGTGGTGTGCGCGGTCGCCGACGAGCCGATCCGCGACGCGCAGGTCGCCTGCCGGGCCGACGCGACCGGGCGGTATCTGCTCGAGGCGCCGTTGCCGCAGGCACCGACGGCAGCGGATGTCGCCGCCGCAGCCCTGCTGCTGCGCGAGGCCGGCACGCCGGTGAAGCGGCTGCACATCATCGTCGACGACAGTGCGAACGCGAGCGCAGCGGCCGGCGCGACCGGCCCGACCGTGACGCTCGATCCGGCCGAGGTCGCCGCCGCGCTCGACGGCGCCCACCCCGTGGTGCCGGTTGCCCAACCGCAGTTCCTGGTCGCCGACGGGATGGCCGCGCAGGCGGCGTGGGCGCACACCCGCCGGCTGCCCCAGTGGATGTCGGTGGTCCGCGCGTAGGGTTGGGGCATGCATCCGCCGGTCGAGGTCGCCGCCCCCGATCGCCCGCTCGAGACCGAGTACCGCCCGAAGCATCCGCTGCACCTGATGCTGACCGTGGGCATCCAGCAGCGCGGCACGCACGATCCGACGCAGACGATCTCCGGCCCCGTGCTCTGGCGCGCCTCGCGCACACCGTCGGGCGTCGCCACGCTCGCGCTGCGCGAGGCCTCCCCCGGTGTGATCCGGGCGGCGGCGTGGGGCGACGGCCGCGAATGGGCGCTGGCGCAGGTGCCGGCGCTGTGCGGAGCGCACGACGATCTGACCGGCTTCGACGCATCCCGGCATCCGCTCATCGCGCACGCGCACCACCGCAACCCCGGACTGCGCCTGAGCCGCACCGAGCTCGTGTTCGACGCCCTGGCCGGCGCGATCATGGAGCAGAAGGTCACCGGCCTGCAGGCGTTCGGCGCGTGGCGGCACCTGGTCACCGGGTACGGTCAGCGCGCCCCCGGCCCGACGCCGCGGCCGATGTTCGCGCCGCCGAGCATCGCCGGGTGGCGGGCGATCCCGTCGTGGGCGTGGCACCGTGCGGGACTGGAACCGCCGCAGGCGCGCACCATCGTGGAGGCGGCCCGGCGCGGGCCGGCACTCGTGCGTGCGGCCGAACGCGCGACGGGCGGCACCGCACGCGATGCCGTGCTGACCAGCGTCCGGGGCGTCGGAGCGTGGACGGCGGCCGAGACCCGCGCGCGGGCGCTGGGCGATGCCGACGCGGTCAGCGTGGGCGATGTGCACCTGTCGCACGAGGTCGGATACGCGCTGGCGGGCGCACGCACCGACGATGCCGGAATGCTCGACCTGCTGGCGGGCTGGAAGGGGCATCGGCAGCGCGTGATCCGGCTGATCCGTCTCAGCGCAGCGCGCGAGCCGCGGCGCGGGCCACGGCTGCACCCGGAGGACCATCGGGATCGCTGAGAGCCCTTGTGCATGTCGGGGGCCGGGTTCATACTCGCGGAATGAGAAAGCTCAACGCATACCTCTCTTTTCAGAACAACGCCCGCGAAGCCATGAGCTTCTACCAGTCCGTGCTCGGCGGCGACCTGTCGCTGTCGACGTTCTCGGACTTCCCCTCGATGCCGCACGATCCCGGCGACGACGACCTGATCATGCACGCCAACCTGGTCACCGACGACGGCCTGGCCCTGATGGGATCGGACACCCCGCACGGCATGCCGGTCCAGGAGCCGTCCGGGTTCTCGCTGTCGCTCAGCGGCGACGACGAGACTGCCCTGATGGCGTGCTGGGACGCGCTGTCAGACGGCGGCACCGTCACGATGCCGCTGGACACGCCGCCTTGGGGCGGCAAGTTCGGCATGCTCACCGACCGGTTCGGAGTCGGCTGGATGGTGTCGATCGACGCGGCTTAGGCTGGAGGCATGACGACTCCCGAACGCGGCCGAACGCCCGGACGGTGGCGGTTGCTTCTGGGCACCGTCGTGCTGTTCGGGCTCGGCGTGCTGATCGGGCTCATCCTGCAGAACGTCGTGCTGGGGCTGCTGCTGGCCGGTCTGATCTGGCTGGGCTGGGTCATCGCGCGCCAGTCCTCGCGCGGGCACACCCCGAAGCACGACGACATCGACGACGACGGGGCGCGCCTGTAGCCCGGCTACATCTCTTCGTGGAAGTCGGGGTCGTCGCCCTTCAGCCGTCCACGCTGCAGGCCCGCCAGCGCCGACATCTCGTCGGCGGTGAGCGCGAACCCGAACACGTCGGCGTTCTCGCGCTGCCGCCCGGCGTGGGCCGACTTCGGGATGGGCGTGGAATCGAGCTGGATGTGCCAGCGCAGCACCGCCTGGGTCGGCGAGACGCCATGCGCCGCGGCGACGTCGATCACGACCTGCTCGGTGAGCAGTTCGCTGCGGCGGGCCAGCGGGCTCCAGCTCTCGGTGCGGATGCCGTGCTCCAGGTGGAAGGCGCGCAGCTCGGGCTGCGTGAAGTACGGATGCAGCTCCACCTGGTTTACGGCCGGCGTCACGCCGGTCGCGTCGATCAGTCGGGTCAGCATCGTAGAGGTGAAGTTCGACACCCCGATCGATCGCACCAGGCCCTCTTCGCGCAGCCGGATCATCGCCTGCCACGAGTCGAGGTACTTGTCCACCGACGGGTTGGGCCAGTGGATCAGGTACAGGTCGATGTAGTCCAGACCCAGCCGCTCCAGCGATCCACGCGCCGAAGCCAGCGTGTGATCGAACCCGTGGTCGCGGCCGGGCAGCTTGGTGGTCACCAGCAGGTCCGCGCGATCGACGCCGCTGCCGCGGACGGCTTCGCCGACCTGCGCCTCGTTCTCATAGTTGACGGCCGAATCCAGCAGCCGGTAGCCGGCGGCGATGGCGGAGCGGGTGGCGGTCACGCACTCCGGCCCGCGCAGATCCCAGGTGCCGAAGCCGAGCTGCGGAAAGAGTACGCCGTCGTTCAGTGTCACTGTCGGAATCGCTGTCATGGTTCCATCCTGCACGCACGACGCCCCCGCGCCGAACGCGCGTGCAAGCTGGCCCGGCGGCGGCGCGCACGGTAGCGTCAGCGGCATGAGCGAGATCTCACCCGAAGAAGTCGCCCGTCGCCGCCAGTCGCTGCAAGAGCGCGTCGGCCCGTGGCGCCCCCGCACCCTGACCGCGGCGTTCGACGACGCGGCCGCCGCCTTCGGCGACCGGCCGTATGCGATCTCGGATGCCGCGACCCTGACCTATGCCGACGTCGTGGCGCGATCGCGCCGGCTGGCGGCCGGCCTGATCGACCTGGGCGTGCGCCCGGGCGACCGGGTCGCGATGCTGGTCGACAACCGGGTCGACTACCCGGTGCTGAAGTTCGCGATCGCCCGCACCGGGGCCATCGCGGTCGCACTGAACTACTCGTACCGGGGCGATGAGATCATCCAGCGCCTCGCGCATGCCGAGGCATCCGTGCTGCTGTCGATCGACCGGTCGGCGGCCACCGACTTCCTCGCCGTGTTCGACGAGCGCTTCGCGGGCTGGGAGGCGGGCGTGACCAGCACCGAGGTGCCGTCGCTGCGCACGATCGTGCTCGTCGAGGACGGCTGGCGTGACGGCGCCGTGACCGTCCCGCAGCTGGCCCAGCGCGGCGACGAGGCGGCGGTGGATGCGGCATCCGCCGCGATCGCCGCCGACGACGTCGCCGACATCGTCTTCACCTCGGGCACCACCGGGCACGCCCTGGGTGCGCAGCTCACGCACGACATGCTGCTGCGCAGCGGCTACGGCTCGGCCTACCACCGCGCGTTCGACGACGGCTGGCGGATCGGGTTCGCGCTGCCGCTGTACCACGTGTTCGGCTACATCGAAGGCATGCTCGCGGCGATGTTCGTCGGCGGCGCGATCGTGCCGCAGCGGGTGTTCAACCCGCGTACGACGCTCGAGCAGATCGAGCGGTTCCGCATCAATGAGGTGCTGTTCGTGCCGACGATGACCGTCGCCGTGGTCGATCAGGCGGCCAAGCTGCGCCCCGATCTGTCGAGCCTGCAGTCGGTGTTCTCGGCCGCAGCCCCCGCCCCGGTGTGGCTGTGGGAGCGGGTCATGACCGACCTGGCGCCGCAGATGATCTTCACCGGATACGGGCAGACCGAGGTCTCGGCCGCCACCGCCCTGACCCTGCCGGGCGATTCGATCCAGACGGTGTCGGCGGTGGTCGGCGCGATGAAGCTCGGCGGTGTGGCCGCGGACGGGTCGGGCCGGCTCGCCGAATACCGCACCGTCGACCCGTTCGACGGGCATCCGCTGCCCGACGGCGCCGAGGGCGAGCTGGTCGTGCGGGGTCCGCAGGTGACCCGCGAGTACGTCGGGGCGAACGCGCCGCAGGCCCTCGACGCCGACGGCTGGCTGCGCACCGGCGATCTCGGGTTCGTCGACGACGAGGGCTACATCCACCTGCGCGGGCGCAGCAAGGAGCTGTTCAAGGTCGGCGGCGAGCTGGTCGCGCCGACCGAGGTCGAGCAGGTGCTCAGCGGTGCCGACGGCGTCAGCCAGGCGTACGTCGCGGGCATCCCGGACGAGCGCTACGGCGAGGTCGGCTGGGCGTGGGTCGTGATGAACGAGGATGCCGCGCCCGACGAGCGCGCCCTGCTCGCGCACGCCCGCGCCCGCCTGGCGCCGTTCAAGGTGCCGCGCGGCTTCACGTTCCTCAGCGTCGACGAGCTGCCGATGACCACGACCGGCAAGATCCAGAAGTATCTGCTGGCCGCCTCGCACGCCCCCGCCCGTTGAGCGAGCGCAGCGAGTCGAAACGCCCCGGCGACGGGGAATGAGCAGGGGCATCCTGCGTTGTCTTTGACATGACCACTGTGGGAATCATCGGAGCAGGACACATCGGCGGCACACTTGCGCAGGGCCTGGTCGCCCGCGGCTACGACGTCGTGATCGCCAATTCGCGCGGACCCGCCACGCTCGCCGATCTGATCGGACAGCTCGGCGGAAAGGCACGCGCAGCAACGGTCGCCGAAGCCGCGGCCGCCGCGGACTGGGCGATCGTGACGGTGCCGATGACGGCCGTCGGCGACCTGCCGGCCGTGCAGCTGGCCGGCAAGATCGTGCTCGACACGTGCAACTACTACTGGGAGCGCGACGGCCACATCGCCGCTCTCGACGACAAGCAGACCACGACATCGCAGCTCGTGCAGCGGCAGCTGCCCGACGCGAAGGTCGCCAAGGCGTTCAACCACATCATGTCCACCACGATCCTCACCGACGGGTCGCCGGCCGGCACCGCGAACCGGCGCGCCCTGGCCACCGCGAGCGATCACGACGACGCGGCCGCGTTCGTGACGTCGCTGTATGACGACTTCGGCTACGACACCGTGAACATCGGCCCGCTGGCCGAGAGCTGGCGCGTCGAGCGCGACCAGCCCGCCTATGTGACCCGGCAGAACGCCGACGAGCTGCGCGCGAACCTGGCCCGCGCGGCCCGCTGAGACATGGGCATCCCGACGCTCCTGGACCACGTCGTCATCGCGGGCCCGAGCCTGGACGGGCTCGTCGCCTGGTTCGCCGAGCGCACCGGCGTCACGGCGGCGCCCGGCGGCCGGCATCCCACCGGCACCGCCAATGCGCTCGTCGCGCTGACCGTCGACGGCGCGCGCGGACGGCAGTACATCGAGCTGCTGGGCCCGGCGCCGGATGCCGAGACCACGCCGGCGCTGTTCGGCATCGACACGCTGACCGGTCCGGCCATCGTGACCTACGCCGTGCACCCGGACGACCTCGACGCGACCATCGCCGCCGCCCGCGCCGCCGGTGCCGACCCCGGCGAGGCCGCTGCGCTGTCGCGGCGCACCCCCGACGGCACCGTGCTGGCGTGGCGGCTGACCCAGCCGCGGCAAGACGGCGTGCCGTTCCTCATCGACTGGCAGGACACCGCCCACCCGGGTCTGGGCGAGCTGCCGGCGGTCGAACTCATGTCGTTCACGCGCACGCAGCCGGCCGCCGACCGCGCACGCGGGGCCATCGCTGCGCTGGGCCTGCCCGCCTCGGCCACCGCCCCCGTGGCGAGCGGTCCGAACGCCGGTTACGCGCTGACGCTTCGGACGGCCTCCGGCACCGTCACGCTGTAGCCCTCGCCTGCCCGGGCGCCTCCCGGCTCAGAACCCCGAGACGCGCTCGGCCGGCGGGATCGGGTGCGCGAGGCGGTCCAGCCGGAACGGGGCGGCCCAGTCCACCGGCGTGCCGGTGACGTCGTCGGCGATGGCCTGCGCCGCCGACATCGCCCACGCGAGCCCCCAGGCGCGGTATCCCGTGACGACGTGGATCGTCGGGTACCCGGGCAGCGCGCCGATGTACGGCATCCGGTCATAGGGCATGTAGTCGCCGGCCAGCCACCGGAACAGCACCCGGTCGACGTCGAACGTGCGCCGCACGTCGTCGATGAGTGCACGGTGACGGGCTGCCTCGTCGAACGTCGCCTCGTCGTACTCGTGGCTCTCGCCGCCGAAGATCAGCACCGGGGCACCCTCGAACGTCGCCGAGCGCATCGTGCGCATCGGGTCGTCGGTCGTGATGTACATGCTGTGCGGGTATGCGGCGCCGGGCTTGAGCCGGACGGCCAGCGCGTACGACATCTTCAGCCACAGGAAGCCGTCGAACACCTCGCGGTGCCAGAACGGCTCGCCGCTGGCCTGCAGCACGTGTCGGGCCCGGATGCGCCCGGTGCCGGTGCCGGAGGTCGTGCGCGTGACCACGACGTCGGGGTCGCCGGGGAGGATGTCGGTCGCCTCGGTGTGCTCGTAGATCACACCTCCGCGTGCGGCGACGTCGGCTGCGAGCGGAAGCAGGAACTTGCGGGGGTGGAACTGCGCTTGGCCTGAGAACTTCACGGCGCCGGTGATGTCGAACGGCAGGTCGATGGTCGTCTCGAACGTCGCAGGAAGACCGAGGGATGCCGCGGCCTCGACTTCGGCCTTCATCCGGTCGACGGTGTCGCCCCGGCGGCTGTAGACGTAGGCGTCGCGCCGGGCGAACTCGCTGTCGATGCCCAGGGACCGGCCGATCTGCTCGACCCGGTCGACGCCCCGCTGGTTGGCGTCGGCGAACGCGCGGGCCGCATTGCGGCCGTGCCGGCCGATGAGGTAGTCGTAGATCAGGTAGTGCTGCGAGGCGAGCTTGGCGGTCGTGCCGCCCGTGGTCCACTCGACCAGGCGGTCCTTCTCGATGATCACCACCGACAGGCCGCGGGCGAGGGCCTCGTAGGCGGTCACGATGCCGGTGATCCCGCCGCCGACGACGGCCAGGTCGTAGACCGTGTCGTCGTCGATCAGTGCCGGATAGTCGGTCGCCGGGGTGCTGGCCACCCACAGCGACACGTCGTCACCCTCGATGTTCTCCGACATCCGTCCTCCCGATTCCCGCGAGCGCCCACTGCCCCGACCGGCCGCACGACGTCGTGCCTGCCTGCTTGTGAGTCTGGCATGGCCGCGGGCGGGCCGGACCGCGGCGGCTCACCCGGTGCGGTTCTCGACGGCGGCGTATCGCCGGTCGTCAGGCGCGGGTGGCTTGCACGATCGCCGGCACGCTGGCGCCGTGCATGAGGCCCGAGGTCACGCTGCCCAGCACGGCCGCCCGCAGCGCCGGCTGCGTGCGGGTCGCCATCACGACCAGAACGTTCTCGAGACCTTTCAGATACCCCACGAGCGCGCCCACCGGGTCGCCGTGCAGCACATCCCATTGGGCGTCGATGCCGTACTGCTCGGCGATCTCTTCCGCGCGGGCGCGGACGTAGCCATCTTCGGTGACGTCGATGCCGAATGCCGGCGCCCCGCGCAGCACCTGCACGACGAGCAGTTCGGCACCGAGCGCGCGCGCCCATTCGGCCGCCTCGCCCGCCATCGATTCGGAGCGCGGCGTGCCGTCCAACGGCAGCAGCACGGTCGTGATCGGCGCGGGCTCGGCCCCGGCCCGCCCCTGCGGTCGATAGACCAGCACCGGGTCGTGGCTGGCCTGCACGTACTCGCGGGCGACGCTGCCGAGCACGGCGGTGCCCAGCCCGCTGTGCCCGCGCGCGGAGATCGCCGCCAGCGACCCCGGCACGCGGTCGACCTCGCCCATGATCGCGTCGCTGACCGACCCGCGCGCGACCGCGGCGTGGCCCTCGGCGCCGTACGTGCGGGCCAGGACCTGCACGTACTCCTGCGCGGCGGGCATGTCGCCGGTGCGCTCGGCGATGCGCACGAGCGACAGTGAGGCACCGATCTGCTTCGCCAGCACGGCCGCCCCCGGAATCACCTCTTCGGCGAAGGCAGAGCCATCCAGTGCCACCACGATGCGCGAGTACATTGCCGCCTCCCCAACCCGTCAGGTATGCACAATCTAGGCCAGACCTGCCAGGTTGCGCCATACGCCGCTCTCACGCCCTGGGAGTCGCGCGCAGACCACGCCCCGCGGTGACGCGGCGGTGACCGCTGACACTGTCGGCGCAGCGGACTAGCGTGGAAGCATGACCGCTCCGATCGACGCAACCACGACATCCGCCTGGGCCGAACTGGCGCAGCACAAGGTCGAGCTGAAGCCCGATCTGCGCGGCTGGTTCGCCGCCGACGCGCAGCGTGCGCAGCGTTTCAGCTTCGACCTGGCCGACCTGCACGTCGATCTGTCGAAGAACCTCATCGACGACGACATCCTCGCCGCCCTGGTGCGTCTGGGCGAGCAGACCGGGGTGACCGAGCGGTTCGCGCGGATGCTCTCCGGCGTCCACATCAACACCACCGAGGACCGCGCCGTGCTGCACACGGCGCTGCGCCGGCCCGCCGGCATCCAACCCGCCCTCGTCGTGGACGGTCAGGATGTCGATGCCGAGGTGCACGACGTGCTCGCGCGCATGCGCGCGTTCGCCGACCGGGTGCGCGAGGGCTCGTGGAAGGGCGTGACCGGCAAGAAGGTCACGCACGTGGTCAACATCGGCATCGGCGGCTCCGACCTCGGCCCGGTCATGGTCTACGAGGCGCTGAAGCCCTATGCCGATGCCGGAATCGAGGCGCGGTTCATCTCGAACATCGACCCCACTGACCTGGCGCAGACCACCGCCGACCTCGACCCCGCCACGACGCTGTTCATCGTCGCGTCCAAGACGTTCACGACGCTCGAGACGCTGACCAACGCGCGCCTGGCCCGCGACTGGCTGTGGCAGGGGCTGCAGAAAGCCGGCGCGATCGACGGATCGGACGAGGCGAAGAAGGATGCCGTCGCCCACCACTTCGTCGCCGTCTCGACCGCGCTGGAGAAGGTCGCGGCCTTCGGCATCGACACCGACAACGCGTTCGGGTTCTGGGACTGGGTGGGCGGCCGGTACTCGGTGGACTCGGCGATCGGACTGTCGCTCGAGCTCGCCCTGGGCCCCGACGCGTTCGAAGAGCTACTGGCCGGCTACCACGCCGTCGATCTGCACGTGGCATCCACTCCCCTGGCCCAGAACGTGCCGATGCTGATGGGGCTGCTCAATGTCTGGTACAACAACTTCCTCGGCGCGCAGTCGCACGCGGTGCTGCCGTATGCGCAGCTGCTGCACCGCTTTCCGGCCTATCTGCAGCAGCTGACCATGGAGTCCAACGGCAAGAGCGTGCGCTGGGACGGGTCACCGGTGACGACCGACACCGGCGAGGTGTTCTGGGGCGAGCCCGGCACGAACGGGCAGCACGCGTTCTACCAGCTGATCCACCAGGGCACGCGGCTGATCCCGGCCGACTTCATCGGGTTCGCCAACCCGGCGTATCCGCTCCAGGACGGCGACCGTGACGTGCACGGGCTGTTCCTGGCCAACTTCCTCGCGCAGACCAAGGCGCTCGCGTTCGGCAAGACCGCGGCGGAGGTCGAGGCCGAGGGCACCACCGGACCGCTCGTGGCTGCCCGCACGTTCAGCGGCAACCGGCCGACCACGTCGATCTTCGCGCCGGCGCTGACGCCGCGCGTGCTGGGCGAGCTGATCGCGCTGTACGAGCACATCACGTTCACGCAGGGGGCGGTGTGGGGCATCAATTCGTTCGACCAGTGGGGCGTCGAGCTCGGCAAGCAGCTCGCGCTGCAGATCGCTCCGGCGATCGAGGGCGACGCCGATGCCCTCGCCGCCCAGGACGGGTCGACCCGCGGCCTGCTGGAGTACTACGCGACGCACCGCAAGTAGCGGCGCACCGCCGCAAGGCCCGGTGCTCAGCCGGCGGGCGACGCCACGCGCATCAGTCGTGCGCCGTTGTGCCACAGCACGGCGCGCATCCAGTCGTCGCCGAAGCCGAGGTCGGCGAGCACCCTGATCTGGTGCGCATACGGGTACGGGATGTTGGGAAAGTCGGTGCCCAGCACGATCTTCTGCGGCATCCGCCGCCAGCGGACCAGCACCTCGGCGGGCACCGGCATGCTCGCCTGCGCATAGTCGGTGCCGACCATGGTCGTGTCCAGGTGCACGCCCGGGTGGCGCTCGGCGAGGTCCGTGAACCCACCGTACTCGGGCATGCCGCCATGGGCGATGATCAGCGGCAGATCGGGATGCCGGTGCAGCAGCGTCGCGATCCGGTCCGGACCGGTGTACCGGCCGGCGTGCGGGCCCGACCCGCAGTGGATGACGGTGGGCACCTGCGCCGAGGCCAGGGCCGACCATGCGCCGTCCAGCACCGGATCGTCTGGGGCGAATCCGCCGACCTGCACGTGGATCTTGAAGATCCGCGCGCCGTCGGCCAGCGCCGCCTCGGCGTCGGCGGTCGCGGACTGCTCGGCGAAGAACGTGCCTGAGGGCACGGCGTGCGGGTGGTGCGCGGCGAAGTCGCGCGAATAGGCGTTGAGCCACGCCGCCATGCCCGGGCGATGCGCATAGTTCAGCGTCGGGTAGGCGATCACGCCGAGCCGGGCAAGCGTCGCGATGCGCTCGGATTCACCGGTGCGATAGGCGATGGGCCAGGGCTGGTGGCCGTCGCCGTCGCCGACGTGGTCGAAGAACGCCCAGACCTTGTCGAGCACGTTCTGCGGCATGAAGTGCACGTGCGCGTCGGCGATGCCGGGCAGCCCCAGGGCACTCAGGTAGGCGGGGATCGCGGCGTCCGAGCTCGGTCCGGGCGTGGTCTGCACGGTCCCAGGCTATGCCTGCTGCGGTCCCGGGTGCGGGCTAGGCTGACGCCGTGCATCCTGCGATCGAGCCGTACGCCCACGGCCGGGTGACGCGCCCGGACGGAGCCGAGATCTATTGGGAGGCATCCGGGAACCCCGACGGTCGGCCCGCGCTGTATCTGCACGGCGGCCCCGGTGGCGGCCTCGGCGCGGGCGGCTACCGGCGACGCTTCGATCCGGCACGCTACCGGATCATCGGGATCGATCAGCGCGGCTGCGGCCGCAGCACCCCGAACGTCATCGACGATCTGGCACACCTCGACGCGAACACGACGCCGGCGCTGATCGGCGACATCGAGGCGGTGCGCCGGCACCTGGGCGTCGAGCGCTGGCTCGTGCACGGGGTGTCATGGGGCTCGACGCTCGCGCTGGCCTACGCGCTCGCGCATCCGGACCGCGTCACCGCCATCGTGGACGCCGCGGTCACGACGACGTCGCGCGCGGAGGTCGACTGGATCACCGAGACCATGGGCGCCGTGTTCCCGGAAGAGTGGGAGCGGATGGCATCCGCGCGCGAGCCCGGCGAGCGCGTCATCGACGCGTATGCGCGGCTGCTGCGAGATCCGGATGCCGCGGTGCGGGCGCGCACGGCCGCCGCATGGGACCGCTGGGAGGGCGTGCACGTCTTGCTCGATCCGCTGCGCACGGCCGGGCCGCTGCATCCCTCCGACCCGCGCACCCAGCAGATCTTCGCGACGCTCGTGACGCACTACTGGGCGCACGACGGGTTTCTGGACGTGCCGATCATCGACCGCGCCGGCCAGCTCGCCGGCATCCCCGGCGTGCTCATCCACGGCCGCCACGACGTCAGCGGGCCCGCGGCCACGGCGTGGCGGCTGCACCGGGCGTGGCCGGGCAGCCGGCTGCACATCGTCGAGACCGAGGGGCACGGCGGCCCCGAGATGATGGCGCTGGTGGCTCAGGCCACCGACGAGTTCGCGGGCTGAGCCGCGGCATCCGCTCGGACCGGTCGCTCCGGTCAGCCGCTCCGGTCAGTCCTTGCGGATGATCATCAGCAGCATCTTGGAAGGCTCCAGCGCCACCACCGAATGCGGGATGCGGGCATCCAGGTGCAGCAGCGCGCCGGGGCGCAGGTCCTTCGTGACGCCCTCGGCGGTGAAGGTGAGGTGGCCCGACAGCGCCTGCACGACGATCGGCCCGGGCGCGGTGTGCTCGGCCAACTCGGCGCCGGTGTCGAACGCGAAGACCACCGCCCGCACGCCGTCGCCGGATAACGCCATCTGGGCGTTGCGCGTGCCCGCTTCGATCTCGACGAGTGCGTCTGGGTGCTCGATAACCGTCATTGCCATGGGGCCATCCTCCCGCGGAAATGAGGGTGCCCGGGCGGATCCGGCCGCACTCGCCTGCCGTCGGCGCGGGTCAGCGCGGGTTCCACCGCGCGGGGTGGCGGCCGAGCGGGCCGGCCTGCGGCGCCCAGTCGGGGACGACGCCGTCGATCCGGCCGGGCATCGGCACGCCGCGGGCGGGCCCCCACGCGGTGTCCACCTCCTCGAGGCCGACCTCCGCGAGCCCGGCCGGAGCCTGGGCGGGTGCGGTCAGCTCGTACAGCAGGTTCGCGGTGCCGATCAGCGAGGCATGGATGCGGGCGGTGGTCCCGTCGGTCAGCCGGCGGGTCAGCGCCCGAGCGATGGCCGCACCCAGCAGCCAGCCGGCGGCATGGTCCAGCGCCTGCACGGGCAGTGGCGTCGGCGTGTCGACGCCCGCGGCGGCCGCCCCGGCAGCAGCGATGCCGCAGCTCATCTGCACGAGGCTGTCGAACCCGCGTCGTCCGCGCCACGGGCCCTCCCACCCGTAGGCGTCCAGGCTGGCGTGGATCAGATCGGCGTTGAGCGCACCCAGCGCGGCATCGTCGTAGCCGAGTCCGGCCAGCGCGTCCGACCGCAGTCCGGTCACCAGCACATCGGCGTCTGCGACCAGCCGCTCGAAGGCGGCGCGGCCCGCCGACTCCCGCAGATCGAGGAACGCGGTGCGCTTGCCCACCGTGGTCACCGGCAGCAGCGAGGTGACCTCGTCGAATCCGGGCGGATCGATGCGCAGCACGTCGGCGCCGTAGCCGCCGAGAAACGTGGTGCATGTGGGGCCTGCGATCACGCGGGTCAGATCCAGCACCCGCACGCCGGCCAGCGGGAGGCCGGCGCCCGATCGGCCGTTCCAGCGCGGCGCCGCGGATGACGCTGCCGGGCGCTCGGTGATGCTGATCGGGCGGGCGCCTGCCGTGGCGGCCCCTGCGGCGGAGGCCAGCCATTGCGCACGGTCGTGCATGACGGCGGCCGCACCGCCGGCGGCGACGACGGCGGTCTCGACCTCGTCGCCGGTGCGGGTGGCGAGGGCGGCGTGCACCGCGTCGCGGCCCCGGGCATCCAGCACCCGCTCCACGACTGCGCGATGCCAGGTGTAGTTGGTGTGCAGCCGGATCCAGCCGTCGGCGGTGCGATAGTTGCCGGCGATCGGATCCCAGATCGCCGGGTGCTCCCAGTCGACCGGCGTGAACAAGCCCTCGCGCGCGAAGTCGGCGCAGGCGTCGCGGCTGTCCACCGTGACCGCCGGGGTCGCGGCGCCCGCACGTGCCGCGACGAGCTCGGCCGCGGCGCGGAGCCCCGCCGCGATCGCGCCGGTCGCCAGTCCCGTCACGTCGAACGCGGACGGCAGCACGACGCGCGGGCCGGTGGCCGACCCGGCGCCCTCGGCCGCCTCCCCGTCTGGGCCCTGACCGCCCGCGGCCCCATCCGCGGCTCGCTCGCCCGATCCGGTCGCTGCGGTCGCGCGCCAGAGCAGCGCCAGCAGATCAGCGAATGCGCTCATCATCCGACCTCTCGGCGCGGACCGTCCCGTCACCGGTCCATGCAGGAAATGCTACCAAGCCGGCCGCGCGATGTCGGGGGGGCGATCAGCCGACGGCGTCGAGCTCGGCGACCGTCTGCTCGTCCAGGGTGAGGCTTGCCGCTCCGAGGTTGTCGGCGACGTGCGCGGCCGACGAGCTGCCGGGGATGGGGAGCATCATCGGCGAGCGCTGCAGCAGCCACGCCAGGGTCACCTGCGCCGCAGTGGCGCCCAGGCGCTGGGCTGCGGCATCCACCACGTCGTTCGCGAGCTTGCCGGCGTCCAGCGGTGCCCACGGGATGAACGCGATCTCGTGCGCGGTGCAGTAGTCGAGCACGTCCTGCGACGAGCGGTCGGCGAGGTTGTAGCGGTTCTGCACGCTGGCGACCGTGAAGTGCGTGGATGCCTCTTCGATCTGCGCGATGCTGACCTGCGAGAGCCCGAGCGCGCGCGCCTTGCCTTCGCGCTGGAAGGCCGCGAGCTCGCCGAACTGCTCGGCGAGCTCGACCTTCGGGTCGATCCGGTGCAGCTGGAACAGGTCGATCTCGTCGACCTGCAGGCGCCGCAGGCTCATCTCGAGCTGCTGGCGCAGGTATTCGGCGCGGCCGACCGGGATCCACTTGTTCGGCCCGGTGCGCACCTGGCCCGCCTTCGTGGCGATGCGCAGGCCGGCCGGGTACGGATGCAGCACCTCGGCGATGATCCGCTCGCTGACTTCGGGGCCATACGAGTCGGCGGTGTCGATGAAGTCGACACCGAGCTCGACCGCGCGGCGCACGGCCGCCCGCGCGCCCTCGGGATCGGCCGGCTCGCCCCAGATGCCGCGGCCGGTGATGCGCATCGCGCCGTAGCCGAGCCGGGTGACCGTGCCGAGGTCTTTGATCGTGATCGTGTCCGTCGTCGCTGCCGTTGCCATATTCGGTGCAATCGGGGCGAGCGGGGATCTATTCCGCGCGGGCGACTGGGGCTGGCACCACGGGCGCGCAGACAGTGCGGCCCCGCCGCGGCGCTTCACTCGAGGCGCACGGTCCCGTCGCCGTCGATGTGCCAGCCGGGGTTATGCGCGATCTCCCAGATGACACCGTTCGGGTCGGCCACGTGGCCGTGGAAGATGCCGCCGAACTCGCCCTCCTGTGCGGACTTGACGATCGACCCTCCTGCGGCGAGAAGCTGCTCGATGGTGGTGGTCACGGCGGCGCGATCTGCGACGTTGTGTGACAACGTGACTCCGCTGACGCCGCTGGTGGAGTGGCCCCGCAGCAGATCCTGATCGAACTTGTCGGCGGCGAACAGCCCGAGCACCAGGCCCGGCGCGATCTGGAAGAAGAGGATCTCACCGGGCTGGTCGAACAGCGGCGTCCACCCGAGCCCGTCGCGGTAGAACTGCCGTGCGGCGTCCAGATCGGCCGTCGCGAGGGTGAGGAAGTGCACGCGTTGATCCACGTCGTCAGTCTGGCAGGTGGGGGGCGCAGCGCGACCCGCACCCCACAGGAAACTGCCCGCCGACAGCGAGCAGCGACCGTCGCCTCTGAAGTTTTACTTCAGAATATGGGATGAATCGTATGTTAGTGCTTCGGTATCTGTCCTTGCGAGACTCGAGTCTGGCAGCACAGCCGCTGCGATGACCGAATGTCTCGACGAGGAGGCGACATGACGTCCCCCACCACCACACTCACCCCCACGCTCACTCCGCCGGTTGCGTTCACCGAGGAGTACCAGGACTTCGCCGCGTGGGTGCGCGAGTTCGCCGCCGGCCACGCCGACAGCTACCTCGAGGTCGCCCGCCGCACTGAGTTCCCCTGGCATCTCGCCCGCGCGTTGGGCGCTCAGGGCCTGCTGGGCCTGGGCACTTCGGAGGAGTACGGCGGGATGGGGCGGCTCGGCGGCGAGCTCACCAAGGTCCACCTCGGCATCGTGCACGAGGAGCTCGCTTACGCGAACTTCTATCTGGCGCAGATCGCCTACACGTGCAACTTCACCGCTCCGCTGCTGGAGAAGTTCCTTCCGGCGCACCTCGCCGCCGAGTGGATCCCGGGCATCGTCGCCGGGGAACACATCGTCGCCTTCGGCCTGACCGAGCCCGGCAGCGGATCGGACGCCTCGGCGATGCGCATGAAGGCCGCTCGAGTCGACGGGGGCTGGAGCCTCTCGGGCGAGAAGACCTCGATCACGTTCGCCCCGCACTCGAAGGGGATCATCGCGCTCGCCAAGGCCGACGCATACGTGGACGCTGACGGCCGAGAGCACCGTGGCGGCATCACGTGCTTCCTCGTCCCCTTCGACTCCCCCGGCATCGAAGTGCAGCAGTTCGACGACCCCGGGTGGAAGCCGCTCGGGCGCTCGGCCGTGTTCATGGACGACGTCTTCGTCCCGGACGAGTACGTCCTCGGCGACGTCGGCGGTGCATTCCGCATGGTGATGGCTGAGTTCGACTACACGCGCTCGGTCATCGGATTCATGTCCACCGCAGTGGCCCGCAGGGCGCTCGACATGACCATCGAATACTCCCGCATCCGGACGACGTTCGGCAAACCGATCGCCGCCTACCAGGGTGTCAGCTTCCCGATCGCCGAACACGCAACCAAACTCGAGGCGGCGCGGTGGCTCACCTACCGCGCGCTGTCGAAGGCAGATCTCGGCGAACACCACACCACCGAAGCGGCGATGGTCAAGTGGTACGCGCTGGAGGTATCACTGGCGGCGATCCACGACTGCATCATCGCGCACGGCCACACGGGCTATTCGGAGGAGCTGCCCCTCCAGTCGATGTTCCGCGACGTGTCGGGCCTCGAGATCGGCGAGGGAACGCCACAGATCCAGAAGCTGATCATCGCGCGCGCGCTGATCGGGCGGGAGTACACGCAATGACCGGGCCACTCGAAGGCGTGCGGGTGATCGACCTCACACAGGCCCTGTCCGGCCCCTACTGCACGTCGATCCTCGCCGACTATGGCGCCGACGTCATAAAGGTCGAGCCGCCCCGGGGCGACATGATCCGACACACGGGACCATTCGCCGACGACGACGCGCATCACGACTTCGGCAATGTCTTCCAGAACGCCAACCGCAACAAGCGCTCCATCGTGCTGGATTTGAAGACTGAGGCGGGTCGTGCGGTCCTGATCGAGCTCGTGCGGGGCGCCGACGCCCTGGTCGAGAACTTCAGCACGGGTGTCATGGACCGACTGAACCTCGGATACGAACTGCTGGCCGAGATCAATCCGCGGCTCGTCTACACATCCATCCGCGGATTCGGCGACCCCCGCGGAGGCGCCAGTCCCTATGCGCACTGGCCGGCGTTCGACATCGTCGCACAGGCGATGGGAGGCCTCATGAGCATCACCGGCCCGGATTCCGACACTCGCGTGCGTGTCGGATCGGGCATCGGCGATACCGTTCCGGGGCTGTTCGCAGCCCTGGGCACCGTGATGGCGCTGTTCGAAGCCAAGACATCCGGCCTCGGCCAATACGTCGACACGGCGATGACCGACGGCGTGCTCGCCGTCAGTGAGATCGTGGTCAACGTCTTCGACGCCACCGGCACTTCACCGGCGCCCATGGGCAATGCGCTGCAGGGGTTCGCGCCGTTCGACACGCTGCGTGCGCGGGATGGTGAGGTCGCGCTCGGCGCCCCGCACAATGCCCAGTGGGCGAAACTGTGCGACATCATGGGGCGGCCGGACCTCATCAGCGACGACCGCTTCGACAGCGACCACCACCGCTGGGAGAACCGCGAAGCGGTGTACGACATCGTCGGTGCATGGGTCGGACGGCATACCGTCTCCGAACTCGTCGACCTCCTCGGCGGAAAGGTGCCGCTGGCACCCGTACTCGATGCCGCGGCGATCTTCGCCGACCCGCATTTCGCCGTGCGCGGCATGCTGCCCGAAGTCGAGAATCCGCGCACCGGTCGCACCACGCACGTGACCGGCCCGGTCACAAAGCTCACCCGCACGCCGGGGCGCGTGCGCCACCGGGCACCCCTGCTGGGTGAGCACACCGCGGAGATCCTCGCGGAGATCGGCTTCGACGCGGAACGACTCGTACCTCTCGTCGCCGCCGAGACGACGCATCCCTGAAAACAATCAAGACGAAGGACACATCAATGAAGATCACAGACGTCGAGCTCATCCCGGTCTCCACCCCTCTGGTCGTGCCATTCCACATGCCCGGCACCGAGATCACCCACATCCACAGCATCGTCATCCGCATCACGACCGACACGGGCCACGTCGGCATCGGCGACTCCGGCGACACCTCGACGTGGTACCGGGGCGAGACGCCCGAGTCGATCGCGGCGATCATCGAGAAGCACATCGCACCCCGATTCCTCATCGGACAGAACCCGCTGGCCATCGAGAAGATCGTCGGCGAGATGGACACGTTCGTGCGGGACAACAACCAGGCCAAGGCGCTGGTCGACTTCGCACTCCACGATCTGAAAGGCAAGGTCGCGGGTCTCCCGGTATATGAGCTACTCGGCGGCAAGACCACCGAAGGCTCACGCCAAGGGTGGGTCGCCGGCGCCGGCACCGAGGAGTTCCTCGTCGACCAGGCTCTGCTGGCGATAGCGAACGGATTCTCGCTGGTGAAGATCAAGAGCGGCGGTGACGAGGCGCAGGACGTGCGCAATGTCAAGGCGGTGCGCGAGGCCATCGGCGAGGACGTGCGTCTTGTCATCGACATCAACGGCTTCTGGAACTATGACCAGGCGCTGCACACCATCCGGAAGCTGGATGACTACGGCCTGTACTGCGTCGAGCAGCCGCTGCCGCACTGGGACATCGAGGGCCTCGCGCGCCTCCGCCAGCGCGTGGGCACCCCGATCTTCGCCGACGAATCCGCACAGGAACTGCACCACCTCAAGGAGATCATCGACCGTCGAGCCGCCGACGGGCTGTTCATCAAACTGCAGAAGGCCGGCGGCCTCGTCAAAGCCCAGCGCTGGCTGACGATGGCCCGCCTCGCTGACCTGCCGGTGATGAGCGGCTGCATGATCGGCTCCGGTCTGGAGGCGAGCCCCTCGGCCCACCTCATGATGTCGAACCAGTGGGCATCCCAGTTCACGCACGAGAACCTCGGACCGCTCATCATCAACAACCAGTTTGAGAACGCCGAGCATCGCATCACCGCGGACATCGCCCAGCAGGTGCCGGTCTTCAAGGACGGCGTTCTGTACGCGAACGAGGGCCCCGGGTACGGCATCGACCTCAACGAGGACTTCATCGCCGCCAACGGCACCCTCGGCGGCGAGGTCCGCCACGTCCGCGACGAGCGCGCACGGGTTCTGGTATGACCATCCCTGCCGCCCGGACAGGACCGCTCGCCGGGCTCAAGGTGATCGAACTCGGCGGGATCGGTCCCGTGCCCTTCGCCGGGATGTTCTTCGCCGACCAGGGTGCGAATGTGCTGCGCATCGACCGAGCTCAGGGCGGATTCGAGATGCCGATCGACCCCCGGTTCGACACCCTGCAGCGTGGAAAGCAGCGAGTCACCCTCGACCTGAAGAGCGGCGAAGGCGTCGAACAGGTGCGCGACCTCGCGGCACAGGCCGATGTGCTGTTCGACCCCTACCGTCCCGGGGTGCTCGAGCGCCTCGGACTCGGGCCCGACCTCCTGCTCGATGGCAACCCGCGGCTGGTCGTCGGGCGCATGACCGGGTGGGGGCAGTCGGGGCCGCTTGCCCAGCGGGCCGGCCACGATCCGAGCTACATCGCCCAGACCGGCGCTCTGCACGCGATCGGTCGGGCCGGCGGCCCGCCCCAGCTGCCGCTGAGCTTGGTCGGCGATTTCGGCGGCGGTGCGATGTACCTGGTGTCAGGCACCCTCGCCGCGCTGTGGGAGGCGCAGCGATCGGGTCGGGGCCAGGTCGTCGATGCGGCGATCGTAGACGGGGTGGCGCATCTGATGGCGTCACCGTACTCGCTGCTGGCCGGCGGCGCGTGGCGGGACGAACGCGGTCGAAACCTGATCGATTCAGGCGCGCCATTCGTCGACGTGTACGAAACGGCCGACGAGAAGCACGTGGCCGTCGCCGCACTGGAGCCGCCCTTCTTCGCACAGCTGACGGCCGGGCTCGGGTTCGCACCGGATGAGCTGCCGGGGCAGTGGGACACGGCCCGCTGGCCGGAACTGCGCACTGGGCTGGCAGCCGCCTTCCGCAAGCGCACTCGAGACGAGTGGGCAGCATGGTTCGCCGACACCGATGCGTGCGTCTCTCCAGTGCTCTCCATGGCCGAAGCACCCACATCGCCGCACTTGGCGGCTCGAGGCACATTCTTCGAACGCGATGGCGCCTACGAGCCGGCCCCCGCCCCGCGGTTCAGCCGCACTGCGCCGGGCCGGCCGGACGCACCATCGGCCCCCGGTTCCGTCTCCGCTGCCGACGCGATCGCGGCGTGGTCTTCCCGGGCTTAGCCCATCCGCAACACAGCTGTCCACATCAACGAAGAGAGAGACAATGTCACAGATGACAAAGACACGCGCAACGACGCGCGGCGACCAGACTCAGGTCAACAAGGTGATCGTGTCGAGCTTCTTCGGCTCGACGATCGAGTTCTACGATTTCATCCTCTACGCGACGGCGACCGCGACGGTCTTCGTTCCGGTCTTCTTCTCGACGCTCAATCCGCTCCTCGCGATCGTCGCGTCATATCTCACGTTCGCCGCCGGTTACGTGTCCCGCCCGCTCGGGGGCATCATCTTCGGCCATTTCGGTGACCGAATCGGCCGCAAGCGGATGCTTCTGGTGTCCATGTCGGTCATGGGTGCCGTCTCGGTGCTCGTCGGCCTCGTGCCCGCGATACCCATGTGGGGCGCTCTCATGCTGCTGGTGCTCCGCCTCGTCCAGGGCATCGCGATCGGGGGCGAGTGGGGCGGCGCAGCGCTCATGTCCCTCGAGCACGCCCAGACGTCCAAGCGCGGTTTCGCCGCATCGTTCGCGAACGCGGGCGGTCCGGCCGGCGCGTTCCTGGGCACCGCCGCCCTCGCACTGTTCGCTCTTCTTCCGCAGGACCAGTTCCTGTCGTGGGGCTGGCGCGTACCGTTCCTGTTCTCGGTGGTGCTGCTGGCGGTCGGCCTGTACATCCGGTCGCAGATCGCCGAAAGCCCCGTCTTCGTTGCGGCGATGAAGGCCGCCGAGTCGCAGAAGTCGCTCACCCGCAGTCTGCCCATCGCCCAGGTGCTGCGCCGTCCTCGCGCCCTGATCGTGATCGGCCTGGTCGGCGCTGGGGCGTTCGTGATCCAGGCCCTGTTCTCGACGTTCGGTCTCACGTATGCGGTCGGCGCCGGTGTCGATCGTCCGGTCGCATTGTGGGCGTTCGCGTTCTCCCAGTTGTTCGCTGCCGTCGCGATCCCCGCCTTCGGCGCACTGTCGGACCGCGTCGGCCGCAAGCCCGTGATGCTCGCCGGCTACATCGGCATGGCGGTGCTCGCTTTCCCGCTGTTCTGGGCCCTGGCCGCCGGCACCACATGGCTCGTGTTCGCCGTGTTCCTCGTGGCCCTGACGATTCTGCAGAGCTTGACGTTCGGACCGATGGCGGCGTTCCTCGCGGAGAACTTCGGCACCACCTCCCGCTACACCGGAGCCTCGCTGGGCTACCAGCTGGCCGCGCTGATCGGCGCAGGCTTCACCCCGGTAATCGCCTCGACCATCTTCGCATCGTCGGGTGGGGCGATCGAGGGCGTCATCTGGTTCCTGATTGCGGGTTGTGCGGTCAGCGCAATCGTGCTCGGCTTCTTCACGAAAGAAAGCCGCCACGTCGAGATCGACGACACCGTCGCCTCATCCTGACCAGTCCGCCGCCGCATCGCCCGGTGACGCCGCAACGGCGTCACCGGGCGGGAAGAGGAATCGATGACCACCCCCGAGTCGCCCTTCACCACCGGCACCGGGTTCACATTGCGTCAGCTGGAGTACTTCGTGACGACCGCCGAGGAGGGCTCGGTGACCGCAGCGGCAGAGGTGTTGTACGTCTCTCCGACCGCGGTGTCGCTGTCGCTGACCCAGTTGGAGCGCGTCCTCGGCGCCGACCTGCTGATCCGGCGGCGTGCGCATGGCGCAGAGCTCACTTCTCTGGGCCGAGAACTGCTCCCGCACGCACGAGCCGTGCTCGCCACCGCGTCGCACCTCGTCGACGAGGCGGGGCTGGGTGGCGAACTGCGCGGCTCGGTCGCGGTCGGATGCTTTCCCAGCATGGGGCCGTCGGTGCTGCCCGCACTCATCCACACCTTCATCGCCGACCATCCCGCCGTGCGCGTGCGATTCAAGGAGGACCACCCCGACCAGCTCACGGACGACGTCCGCACCGGCCGGATCGATCTCTTCCTGTCTTACGACATCGACCTCGGCGACGACCTCGAGAAGGTTCCGTTCGGTCAGCGCCGCGTCGGGGTGCTGCTGCCGGCATCACACTGGGCCGCGGACCCCACGACCCCCGTCGACCTCGAGCGCCTCACCCGGGAACCGTATGTCGCGCTGCAGTCGCAGCTGAGCACCGCGCACTTCGCGCAGATCTGGCAGGCGACCGGCATCACGCCACCGGAGGTCCGCTACTCCTCCGAGAACTTCGAGACCGTCCGCTCGATGGTCGGTCGCGGTCTGGGCTGGTCGATCACGATGCAGCGGCCTCGCACGCACGTCACCCATGAGGGGCTCGAAATCACCACCCGAGATCTGCCGGAGGGCATCGTCGACCCGGTCGACGTCGTCGTCGCCTGGCGATCGTCGGCATCTCTCAGCCGCCCTGCGCAGGCCTTCCGCGACCTCGTGCTGCGCGACGGCGGCACCGCTTGACCCGAACTCGACACATCCACGAAAGGAACTGATCACCATGACAACCTTGTTGACGACTCCCCTCTGGCAGGGGACGCTGTTCTCGGACGGCTGGCGCGCGGGATCCGGCGGGCCGCTGACTGTCAAAGCTCCCGGCACCGATGCCGTCATCGCGACTGTCTCCCAAGCAGGACTCGACGACCTCGACCACGCCGTCGCCTCGGCCACCATCGCGCAGAAGGGGTGGGCCAAGCAGCCGTACTCCACCCGTGCGGCGGTCATGCTCAAGGCCGCGCAACTGCTCGAGGCCGACCCCACGCGCCTGACCGATGTCCTCGTTCCCGAGAGCGGATCCGGCCAGGGCAAGGCCGGCTTCGAGGTCGGGCTCGTGGTCACGGAACTGCAGGAGTCTGCGGCGCTGGCGTCGCATCCATATGGCGAGCTGCTGCGGAGTGTGAAGGACCGCACCTCGATCGCCCGCCGCGTGCCGCTGGGCGTCGTCGGCGTGATCTCGCCGTTCAACTTCCCCGCGATCTTGTCGATGCGCTCGGTGGCACCGGCGCTCGCGGTCGGCAACGCCGTGATCCTCAAGCCGGACCCCCGTACGTCGATTTCAGGTGGCCTGGCGCTCGCTGCCCTCTTCGAAGAGGCCCGCCTGCCGTCGGGTGTCCTTCATGTGCTCCCCGGCGACGGTGCCATAGGGGCCGCCCTGGTCACTCATCCCGACGTGCCGTGCATCTCGTTCACCGGTTCGACCGCGGCCGGGCGCAAGATCGGCGCCGCCGCAGCGCCGCTGCTCAAGCGGGTGCACCTGGAACTCGGCGGCAACAACGCGATGCTCGTCCTCCCCGACGCAGACGTGCAAGCGGCGGCATCCGTGGGCGCATGGGGGTCGTTTCTGCATCAGGGGCAGATCTGCATGACCACAGGACGCCACCTCGTGCACCGCTCGATGGCTGCGCAGTATGTGGCTGCGCTCGCGGAGAAGGCCAACGGCATCCCGGTGGGCGACCCGACGCAGGGTCTTCCCCTGGGACCGCTCATCGATGACAGGCAGCGCGACCGCGTGCACGGCTATGTGACGGCAGCCGTCGAACACGGTGCCACACTGTCAGCGGGCGGCGACTATGACGGGCTCTATTACCGGCCGACCGTGCTCGCCGATGTCGCTGTGGACAATCCCGCATGGACGGACGAGATCTTCGGCCCGGTCGCTCCGGTGCAGGTCTACGACGACGTCGACGAGGCGATCGAGACAATCAACGCCTCCGAGTATGGACTGTCGGTGTCGATCATCACCTCGAACCCCTATGCGGCATACGAGCTTTGCGACCGCATCGAATCCGGTGCCGTGCACATCAACGACGCGACGGTCGACGACGAGGCCGTGATCCCGTTCGGCGGCACCAAGGCATCGGGTGTCGGCGGACGGTTCGGAGGCCCGCAGGCGAACCTCGACACGTTCACCGAGACGCAGTGGGTCACGATGCAGGGCAGCGTGGAACGCTACCCGTTCTGAGCCGCCGCCGGCAATTGGAACGCGCCGAATCCATGAGTGAGAAAAGAATCACAGAAAGATAACGAAAAAGCTGGCGCTCGTTACCTCGCCGTTATATAGTCGGTTTCAGGTAGTTGTTTTGCTGTGGCAGCTACCGACATGTGATTGCAGGACACTCTTGGTGCAAGGGAAAAGGGCCGGTCGGGAGCCTCTCCGATCGGCCCTTACTCTTGCCCGTGCGCGTCGGTTCCTGCACAGGCCGGGTGCTGGCGGGGTTGTCCACAGAAACCATCGGTGACCGGGTGTTTGCCCGATTCGAATGTCGGAGGCCCTCCCTATATTGGGAGCATGACCACGGCACCCGACGCACTGCTCGAGCAGCTCACGCGGCTGGATGCGATGCTCGGCGAGGCCCTGCACGCGGCCGTGGACGACGACACGACCCGAGTGCTGTCGGATGCCGCGACCATCGCCTTCACCAAGGTCACCGAGTCGATCGGGCGCCGGTGCGACGCGTTGCGCATTACGGCCGCGCGCGAGATCGACGACCGTTCACGGCCCGAGCTTGAGCGGGAACGGCTGTCTGCCCGCAACGGGTGCCGCAACGGCGTCGACCTTCTGGCCCGGCTGACCGGCACCGCTGCCGGCACCGCCACGGCCCGCATCGAGCTGTCCCGCCGGGTCGCCGGCCGCACCACCCTGGGCGGTGGGCAGCGGCCGGCCGAGTTCCCGGCCATCCGCACCGCCCTCGCCGACGGTCGGCTCGGTCTGGACAGCGCCACCGCCATCACCCGCACCCTCGGGCCGATCGCCGACCGCTGCGACCGGGCCCATCTTGCGGCCGCCGAGGGCGAGCTGGTCGCCGCCGCGACCGGCACCGGACCCGACTCGGCGACCCCGGTGTGCGCTGACGAGACCCGCCTGCAGGCGAAGGTATGGCGGCTGCTGCTGGACCCCGACGGGCCGATGCCCGAGCACGAGAAGGCGCTGCGTCAGCGCTCGTTCGTGTTCGGCCGGGAACGCGACGGCGTGGTGCCCTGCCACGGCGGACTGCTGCCCGACGTGGCCGCCCAGTTCCAGCGGCTGATCGACGCGCACCTGAACCCGCACACCCCCGACCACACCGAGAACCCGGGCGTCGTCTTCCGCGAATACCCCGAGTACGGTCCTGCACCCGATAACCGCACCCGGTCGCAGAAGCAGCACGACGTGCTGGCGTCGATCCTGAACGTCGCCGCCCGGTCGGCCGAATCGCCATCGATCGGCGGCGCCCCACCGACCCTGCTCGTGACGATCTCGGCCGACGACCTCCAACAGCACGGCGGTGTCGGTTTCGTCGACGGCACCGACGCCGTCGTGCCCGCCTTCGTCGCCCGGCACATCGCGTGCTGCGGCGGCATCCAACGCCTGGTCGTGACCGACAGCGGCCGCGTCGTTCAGCTCAGCGCTCCGAACCGCATCTTCACCGCCGCCCAGCGCCGTGCCATCAGCGCCCGCGACGGCGTATGTGTCATCACCGGCTGCCACGTGCCCGCCGAATGGTGCGAAGTCCACCACGTGCAGGAGCACTCCCGCGGCGGCCCCACCGACGTCGACAATGGCGTCAACCTCTGCTGGTGGCACCACCGGTCGCTGGATTTCAGCGGCTGGGAGATCCGCATGGTCGACGGGATGCCCCAGGTACGGGCACCCGGATGGATCGACCCGCCACGCCGATGGCAACCCACCCGAGGATCACTCCACGCACAGCACGACCGACAGCGACGCCGATTGGCCCGAATGTGATGCCGGCTATGTCGGGCCGGCACCGCCGGGCCGGCGACGGTGGGGCGGCCGGGCGGTGGGTCGGGCGGACGGCCGGGCGGTGGGCCGGGCGGTCAATCCCGAGGCACCGACGCGCTCACACGCCGCCGCCACCGCCCCCACCGCCACCACCGCCGGCGGAGCCGCCTCCGCCCGATCCACCCGACGTGGTCGACGACGAGGATGCCGCGGTGGACAGCGATCCGATCCCGGCCGCGAACGACGACGCGTCAAATCCGTGCGTGCCGGCGTACCAGTACGGCGTCGCCGCCGTCCCGTACCCGGCGCTGTACAGCACGGCGAGCTGGTCGGCCCACCGCTTCTCCTGTCCGAACACCACCGCATACGGGAGCAGCTTCTCGTACAGCTTCAGCACCTGCCGCGGGTCGGTCGCGTCGATCCGAACACGCTCGGCGCCGCCGGGCGACTGCAGCATGCGGATGCGGTCGGCCTCCGCCCACTCGATGAACTCGCGCAGCCCTCTGAGGTGGTCGCGCGCCTCCGCCCCCGCGCTGGTCAGCGGCTTGCGCACCGTGAGCATCGCCGTGACGACGAAAGCGGCGCCGCTGCCGAACAGCACGAGGATCGCCAGTCCGCCGCCGGTGTCGGCGGCAAGCGCGGCCACGCCGAAGCCGACCGCCGCCACCATGAACGCTCCGGCCAGCAGCACCAGCAGGCCGCGGCCGCGGCCGGCCGGCCTGCGGCGCAGTCCGATCGCCACCAGGTTCTTGTCCGCCCAGGCCAGGGTCTTCACCGCCGCCGCCGAGAAGCGCCGATCCGTGCGGCCGAATTCGAACGTCGCGCCGGGGTGGGCATCACCGCTGAACAGGCCGTTCAGCAGCATCCGCCCGTCGCCGTCGGCGCGCGACCGGTCCACCAGCTGCGCCTGCAGCCTGTAGCCGCCGAACAGCTTGCGCCCGCCTTCGAGAATGCGGATGCTGCCCACCACGGCCTGCTCGAGCACCTCGGCCGGAATCGCCTTCGACTTCTGCCCCAGCAGCACCGCCGACTGCAGCGCGTCGATCTGCGGCGGCGGCGTGTACTCGGCGATGATCGTGGGCCGCCCGGCCGCATCGGCGAGCTTGCGCCTGCGATAGCCGATGCCGGCCACGAGCACGCCGAGCGCGCCGAGCCCGGCCACACCCTGCAGCCACCCCCATGGGGTGGCCAGATACGACGAGTCGAACGGGGTGAAGGTGCCGGTCGTGAACCCGACCGCGATCGTCACCGTCGCCCGCGGCGGCAGCTGTGCTGCTCCGGCGGTGATCGTCGTCGAGCCATCGGCCGCGGTCTGCGCCGTGATGTCGCATCGGGTCGTGTCGCCGTAGGCGCCGAACATGCAGCTGCGCCGGCCGGTCAGGGCACCGGCAAGGTCGGCGGGCACGTGCAGCGTCGCCGAGACCGCGCCGAACGGCTGCGACCAGTCGTTGCCGTTGACGTCCCAGTAGAACTCGTCGGCGTCCGTGTCGGCGAAGGTCCAGGTGACGTGGCGCAGCGTGTAGGTGAACACGTAGGTCTGCGCGCCGTGCACGAAGCCGTCGGCGCGCGAGGTGATCGTGAACGCATCGTCCTCGTGCTCGACCTCGGCCGGCCGCACGCGGCCGTCGCCATCGGTGACCGAGACCAGCTTCAGCTGCAGCGGCTGCCCGTTGTAGCTGTCGGGGACGACGCGCCGCATCCCGTGGTTCTGATCGCTGTTCGGGAACAGCGCGACGAACGTCTCGACAACTCTCAGCGTGCTGGTGCCGTCGTCGGCGCGCCCGATCGTGTAGTCGGCGTGCATGCTCTGGAACGTGAAATCGTTCACATCGCCGGCGACCGGACCGGCCGTCGGCGCCGCCGCGGCGGGCACCCCGGGTGCGGCCGGTGCAACTGGGGCAGCCACCGCGGGAACGGACACCGCTGCAGCCGCTGGCCCCGCGCCCAGCACGGGCAGGATGGATGCCGCCGCGACGGCGATCAGGAGGGTGAGGGCGCGCAGGGTCTTGAGCATTCCTGCCAGCCTATGCGGGCCGATACGCTGGAGCCATGATCGACCGTCGCCTCGCTGTCGCCGCGTGGGAGAGTCTGTTCCGCGCGCAGCACGAGGTGTTCGACGAGATCAGCGGCGATTTCGAGTCGGCGCCACTCACCCAGGCCGAGTACGACGTGCTGTTGACCGTCACTCGCTCGCCCGAGATGACGGCCCGGCTGCGTGACGTCACCGGCAACATGCTGATCAGCCAGCCGTCGGTCTCACGTCTGGTGGAGCGGATGTCTGCGACCGGGCTGCTCGACAAGCTCCCCGACCCCGAAGACGGCCGCGGCGCTCTGGTGCGTGCGACCGAGGAGGGGGCATCCCGGTTCCGCGCCCTGGCCGCCTCGCACGCCCGCTCGATCGCGACGCGGATGGCCCGGCTCGACGACGCCGAGCTGAGCCGGCTGAAACTGCTCACCGACAAGCTCCGCGGCCACGGCGGCAGCTGACCGCCGCAGCGCGAGCCGGGCGGCCGTGATGGCGGTCGCCGCGGTCCTACTCCGATGGAGAGAACAGCTCGAACGCCGAAACGTATGCGCTCACCCGTCCAGGCTACGGACTGCGACGGCGGATGACGAGCGCGACCGCGCCCGTAGGCTGAACGGATGGCAGATCCTCTCGACGACGACCCGTACCTGTGGCTGGAAGCCGTGCACGACCCGGCGGCGCTGGACTGGGTGCGGGCGCGCACCGCCGAGACCGAGGCCGCATACGACTCCCCCGCGCTGGCGCAGCGACTGCGCGACATCCTCGACGACCCCGATCGCCTGGTCGTGCCCGCCCGGCACGGCGACTGGATGTACGACCTGTGGCGGGATGCCGCCAACCCGCGCGGTCTGTGGCGCCGGGCGACGCGCGCGTCGTTCCTGGCCGGGCGGCCCGACTGGCAGATGCTGCTCGACATCGACGAACTGGGCCGCGCCGACGGCATCCCGTGGGCGTTCGCCGGCGCGGTGCACGGCCCCCGCGGATCGCAGCGCGCGCTCGTGCAGCTGAGCCCGGACGGCGGCGATGCGCACGTCATCCGCGAGTTCGATCTGGCCGCCGCCGGGTTCGTCGCCGACGCCCCGTTCACCGTCGAGGCCGACAAGTCGCGCGGCGCCTGGCTCGACGCCGACACGCTGCTGATCTCCTGTGCGCTCGAAGGCGGGGCGAAGACGGCGTCGGGCTATCCGCGCAGTGCGCGCCTCTGGCGTCGTGGCTCTCAGTTGGCGCAGGCCCCCGTCGTCACCGACGCGGCCGAGTCCGACGTCGCCGTGTTCGTCGGCGCGGACCACACCGGCGGCCGTTCGACCGGGGTGACGGTGATCGCGCACGACTTCTTCCACGACGAGGTGCGGGTGTGGGCGCACGAACACGACCCCCACGGCGCAGCCGCGCAGGCCGACGCCGCGCCCGTCCCCGATCCGGTCCTCATCGATGCGCCCCAGGACGCGCACGTCGACCTGCACGGCGAACTGGTCACCGTCCGCACGACCACCGAGTGGACCGTGGCCGGCATGACCCACCCCGGCGGGACGCTGCTGGTCGGTCCGCTGCGCACCCTCACCGCCGGCGACGGGGCGGAGCTGGTGGCCGTGTTCACGCCGACCGCGACCGCGGTCCTGGAGGACTGGACCTTCACTCGCACCCGGCTCGTGCTCACCGTGCTCGAGAACGTGCGCAGCCGCATCCTCTCTCTCGACCCTGCGAACGGGTGGGCGCAGACCGAGCTTCACACGGGCGTGGCCACCGATGACATCCTGGCCGTCGACGTCGCGACCGCCGATGCCGACGAGGACGACGAGCTGTGGCTGCTCGCGCGCGGGTTCCTCACGCCGCAGATGCTGATCGTGACGGATGCCGCGGCCCCGGCGCCGCGCGTCGTCGACCGCGCTCGCACCGTGTTCGACGCCGAGGGCCTCGTCACGACGCAGCACTGGGCCGTCTCGGCCGACGGCACCCGCATCCCGTACTTCCAGATCGCGCCGCGCACGCTCGAAGGCCCGGCCCCCGTCGTGCTCAGCGGCTACGGCGGCTTCGAGGTCTCGCGGCTGCCGGAGTACGCCACGATCTTCGGCCCCGCCTGGCTGGAGCCCGGCCGCGTGCACGTCGTGGCGAACATCCGCGGTGGCGGCGAGTTCGGGCCCGGCTGGCATCTGGCGGCGCTGCGCGAGAAGCGGCACCGCGCCTATGAGGATTTCGTCGCGGTGGCGCGCGACCTGGTCGCCCGCGGCGTGACGACGCCGAACCGGATCGGCTGCCACGGCGGCAGCAACGGCGGGCTTCTGGTCGGCAACATGCTGACGCGGTTCCCCGACGACTTCGGTGCTGTGGTGTGCGGCGTGCCGCTGCTGGACATGCGCCGGTACACCCGACTGTCGGCAGGGGCGAGCTGGATCGCCGAGTACGGCGATCCCGACGACCCGGACGACTGGGCGTTCATCCGCACGTTCTCGCCGTACCACCTGATCGAGCCCGGTCGCACCTACCCCCCGAGCCTGTTCTACGCCGCGACCAGCGACGACCGGGTCGGTCCGGTGCAGGCGCGCAAGATGGTCGCGCGGCTGATGGATGAGACGGATGCCGAGGTGCACTACCTGGAGCAGAACGACGGCGGGCACGCGGCATCCATCGACAACGCCGCGAAGGCGGCGCTGCAGGCGACGATCTACGCGTTCCTGGACGACGTGCTGGTGCGGCGGCCGGGCCGGTAGTCGGACGACCGGCCGCACCCTGTTGTCGATCGCGTACGCGAGGCCTGAGAATATCGGACCCTTGTGCCCGAGAACACGACCGGTTCCGTCACGCCGCTCTCCCCCGCGTCCGGACCCCTGATCCAGCCCGCGGTGTCCCAAGCCTCCGCTACGCTCGGAATCGCATACCGCCAATCAACGGGGAGAAGGCATGGAATTCGATGAGCGCCTGCACGCGCTGGCTGTGAAGGTGAGCAGCCAGGCGGCTGCCGTCGAGACCGAAGAGGCAACCAAGAACGCCTTCGTCATGCCGTTCATATCGTCGATCCTCGGCTACGACGTTTTCAATCCGGCAGAGGTGATACCCGAGTTCACGGCGGACGTCGGCATCAAGCGTGGTGAGAAAGTCGACTACGCGATCGTCCACGACGGCGATATCCAGATCCTCATCGAGTGCAAGGCATCACTCGGGAGCTTGAAGATCGAGCACGCCTCCCAGCTGTTTCGTTATTTCGCCGCCACCAACGCTCGGATCGCAGCGCTGACCAACGGAGTCGTCTGGCAGTTCTACACCGACCTGGACGCGCCGAACCGAATGGATGCGAAGCCCTTTCTCGTTCTCGATCTCCGTGACGTCGATGAAACTGTCCTCCCCGAACTGCAGAAGCTGAGCAAAGCAAACTTCGACTTAGGGTCGATCATCTCCGCTGCGGAGGAGCTCAAATACGTCGGTGCGCTCAAGCGAGCGATCGCGGCCGAGTTCCGAACACCATCCGACGAGTGGGTGAAATTCTTCACGACCCGCGTTTATGAGGGTTCATACACGCAACGGGTTCGCCAGCAGTTCACCGCACTCGTGCCCAAGGCAACAAGTCAGTTCCTATCAGAACGTGTCAATGAACGGCTCAAAGCCGCACTGACGGCAGGAGACCAGCACCCACCCCAGACACCGCCCGTCACGAGCATCGAGGCTGCGGAGGACGACCTCAGTCAAGACCCAGAGATCGTCACCACTATGGAGGAGCTGCAGGGATTTCGCATTGTCAAAGCGATCGCATGCGCCGTCGTGGATTCTCGCCGAGTCACCCAGCGCGACGCGAAGAGTTACTTCGCTGTCCTCCTGGACGACAACAATCGGCAGCCGATCGCACGCCTGCATTTCAATGGGAAGCAAAAATACCTCGGCCTCCTGGATGAGGAAAAGAACGAGACGCGGCACCCCATCGAGGCCCTGGACGAGATCTACGCACACGCCGGGTCCATCCGGAGCGCTGCGGCTCGATACGCCTGACCGTGGCAGGGTAGTGACATGCGCATCGCTCTGACCGGCTCTTCCGGAAAACTCGGCTCGGTCGTCGCCCGCGAGCTGCGGGCGTCGGGCCATGATGTCGTCGGACTCGATCGGGTCGGCGAGCGCCGTCCCGGCTTTCTGCAAGTCGATCTGACCGATTACGGCCAGGTCGTCGACGCGCTCGGCGGCATCGACCGCGGGCCCGGATTCGACGCGGTCGTGCACCTGGGCGCCATTCCAGCCCCCGGCATCCGCACCGACGTATCGACGTTCCACAACAACATGCCGAGCACGTTCAACGTGTTCTGGGCGGCGGTGCGGCTCGGCATCCGTCGCATCGTCTACGCGTCCAGCGAGACCGTCCTCGGTCTGCCGTTCGACGTGCCGCCGCCCTACATCCCGGTCGACGAGGAATACCCGCCCCGCCCGGAGAGCGTCTACTCGATCGTGAAGGTGCTCGAGGAGCAGCTGGCGACCGAGCTGGTGCGGTGGTACCCGGACCTGTCGATCACGGCGCTGCGCTTCTCGAATGTGATGTGGCCCGAGGACTATGCGACTTTCCCGGCATTCGATGCCGACCCGATGCTGCGCAAATGGAACCTGTGGGGCTACATCGACGCGCGCGACGGCGCCCAGGCGATCGAGCGCGCGCTGGAGGTCGCACCGGCCGGATTCGACCGGTTCATCATCGCGGCGGCCGACACCGTGATGTCGCGTGGGAACCGGGAGCTGGTCGCCCAGGTGTTCCCCGGCGTGCCGGTGCACGGCGAGCTCGGCGACCACGACACGCTGCTGTCGATCGACAAGGCGCGGCGGCTGCTGGGCTTCGAGCCGCGGCATTCCTGGCGCGACCGGACGTGACGGCCATGCGCGGGCTACTGTGACGCTATGACCGGGGTGTTCGGGTGGATCTCGCAGTCCGGCGTCGTGCAGGGCGTCATCATCGGCGCGACGTTCGCGTTCCTGACGACGATCCTGATCCTGAACGCGGCCGGCCGGTCCCTGACCCGCCGGGTCAACGGCTGGCGTGCGATCGTCCGGGTCGGCAAGCCCGGCAACGGCGTGCTCGCCCGCGCAGCGTGCGCGAAGGCGCTGCCGGTGGTGAACTCGTGGGAAGAGGCGGCGTATTACACGGCCGTCACGGACGGGTCCGGGCGCGCGCTGCGCGGCGACGCCGACTACCGGCTGCATTTCGCCGCCGGTCAGTTGCCCCCCACCGGCGCGTTCTGGTCGCTGACGCCGACCGACTCGACCGGATACTCGCAGCCCAACGCCGCCCACCGCTACGCCGTGGGCAGCCGGTCCGACCTGGAGGCGAATCCGGACGGTTCGGTCGACGTCCATCTGCTACGGCAGGTACCCGCGGCCGCCCAGCGCAACTGGGTGCTGGTGCCGCCAGGTCGGTTCACGCTGTGGCTGCGCGTCTATCTTCCGGGTGCTGCGATCGTCGACGGCAGCTACCAGGTGCCGCCGGTCGTGCGGGAGACGCGAGCATGAATCGGATCATCCTCAGATACGCGACCCCGATCGTCATCATCATTCTGCTGATCTTTGCCTGGGTGATCTCTCGCAGACTCGAGACCGGCCGGCAGGATGTCATCCCCCTGGTCGTCGCCGGCGTGATCGTGTGGGTCGTGGGCACTGCGGTGTTCATCTGGTTCTGGCCGCGGATCACCGTGGGCGGGTTCAAGCGGGCGATCCTGAGGCGCGGGCTGGGCGGCGGCCCGATTCCGGTCAACACGCTGTATGCCGTGCCTGGCACCGCCACTCCGGATTCTGCGGGTGGGTCGCTGATGGCCACGGGCGCCGAGGACCTGCTCTATGTCGGGGGGTGGCTCGACCTGCGCGAGGGCGCCCAGGTGCTGCACACGCCGGAGCTGACCGGCCGCTATTACAGCGTGCAGCTGACCGATCCGGCCACGAGCGCGAACTTCGCCTATGTCGGCACCCGCGCGACCGGCTCCGCCGCCGGCGACTACCTGCTCACCGGGCCGCGATGGACCGGCACCGTGCCGGACGGGATGACCCGCATCGCAGCGCCGGGCACCCAGGCTCTCGTGATCGGCCGCGTCTTCGCCGCCGATGAGGCCGATCTCGCGGAGGCGTACGCGCTGGCGCAGCAGCTGCGGCTGAGCCCGCTGCGTCAGCGCTGAGCCGCAAACGCGAAACGGCCCGCTTCCGCGGGCCGTTTCGGGACTGTCTCAACACAGTGTGCGCCCGAAGAGACTCGAACTCCCAACCTTCTGATCCGTAGTCAGATGCTCTATCCATTGAGCTACGGGCGCTCGCGCACGCGAACGTGCACAGGGGTCAATGTTATCCGACGATCCGGCTCGCCGCTAATCGAACCCGGATGCCGGACTATTCGAGTTCGGACAGGTCGGCCCGGCCCGGCTTCGCCGGCGCTGCGGCGGCGAGCTCACCGGCGGCACCCTGCGCGTTGCGACGCCGATGCGCAGCCAAGCGCGGCAGGTCGACCAGGCGCAGCGACTGCATGCGCGCGTCGCGCAGCTTGGCGTAGTCGGGCTCCAGGTCGGGGCGGGCGGCCTCGATGCGCAGCGCGCTGTCGATGTTGCGCTCCACCTCGGACCACGCCGCCTCGCGGGCATCCTCGACGAGCTTGCGCAGCTCCTCGGGGTCTTCGGCGCGCTCGCGCAGCACCTGCGCCACCTGCTCGGACTGCCGCTGGCGCCGACGCAGGTTGCGCACGTCGCGGCTGCGATAATCGTGCGTGCCGTACGAGTCGGTGTGCCGGCGGCTCGCGCGCTTGCGCTCCGACTCGACCCGCGCCGCATCGGCCTGCGCCTCGTCCGCCAGACTCAGCAGCACATCGCGCGCTTCGGGCAGGAACCGCTCCACGGCGAAGTCCTCGCCGTGCGCGAGGATCTCGACCAGGATCGTGTTCTTCAGCGTCAGACGGGTCGCCGCCGACGCGACGTAGACGCCCTCGCCGACCATGTCGGCCAGTTTCATCTGCTTCGGCCGGCGCCATGAGCGGGTGCGGTCGGTCCGGTCGCCACGCATCGTGTCTGCCACCCGATCTCCCCGGCCCGCCCGTTGTCCTCCACACAGATTAGCCGCCGAACCCGGCGCACCGCGGCCGGGGCGCGCACCCCCGTCAGCGCAGCGGGTCGAACGGCGCGATCTCGGGCGCCGTGCGCCCGGTCACGATCCGCTCGGCGAGGAACCTGCCGGTCGCCGGCCCCAGCACGATGCCCCACATGCCGTGGCCGCCGGCGACGAACACGTCGGGTGCCCGGGTCGCGCCGATCAGCGGCAGCCCGTCGGGTGTCACCGGCCGGGAGCCGACCCACTCGTCCTGCCGCCGGTCCAAGTCCATGCCGTCGAGCAGCCGGCGCGAGGCCTTCACGATCGCCTCGATGCGGCGCGGCTGCGCGGATTCGTCCGGGCTGCGGAACTCCATCGTGCCCGCGATCCGGAACCGCCCCTGGTACGGCGTGCACGCGATCCGCTCGGCGGGGAAGTACACCGGGTAGCGCACCGGCTGCTCGGGCGCGACGCTGAACGAATAGCCGCGGCCGGCCTGCACCTGCACCCGCACTCCGAACTGCCCCGCCAGCGCCGGCAGCCAGGCGCCGGTGGCCACGACGACGTGGTCAGCCTCGATCCGCTCGCCGTCCGCCAGCGTCACGGCAGGGCGCGGGCCCGGCGTGATCTCGGTCACGGTCGCCGGCATCCGCAGCTGTGCGCCGCGCGCGGCCACCGCCCGGCCCAGCGCCTCGACGAACGGGCCGGGCTCGAGAAACCGCTGCCCGTCCAGCCGGTACACGCAGGTCACCTTCTCCGACAGCTGCGGCACCAGTTCACGCGGGTCGGCAAGCCGATCCACCGGCACGTGCTGCCCGTGCCGGGCCACATCGCGCAGCTCCTGCAGAAACGGCGCGCTCTGCTTCTCCTTCTCGAACCCGACGACGAACGGGCCCTCGCGGGTCCAGGCATCCACCCCCGCCCCGGTGATCTCGTCATAGGCGTCGAGTGCGACCTCGTCGATCGGCGTCAGCGCCGCCATCGTGCGGTCCCACGCGCGATGGGTGCCGTGGGCGGCGAAGCGCAGCAGAAACGACCAGAGCTTCGGGTCCACCCGCAGCGGCACCGCCAGCGGCGCGTCGGGATCGATCAGCGCTCCTGGTCCGTACGTCCAGATCGACGGATCGGCCAGCGGCATCGCCATGCCCGGGGTGAGCCAGCCGGCGTTGCCCCACGATGAGCCGGCGGCGACACCGGTGCGGTCGATGACCGTCACCTCGACGCCCCGCTCCTGCAGGTGCCAAGCCGTGGCCAGGCCGACCATGCCTGCGCCGATGACGATTGCGTGCGACATCAGATTCCCGTTCTGCGCAGACGTCGTCGTTGCGCGTCTCCAGTCTGGTGATGGTTCGTCTGCAGGGTGCACTTCACGAAGATCATTCGAGAATGGATGCCGTAGACTGCAGATACTTCACGAAATGGCGAGATCCTCCATGCCCCCAGCCGCACGTGTGCTCGACGACACCGACCACGCGATCCTGCGCGAGCTGACACAGGACGGCCGACTGACCAACAGCGAGCTCGCGGCTCGGGTCGGCATCGCCCCGTCCACCTGCCACGCGCGGGTGCGCGCACTGGTGTCGACGGGCGTGATCACGGGCTTCCACGCCGAGATCGACCCGGCCGCCACCGGCCGGCAGCTCGAGGCGCTGATCGCGATTCGGCTGCACGCCCACGCCCGCGGCGGGCTGCGCGCCTTCCAGCGCTACCTCAGCGAGCTGCCCGCCACCCGCCGGGTGTACTTCGTCTCGGGCGAGCGCGACTTCCTGGTGCACGTCGCGGTGGCCGATTCGGCCGGCCTGCGGCGCCTCGTCGGCGACACGCTCAGCGTGCGCGAAGAGGTGGCCGCGACCAACACCAGCATCATCTTCGAGCACGTGCCCGGCATCCGCACCGCACTCTGACCGGGTGCCCCATCGGGCACCCGGACCGGGCGCCGCGGCCGGTCTCGTCAGAGCGATGTCAGCCGATCGCGGCGATCCGCCAGGCGGCGGTGGCCGACTCGCCCGGCTCCAGCACGATCAGGCCGGTGTCATAGGGGTAGGCGGCGGCGTTGAACGCATCCGGCGCGCAGGTCATCGGCTCCACGGCCACAGCGGCCCGGTGCGCGGGGTCGGCCGCGCCGCCGGGCTGGTCGGAGGTGAACACCTGCACCCACGGGCACGCGGCATCCCAGACCATCTCGACGCCCGAACCGGCCGCATCGGTCAGCCGTGCCGCGACCTGGCCGTCCTTACCCGTGGCGAGGCCGGTGAACGCGTGGTCGAGCACGGCGGCGCCGATCCGGTGCGCGGAGCGGTAGTCGAAGCGCGCCGCGTCGGTGTCCACCGGCGCGAGTCCGTCCGGGAGCATCCGCTCGGTCGCCACCCGCAGCACCTGTGCGGCGGGCAGCTGCAGCGTCCAATCGTCGGCGTGACCGGCGCCGGCGACCAGATAGGGGTGCGCGGCGGTGCCCCAGGGGGCGGGATGCTCGGACTCGTTCACCGCGGTCACGGTCTGCGTCAGCCCGTCGGCATCCAGTGCATACGCGCTGCGCACGACCACGCGCCACGGATAGCCCTTCTGCGCCTCGATGACACCCTCCAGCGTCACGTGGCTGGCGCCCTTGTCCACCGGCTGGTAGTCCAGCCAGGAGGCCAGTCCGTGCAGCGCGTGCCCACGGGCGGGCTCGGTCAGCGGCACCTGGTAGTCGACGCCATCGACCGAGTACTTCCCGTCGACCACGCGGTTCGGCCAGGGCGCCAGCGTCGCGCCGCGATGACCGGGCCGCACCTCGTCGGCGTCGAACGGCAGGATCAGATCGCGCCCCTCGAAGGTGAGAGAGCGCAGCGACGAGCCGACACTGGCGACCACTGCCTCGTAGTCGCCCGCGCGCAGGGCGTGCTGAATGCCGGAAAGGGGGGTACGTGCCATGGCAAAGTCCCTGAAGGGTGAGGTGTCGGGGGTTCGGCGTCGCCGCGCGACGCCACACCCGGGGAGTCTACCCTGGTGCCCGGTTCCGCCCACTGTACCGGACAGGGCGTGGCGACGTAGGCTCGTCGCACCGGAGCATCTGATGACCGACGACCCACGTGAATCCGCCGCCCGCTACCGCCTCGAGCGCGAGCAGGAGCAGGCCCGCCGCGAGCACCCCGAGCTGTTCCGCGGCGCGCCCGAGCAGCCTGCTGAGCCGCCGCGCGCAATGACCGAGACGCAGCGCTGGGCCTATGTCGAGACGTCGCTGCAGCAGGCGATCCGCCGCGGCGACTTCGACGACCTGCCCGGGGCCGGCAAGCCGCTGGAGGGCCTGGGCGATCACCACGATCCGGACTGGTGGATCCGCCGCAAGATCCAGACCGAGCAGCTGACCGGCCTCGGGCCGCCGGCGCTGACCCTGCGGGTCGAGCACGCCCGGTTCGAGGCCACCCTCGACGCGCTGCGCAGCGAGGCCGACGTGCGCGAGCACGTCGAGGACTTCAACCGCCGGGTCATCAGCGCGCGCCGGCAGCTGCTGGGCGGTCCCCCGGTGGTCACGCCCACCCACGACACCGAGGCCGAGGTGCGGGCGTGGCGCGCGCGCCGCGCGGCCCGCGAGCCTGCGCCCGCTGCAGGGGAGTCGCCGCCGGTGCCGCAGCGCCGGCGATTCCGCCGCCGCTGAGCGGGCCGTCGCCCAGCGGGCGTGTCGGTCCGGCCGCACGTGACCCCCGTAGCCCGGCGGCCGAGCGACGCGTCAGTCCGGCAGCCCGGCGGCCAGCTCGGCGAACACTTCGGCGGCGTCGTCCAGGTGCGCCAGCGCGGCGGATTGACCGGCCCACAGCGACGCGAACTCGCCGATGCCGCGCCGGCGCGCCTCGGCGCGGAACTGCCCGGTCAGCCAGTTCTGCGCCGGGAACGGCGCGATCGCGCCGCGTGACTCGATCTCGCGGACGGCACGATTCGGGATGCCGCGGGCCAGCCGTCCGCTCATCGCCCGCGTGAGCACCGTGGTGACGTCGGTGGCCGCGCCGATCGCGGCCCGATGCGCCTCGCTGGCATCGGACTGCCAGGTGCGCAGGAACGCGGTGCCGGCCAGCACTCCCGATGCGCCGAGGGCGAAGGCGGCCGCGACACCGCGCCGATCGGCGACGCCGCCGGCGGCGATCACCGGAACGCGCACGGCATCGACGACCTGGGGCACCAGCGCGAACGTGCCGACCAGGGATGCCTCCGGCTCGGCCAGGAACGACACCCGATGGCCGGCCGCCTCGGCGCCGCTGGCGACGATCGCGTCGACACCCGCGGCTTCCATCGCGACGGCCTCGGCGACCGTGGTGACGGTGCCGGTGACGCGGATGCCCCGCTCGTGCGCGGCGGCCATCAGCTCGCCCGAGGGTGTGCCGTAGACGAGGCTGAGCACGGCGGGGGCGGCATCCAGCACCGCGGCGAGCTGATCGTCGAACGGCGGGAGGAACCGCTCGGGCAGCGGCGGCAGCGGCATCCCGAGCTCGTCGAAGATGGGCTTGACGGCGGCGGCCGCACCGCCCAGGCCGGCGTCGTCGGGGGTGACCTCGTCACCCGTGGGCAGCCACAGGTTCAGCGCGAACGGGCGCGAGGTCGCGCCGCGCAGCGCGGCGGCGACCTCGCCGATGCGTTCGGGCGAGTAGCCGTACAGGCCGTAGGAGCCCAGGCCTCCGGCATCGCTGACGGCCGCGGTCAGCTCGATGGACGACAGCCCGCCGAACGGGCCCAGGATGATCGGCTGGTCGATTCCGAACAGCGCGCGAAGCGAATCTGCCATAGTCCTGACGCTACCGCGCTGACGCTGCGCCGGCCCACCCCTACCCGAGCACCCGCCGGACGAACCATTAAGATCACAGATCGGATGTCAGGTGCGCGACAGCCGCATGTTCGACAGCCAATCCGGCCCGATATCGATGCAGGTAGACGCCAAATCCAGCGACGTCGTCAGGCAACGGTGCGACTACATCGATCTGAGCATCTGCGAACACACGCTCGGCGAGATATCGGGCCAGATCCATGTCAGCCGACTCGGACAGGTAGGCCGCCAGCACCGCGATCCCCCAGGCCCCGCCCTCCGACGCACTCTCGCCGACTGCCACAGGTGCACCCAGCGCGGCCGCCAGGAACCGTTGGGCCACCCCCGCCGTCCGAAACATCCCGCCGTGGGCATACATGCGGTCCAGGCGAACGCCCTCGTAAGCGAGCGCACGCATTCCCATGGCGAGGGTGCCGAAAACGCCGTACAGCTGCGCGCGCATCATGTTCGCCAGTGTGAACGTGCTGTCCGGTGTCCTAATGAACAGCGGCCGACCGGCGTCGATGCCGGTGATGGTCTCTCCGGCAAGGTAGTTGTAAGCGAGCAGCCCTCCGGCGTCCGCGTCGCCGGTCAACGCCTCGTGGAACAGCACGTCGAAGACTTCGTCCGAGGAAAGCAATGCACCGGCTGCCGCCGCGAATCGCGCGAACACGCGAGCCCACGCCGCCAGCTCGCTCGCCCCGTTGTTGCAGTGCACCATTGCGACCGGACTGCCCGCCGGCGTGGTGACCACGTCGATTTCGCGGTGCACCCGCTGCAACGGTCGCTCCAACACGACCATCGCGAAGATGCTCGTGCCTGCGCTGACGTTGCCCGTCCTAGGCGCGATTGCGCCCGTGGCGACCATCCCGGTCCCCGCATCTCCCTCGGGCGGACACAGTGGCACGCCTGGCAGTAGCCTGCCGGCCGGGTCCAGCAGCGCTGCACCGCCGACGGTGAGTTCACCGGCGGGCATGCCGGCAGGAAGCACGTCCGGCAGCAGCGTTCGCAGCCGCAGACCGGGCACGTCGGCCGCAACGAACCGGTCGTAGCGCGCGACGAGCTCCCGGTCGTAACTGCCGGTCGCGGCGTCGATGGGAAACATGCCCGAGGCATCGCCCACCCCCAGCACCCGACGGCCGGTGAGCCGCCAGTGGACATATCCGGCGAGCGTGGTCAGAAAGTCGATCTGCGGGACATGCGGCTCGTGATCAAGAACCGCCTGCTGCAGGTGCGCCACCGACCATCGAAGCGGGATGTTCTGACCGAACAACGCGGTAAGCGCTGCCGAAGCCGGCCCGGTGGACGTATTCCGCCACGTTCGAAACGGTACGAGTGGCTCGCCGGAGGCATCGAACGCGAGATAGCCGTGCATCATGGCGGAGATGCCGAGTGCACGCAACCGACGGATCTCGACGCCGAAGGACTCCCGGACGCAATCGGCGAGATTCCGATACGCCGACTGCACACCAGACCACACCTCATCCAGCGGATATGTCCAGCGACCGTCGACGAATGCGCTCTCCCAAGCGTGCTCTCCCACCGCAAGCACATCGGCCGGATTTTCGCCGATCAGACATGCCTTGATGCGGGTCGACCCCAACTCCACACCCAACACCGCGTTGCCCGCGACGATCAGCGCTGTACCTTCGTCCGGAGTGATCATGACATCCTCTGGGCCTCATCGATCTGCCCATAGACATTCTGATAGCGCTCGTAGAGCCGGTCGATCAGATCCCGCGGAATCGGGAGAACCTTTCCGCCCTGCCGGGCGATGTGCACGGTTCGGGCGACATCCTCGAGCATGACTGCCGCCTTTACCGCATCCGTCGCGTTCACGCCGATCGTGAAGGGCCCGTGGTTCTGCATCAGGACCGCGCGAGATCGATGCCCGCGCAGTGTCTGCACGATTCCGCGACCGATCGACTCGTCACCGATAACGGCAAGCGGCCCCACCGGGATCGGGCCGCCGAACTCGTCTGCCATCGCAGTGATGACGCAGGGAATCTCCTCCCCTCGGCTGGCCCACGCCACCGCATAGGGCGAATGGGTGTGGACGATACCGCCGACCTCAGGCATGTGGCGATAGACGTATGCGTGAGCGGCGGTGTCACTGGACGGACTCCGGTCGCTGCCTGGGCTGCCGGCGACCACTTTGCCGTCAAGGCCGCAGACCACCATGTTCCCCGGCGCAAGGTCGTCGTAGGAGACACCGGACGGCTTGATGACGAACAAATCCGCCCCGGGCACGCGCCCCGAGACGTTGCCGCCTGTCCACGCGACCAACCCGTAGCGCACCAATTCGCCGTGCAGGCGCGAGACCACTTGGCGCACCTCGGTGATCAGGGCTTCGACATCCATCACGTTTCCTCCATCTGCTCGTCTCATCCGGCCTCGCCCATGCGCCTAGCCGCCAGTACCCTCGGGCTCCTGAAGCAGGACGATCTCGACCTGGAGCCTACCGTCGTCCGCCACCATGACCGACACGTCCTCCAGCGATGCAACCAGGGCATCGGCGTGCCCGCGCAGCTGCTCGACATTCTCAGTCCCGACAACCCCCACCGCGATACAGCCCGCCGCCGATGCCGAGTCGAGACCAGAAGCCGTGTCCTCAAATGCCAGCGCGCGCTCTGTGCCGATGCCCCAACGCTGCGCCCGGCGGAACGGCTCCGGATCGGGCTTGCCAAAGTCAACATCGTCGGCAGTGATCAGCAGACTCGGCGTGGGAAGTGCGCTGGCTGCGATCCGCGCACGCGCCACCGGGCCGGCGGCAGACGTGACGATCGCCCAGCGATCCGCCGGGATGCTTTCGACCAAACTCCGGGCCCCGGGCTTGAGTGGAATCGGTACAGAGATCTCTGTCTCGATCTCGGTGAGCCGCCGCGCGGCCGCGCCACTGCGATGCGGTGCGACGAGATCCGCGATGAGATCTTCCGCGGTACGACCGTGAAACTTCCGTACCAGACCGAGATCGATCCCTTCCTCGCGCGCCCACACCGCCCACGACGACTCGACGGCGTTGATCGAGTCGACCAGGGTCCCATCCATGTCGAACAGGACTTCGGAGACAAACCACCGCCGACGCACCCCCGTCGGCGGTGCGACGCTCAGCTGCGCCACGTCAGCCCGCAGAACTGGTCGGCGTGAGAGCCGGGACGATCATCGTCTTGATCGCCAGAGGATCTGTCTGTGCCTTCATCAGCGCACCTTCGACGTCCTCTAATCCATATCTCCCGGTGACGATGTCAGAGACATCGATCCGCCCGGTTGAAATGAGGTCGATCGCGGTCGGCCAGGTGTTCACGTATCGGAAGGTTCCAGTGAGCGTGATTTCGCGATGCTGGATCATCGCGATAGGAATGGTCAACTCATCACCACCCATTCCGACCAAGACGGCGATGCCACCGCGCTTGATCGCAGGAAATGCCGAGCCGATCGCACCCGCGTGCGCGGACGCGTCGATGTAGATGTCGAAATGCTCGTCATACGCGCTCAGGTCCGAGGCTGCCGGATCAAGTGCGACCGTCGCACCGTGCGCAAGTGCGAATTCGCGCCGGTGTGGAATCGGGTCGCTGATGACGACCTCGGTCGCGCCAAACGCGCGCGCAACCTCAAGATTCAGGATGCCGATGGGGCCGGCACCGGTGATCAGCACCTTCGCTCCCGCAGTCACCCCAGCTCGCCGGGCAGCGTGGACAGCCACCGACACCGGTTCCACCAGGGCCGCCGCCTCGTCGCTCATAGAGTCCGGGATCGCATACGCGAAGTCGTCGTCGACCAGCGCATACTCGGCAAACGACCCATCCACCGGCCAGGCGCCGTAGAAGCGGATCTTGCGGCATAGATGGTAGCGACCGCTCTTGCAGAACTCACATGAGCGACAAGGTGTCTGCGGTTCGACAGCGACGCGAGTACCGATGCGTTCCGACGGGACACCGTCCCCCACCGCCGCGATCACTCCAGCGGTTTCGTGGCCGAGCAGCAGCGGCCCCTGCACCACGATATCGCCGACATGGCCGGTCTCATAAAAGTGAGTGTCCGAACCGCACACGCCCACGGCAGTCACACGGACGAGCACCTGCCCGGGGCCTGGCTGCGGCACCGGGACCTGCTTCAACTCGATCGTACGTGGCGCTGACAATACGCTCGCAGCCATCATCTCAGGCAGAGACATGTCCATTCCTTTCGTTCGGGCGAACTAGCCCTTGACCGTTCCCGCTGTCAGGCCGCCGACGATCCAGCGCAGCGAGAATATTGCAAACAGAATTCCGGGAACCATCGATACGACGGTCGCAGCCGCCATGGGCCCCCAGTCAATCGACTGATACGAGATGTACTGCTGGATCCCGGTGGTTATGACCTGGGTGTTCTTTCCGCTGAGCACCAGCGGCAACGTGTAACTGTTCCACGCCCAGATGAATGACAGCATCAGGCTCGCTCCGAGTCCGGGTGCGATTAGCCGGAACAAGACGTGCCGGAATGCCGTCCACCGATTGCCACCATCGACGGCAACGGCCTCCTCGAGTTCCGGGGGTAGATCCTCAATGAAGGAGCGGAGCATCCATACGAGCATCGGCAGCGTAACGATCTGATAAGCGAGGATCAGGCCGATGTAGCTGTCCGACAGCCCCGTCTTCTGAAAGATCAAATAGAGCGGGAGGATGATCAGCAGTTCGGGGGCGAATCGAAGCGACAAGAGGCTGAATGCGATGCTCTCGCGCCCCCGAAAAGTGAATCGTGCAAGCGCATAAGCGGCGGGCAGGCCGACAACGAGAGTCAGCGCCAACGAGCCCAGTGTCACGATGATGGAGTTGAGGAACGGGGTCAAGAATTCCGGTCCACTAAACACCTTCACATAGTTGGCGATGGTCGGCAAGAACACGAACTTCGGTGGATTAGAGATGATGTCCTGTGGTGTCTTCAGGGACATCATCATGATCCACACGATCGGCGACAACGCGAAGATCGTCCACGCCGTCAACAGCAGGATGTAGACCGTGTGTTTGCCTGCATGACGACGCTGACGGAGCCGCACTGGCCGGTCGACGCGATCACGCAGTCGCACAGCCGCGTCCTGAGTGGTCATAGCGGTCACGACATCGCCTCCTTGCGGCGGGCCTTCAGCAAGAAATAGGAAATCAGATAACACAGCAACCAAAGCACGATCAACGCAGCCATTGCCGTTCCGAAGTTCAGGTTTCGGATACCTTCCAGGTAGGCCAGTACGTGCAAGTTGGTTGTGGCATCGACCGGCCCTCCCTTGGTGGTCGTGTAGATGATGTCGAACATCTTGAGCGAGTCGATTCCGCGGAATGTGATGATCACGACGAGAACCGGCATCAGCATCGGCAGAGTAACGGAGACGAAGTTCCGAATCGGCCCGGCGCCGTCGACTGCCGCTGCTTCACGAAGTTCCGCCGGCACGCTCTTCAACCCCGCCTGGGCGAGCAGGACAACGAAGGGAGTGAAGATCCACACATCGATCAGCACGACGGACCATAGCGCGCTGTCTGGCCCATTGAGCCAAAGCAGCTTGTTCTGCCCAACTGCCTGCAAAAGCCAGTTCACGACGCCGTTGTCGGTCAGCATGACTTTCCACATCAGTGCAGCAATAACTGGCGGAAGCAATAGCGGCAGAACGATCAAGACGCGGAAGACGTTTCCGTATCGGCCTTGGTTGAGTAAGATCGCCAGTCCGATCCCCACCACACATTCGATGACCACAACAGTCACCGCGTACAGCAGCGTGATCCAAATAGCATGCAAACCAGCGCCGGTCGTGAACAGGTCGACGAAGTTCTGTCCCCAGTTGAACTTGGGCGCGCCACGGTTCAGGCGGTACGACGTGAACGACCACCAGGCGCCCGTGATGAATGGGTAGAGAATCGCCACCAGGACAGCGAGCCCCGGCAACAGGAGCAGATATGGGAGAGATGGCTTGTGTTTCATCGGAGAGCCTTCTGAGTCGGAAGTGGGCCGGCGAACACTGCCGCCGGCCCACAGCGTCCTACTTGATCGCCGCGTCGATCTTTTTAGCGGCATCGTCCAGTGCCGACTGGACGCTCTGCTGGCCGAGCAATGCCGACTGGATCGCAGTAGCCCAGATGTCACCGGCCTCGGTCCACGTGGCAGAAGGCGAATACATCCAGCGGGCGTATTTGGAGAGGATTTCCTTCCACACCTTGTTGTAGTCTCCCCAACCCTCGGTGGCCTTCGCCATCTCGGGGCTGTCGGCCACCGAGAGGCGAGTCGGGTTCATGTTGCCGTTTGAAATGGCTGCCGTGAGTTGTTCCTTAGAGGTTGCCCACTGAATGAACTGCCATGCGGCGCCCTTATGCTTCGACGCAGCATTCATTCCTAGCGACCACACCCACATGCTCGATGCACGACCCTCCGGCCCCTCGGGCGGTAGTGCATAGCCCACCTTGCCTGCGATGGCACTGCCGGCCTTCTCGAAGTCAGGAGCCATGTGGTCCGCATCAATGTAGAACGCGACGTTGCCGGCGAGGAAGTCCTGCTGGGCCTCGTACCAGGTATAGCTGCTGGCGGCCTTGGGACCGGTCTTCATGAGGTCGACCCACTTCTCCACCGCCTCGACCCCCTGCGGCGAGTTGACCGTGGCTTTGCCGTCGGTGAAGTCTTTGACGCCATATGCGCCAGCGAAAGTGGAGAAAGGGTTGAGCGTCGGATAGGTCTTGTCCCCGCGACTAACGAAGCCCGAGATCTTCTTGCCGTCGAACTCCGTGCCGTTCAACTGCTTTGCGTCCGCGATCAACTCATCGATGGTCTGAGGCACTGCCATGCCGTGCGCTGCCAGAATGTCCTTGCGATAGAACAGCGCATAGCCCTCTTCATTCGCGGGAATGGCCCACGTTCCCCCCTTGCCTGCACCGGCGAAGTCCGTCGTGTCCCAGCGCTCTGCATCGATCAGTGCGGGGAAGAAGTCCTTGAAATCCCAATCGGGCGCCGTCTGCTTGGCGTCGTCGACCCACGGCTGCAGATCTTCGATCCAACCTGCGGCGGCATACTGATAGTTCATCGGCTGGGACGTCATGAAGACGTCGTATGAGCCCGACTGTGATTGCAGTTCGGTGACGAGTTTGACCATGTAGTCAGTCTCGGTAAGTGTCTCGACGTTCACCTTGACACCCGTCTTTTTCTCAAAGTCGCTCAAGTCTTGCTTGACCGAATCTGACAGCGGGTGCTGGCTCATCAGGACGTTGATCGTCGTGCCCTTGTAGTTCTGCCAATCAAACGACTTGACCGACGATGACGTGTCTTCCGGACCGCTGCCCTGCGCGCATCCAGCCACCATGGTGACGGCTGCCGCTGTTGCGACACCCACAAGGATCGCGCGCCGCAGGCGCGGCCTCCGACGAGATGAATGCATACGGAACTCCTTTGAACACGAATGTTGAACTCGGATACGCCGCCGGCAGATTGGCCGAGGGGCACGACCAGACACTACGAGATCTGAACGAAAGTTACTCTATGCTGCACATATGAGCGAGATACCTCTCCCCACTCAGCTTCGCTGTGCCTATGTCGCCGTGCAGCATCTGCAGTACGGAACGCCGATGCTGGAACTCGCGTCTGAGCTCGGTGTGTCGCGCTTCACAATTAGCCGGATGATTGATCGCGCACGGCATGCCGGCCTTGTCGAAGTGGTGACCCACCTTCCCGAACCCGTCGACCTGGAGGTGTCGGCCCTGCTCCAGCGGGCCTTCGCGCTGGATGACGCGATTGTGGCCGTGCCGCCGTCGGCGGACGAACAGACCGTCCGCGCGGCGATCGGACAGGTCGCCGCCAATCTGCTCCGTGCGATCATCGCGGACGACGATGTCGTTGGCGTCGGCCCCGGCCGAACCATCCTCGAGACGGCCGGTCATCTCACTACCCTCGCTGCCTGCGACATCGTGCAGTTGACCGGCGTCGCCTCGGACGATCCGGTGGGCGACCTGCGAGCGCTGATGAAGCTGAGCGAAGCATCTGGAGGCAGACTGTTCCCCGTGCACGCGCCGTTGGTCACCACCGACTCGGATTCTCGACGTGCAATCACAGCGCAACCCGCCATCCGCAGCGCCTTGCACCGCATGGACTATCTGGACCGCGCCGTCCTGACCGTGGGCGGATGGCCGGACAGCTCGCTCTTGGCGCGCCAGTTCGCGACGATGGGCGAACTCGACGGATTGCTGGGACGAGGAGTGGTCGCCGAGATCGGATGCACTCTGCTTGATGGCGACGGGCACGAGATCGACGGATATCAGGACCGATTCGTAGGCATCACCAGTACCCAACTGTCCTCCGTGCCAACCACGATCGGCCTTGGGGGCGGTCCCGGCAAAGAGCGCGCCCTGCTGGCGACTCTGCGCTCGGGCCTGGTCAACACGGTCGTCACCGATATCACGACCGCGCGTGCGGTCCTGGATAACATGTGATCCGATGACCGAACTGCCGATGCAGGTGCGCGCAGATGACGAGCCGGGCACGGCACTGTGCTTCGTGACGGCGACCGTCGACGGCATCGCCGAGGAGTTCCTGCTCGACACCGGCGGCTCGCGCAGCCGGGTGCGCGCGAGCGGTCGCACCGCCGGCTGGCTGATCGAGGACGACGACCGGTCCGGCCGCGGCGTGCACGGACCGGCCGGACGCGTCTTGCGGGCGCGGGTGCCGGCCATCGCGTTCGGGCCGATCACGGTGCGCGACGTCGTGGTGGACGTCTCGACCGACGACGCGCACGGGGAGAGCGCCCTCCTCGGTCTGGACGTGCTGCACGGCCACCGCCTCGACATGCTGCCGGCCTCAGGCGTGTGCCGCATCGACGCCGACGAGCCGGTGGATGCCGTCTGGCCGCTGGTGACGTCCTCGCGCCATCACCCGATGCTCGACGTGGCGTGGGACGAGGCATCCGCCCGCGCCGTCTGGGACACCGGCGCGAGCATCACGATCGTCGACACCGGGTTCGCGGCGGCGCACCCCGGACTGTTCGTGCCGCTCGGCGAGTCGAGCGGCACCGATGCGCATGGCAGCACCGCCGACACGCCGCTCGTGACGATGGCCGCCTGCCGCATCGGCGGGCGTGTCTTCGCGCCGTCGCCGGCGGCGACGGCGCCGATCGCGGGGCTTGCCCGTCCGGGCGACCCGGCGTTCGAGCTGATCGTCGGCTACCCGATCATCGCGCAGGCGAACTGGGCGACCGACCTGCGCGCGGGCGCCTGGGGCTTTCTGCCGGACTGAGCTCTCAGACCGAGCTCGGACCGAGATCAGGGCTGCAGCAGCTTGCCGGTCTCGTGCACGACGCTCGTGCCGGTCGGATCGATCAGCTTCTGTGCGACGAGCCCGCGCGCCTGATCAGAGGACTGATAGCGCAGTGCCGGGGCGGGATCGGCGGCGATGTCGCGGATCACCTCGCCGACCGACTGCGCCGACTGGCCGGCGGCACCCATCGCCGCAAGCCGCCCGTTGAACCGGGTGATCAGGTCGCGATACGGGTCGTCGGCGGGGATGTCGTGCACGTGGCCGCCGACGTGGGCGAAGAACGGCGTGTTCACCGGCCCCGGCTCGAGCACCGAGACGAAGACGCCGAACTCGCGCATCACCGCCGCCAGGCTCTCCATCAGTCCCTCGACGGCGAACTTGCCGGCGTTGTAGGCGTCGCTGAAGGGCAGTGCCACCACGCCGTTCAGGCTCGTCACGGTGATCACCCGGCCCGAGCGCGCGGCCCGCATGCCCGGCAGCACGGCCTTGGTCACCCGCGCCACGCCGAAGAAGTTCAGCTGCAGCGACGCCGCCAGCTCATCGAGGCTGAGCTGCTCGAGTGTGCCCCGGTGTCCGGCGCCGGCGTTGTTGACGAGCAGGTCGATGCCGCCGCGCTCGGCCAGGACGGCGCCGATGCACGCGGCGACGGACTCGTCGCTGGTGACGTCGAGGCTGCGCAGCGTGACTGCCGGCAGTTCTGCCGCCAGCGCCTGCAGCGCCTCGGATGCCTCGGGCCGGCGCGCGGTGGCCACGACGTCCCAGCCGGCGACGGCCAGCGCGCGGGCCGCCGCCAGGCCGATGCCGCTGCCGGCACCGGTGATCACTGCTGTCGAAGTCATCCGACACGATCCTCTCTGGCCCGGCCACGATGGCGGTGCAGGCCCGCTCAGTATCGTCCCGCAGCGGTGTCCCGCGCCAGGGCCGACATCGCCGCCAGGACCGCGTCCACCACGTGGTCGGGATCGGCCAGCGGATTGGCGGCGACCGAGCGGAACCAGCTCTGGCCGTCGACGACCGCGGTGCTGACCCAGGCATCCTGCAGCCGCGCGCGCACCGCCACCGGATCGGCGCCCCGCGGCCGCCAGACCACGACCCCCGCGACCGGTGCGGCCCACAGCTCGAGCGCCGGCTCGGCGGCGACGCGCGCGGCCAGCCGTGCCGCCAGCGCCATGTCGGCGTCGATGCGCGCCGCCAGGCCCACCCGCCCCCACGCGAGCAGAGTGGCCGCCAGCGGCAGCGCGGCGGCGCCGTGCGAGCCGAGCAGGCCGATGTTCGGCGCCCCCAGGTAGCTGCCGCCGTAGCTCAGGCACTCGTGCGCGGCCGCCACGTCGGCGAACAGCACCAGCGCGCTCTCCTTGGGCTGGTACAGCCACTTGTGCGCCGAGATCGCGACCGAGTCGGCACCCTCGATGCCGTCCAGCACCGCCGCGTGCGACGACAGCTGCAGCGGTCCCGCCCACGCCGCATCCACATGCCGCCAGGCAGCGCCGGATGCCGCATCCAGCGGATCGATCGATCCGGTCGCCGTCGTGCCGGCGGTCAGCACCACGGCGGCGTCGGACAGGTCCGCCGGAAGCAGGTCGGCGCGCAGCCGCTGCGCGGCATCGACCGGCACCTCGACCAGCTGCATCCCGAGGATGCGGGCGGCCTTCGCGACGCTGACGTGTGCGACGGCGGATGCCACGACCCGGCGGGCGCCGGTCAGGTCGCGGGCGGCCCACAGCGCCGTGAGGTTCGCCAGCGTCGAATCGGGCACGAGATGGCCGCCGGTCATCCCGAACTCGGGCGCGAGCCATTCGACCACGCGCTGCTCGAGCAGCCGGGCGCGCGGCGCGGAGTCGGGCTGCAACAGGTTCTGGTTCATCGCGGCGGCCCACTGCGCGGCCGCCCACGTCACCCACGGGGTGGGCGGATCCATGTGTGCGAAGAAGCCGGCATGGTCCAGCCGGGTCGCCTCGACCAGCGCGGTGTCGGCGAGCCGTGCCAGCGCCGCGCGCGAGCCGATGCCGTCGGCCGGCCACTGCGCCGGAACCGGCAGCGGCGCCACCGGATCGCCGTGCGCCGTCCCCCGCCGGAGCTTCGCGTCGATCAGCCGCGCCAGGGCGTTTTGGAGGCCGTCCTCGTCAGGCGCGAAGTCGCTTTCGTGTGCCATGGCTGTGAAACTCCGATTCGACATTGAAATCGTTGGGGTACTGACTATATTATGGGGTGGGCGCACTCGACGACGCGTTCTCGATCGAAGGAGATCCCATGCAGTTCTATCGTGACGGCTACCGTCCCGGCGACCCCGACATCATCCCGGTCGCACGCGAGGCCCTGACCCGCCCGACCGAGTTCCCCGCCGAGATGGACGTGCTGATCGTCGGGACCGGACCGGCCGGCACCGTGCTCGGCGCGCAGCTGGCCGAATTCCCCGGCATCCGCACCCGTGTCATCGAGCGCCGCGGCGGACCGCTCCAGCTCGGGCACGCCGACGGCGTCGCCTGCCGCACCGTGGAGATGTTCCAGGCGTTCGGGCTGGCCGAGCATCTGGTGCGCGAGGCGTACTGGGTGGGCGAGGTGCACTTCTGGGGGCCGTCCGAGGTCGATCGCACCCGCATCCAGCGCACCGGCTGGGTGCAGGACACGCCCGACGGCCTCAGCGAGTTCCCGCACGTGATCGTCAATCAGGCGCGCATGCAGCAGTTCCTGCTGGAGCACATGGAGAAGTCCGCCAGCCGGCTGCAGGTCGACTACGGCATCGAGTTCGTCACACTCACGGTCGGTGACGGTCCGTACCCGGTCACGGCGACGCTGCGCCACCGCGGCGGCGAGTACGACGGCGAGCAGTTCACGGTGCAGGCGAAATACGTCGTGGGGTGCGACGGAGCACGCAGCGGCGTGCGCACCGCGATCGGGCGCGAACTGAGCGGAGATGCGGCCAACCACGCCTGGGGCGTGATGGACGTTCTGGCCACCACCGACTTCCCGGGCTGGCGCACCAAGAATGTGGTGCAGTCGGCCGGCAAGGGCAGCCTGCTGATGATCCCCCGCGAGGGCGGCAACATGGTGCGCTGCTACGTCGACCTGGGCGAGATCCCCGACGGCGACACCACGATCCGCTCCACGACCGTCGACCAGCTCACGAGCGTGGCCAACAACATCCTGCACCCGTATTCGATCGACGTGCGCTCGGTCGCCTGGTCGTCGGTGTACGAGGTCGGACAGCGCCTGACCGACAAGTTCGACGACGTACCAAAAGATGATGCCACCGGGCGCCTGCCGCACGTGTTCATCGCCGGCGACGCGTGCCACACGCACTCGGCGAAGGCCGGTCAGGGCATGAACGTGTCGATGCAGGATGCCTTCAACCTCGGCTGGAAGCTCGCCGCCGTGCTGGAAGGGCGGTCGGATGCCGCGCTGCTGCACTCGTACTCGGCCGAGCGGCAGTGGGTGGCCGCCGACCTGATCGAATTCGACCGGTTCTGGTCGGCGTTCATCGCGCAGCCGGCTCCTGACCCGGCCCACCCCGAGCTCGGCGGCGTGACCGCCGAGCAGATGCAGGCCGAGTTCGCCCGGCAGGGCAGGTACACCGCGGGCCTGGCCACGAAGTACACGCCGTCGGCGCTGATCGGCGGCGACGAGCACCAGCAGCTGGCCTCCGGATTCGAGATCGGCACCCGGTTCCACTCGTCACCGGTGGTGCGCATTGCGGACGGCAAGCGCGTGCAGCTGGGCCACACCCACCTCGCCGACGGCCGGTGGCGGCTGTATGCGTTCGGCGACGCGGGCGGCTCGGGGCTGATCGACCTCGCCACCTGGCTGGGCGAATCACCGGATTCGCCGGTACGCCGGTTCACCGCGCCGGGTGCCGACATCGACAGCGTGATCGACGTGCACGGCGTCTTCGCCGCAGGTCACCACGACATCGACATCACGACCCTGCCCGAGATGCTGCTGCCGCATTCGGGCCCGTTGGGCCTGCAGGACTGGGAGAAGGCGTGGGCTCTCGACCCTGCGGACGACATCTATGCCGCGCGCGGCATAGACTCCGCCGGCGCGATCGTCGTCGTGCGGCCGGACCAGTACGTCGCCCAGGTGCTGCCGCTGTCGGCGCGCGCGCAGGTCGCAGACTTCTTCGCCGGGTTCCTGCGCGACCAGCGTGCGGTCGTGCGCCGATGATCGAGCGCGAACCCCAGCGGCACATCGGCTATCTGATCCGCCGAGCGCAGCAGCTGCACGTGGCGACGTGGGCGCGGATCGTGTCGACCGAGATCTCCAGTCCGCAGTACACGATCCTGGTGATCCTCGATCAGCGCGGCAGCGCCAGTCAGCGCGAACTCGGCGACGAGGTCGACCTGGACCGCTCCACGATCGCCGACCTCGTCGCGCGGATGGAGCGCCGCGGCCTGCTGCGGCGCGACCGCGACCCGGACGACGCCCGCCGCAAGACCGTCACCCTGACCGAGCACGGCCGCGCCGAGCGGGTGCGGCTGCGGCCGCTGGTCGAGCAGGTGCAGCGCGAGCTGGTTGCGCCGCTGAGCGACCAGGCGCATGCCGGCCTGCGCCATGCCCTGCACGGGATGCTGGACCTCGACGACTGAGCGCCTCGACGGCGGGGGGCTCCGGCACGGCCCCTCGGCGGCCGTTCAGTCCGTGCTGCCGCCGCCGAGCACGAACTCGCGGAACATCGCCGTCTGGGTCAGGGCGGAGAACAGGAAGAAGCCGGTCATGTTCGACCAGCCCGCCGTCCAGGTCAGCTGCGCGGCGATCTTCCACGGCGAGGCGTTCGGATCGGCCGCGAGCACGGCGGCGACCTCGGCGGCGCGGCGCGCATGATGGCGCTCATGCCTGCGGGCGCGTGCTGCCAGCCCGGTGAACCGGTATCCGTGGCCGGGCAGCGCCTCGTGGTCGTCGAACGCGGCGACCGCGCGCAGCGACCGCAGGTAGTCCGCCAGCGGATTGGTCGCGGTCGGTCCCCCCAGGCCCAGCCCGGCGTGCATCGTGGGCAGGATGTGGTCGCCGGTGAACAGGATCGCGCGCGCGTCGTCGCGCAGGCAGATGCTGCCGGCGGTGTGGCCGGGGGTGGACATCACCCGCAGCGAGAAGCCGGGGACCTCGAGCACGTCGCCGTCGCCCACGGTAGTGTCGGCGGCCACGAACATCGGCGCCGGCTGCGCGTCGCGCAGCCGGTAGATCTCGGCCCGGCGGCCTTCGGGCACACCCCACTCGTCCAGGTGTCGGCTCAGGGCCGGCTCGGTCCATCGAGCGGGCTCTCCCGCCGCGATGGCCGCCGCATCGGCGGCATGCAGCGTCACGGTGGCGCCGGATGCCGCACGCAGCCGGTTCACCATGCCGAGGTGGTCCGGGTGCATGTGCGTGACGGTGACCGAGGCGATCTGCTCGGGCTGCCCGCCGACGGCGCGCACCGCGTCGGCGAGCACCCGCCAGTTCTCGTCGGTGTCCCACCCGGTGTCGATGACGTGGATGCCGCCGTCGGCATCCCGCAGCAGGTAGGCCAGCGAGAACCCGATGTGCTGGCCGCTGGGCATCGGCAGGGCCACCGCCCAGACGTCGCTGCGCACCTGCTCCAGCGGCGGCACGGTGCCGTCGGCGACCGCGGCGGACTGGCCTGCACTGGTGGACTGGAACGGGCGGCGCGCGACCGCCGCTTCACCACGCGCTGTGCTCAGATCCCGCTGCCGCGGCATGCGCCCACCTCCGAACTGTTCCTTCGCACTCTATTGCGCGCCGCCCGCGCGGGCCGCATCGCGCCCGCCTCACAGCGGCGGCGCCGCGGTCTCGAGCGCACCGCGGATCTTCTGCGCCGTCGCCACGAACGCCGCCGTCTCCTGCGCCGACAGTCCCGCGACGGTCTGCTCGTTGAGGCCGCGCCACACCGCGATGACGTCGTCGTGCAGGCGCCGTCCGGCCGCGGTGAGCGAGACCACGCTGATCCGCTTGTCTTCGTCCGAGGCGCGCCGGCGCACCAGTCCGGTCTTCTCCAGGCGCGCCACGGTCTTGGCGACGGTCGGATGGCTGACCTTCAGCGCATCCACCAGGACCTTCTGCGACAGCCCATCCGGCGCGGCGGCGAGCTGGATGAGCATGATCTCCTGATTGGGGAACAGACCCAGCCGCGACAGCTGCGCGGCGGCGATGGCCCGGTGCGTGCGGGCCATCGCATAGATCGCATAGCTGACCGGGAACAGCGCCTCCAGCTCGGATGCCTCCGCCGCAGGGCGCTGTTCCTCGGTCATCGTCACTCCTCAGGTCGAGTCGGCGGCAGCACGCCTCATACCGGCTGCAGCACGTCCAGCGTCGGGTAGTCCGTGTACCCGGCCGCACCCCCACCGTAGAACGTCGACGGGTCGGCGACGTTGAGCCGCGCGCCCGCGCGCAGTCGCGCCAGGATGTCGGGGTTGGCCAGAGCGCTGCTGCCCAGGGGCAGCACATCGGCGATCCCCGCCGCCAACTCGGCGTCCAGCGCGTCCCGATCGACCGTCCGCCCGGCGCGCAGCAGCAGCAGTGTGTTCGGCCACGCGCGGCGCAGGTCGGCCAGCAGCTGCTCGTCTGCGGAGACGTGCAGCAGGTGCAGATACGCGAGATCCAGGGCGGCGAGACCGCCGACCAGGTGACGGTACAGGTCGGCGGCATCCAGACCCTCATCCAGCCCGCCGAGCCGGCCGCCCGGCGAGAGCCGGATGCCGACCCGCTCCGCGCCGATCTCGTCGGCGACGGCCGCCGCGATCTCGAGCATGAGCCGCGCGCGGTTCGCGATCGAGCCGCCGTACCGGTCGGTGCGAGTGTTGGCGTTGGGGGCGAGGAACTGCTGCAGGAGGTATCCGTTGCCGCCGTGCAGCTCGATGCCGTCGGCACCGGCGGCGATGGCCGCTGCCGCCGCCCGCCGGAAGTCGGCGACGGTCGTCGCGATCTCGGCGATCGTCAGCGCCCGCGGGGTGGGCACCGGCTGCGCGCCGGAGGGGGTGAAGATCGTCACGCCCGGTGCGATCGCCGACGGCGCGAGCGCCGGGCGGTGGTGCGGGGTGTTGGCCGGGTGCGACATCCGCCCGACGTGCATGAGCTGGATGAACACCCGGCCGCCGCGCTCGTGCACGGCGTCGGTGATCTGCCGCCACCCGGCGATGTGCTCGGGTCGGTAGATGCCGGGGGTGTTCAGGTACCCCTGGCCGTCGTCCGAGGGCTGCGTGCCCTCGGTGATCAGCAGCCCGAGGTCGGCCCGCTGCGCGTAGTACTGCGCCGCCAACGGCCCGGGTGTGCCGTCGGTCAGCGCCCGGCTGCGCGTCATCGGCGCCAGCGCGAGGCGGTGCGCCAGCTGCAGGTTCTTGATCGTGATCGGGTCGGTGATGGTGGTCATGATTCGCTTTCGGTGTCGGTGGTGGTCAGTTCCCGCAGATAATCGGTGACGCTCGTCGCCGCGCGGCCGAGGATCGTGTCGAGCACGAGGGAGTTGCCGCCGTGCAGGCCCGCGCCGTCGTAGTGCTCGAACATGCGCTGCAGCCCGTCGCGCAGGTGCGCGGGCATCCTCGGGTCCCGGTCCTCCGGGCTGCCGGAGGTCGCGCGCACCGGCCGGCCCAGCAGCTCGGTCAGTGCCGCGGCGATGTCTTCGCGCGAGAACTGCCCGGGCCCGGACAGTTCGAACGTGCCGCCGAGCAGCCGGTCGGTGGTCAGCGCCAGTGCCGCCGCTTCGGCGACGTCGCGATAGTCCACGTACGCGAACCTCGTCGTCGCCGAATACGGGCCGCCGATCACGCCGCCGGCACGGGCGGCGGCCACGTGACCGCCCAGCTGCGCCATGAACATCGCCGGCTGCAGAACGGTGAACTCCAAATCCGAGTCGTAGATCGCCTGCTCGACCGGCGCCTTGTCACGATGATTCGACAACGCCACCAGCGACGGGTGGTAGACGCTGGAGAACACGATCCGGCGCACCCCCGCCGCTGCCGCAGCAGCGACCATCACCGTCCCGGTAGCCGCCTCGTCGGGCACGAATGCGGGCACGATGTGGAAGACGGCATCCACGCCGGCGAGCGCGGCGGCCAGCTGCTGCGGGTCGTTCAGATCCGCGACGACGGTGTCGACCGCCCCGTTCTCCCGCGCCGCCGCTGCCCGCGACGGCGCATGCACCAGACCCCGCACCTCGACGCCCCGGCGCGCGAGCGCCCGGGTGACCAGACCGGCGGATGGTCCCGCCGCTCCCACTGCAAGAACCTTCATGGCTTTCTCCTCGTGTGTGAGCTCACCGCCGAGCGATCCATGTTGCCGGCTACATGAGTACTGACAGAGGTAAATGTAGCCAGCTACGTATTTATTCCGCCTTGTCGAAGATGGCCGTCAGCTGAGCATCCGGGATGAAAATCCGTGACCGTCTCGCCTGCCGTGCGCACAGCGTAGGCTCGACGCATGAGCAGGGTATGGGTGCGCTGGTTGCCCGCCATCGTGATCCCGGTGGTGATCGCCGGCGGCACGCTGGCGGCGAATGCGCAGATGAACGTCACGGTGCCGGATCGGACACCGGCGCAGGTGCTGGCCCTGGCTGCGGGCAGCTCGGTGCACACGTTCTCGGGCACCGTGCAGCAGACCTCCGATCTGGGGCTTCCCGAGCTGCCCAGCACCGGACCGGCCGCAGGAATGGCGGGTGCGGCGGGTGCATCCGGCGCCGACGCCGCAGCGGCCTCGGCCATCGGACTGCTCACCGGCACGCACACGGCACGGATCTATGCGGATGGGCCCGCCAAGCAGCGCATCCAGGTGATGGATGCCCTGGCCGAGCGTGATCTGATCCGAAACGGCACGCAGCTGTGGCTGTATGACTCGAACAAGGCCACCGCCACACACCTGAGCCTGCCGAGCGCATCGGCGCCGCCGCAGCATGAGATCGCGGCCACACCGGCCGAGGTGGCGCAGCGGCTGCTGAAGGACTTGACGCCCAGCACCGCGGTGACCCTCGGTGAGGCGGTCAGCGTCGCGGGCCATGACGCCTACGACCTGGTGCTGACACCGCGCACGTCCGGCACCCTGATCGGGTCCGTCTCGATCGCCGTCGATGCCCAGAACGGATTCCCGCTGAGCGTCGCCGTCACCGCGCGCGGCGCGCAGTCGCCGGCCCTGCACGTCGCGTTCACGCACCTGGACTACCGGGCACCGGCGGCCGACCTGTTCACCTTCTCGCCGCCGGCGGGCACCACCGTCACGCAGCAGAAGCTCCCGGCCCTGCCAGCACGCCCGGAGCACGGCGCGGCAGGCCCGGGGCACGGCACCGACCAGGCGCACCAGCCGACGCTGACCGGCACTGGGTGGGCCACGATCGTGCAGCTGCGCGCGGGCAGCGTGCCCACCGCGGTGCACCGCATGCCGCTGCTGAACCAGCTGACGACCCCCGCAGCCTCCGGCCGGGTGCTCAGCACGTCGCTCGTGAACGTGCTGCTGACGCAGGACGGACGCGTCTTCGCCGGCTCGGTGCCGGTGTCGGCTCTCGAGGCCGCGGCGGACCGCTAGTGTCCGCGCGGTCGTGACCGGCAGCGCCGTGGCGGGCAGCGCCGTGACGGGCGACCTGACGGGCAGCGACGCGAGCGCTCGCGACGCTGCGGGGGCGGAACCGGCGATCCGCACCCGGGGCCTGAGCAAGCGGTTCGGCCGGCGCACCGCCGTCGACGGCGTCGACCTCACCGTGCCGCGCGGCGCCGTGTTCGGCTTCCTCGGACCGAACGGCTCGGGCAAGACGACCACGATCCGGATGCTGCTGGGCCTTGCCGGCGCCACGAGCGGCGACGTGCAGGTGCTCGGGCGCAGCATGCCCCGCGCGGCCGACGAGGTGCTGCCCCGCGTGGGCGCGCTGGTGGAGGGCGCCGCGTTCTACCCGTTCCTGTCCGGCGCCTCGAATCTGCGCCGCTTCGATGCCGCCGACCGGCGCGCATCGCGGGCGACCCGTGCGGTGCGCGTGGCCGACGCGATCGAACGGGTCGGGCTCGGCCACGCCGCGCACAAGCAGGTGCACGCCTACTCGCTGGGCATGAAGCAGCGGCTCGGCATCGCGCAGGCGCTGCTCTCGCCGCGCGAACTGCTCGTGCTGGACGAGCCCACCAACGGACTCGACCCGCAGGGCACCCGCGAGGTGCGCGCGCTCATCCGCTCGCTCGCCGACGACGGCGCGACGGTCTTCGTCTCGAGCCACCTGCTCAGCGAGATCGAGCAGATGTGCACGCACGCGGCGGTGCTGCGCGCCGGCCGGCTGGTGGCGCAGGGCACGATCGACCAGCTGCGCCGGTCCGGCCGCGCCCAGGTGCGGGTGCAGACCCCGGATGCCGATGCGGCGGGCCGCATCCTCGCCGGCTTCGGATTCGTGGTCGGCAGCGGGCATCCGGACGGCTGGGTCATCGCCCAGGCGCCGCACGACGAGGACGGGGCCGACGGCGCCGCGGGGGCCGACTCGACGGACGAGGCCGGCGCCGGCGCACCGGCGCCGCCCGCGCCCGAGCAGATCGTCGCGGCGCTGGTGGGCGGCGGCGTGCGGGTGCGCGGATTCGCGGTGGATGAGCCGAGTCTCGAGGATCGGTTCGTGGAGCTGACCGGGGAGGGCTTCGATGTCGCCGGCTGAGTCAGTGCGCGCGACCGCGAACCCGGGCGCGGCGCCCGCCGCGAGGCCGGGCGTGGGGTGGGCGCTGCTGGCGTCCGAGCTGAGCGTGCTCTTCCGGCGCTGGCGCACCTGGGCGATGCTGGCGGCGCTGGCGGCCGTGCCCCTCCTGATCGCGATCGCCGTGCGGGCCACGACGCACGAGCCGCCCGCCGGGCGCGGCCCGCAGTTCCTGAGCCAGATCACACACAACGGGTTCTTCGTCGGGTTGACCGGGCTGCTGGTGTGCATCCCGCTGTTCCTGCCGCTGACGGTCGGCGTCGTCGCCGGCGACACCATCGCGGGCGAGGCCGGCCACGGCACGCTGCGCTATCTGCTGATCGCGCCGGCCGGGCGCATCCGGCTGCTGGTCGTGAAGTACCTCGGCGCGGCGGTCTTTTGCGCGGCGGGCACGCTGGCCGTCATCGTCGCCGGGCTCGCGATCGGCGCCGCACTGTTCCCGATCGGGCCGGTGACGCTGCTGTCCGGCAGCACGGTCGGCTTCGGCGAGGCGATCGTGCGGCTGCTGCTGATCGGCGTGTTCGTGCTGATCTCGCTGCTCGGGCTGTGCGCGATCGGCCTGTTCATCTCCACCCTCACCAATGTGCCGGTCGGCGCCATGGCCGCGACCGTGGTGCTGGCGGTGATGTCGCAGGTGCTGGATTCGGTGCCGCAGCTGGACTGGCTCGGGCCGTGGCTGTTCAGCCACTATTGGCTGTCGTTCGCCGACCTGCTGCGCGAGCCGATCTCGTGGACCTCGCTCGGCGACAACGCCCTGCTGCAGCTGGGCTATGTCGCCGTGTGCGGGGCGCTGGCGTATGGGCGGTTCAGCACGAAAGACATCCTGTCGTAGCCTCAGGCCAGGTGCGCGCGCACCTCGGCCGCCATCGCCTCCGGCGTCAGATCGATCATCGCCTCGCTGTGCAGACGCTCGAAATAAGTGACGTCGCTGCGATACATCGCCTCGGCGTTGGCGCGACTGACCACGCGCAGCAGCAGCGAATACCGGCCGGACGGCGCCGGCCCGCCGCCGTACAGCGCCCAGTTGAACGACGTGAGGTTCAGCGCGTAATACGTCTGGAACACACCGGAGAGCACAGTGCCCAGGTCGGCGCAGTCCGCGGCGGTCAGATCCGTGATGTCGTGAGCACCGTCGATGACGGCCCAGACCTCATGGAAGCCGATCGGCGCCCACGGGGTCAACGCGCAGACGCGGCCGCGCCGGCCGATCCACCGGTCGCCGCCGTCCTCCTGCGCCAGCAGAGTGTCCCAGTACGACTCGGCTCCCGGCCAGGCCTCGGACAGCCGCACCAGGTTGCGCTGGGTCGTGGTGCCGATGTCGTCGTGCGCGGATTGACCGTGCGGGTGGACGAGCGAACTGCCGCTGGGGGGCAGATAGTTGGCGTTGACCGACGACCACATCGGACGGATGCGGCGCACCCCGCGGGTGTAGTCGGCGAACGCCGACAGCAGGTCGCCGACCCGGCCCGGCGTCAGCTCGGGCAGGTCGAGGAAGTGCGACCCGGTGTCATACAGGCCCACTGAGGAGAACTCGGAGTAGGCCATCACGTTCGGCACGATCACGGCCGAGCCGCGCCGGATGCGGCCCTCGTCGGTTATCGCGGGGTCGAGCAGTCCGGTGGCGGTCTCGATGGTCCCCGCGCAGAACGGGCAGAACGACGGCGCCGCCGTCAGCGCGGTCAGATCGGGCCGCGTCTCGGGGGCGAGCCGGGTGCCCGAGACGATCCGGGAGGTGTGCCCGGTCAGCGGGTCCACCCGGATCTTCAGCGGGACCTCGATGATGGAAGTCGGGTCAGTCAGCTCCGGCACCCGGGCGGTGATGTCGTGCTGCACGAACGGTATCGATGCCATAGCGGCAGGTTACCCTGCTGCCCCCACCCGCTCAGGCCGGCCGGGTGAGGCGGCGCCCGATGATCTCCTTCATGATCTCGGTGGTGCCGCCGAAGATCGTCGAGACCCGGGAATCGAGGTAATCCTGGGCGACGGCGTACTCGCGCATGAAGCCGTATCCGCCGTGCAGCTGGACCGCGCGCTGGATGACCCGCTGGTGCAGTTCGGTGACCCACCACTTGGCCATCGCCGCCGTCACCTCGTCGAGGGTGTGCTCGGCGGCGTCCAGAATGCACCGGTCGACGAAGACCTGGGCGATCTCGATCTCGGTGGCAAGCTCCGCGAGGTAGAAGCGATTGGCTTGGAAGTCGGCGATCCGCTGTCCGAACGCCTTCCGGTCGCAGGCGTAGGCCAGCGCCTGATCGAAGGTGGCCCGCATCCGCGCCATGGCCGTGACCGCGATGTCCAGACGTTCGACGGGCAGGTTGCGTCGCATCTGCGTCCAGCCCTCGCCCTCTTGGCCGAGCACATGGGTGCGCGGCACGCGGACGTCGTCGAAGAAGAGCTCGGCGGTGTCCTGCGCGGACAGTCCGACCTTCTTCAGCGGGCCGCTGCGCGTGAATCCCGGTATGTCGGGCTCGACGACCAGCAGGCTGATCCCGGCGCGCCCGGCGTCGGGGTCGGTGCGGCAGGCGACGATGAAGACGTCGGCCAGCAGTCCGTTGGAGATGAAGGTCTTGGCGCCGTTGAGCACGAAGGCGTCGCCGTCGGGCCGCGCCGTCGTCGTGATGCCGGCGAGGTCCGATCCGGCGCCGGGTTCGGTCATCGCGATCGCGCCGACCTTCTCGCCGGCGATCATCGGCGCCAGCCACCGCTGGTTCTGCTCGTCGGTGCCGAACGCGATGAAGTAGGGGGCCACCAGATCGTTGAAGCCGCACAGCGACATCGAGACCGCGGTCGCGCCGACCCGCACTATCTCTTCGATGACGATCGCGTTGAAGCGGAAGTCGGCCACGCCGCCGCCGCCGAACTCCTCGGGTGCGGACATGCCCAGGATGCCGGCGGCGCCGGCCTCCTGGAACAGGCTGCGGTCCACTCGACCGGCGGCGATCCACGCGTCCAGGTTCGGGACGACCTGGCGTTCGACGAAGCGCCGCACCATGGCGCGGAAGTCGTCGTGGGACTCATCGAAAATGGTTCGCGGGAGGGAGACGGAGGCCATCCCCCGATCATAGGCGCGCGCGGTGCTGCCCCTGCGACCGGCACCGGATCGGCCGGCCGCATCGCGCTATTGTCGTTGTGTGCGCCTGGGAGTCCTCGACATCGGCTCGAACACCGTCCACCTGCTCGTGGCGGACGTCTTTCCCGGCGGCAGACCGCTGGGTCGCACGAGCGAGCGCACCGTTCTGCGCCTGATGCGCTACCTCGGTCCCGACGGCGAGATCACCGAGGAAGGCATCCAGGCACTCGAAGCGGCCGTCTCCCGCGCCCGCGAGATCGCGGCGACCGAGAACGTCGAAGAGCTCCTCGCGACGGCGACGTCCGCGGTCCGCGAGGCGGCCAACGGCGCAGAAGTGATCGCGCGCATCGAGGCCGCGCTCGGTCAGGACCTGCAGGTGCTCGGCGGCGAGACCGAAGCGCGATTCACGTTCCTCGCCGTGCGCCGCTGGTTCGGGTGGGCCGCGGGCCAGATCCTGCTGATCGACATCGGCGGTGGCTCGCTCGAGCTGGCGGCGGGTCCCGAGGAGCTGCCGGATGCCGCAGCATCGGTGCCCCTGGGCGCCGGCCGGATGACCCTGGCCTACCTGCCGGGCGATCCGCCGGACGAAGGCGCCGTGCAGCGGCTGCGGGCGCACGCCGACCAGACCCTGCAGCCGGTGGCCGACGCGTTCGCGGGGCTGGCTCGCCCCGACCTCGCGGTGGGCTCGTCCAAGGCGATCCGGTCGCTGGCGCGGCTCACCGGCTATTCCACGAACGGGCCGGCCGGGGTGGAACGGCTGCGGATGCCGCGGGCGTCGCTCGAATCGTGGATTCCGCGTCTGGCCCGCCTTCCCGCCAGTGCGCGCCAGGAGCTGCCCGGAATCACCCCCGACCGCACGTTCCAGATCGTCGCCGCCGCCGTCGTCGTGCACGCGGCGATGGCCGCGCTGGGCGTGGACGAACTGGAGGTGGCGCCCTGGGCGCTGCGCGAGGGCGTGCTGCTGCGCTACATCGAGTCGATGGCCTGGGCGCCGCCCGGCGCCTGAGTGCCCGATGCCGACCGGATCTCGCAAACCATTGTAAAAAACAATGAACTGCTTTAGCGTGTCCGATGGATCACCTCCACAGAACGCAATGACGCGTCGGCCATCCGCATCACCACCCTCGATCGTGGGCCGGTCAGCTGCCCGATGAAGGGATGGACATGGTCACTACGAGAAATGCGATCGGATCGATGGATGGCACAGCCGGGGCCGCACGGCAGGGGCCGTATGGTGAGCGCGCGCTTACAGGATGAACACGCCCGGCCTCGATGTCGACCGGCACGGCCTGGGGAGGTGTGCAGTGACTGTGGAGCCCCCCGCGATCTCGACGCCGTCCATCCGGCGGCTCGCGGGCAACATCGGCTTCCTCGCCGCCCGATTCTCCTGGTTCGCCGCGCGACCCGCGAATGCCGCCCTGACACCGTTCGACCTGCGCACCCGCCAGTACTCCGGGCTGGAACCGGCCGGTGTCGGCTCCGGGACCACGCAGCGCGATATCGTCCGCGCACTGCGCCTCGACTCGAGCGCCGTGGTCGGGCTCGTCGACGGCCTCGCGGCAGCTGGTGGGTGCGGCTGCGACGCTGCGCCACGTGCGGACACATCGGATGCTGCGACTCCTCGTTGAACCGCCACGCCACCGCGCACGCACGCGCCACCGGGCACCGCGTGATGCAGAGCTTCGAACCGGGCGAGGACTGGTTCTGGGACTTCGAGGCCGGCGTGCAGATCACCGGGCCCGAGCTGGCTCCGCCGACCAGCCATCCGGAATCGCAGTCGGTGCCGGGACCGGCCGGCCGCGTCCCGGACGACTGGCAGCAGATTCTGGCCGCTCGCGACGCCGACGCCTGAGCGCGCCGCGCATCCGACTCAGCCGCGCAGCGCGAGGACGAGCGGCAGCACCGCGTCCGCTCCGCGGCGACGCAGTTCGCGTGCGGCGACGGTGAGCGTCCAGCGACTGTCGGCGAGGTCGTCGACCAGCAGGATCGGCCCGGCCGGCAGCGACAACGCCGACGCATCCCATCGGTCCCAGACCCCGGCCAGCCGATAGACGCTGTTGCCGCCCGGCTCGCCGGCCGGGCCGCCGCCGCGCGCGGCCAGCGTGCCGACGAAGGGCAGCCGCCCGGCCGCGGCCAGACCGCGCGCGAGCGTGTCGATCAGCAGCGGCCGGCGACCCGAGGCCATCGCGACGATGCCGGTCGGACGCTGCGCCCACGGCCAGTCGGCGAGCACCCGCACTGCGGCGTCCAGCAGCGCGGGGCTGATCGGCCCGTCCTTCGGGTCGGCGAACAGCGTCCGCAGCGCACCGCCCCACCCCAGATCGGTCAGCCTCGCGAGTGCACGGCCCTCCTCGGACCGCTCCTCCGCGGCGATCCTGCCCTTGACCGGCACCCCGAGCCGGTCGGCTCCGGTCGGCCACTGCGCACGCGGTTCGATCGGAACGCCGACCCGATCCAGCGACGACGCCGCCGAAGCCGTTGCCGTCTCGGCGATCTGCGGCGAGAACCAGACGCCCGCGCAGTTGTCGCACCGCCCGCATTCGGTGGCGGTGTCGTCGTCGAGCAGTCGCTGCAGGAACTCCATCCGGCATCCATCGGTCTGTTCGTACGCCACCATGTGCTGCTGCTCGGCCCGCCGCTCGGCCGCGATGCGGTCGTACCGTTCGGCGTCGTAGACCCACGGCGTGCCGGTGGCGACCCAGCCGCCGCGCACCCGATGCACGGCCCCGTCCACGTCGAGCACCTTCAGCAGCAGCTCCAGCGGCGTGCGCCGGACGTCCACCAGCGCCTCCAGTGCGGGCGTCGACAGCGGCGCGTCGCCGAGGGCGCCGATGACCCGCTCGGCGCGCTCGCGGGTCGGCATCGACGCGGTGGCGAAATAGCGCCAGATATCGGGGTCCTCGGGGCCCGGCAGCAGCAGCACGTCGGCGTTCGCGGTCGCGCGGCCGGCGCGCCCGACCTGCTGGTAGTACGCGACGGGCGAGGACGGCGCGCCGAGGTGGATGACGAACCCGAGGTCGGGCTTGTCGAATCCCATTCCGAGCGCGCTCGTGGCCACCAGCGCCTTCACCTCGTTGCGCTTCAGGCGCGCCTCGAGCTCTTCGCGCTCGGCGGGGTCGGTGCGGCCGGTGTAGGCGCGCACCTCGTGACCGGCTTCGCGCAGCAGCCGCGCGACATCCTCCGCACCGCTGACGGTGAGGCTGTAGATGATGCCCGACCCGGTGAAGTCGTCCAGATGCGTGAGCAGCCAGGCCAGCCGCGCCCGGGCGCTGGGTAGCCGCAGCACGCCGAGCCGCAGCGATGACCGTGCCAGCGGACCGCGGATCGTGAGCACCGGCGGCGCGTCCGCACCGCCGCCCAGCTGCTCGGCGACATCGGTCACGACGCGGCTGTTGGCCGTCGCCGTCGTCGCGAGTATCGGGACGACCGGCGGCAGCCGTCGGATCAGCTCGCCGAGCCGGCGGTAGTCGGGACGGAAGTCGTGCCCCCAGTCGCTGATGCAATGGGCTTCGTCGACCACCAGCATCCCCATTCGGTCCACCAGCGTCGGCAGCTGCTCATCGCGGAACGACGGGTTGTTCAGGCGCTCGGGTGAGACCAGCAGCACGTCGACCGAATCATCGGCCAGCCGCGCGCGCACCTGGTCCCACTCGTGCGCATTCGTGGAGTTGATCGCGACCGCCCGCACACCGGCACGCTCGGCGGCGGCGATCTGGTCGCGCATCAGAGCCAGCAACGGCGAGACCAGCACCGTCGGGCCGGCGCCCTGCCTGCGCAGCAGCAGCGTCGCGACGAAGTAGACGGCGGACTTGCCCCATCCGGTGCGCTGCACCACCAGCGCGCGGCGGCGGGCGCGCACGAGCGCCTCGATGGCCTCGAACTGCCCGTCGTGGAAGACGGCGGCGTGCCCGACGAGCGCCCGCAGCATCTCGCGAGCTTCGGTGCGGAGGTCGTCGGTCATCCCTCGAGTCTGTCAGGGGCGGACGACACACGCCGCCGCCGCGGGCCGCGCCAGACGTGGCGGACGCCGGTCCCGGGTGTTCGCGCCGCGTGACCTGGCCGGCCCCCGCTCAGGCGTAGAAGCCGTCGCGCAGGTTGATGCCGTGCTCGACCCACACCTTCAGCGCGGCGAGCATGCCCGTCCACCCCTCGCAGTTGTCGAACGCGTGGTGCGCACCGTCGGGGGTGACCTGCCAGGACGACTCGGTGATCGTCACCAGCGTGCGCGCCCCGTCGTCGATCGGCTCGAATTCGAACGTCGTGGTCGTCCGACCGTCGGCGGCGGTGACGGACTGGCCGCCCCAGCGGATCACGATGCGGGTCGGTGGCTGGGCCTCGACCACGTCGACGGGAAATCGTCCGGGGAAGTCGCGGAAGTCCCAGGAGACGTCGGCCCCCGCGTCGAGGCGGCCGCGCGCTCCCCCGGTCGTGAAATAGTGCGAGAGCTGTTCAGGGTCTGCGACGGCCTCGTACACCTCCGCGGGCGGGCGGGCGACGCGTCCCGACACCGTGAACGTCAATTCCTTCAGTTCGCCAGTCATGTTGTATTTTTACAACATGTCGGTGGAGTCGCACAAGCCCTCGGACGACGACCGCGTCTTCAAAGCGCTTGCGTCGCCCGTGCGCCGCAGCATCCTCGACGCCCTCAAAGAGGCGCCGCGCACGACGGGGGCGCTGTGCGACCTGTTCGGCGATCTGGACCGCACCACGGTGCTGCAGCATCTGCGCGTGCTGGAGGCGGCGGAACTCGTCACCGGACGAAGGGTGGGGCGCGAGCGCCACCTGGCGCTCGCGCCCGTGCCGATCAAGCGGATCCACGACCGATGGATCGACGGCTACACGCGTGCCGCCGTCGACCTGCTCGCCCGTCTCGACACATGAGTCGGATGCCGGCGCCGGCCATTCGACGATGCCGGGTGCCGGCATCGAGCATGCATACGCTCAGTACGCGCCGACGCCCACGCGGGAGTTCACGCCGAGCGAGAAGTCGAATCCCGCCCCAGCGCGAGCCACGCCCATCTCCAGCACGGCCGCGCCCTCCAGCCAGTGCGCCATGATCAGGTCACCGGCGTCCCGAGGACGAAGTCCGAGACTCGTGATGAACGCGGCCAAGCTCTCCTTGGCCCGCGTGTCGTCACCGGCCATGAACACGTCGACCGGGTCGCCCGCGGCCACGATATGGGCGAACAGGGTGTTGAACGCCTTCAGGACGTGGGCACCGGCCGGCGCGACGTCGGCGACCAGCTGCGCGCTCGACGTGTCATAGGGGATGGCGAGCCCCGTGGCATCCGCGTTGAACGGGTTGGTGATGTCGACGACGATCTTGTCTGCCAGCGACTGCCCGAACTCGCGGACGACCGACACGGCCGCGGCGTGCAGCACGGCGAGGATCACGATGTCGCCGGTCGGCCTGGCGCCCCAGGTCCCCGTCGTCGCACCGTTGCCGAGGGCGCGTGCCGTGGCTGCCGCCTTGCCGACATTCCTCGCGAGGATCTCGACCGTGCTGCCGGTCTCGAGGGCCCGGGCGCCGATGGCCCGGGCCATGTTGCCCGAACCGATGATGCTGATACTGCTCATGAAATGCTCCCTTGTTCGTCCTGATCAGTGGGCCGTCAGGTTTGCCGGCGGTCGACCGGAACCTCAAGATGAGGCATTCCTCCGGTTGCCTGCATGGAACCGGAGGGGTGCCTCATGTATTCCAGATCGGCGAAATCCTGCCCGCGCGCCACCCGGCCTCGAGGGCCGGAAGCGCACGGTCGCACCAGAACCGGAGGCCACCCTCAGCTCGCGGGTTACACTGGCCGCATGAGTATCAGCGCAGTCGAGCGGAGGCGCATGCCGCAGCGCCGGGACGCCCGGGAGCGCCGTGCGAGGCTGCTTGTCGCGGCGCGCTGCGAGTTCGCCGCCCGTGGGGTGGATGCCTCGCTGGAGGCGATCGCCCGGGACGCCGGCGTCGCCATCGGGACCCTGTACCGCCACTTCCCGACCCGACTGGACCTGCTCCTGGCCGCTCTCGAACCTCGACTGCAGGAGTTCGCCGAGGGATCCGCGAAGGCGCTGCAGATCGACGATCCGTGGGACGGGTTCGTCGCCTATCTGGAGAACCTGCTGCGCGTGCAGGCGGGAGACCGCGGATTCAACGACTTCCTCTCCCGTCGGTTCCCCGGCAGCGCTGAGACCGAACTCATCCATGACCGGATGTGTCACGAGATCGAAGACGTGCTCACCCGGGCACAGGAAGCCGGCGCGGCGCGCCCCGACATCACGCAGGCCGACATCGTGAACCTCATCTGGTCCAACGGCCGGATGATCGACGCCACCAGCACCACCGCGCCCGACGCGTGGCGGCGGCACCTCTACCTGATGCTCGATGCCTACCGTGCCGAGCGCGCACATCCGCTGCCCGAGCCGCCGATGACGGATCAGCAGCTCTACGACGCCATGGTGCGTCTGAGCACGGCGAAGTAGCGGCGGTGGCCGCTCTGCCGGCCATGCAGGCTCTGGTGACACGGCCTGGCTAGGTGACCCCTGGGTGCGCAGCCTGGGGATGCGGCGGATGCGGCGCGGCGGGTGTGGACGGGGCTGATCCGCATCGGCCCTCGTCACGGGAAGCACCGGGTGGCGGTGCGGGCGGCGATCAGCGTCGCGGTGCCGCTGCTGGTGGGCAGTGACCGTCGGTGCGAGAGCACTGCTCATGATCGAGCTCGCCGTGCCCGCCGACCCCCCGACCCCCGGTGTTTCCAAGGGTTGCGGGCCGTCCGGGCACGACCTGGGCGCTTGGTCAGGCGAGCGGAACAGAGGCCGGCGTCTTCGCCTGGGCTCACGACCGGCAGCGGCCGGGCATGTGTCTGGGAGCCGTGACGGCGCTGCCCCCGACACTTGCGGCCGTCGCCGTCGCCCTGACGATCGCGATCCTGGCCCCGTCCAGCCGTCCGATCGCGGCGTCGCTGTCGGTGTATGCGATCATCTTGGTGCCCACGCTTGCGTACAGGGGGGCGGTTGCGGGCGTGCCGTTCGCGAGGCCCAGTCATTTGGTGCCGGTTGTGCGGTACCCTGGTCGCTGGTCGACACCTTTCGGCGCGTCGAGTCCCCAGCTCGATCAGTGCCTGTTCCCCAGACGTGGCCGCGTCGGGAGATGCTCAACCCATGGTGGGT